>JAIBEI010000029.1 GCA_019459055.1 Thiobacillus sp. | reverse complement strand
AACACACCCCACTACACCCCATCCTCCCCCCCCCCCCCCCCCCAACCCCCACCCCTCCATCGTCCGCGACACCGCGCCGCGCGACGGCAACCCCAGCCCCCTGACCGAAGCCACCGTGCTCGGCATCAAGGATTGCCTGGTGGTGATTTCCAACCGCGAAGCCGAACTCGCCGGGCTCACCGGCCGCACCCTGGAAGAGCGCCCGCACTTCACCGACGAAACGCCCACTTCCCACGCCGTCAAGATCGGCAGCATCCCGAAAAAAACCCACTAGAATGCCGCAATCCACCAGCCTGTTCAGCGATATCGAGTCGAATGTCGTCGGCACTTCGGCGGTGGTGATTTATTCGCCTTCCGGCAAGAAGCGCCAGCGCTTCCCGGAAGGCGTGGTCGAAATTTACGCCAGCGAAGCCGAGGCGCTGGCGCACGCCGACCCGGTCAAGGGCCGCTACGCGGCCATCGCCAGCGGCCCCTCGCGTTCGTCGGAAGGCTTCAGGCTGTTTTATCTGGTGCGCTGGCTGGACTGAGCGTGGTTGTTGCCGATTTATCGGCTTTAGTGCATGGCTGTTGCTGCTTTAGCAGCTTACAGACATGGCCTCCCCCTTGCGGGGACAACCACGGCCTACCCCTCGCGGGTGGAGCGTGGTTGTTGCCGATTTATCGGCTTCAGCGGCATGGCTGTTGCTGCTTTAGCAGCTTTACAGACCTGGCCTCCCCTCGCGGGAACAACCCCGGCCTGCCCCTTGCGGGTGGATATTCAGCTGCCGTATACCTTGCGCCGCACCCGCTTCTTCCGCCGCATCCGCGTCGCTTCGCTTTCGTTCAGCGGGCCGCGTGTCTTGCCTGCAAACGGATTGCTGGCGCCGCCTTCCTTGATCTGGATTCGCAGCGGCGTGCCCTGCAGCTTGAACGCCTTGCGGAAACTGCTTTCCAGATAGCGCTTGTAATCGTCGCGCAGGCCTTCCAGCGCATTGCCGTGGAGGATGATGACCGGCGGATTCTTGCCGCCCTGGTGGGCGTAGCGCGGCTTGGGGCGGAACAGTCCGTTCTTGGGCGGCGCGTGCTGTTCCACCGCCATCTCCAGCACCCTTGTCAGCTTCGGCGTCGACAGCTTGATGAAGGCGGCGGCGTGCGCGGCTTCGATGTCCTTCAGCAGGTTTTCCAGGCCCTTGCCCTTCAGCGCCGAAATGTAGTTGAAGCGGGCAAAGTCGAGAAACGCCAGCTTGCGCCCGATGTCGCGCTTGACGTCCTCGCGCTGCTCCGCGGAAATCCCGTCCCACTTGTTGACCGCGACCACCAGCGCGCGCCCGGTTTCCAGCACGAATCCGGCCAGATGCGCGTCCTGCTCGGAAATGTTCTCATGCGCGTCGAGCACCAGCACCACCACATTGGCGTCCTCGATCGCCTGCAGGGTCTTGATGACGGAGAATTTTTCCACCGTCTCGAACACCTTGCCGCGACGGCGCAGGCCGGCGGTGTCGATCAGGATGTAGGGCTTGCCGTCGCGCTCGAACTCGACGTAAATCGAATCGCGCGTGGTGCCCGGCTGGTCGAACGCGATCACGCGCTCCTCGCCCACCAGGGTGTTGACCAGTGTCGACTTGCCGACGTTGGGGCGCCCCACCAGCGCGATTTTGGGGATGCCGAAATCGTCGCGTTGCTCTTCCTCTTCGGAAAACGGCGCCAGCGCCTCGGCCACCAGGTCGGACACGCCGTCGCCATGCGCGCTGGAAATGGCCAGCGGCTGGCCCAGTGCCAGTTCATGAAACTCGGCGGTGATCACGGCGGCGTTCATGCCTTCGGCCTTGTTGACCGCGAGCAGCACCGGGCAACGCGCGCGGCGCAGGCGGTCGGCGATCAGCTTGTCCTGCGGCGTCAGGCCTGCCCGCGCATCGACCAGGAAAATGATGGCGTCGGCCTCGTCGATGGCCTGCAGCGTCTGCCGCGCCATTTCGGCGAGGATGCCGTCGGTGACGACCGGCTCCAGACCGCCCGTGTCGACCACCAGATAGGGTTTTTCACCGAGGCGCCCCCGCCCGTAATGGCGATCGCGCGTCATCCCCGGCAGGTCGTGCACCAGCGCGTCGCGCGTGCCGGTGAGACGGTTAAAGAGGGTGGACTTGCCGACGTTGGGCCGGCCGACCAGAACCAGGGTAGGGAGCATTAGCGAAAATTCGAATCCATAACATTCACCAGGCGGCCGCAGCGGGCGGAGGAAAAATCCCACACCCTTCGCCGGGGTCCACCTGGCAGATCAATCATTAAGTAGCCCAAACACTCACTTGAGCCTGAAAGCGACCACACTGCCCTTGGCCGTCTGCACCGCGAAACCCGGCCCGATGTCGACCGGCGCCGTGCGCACGCTGCTGTCGACCTTGGCGCGCGCAACGAAGCTGCCGTCATCGGCCGACAGCACGTGCACGACCCCTTCGCTGTCCGCCACCACCACCCAGGCGCCCAGCGCCAGCGGTGCGGTCACCTGGCGGCGCGCCAGCTTGTCCTGCCGCCAGCCGGCCCGGCCGCTGGCCTTGTCGAAGGCGGTGACGGCGTCCTTGTCGTCGGTGACGTAGACGTTGCGCTCGTCCATCGCCAGCCCGCTGTTGCTGGAAGTGTCACGCGCCCACAGCAGCGAACCGTTGCGGCGATCGAAGCAGGCCACGCGTCCCTGGTAGGCGACGGCGCACACCTGGCGTTCGTCCGCCACCGGATTGCCCATCACATCGGCCACCCGTTCGAGTTCGGTCGCCCCGCGCGGCAATGCCACCGTGGCCTCCCACAACTGCGCGCCATTGGCGGCATTGAGCGCAACCAGCTTGCCGCCGGGGAAGCCGGCGTACAGCACTTCGTTGCGCACCACCATGCCGCCCGACCCGCGCAGGCTCAGTGCCGGCAGGCTGCGGCTGTACAGCCACTTGCGGCTGCCGTCGGCCACGGCGAGGCCATGTACGCGGCCATCGCCGGTGCGGGCGATCACCATGTCGGCGACGGCCAGCAACTGTCCGGTCACCTCGCTCGACAGCGCCACTTTCCAGCGCACCGCGCCGCTGGCCCGATCCAGCGCCAGCAAATCGCCCTTGCCGCCTCCCGCCAGCACCAGGCCCTGGCCCGCACCGGCCCCGGCGGAGAGCTTCACGCCGGCATCGGTGTTCCATACCGTCTGACCGTTTGCCACGGCAATGCGCACCACCCGGCTGCCGCCCGCGGCGAAGACGTCGTCGCCCTCGGCCTGCGGGTGAAACAAATAGCCGGCGGCATCGCCGGTTTCGACTTTCCAGGCCGGGTCAAGGCTGGCGGTCGGCTTGAACTCGACCAGTTCGGCCGGCTTCGCCTTGGCCGGACCGGAACCGAACCAGCCGCCGACCGTGCCGCACCCCGACAAAGCCAGCGCCAGACCGGCGACCATCAGATGCCTCTTCATTTGGCCGCCCCTCCCAGCGCATCGAGCTTCAGTTCGACGATGTTGCGATAGGCGTTGTCTTCCGCCGCCTTGCCGAAGGCGGCCTGGTAGGCGGCGCGCGCCTCGGCCGGCTTGCCCTGCGCCAGCAGCACGTCGCCCTTCAGATCGTGGAAGCGGAAGGCAAATGCATCGCTGTGCGTGGCGGACAGGGTTTTCAGCGCGGCATCGTATTGCTTCTGGTCGAGCTGCACCCCGGCCAGCCGCAGGCGCGCCAGATCCTTGACCGAGGGTTCCTTGCTGTTGGCCACTGCCCATTCCAGCTGGGCCTGCGCACTTTTCAGGTCCTTGGCGCCGACGTTCAGCTTGGCCAGCAACAGCGCCGCACGCGGCGCGTAGGCGGTGCCCTGGTACTGGTCGATCAGCATCGCGCCCGCGTCGCGCGCCGCCTTGGCATCGTTGGCCACCAGCGATCGGGTGAGCTGTTCGTACACGGTTGCGGCTTCCAGGCTTTGCGTCGCCACCTGGTTCTGCCAGTAGCGCCAGCCCGCCGCCGCCGTAACCACCACGGCGAGCCCGACCATCACCAGATTGCCCCAGCGCTTCCACCAGGCCTTCAGTTCGTCCAGCCGTTCCTGTTCGTCGAGATCGTAGGTTGCCATTGCGTTTATGCCTTTTCAGTTGATGCCTGTTTCAGATATTCGATTGCCAGCGTCACCTCGACGCGGGTCTGCTCGGCGGTGCCGCGCAAGGGTTTCAGCGTCACCTGCTGGGCGTTGACTTCGTCGTCGCCGATGATCACCGCATAGCACGCGCGGCTGGCGTCGGCCTTTTTCATTTGCGACTTGAAGCTGCCGCCGCCGCAGTGCAGCACGGCGGCGAGTCCTGCGTCGCGCAGCGCGGATGCCACCTGCCAGGCATATGCCTGGGCCGCGTCACCGGCGTGAACGATATACGCATCCGGCACCGCTGTCGCCAGCGGCGTGCCGGCGACCTCCATCAACGACAGCAGCCGCTCGATGCCCATGGCGAAACCGGCGGCCGGCGCCGGCTTGCCGCCCAGCTGCTCGATCAGGCCGTCGTAACGCCCGCCGGCGCATACCGTGCCTTGCGCGCCGAGCTGGTCGGTCACCCACTCGAACACGGTGCGATTGTAGTAGTCGAGTCCGCGCACCAGGCGCGGGTTGATTTCGTAGCCAATGCCGTTGGCGCGCAGCAGCGCCTGCAGCGCATCGAAATGCGCCAGCGCCGCCTCGTCGAGCTCGTCCATCAGCCTGGGCGCGGCGTCGTTCAATGCCTGCATCGCAGGATTCTTGCTGTCGAGGATGCGCAGCGGGTTGCCATGCAGGCGGCGCTTCGAATCCTCGTCCAGCGCATCCTGATGCGCCTCGAAATAGGCGATCAGCTTGGCGCGGTGGCGATGCCGCGACTCGATGTCGCCCAGGGTGTTGAGCTGCAGCGTCGGCGCGATGCCGAGTTCGCGCCACAGATCGGCGCACATCACGATCAGCTCGGCGTCGACGTCCGGCCCGGCAAACCCGAGCGCCTCGACGCCGACCTGGTGGAACTGCCGGTAGCGCCCTTTTTGCGGACGCTCGTGGCGAAACATCGGCCCCGTGTACCACAGGCGCTTGCCGCCGTCGTACAAGAGGTTGTGCTGGATCACAGCGCGCACAGAGGACGCCGTGCCTTCCGGGCGCAAGGCCAGCGATTCGCCGTTCAACTCGTCGACGAAGGTGTACATCTCCTTTTCGACGATGTCGGTCACCTCGCCGATGGCGCGCTTGAACAGGCCGGTGTGCTCGAGGATGGGCGTGCGCATCTCGCGGTAGCCGTAGCGCCGCAGCCAGTCGCGCACGATCGCCTCGAACGCCTGCCAGGTATCGGTGACATCGGGCAGGAGGTCGTTCATCCCGCGCACGGATTGAATGTTGTTGTTGCTCATGTTCTAGAAATCAATTTTTTTGTCCGCGGAGGACGCGAAGAAGCGCAAAGAAAACCCAACCCCTGTTTTTCTTGATTTTGACTTCGTGTCCCTTCGCGTCCTTCGCGGACAGATGTTTTTCAATGCCCATATCGCCGCCGCACATAGTCCTCGACGATGGCCTGAAAATCCGCGGCGATGCGGTCGCCTTTCAGCGTCACGGTCTTTTCGCCGTCGACGTACACCGGCGCGACCGGCACTTCGCCGGTGCCGGGCAGCGAGATGCCGATGTTGGCGTGCTTGGATTCGCCGGGTCCGTTGACCACGCAGCCCATCACCGCGACCTGCATGGTTTCGACGCCGGGGTACTGGCTGCGCCACAGCGGCATCTGGGTGCGCAGATAGCTTTCGATGTCCTGCGCCAGTTCCTGGAACACGGTCGAGGTGGTGCGGCCGCAACCGGGGCAGGCGGTGACCTGCGGGGTGAAGGCGCGCAGACCCAGCGCCTGCAGGATTTCCTGGCCGACGCGGACTTCCTGGGTGCGGTCGCCGCCCGGTTCGGGGGTCAGGGAAATTCGTATGGTGTCGCCGATGCCTTCCTGCAGCAGCACCGCCAGCGCGGCGGTCGAGGCAACGATGCCCTTCGAGCCCATGCCGGCCTCGGTCAGTCCCAGGTGCAGCGGATAGTCGCACTGCGACGCAAGATCGCGGTACACCGAAATCAGGTCCTGCACCCGGCTCATCTTGCAGGAAAGAATGATCTTGTCGCCGCCCAGACCCAGTTCCTCGGCCTTTTTCGCCGATTCCAGGGCAGAGGCCACCATCGCGCGGCGCATCACCACCTCGGCGTCTTCCGGCTGCGCAAGACGCGCGTTGTCGTCCATCATGCGCGCCGCCAGCGCCTGGTCGAGGCTGCCCCAGTTGACGCCGATGCGAACCGGCTTGTCGTATCGGCAGGCCACCTCGATCAGGGTGGCGAACTGCTCGTCGCGCTTGTTGCCGCGCCCGATGTTGCCGGGGTTGATGCGCAGCTTGGCGAGCGCCTCGGCGCATTCCGGAACCTGGGTCAGGAGCTTGTGGCCGTTGAAGTGGAAATCGCCGATCAGCGGCACGCGGCAGCCCAGCACATCGAGGCGCTCGCGGATACGCGGCACCGCGGCGGCGGCTTCCAGGGTGTTGACGGTGAGCCGCACCAGCTCCGAACCGGCCTCGGCAAGCGCCTGCACCTGGCGCACGGTGGACTGGATGTCGACCGTATCGGTATTGGTCATCGACTGCACCACCACGGGCGCATCGCCGCCGACCGGCACATGGCCGACCCGAACCTGACGGCTTGAACGACGGAGTATTTCGGACATCATTCTTCCAGAGTAAAGCGGGCGACCGTCACTTCGATAAAGGGCCCCAGGTCGATGGGGCGGCCGTTGTACGTCAGGCGCACTTGCGCTGCGTTGCCGATCACCACATCGAACGGCGGCTGACCCGGAATATCGGCCTTCGTGCCGGCCGGGTTGAGCTGGCGATGCAGCATGCGGCCGCTGGCATCCGTGACTTCGACCCAGGACTCGCCGCCGAATTCGAGGTGCAGCACACCGTTAATAATCGCCGGGGCGGGTGTCCCGGCTTCATCCTGCCGGGGGGTCTCGGGAGACTCCGCCGCGGGCGCGGCCGGCGCAACGGGGGCAAGCTCAACGGCAGGGGGAGCGGCTTCCGCAGGTTCCGTAACGGGCGCAGGAACCGCGACCGGTGCGAAACGGGTTTGCGCAGCGGACGATGCCTGCTTGCCCGGGCCATCCTCTCCCGCGCTGTTGAGCCACCAATATAGCGCCACGGGCACCGCCACCAGCACCAGCAAACCCAGCAGCAGCAGGATCAGCCAGGGCGAGCTCAACCAGGAATGCGGCGGAGGCGGCGCGGCACGACTTACCTCAGCCGGCTCGGCCGGCGCGCCTGCCATGCGCACCAGCAGCGCTTCGGGCGCAAGCCCCAGCAGGCGCGCGTAGTTGCGCACAAACCCGCGGGCAAACACGGGCGGATCGAGGCTCTCGAAATCATCTGTCTCCATGGCCTCGACCTGGCGCTGCATCAGGTGCAGGCGCACAGCGGCATCTT
This sequence comes from Thiobacillus sp., assembly GCA_019459055.1. GTDB lineage: Bacteria > Pseudomonadota > Gammaproteobacteria > Burkholderiales > Thiobacillaceae > Thiobacillus. The sequence goes on along the minus strand of JAIBEI010000029.1, from coordinate 24,808 downwards.
CCAGCGTGATGCCCTGCGCTTCGCGCGCATCATGCAAAATCTGCCCGACCGAGGGTTGCCCGCTCTCGCTCATTCGTATTGCCCCGTCAGCAGCAGCCGCGCCTCATTCGAATCGGGGAAGCGCTTGCGCAGCAGCAGGCCGTAAGCCGCCTCCTGCGCGCGGTCACCAAGTTTGCGTTCCAGCCGCACCCCCAGCCACAGGCTTTCCGCGGTTGGCGGCACCAGTTCGGCATGGCGTCCGAGCAAGCGCTGCGTCTCCATCAGCCTGCCCTGGCGGAAATTCAGCCCGGCCAGTTTCAGCACGGTGTTGGGGTTGTCGGGTTGCAGCTTGAGCGACTTCAGCAGATTGGCTTCGGCCAGCGCCAGGTCGCCTTTCTTTTCCGCGCACAGGCCGGCGTTCGCCATGGCCTGCTCGGGGTGGGCGTACAGCGGATTGTGCAGGGCGATGCTGAACTGTTCGAGCCCCTCGTCGTAACGGTCGCGGGTGCAGAGGAACCAGCCGAAATTGTTGCGCGCTTCCGAGTCCCCGCGATCCAGCTCGATGGCGCGGCGGAAATTTTCCTCGGCCAGCTTGTCTTCGGCCAGCTCCATGTAGATCAGGCCGTAGACGTTGTAGGCCGGACCGAAACGGTTGTCTGCGGTAATCGCCTTGCGCAGCTCGTCGAGCGCGACCTTGTACTGGGCGCGGGAAAAATAGGCGCCGGCCAGGTCGGTGAAGGCACGCGCGCGTTGACGGCTTTCGCTGTCGACCTGCGTGCCGGCGACGCCGCTGCCGCTGTCCGTCGGCTGCTGCGCGCAACCCGCCAGCAGCGCTGCTGCCAGTATGCCCATCCATTTTTTCACGCCGTCTCCTTGTGCATTCGTTTCATCACGCGCCCGCTCTTGTCGGCCACCTTGCCTGCCAGCTGGCCGCACGCGGCGTCGATGTCGTCGCCGCGCGTCTTGCGCGTGGTGACGACCAGTCCGGCATCCTGCAGGATCTCGCGGAATACGCGCATCGCCTCGCTGCGGGGTTTTTCATAACCGGAATCCGGAAACGGATTGAACGGAATGAGATTGAATTTGCACGGTACCTCGCGCACCAGTTCGATCAGCTGGCGCGCGTGCTCGGGCGCATCGTTCACCCCGGCCAGCATCACATATTCGAAGGTGATGAAATCGCGCGGCGCATGCGCCAGATAGCGCCGGCACGCCGCCATCAGCTCACGCAACGGGTACTTCCTGTTGATCGGCACGATCTGGTCGCGCAACGCGTCGTTCGGCGCATGCAGGCTCACCGCCAGCGCCACCGGACAACGTTCGGCCAGCCGGTCCATCGCCGGCACCAGCCCCGAGGTCGACACCGTCACCCGCCGCCGCGACAGGCCGTAGGCATGATCGTCGAGCATGATGCCGAGTGCGGTCACCACGTTCTCCAGATTCGCCAGCGGCTCGCCCATGCCCATCATCACCACATTGGTCACCGGCCGGTCGGAAATTTCACCCGTGGTACGGTTGACCTCGCCGCGCAGGCCGTGATGGGCCACCCACAGCTGGCCAATGATTTCGGCCACCGTCAGATTGCGGTTGAAGCCCTGCCGTCCGGTCGAGCAGAAGGTGCACTCCAGCGCGCAGCCGACCTGCGACGACACGCACAGAGTGCCGCGATCCTCTTCCGGGATGAATACGGTCTCGATGCCATTTGCCACCCCAACATCGAACAGCCACTTGCGCGTGCCGTCGGTCGAGGTGTGCGCGTAGCTGACCGCCGGCGGCGCCACCACCGCCTCCTGCTGCAGCTTCTCGCGCAGGCTTTTGGCGATGTCGGTCATCTGCGCAAAGTCCGCCACCCCGGCCTGATGCACCCAGTGGAACACCTGCCTGGCGCGAAACGGCTTTTCGCCGAGTTCGCCGAACCAGGCGGTCAGTCCGTCGAGGTCGAAATCAAGCAGGTTTTGCGGCATGCGTATGCGTTTAGCGGCCGGCGTAGACTTCGCAGGCGGGGAAGAAATAGGCGATTTCGATCGCAGCGGTTTCCGGCGCGTCGGAGCCATGCACCGCGTTGGCATCGATGCTCTCGGCAAAATCGGCGCGAATGGTGCCGGCTTCGGCCTTCTTCGGGTCGGTCGCGCCCATCAGCTCGCGGTTCTTGGCGATCGCGTCTTCGCCTTCCAGCACCTGCAGAACGACCGGGCCGGAGATCATGAACTCGACCAGATCCTTGAAGAAGGGACGCTCGCGGTGCACCCCGTAGAAGCCTTCGGCTTCCTGGCGCGACAGGTGCTTCATCCTGGACGCCACCACCTTGAGGCCATTGGTCTCGAAGCGGCTGACGATCTTGCCGACCACGTTTTTGGCGACGGCATCGGGTTTGATGATGGAAAAGGTGCGCTGAACAGCCATGTGTATGCTCCGGAAAAATGAGAAAAAACGTTTAAATAACCATGAAAATCAGCCCGCTAGCATAACATGCCCCACCCCGGACTGTCTTGCTGCATAACTAGCCCGCGACGCGCGGCAGCACCCCGGCTTCACCGGGTGCGGCAAGCAGATCGGCTTCGAGGCCGATCCCCGCCGCCCACGCCAGCCGCCCGTCGCACCACAACAGCGGCAAACGATCGCGCTGCCAGGGTGGGATCGCTTGTTCCTGCAGCAGATTCTTCAGGCTGCGATGGGGGCCGCCGGGATGCAGGCGCAGGCGTTCGCCGCCCTGCCGCACCCCCAGCGTGACCTCGCCTGCTGCCATCACGTCACGCTTCAGGCCGACGCCGGTCACCGCCTCCATCCGCACGCGCACCCCGGCGGACGGCACCCAGAGCGACGCCTCGCCCTGCCAGCGAACCGGCGCCGCCGGGGCGGGCGCCGGCGGAACCAGATAGGCGCCGCCGCGAAAGCGCCACAACTCCACCCTCCCCAGCCCGACGCACACCCGCGCATCGCGACCCGCGTCCCGCAACTGATGCAGCGCCTCATCGAGCCGCCTGGCGTTGGGCATGGACTGGCCATGCCGCTCAATGAAATAGCGCAGCAGGTTGCGCGCACGCGCGCGGGACAAACCGGCCAGCAGCACGCAATCGAGCCGCTCGCCGGCAATGGCGGTCTCCGCATCGAGCCGCGCCAGGTCGTCCAGCAAGTCGGCAGCATCGGCCTGCAGCGCGGCCGCGCGCGCGAGGGTGGCGCCGCTGCCGGGAAAATGCGCAGCCAGAAGCGGCATCACCTGCCGGCGCAGCGCATTGCGGCGATAGCGGACGTCCCGATTGCTTTCGTCGTCGACCCAGGTCAGGCCGTGCGACTGCGCATAGTCCAGCAGCCCGGCACGCGGTACGCCCAGCAGCGGCCTGAGCTGCGCTGCGCGCCAGCCGGGCCGGGATTGCAGTTCGGCCATCGCCGCCAGGCCTTTCGGTCCGGCGCCGCGCAGCAACTGCAATAGAAGGGTTTCGGCCTGATCGTCCTGCTGGTGCGCGGTGAGCAGAAAGTCCGCGTCCAGCGCGGCAAAGATGCGCTGGCGCTCGCGCCGCGCAGCGGCTTCGATACCCGCCGCATCATCGCGCGCGATCACCACATGATGGATGCTGGATTCAATCGCATGCGACGCGCAAAGCCGCGCGCAGAAATCGGCCCAGGCGTCGGCATGGGGCGACAGCCCGTGGTGCACATGCACAACTCGCAATTCAAAGGGATATCGATCGCGCAGCGAGAGCAGGACATGCAGCAGGACCACCGAATCGAGCCCGCCCGAGAGTCCCAGCACCAGCCGTGCGTGCGGGGGGACGTGGCGGGCAAGAACGTCCGCCACGGCTGTGGCGACCGCCTTATTTGGCAGGGGTTTCCTTGAAGCTTCCATACGCCCGCAGGCGCTGGTAACGCGCGGCCAGCAGGGCATCGAGCGACGGCTTGCGCAACTCGGCCAGGGTGTCGGTAAGCGCGCGACGCATCGACTGGAACATGGCGTCCCAGTCGCGTTGCGCGCCGCCCAGCGGTTCTTCGATGATGCGGTCAACCAGCCCGTTGGCCTTCAGGCGGTCGGCGGTGATGCCCAGGGTTTCGGCGGCGACCGAAGCCTTGTCGGCGCTCTTCCACAGAATCGAGGCGCAGCCTTCGGGCGAAATCACGGAATAGGTCGAATATTGCAGGATCATCGTGCGGTCACCGACGCCGATGGCCAGCGCACCGCCCGATCCGCCCTCGCCGACGATGGAGCAAATGATCGGCGTCTGCAGTTCGGCCATCACATACAGGTTGCGTGCAATCGCCTCGGACTGCCCGCGCTCCTCGGCGCCGATGCCGGGATAGGCGCCGGGAGTGTCGATGAAGGTGAAAATCGGCAGCCGGAATTTTTCCGCCAGGCGCATCAGCCGCAAGGCCTTGCGGTAGCCTTCCGGACGCGGCATGCCGAAATTGCGGGCAATTTTTTCCTTGGTGTCGCGGCCCTTCTGGTGGCCGATCACCATCACCGGCTCGCCGTTGAAGCGCGCCATACCGCCGACAATCGCCTGATCATCGGCATAGGCACGATCGCCGTGCAGCTCGGAAAAATCGGTGAACAGGCCCTGCACGTAATCGAGCGTGTAAGGCCGCTGCGGGTGGCGCGCCACCTGCGACACCTGCCAGGCGTTGAGCTTGGCATAGATGTCACGGGTCAGCGTCTGGCTTTTTTTCTGCAGGCGGCGGATTTCCTCCGAGATATCCAGGGCGGAATCGTCCTGCACGAAGCGCAGTTCTTCGATCTTGGCTTCGAGCTCGGCGATCGGCTGCTCAAAGTCGAGGAAGGTGGTTTTCATCGGTGGTCTTCATCAAGCTGTCACGAAAACAGGTTAGCCAAGGATTTTAACAGCCCGGCGCCATTTACCGCCGGATCGGCGCCGCAGCTCAATGATGGTTATGGCCGTGGGCGCCGTGCGCATGGCGATGCTGGATCTCGTCCGGCGTCGCCGCACGCACGTCGGACACCACGCACTGGAAATGCACCGCCTGCCCGGCGTAGGGGTGATTGCCGTCGACCACCACCTTGTCTTCCGCAATGTCGGTCACGGTGTAGAGCATTTCCTGGCTGCCGTCGACCGGCGAGCCGACGAACTGCATGCCAACCTCGATGTCCTCGGGGAAACCCTCGCGCGGCTCGAGACGCACCAATTCATCTTCGTATTCGCCGAAGGCATCGGCGGGCTGCAGTTTGAGGTCGATCGTGTCGCCCGCGGCCTTGCCTTCCAGCGCCTCTTCCACCATCGGAAAGATATTGTCGTAACCGCCGTGCAGATAGCTGACCGGCTCGTCGCTTTCCTCCAGCAGCTTGCCCTCCAGGTCACGGACAATGTAGGTAATGGTGACGACGGTGTCTTTGCTGATATTCAATTGAGGTCCTTTACAAGTTGAAGCACTTCCGCCGCGTGGCCGCGGCTGGGAACGCCGTACAAAGCGTGACGAATGACGCCCTGTTTGTCGATGACGAAAGTGGCGCGCACCGCGCTCCGGCGCATGACGCCATCCACTTCCTTGTCCTGCAGCACACCATAGGCCTCGCAGGTTGCGTGTTCCTTGTCGGCCAGCAAACGCACGCCGATGCCGTGTTTGTCGCGAAATTCACCATGTTTGATGCAGTCGTCGCGCGACACCCCGAGCACACTGGCGCCCAGTTTGGCGAAGTCATTTTCCAGTTCGGAAAACTCGATCGCCTCGGCGGTGCAGCCCGGCGTGTCGTCGCGCACGTAAAAAAACAGCACGAGGTTTTTTCCCCGGAACTGGGACGACTCGATGATATTCATGTCCGCGTCGGGATTGGAAAAACCCGGCGCACGATCTCCTGCTTTCAACATGCGAAACGCTATCCTCTATTTTTCGGCAGCATTTTAACAGGGCGCACCCGCTCGTCTCGTATCGTTATAATTATTTCAAGGTGACAACCTTACCCGGCAAACATGATGCTCAAACCGATCCATGAACACTTTTGAAACCCCCGCCGAATTCCGTGCCGCATTCGACGCGTTGCTGGCCGGCACGCATCGCCAGCTGCGTTTATACGACCACGACCTGGGCCTGCTGGAAATCGACCATGCGCCGCGCCACGCATTCCTGCACGCATTGTGCGTCGCTGGCGGCGGGCGGCGAATCGAGCTGCTGCTCGACGACATCAGCCTCGTGGCACGCAAGCATCCCCACCTGATGCAACTGGTGCGCGACTTCGGCCACGTCCTCGAAATTCGTCAGGCCGACCCCGATGCGCCGCGCCCCGATGAGGCGTTTGTGCTCGCCGACCGCCAAGGCATGGCGCTGCGCGCCGACAAGGCTGCGGCGCGTGGCACGCTCCACCTCGATGACGCGCGCAATGCGGTGCGGTTGAATCAGAATTTCGAGGGCATGTGGCAGCGTTCGCAGGCCAGCGTATCCGCGACGACGCTGGGTTTGTGAATTTCCGGGGACTGCGGCAATCGGCTCAGCGCCGGTCCACCCAGCGAATGCCTGCCAGCGCGATGGCCAGGAAAATCAGCAGCGGCAGGACCGATACCGCCACGGCCGGCCAATTGTTCAGCAGGCCCAGGTGACCGAACAGCCGGCTCAGCAGATGGAAGCCGAGGCCAGCCAGAATGCCGAGGAAAATCATGCCGCTGGTGCCGCCTGAGCGCGGCCCCCGGATGGCGAACGGCATGGCAACCAGCATCATGATCGGAATGACAAAGGGGCTGATGACTTTCGACCACAGCGCAAGTTCGTAACGCGTTGCTTTCTGGTTGTTTTGCTTGAGGTGCTCGATGTAGCGCCAGAGGGTGCGCGCCGACATTTTTTCCGGCGCCACCAGCAGCACGCCGAGGATGTTGGGGGTGAGCACCGACCGCCATTCCTGGCTGGCGTGACGTTCGGCGCGAATGCCGTCCGCGTCAAACCGCGTTTCCACCACCTGCTGCAGATCCCAGGCCTGTTGATTGCTGCGCCAGCTGGCCTGCTCGGCGGCACGGGTCCAGCCCAATCGGCCTTTGGCGTCGAAGCCGTAAATCTCGATGCCGCGCAGCGTGTTGTCGGGCATCACTTCGCGCACATTGATGAAAGTGCTGCCATCCTTGACCCACAGCCCGGAGAGGAATTGCTGCGCGACCACCGAGCGGGTGGCCGACAGTTTGTAACGCTGCGCCGCCTGCTCCGACCACGGCGCCACGTATTCGCCGAACACCAGCACCAGCAGTGACAGCAGCGTCCCGATGACCGCGAAATAGCCCGCCACCCGCCAATTGGAGAGGCCCGATACACGCATCACCGCGTATTCCGAATTGCCCACCAGACGCGACAGCGCGAACAGCGTACCGATCAACGCCGCCACCGGCAGCATTTCATACAGATGCCCGGGTACGCTGAGCGAGACCACGACGGCGGCCTGCCCCAGGCCATAGTTGTTGCGGCCCAGGTTGCCGAGCTCCTGCATCACGTCAAAAAACGCAAACAGCACCAGCAGCGCCAACAAGACGAAACCCGACGCCGCCAGCACCTGCCCTGCCAGATAGCGCGCCAGCAGACTCACGGTCGCCTCCGGCGCGGGGCATGCTGGCGCGAGCGCCGGTAAAACAAAAGGGCCACGGCGGACAGCATCAGCAGATGCGACGCCCACATCCCGACCAGGGGATTCAGCTTGTCCTGCGCCACCCAGGCCTGCGATAGAGACAGCAGATTGTTGTAGACGAAATACAGCAGCAGCGCGATCACCAGCCCGTAGGAGCGGCGCGCTCGCGTGTTGACGAAGCTGAGCGGAATCGCCATCACGGCGAGAATCAGCGCGGAAAGCGGCACCCCCAGCCGCCACAGCAACTGGGCGCGCGCCGGGGGGGTGGCGTCCGCCAGCAGTTCGGCCACCGACATCTGGCGGATGCTGGTGGCCCTGGCGCCCGTGGCGACCGGATCGAGCCGCATCCAGTAGCGCTCGAACTGCACGACGCGGTAATCGAGCTGGCCGGGCGTGCCTTCGTAACGGCGGCCCTCCTTGAACACCAGGTAGCGCGAGCCGTCCGGCAGCTGGGTGTAATCGCCTTCGCGCGCGACCACCAGGCCGAGCTGGCCGTCGATGCGCGACTGCATGAAGACGTTACGCACAATGCCGGTCAGCGGGTTGAGCGACTCGACGTAATAGACGCGCTGGCCAGCACTGGATTCGGCGAACAGGCCGGGGGCGATCAGCGCGCTTTCGCTGCGGCTCTTCAGTTCCTGGCCATATTCACTTTTCTTGGTTTGCACCCACGGATTGAGCACCATCGTCAGCAACAGGATCACCAGTGAAAACGGCACCGCGAAAATCAGCACCGGCCGCATCCATTGGGTGAGCGACAGACCGGCGTTGAACCAGATCACCATTTCGCTGTCGCGCCACATGCGCGACAAGGGCAGCAACACGCCTGCAAACAGCGCGATCGTCATTAAAACCGGCAGAAAATACAGCAGCGAGAAGCCGAGGAAGACGAACACCGCCTCGTTGGCGAGTTCGCCGCGTGCCACGTCGCCGAGCAGGCGGATAAACAGCACCACCAGCGCAATCGCCACCAGCACCGTCAGTACGGCGCCGGTGGTGAGGCCCATCTCGCGGGTCAGTGCGCGGCGATACAGCATGAAAGCGTCGGGGTGAAGGCGTGCGGTACGCGTGGATTTTGACAACCAGCCGCACCTGCGCCAATAATCGCCGAATCGGCAACGCTGGCCACCGGCGCATCGGCAAATTGTATTTTTTTGAGCACAGACATGAAAAACCGGGAAATCGAACTCGAATTTAGCATAAAAAGCGGCGCCCCCGAAAAGCAGCGCGGCGCCTGCGTGGTCGTCGGCGTCTTCGAAAGCCGCAAGCTATCCGGGCCTGCCGTCGACATCGACCGCGCCAGCGACGGTTATCTGTCCGAGATCCTGCGCGGCGGCGACATGGAAGGCAAGGCCGGCAGCACGCTGCTGCTGCACAAGGTGCCGAATATCCTGGCCGACCGCGTGCTGCTGGTCGGCCTCGGCAAGGAACGCGATTTTCACGAAAAAGCCTACCGCGATGCCATCGCCAGCGCCGTCAGGACGCTGCGCGACACCGGTTCGATGGAAGCGGCCATCACGCTTTCCGAAATTCAGGTGAAGAAGCGCAACGTGACCTGGAACATCGAGCAGGCGGTGATCAGCGCGCACGACGCGCTGTACCGCTTCGACCGCATGAAGAGCAAACCGGACGAGGCGCGCCGCCCCTTGAAGCGCATCACCTTCTCCGTGTCGCGGCGCGGCGAGCTCAAGTTCGGCGACACCGGCCTCGCGCACGGCCTGGCCATCGCCCGCGGCATCGACCTCGCCAAGGATCTGGGCAACACGCCGTCCAACATCTGCACCCCCGAATACCTGGCCGGCGAGGCGAAAAAGCTGGCAAAGTCCCACGGCTTCGGCTGCGAGATCCTCGATTACGCGGCCTGCGAGAAGCTCGGCATGGGCTCATTCCTGTCGGTTGGCAAGGGCAGCGACAAGCCGCCGCGCTTCATCGTGCTGAAGCACGATGGCGGCAAAAAAGCCGACAAGCCCGTAGTGCTGGTCGGCAAGGCGGTCACCTTCGACGCCGGCGGCATTTCGCTCAAGCCGCCCGCCGAAATGGACGAGATGAACTACGACATGAGCGGCGGCGGCGCGGTCATCGGCGTCTTCCGCGCCATCGGCGAGCTGGGGCTGGCGCTCAACGTCGTCGGCCTCATCCCGGCCTGCGAGAACATGCCGGACGCAAACGCCAACAAGCCGGGCGACATCGTCACCTCAATGTCCGGCCAGACCATCGAAATCCTCAACACCGACGCCGAAGGCCGCCTGATCCTGTGCGACGCGCTGACCTACGCCGAGCGCTTCGAACCCGACGCGGTGGTGGACCTGGCCACCCTCACCGGCGCCTGCGTGATCGCGCTGGGCGCGCACCCGAGCGCGCTCTTCAGCAACCACGACCCGCTGGCGCGCGAGATCGAGCACGCCGCCGACCACGCCTGGGACCGTGTCTGGCGCATGCCGCTGTGGGACGATTATCAGGAGCAGTTGAAGAGCAGCCTCGCCGACATGGCCAATATCGGCGGCCGCCCGGCCGGCTCGATCACCGCCGCCTGCTTCCTGTCGCGCTTTGCCAAGAAATACCACTGGGCGCATCTGGATATCGCCGGCACCGCCTACAAAGGCGGCCGCGAGAAGAAGGGCTCGACCGGACGTCCGGTCTCGCTGCTGATGCATTTCCTGCTGAACCGCGCACAGAAATAATCCGGCGGACGTGACCGAAATCCTCTTCTACACCCATGCCGACGCCCCCCTCGACGTCGCCCGCCGCGTCGCCGCCAAGGCCTACGGCCAGGGCAGGCAGGTGATGATTTACGCGCCGGACGCGGCGGTGGCCGACGCCATCGACCGCCTGCTGTGGACAACGCCCGCGCTGGGGTTCGTTCCGCACTGTCGCGACACCGACCCGCTGGCCGGCGAAACGCCGGTACTGATCGGAACCGACACCGACGCCCTGCGCAGCGCCGACGTGATGATCAACCTGCATACCGGGCAGCCGCCCGCCTTTGCCCGCTTCGAACGCCTGGTCGAGATCGTCGGCCCGGATGAAGCCGGCGTCGAACAAGGACGCGAGCGCTGGCGCTTTTACAAAGCGCGCGGCTACGCCCTGCAATCGCACGATCTGCGCCAGAATACCGGCTAGGAGGCATTGATGAATGACAGTCCGCTGTTGAGCAAAATGGATGCACTGCTGAAAAAGCACCGCGGCAGCAACGAGACCGACGTGCACGCATCGTCCGGCCTCGCAACGGCTCCCGAAGCCCCCCGACGCATGCCGCCGGCCGACGCCTGGCTGCCGGTGCTGACCGATGTAATCGAGCGCGGCACGCCCCCGGTCGTGTCAACGCCTGCGGCCGCAGCGCCTCCCCCGGCTGCGCAGTCCGCCGAACCCGAAGCGCCCGTAGCCGAGGCGCCCTCTTCCATTGTCAGCGACACCCTGGCCGAACAGTTGATGAGCGAACTGGCGCCGCGCCTGTCCGAAGTGATGGAAAAGCAGGTCGCTGCCGAACTGCGCAAGAACCTCGACCAGACCGTAGCCACACTGCTCTCCCAGCTTGATGGCGACGTGCGGGAAATCGTGCGCGAGGCCATCGCCGATAAACTCAGGAAACCACGCGACCCGTCGACCTGAAATCGCATCATCAGCGGCTTTTTTGAACGTGCCCGAGGCTTTTTGGGACGCATCCCGAGTTTCTTTGGGACGTGTCCCAGCCTTTTTGGGATAATGCCGCCTTTGCGCGCACGCCATGGAACTCGCCAAATCCTTCGAACCGGCTGAAATCGAAAAGCGCTGGTACGCCCAGTGGGAAAGTGCCGGCCACTTCAAGGCCGGCGCATTCGACTCCACACGGGCCGAAGCGCCTGACGCCAGCGCCTACTGCATCATGCTGCCGCCGCCCAACGTCACCGGCACGCTGCACATGGGCCACGCCTTCCAGCACACACTGATGGACGCGCTCACCCGCTATCACCGCATGACGGGCGACAACACGCTGTGGCAGCCGGGCACCGATCACGCCGGCATCGCCACGCAAATCGTGGTGGAACGCCAGCTCGATGCGCAGGGCGTCTCCCGACACGACCTCGGCCGCGAGAAGTTTCTCGAAAAGGTGTGGGAGTGGAAGGAACAGTCCGGCTCCACCATCACCCGCCAGATGCGGCGGCTGGGCACCAGCCCCGACTGGAGCCGCGAGCGTTTCACCATGGACGAGGGCCTGTCGAAGGCGGTCACCGAGGTGTTCGTGCGGCTCTACCGCGAGGGGCTGATCTACCGCGGCAAGCGGCTGGTGAACTGGGATCCGGTGCTCGGCACCGCGGTGTCCGACCTCGAAGTCGTCAGCACCGAGGAGGACGGCTTCATCTGGGAAATCAACTACCCGCTGGAGGACGGCTCCGGCTTCCTCACCGTCGCCACCACGCGCCCGGAAACCCTGCTGGGCGACACCGCCGTCGCGGTGCATCCGGAGGACGAACGCTACGCGCACCTGATCGGCAAGCAGGTGCGCCTGCCGATCGCCGAACGCAGCATCCCCGTCATCGCCGACGATTATGTCGACCGCGAATTCGGCACCGGCGTGGTCAAGATCACCCCGGCGCACGACTTCAACGACTGGCAGGTGGGGCAGCGCCACAAGCTGGTAGCGATCAGCGTGCTGACGCTCGACGCCAAAATGAACGAGCTGTGCCCGCCCGAATACCAGGGGCTGGACCGCTACGACGCGCGTCAGAAACTGCTCGACGCGCTGCAGGAAAAAGGCCTGCTGGTCTCGGCCAAGCCGCACAAGCTGATGATCCCGCGCGGCGACCGCACCCACGCGGCGATCGAGCCGATGCTCACCGACCAGTGGTTCATGAGCATGGAAGGCCTCGCCAAACAGGGCCTCGCCGCGGTCGATTCCGGCGAGCTGAAGTTCGTGCCGGAAAACTGGACGACGACCTACCGCCAGTGGCTGGAAAACATCCAGGACTGGTGCATCTCGCGCCAGCTGTGGTGGGGCCACCGCATCCCCGCATGGTACGACGCCGACGGCAACTACTACGTCGCCTACACGGAAGCGGAGGCGAAGAAGCAGGCCGGCGGCCGCGATCTGACGCAGGACGACGATGTCCTCGACACCTGGTTTTCAAGCGCACTGTGGCCCTTCTCGACGCTCGGCTGGCCCGAGAAGACGCCCGAACTCGAACGCTTCCTGCCGACCTCGGTGCTGGTCACCGGCTTCGATATCATTTTCTTCTGGGTCGCGCGCATGGTGATGATGTCGCTGCACCTCACCGGCAAGGTGCCGTTCCGCGAGGTGTACGTCACGGGTCTCGTGCGCGACTCCGAAGGCCAGAAAATGAGCAAGTCGAAGGGCAACGTGCTCGACCCGATCGATCTCATCGACGGCATCGCGGTCGACGAGCTGGTCGCCAAGCGCACCCAGGGGCTGATGAATCCCAAACAGGCCGCCAGCATCGAGAAGCGCACCCGTCGCGAATTCCCCGACGGCATCGCCGCGTTCGGCACCGATGCTTTGAGATTTACCTTCGCCAGCCTCGCCACCCACGGCCGCGACATCAAGTTCGACCTGCAGCGCGCCGAAGGCTACCGCAACTTCTGCAACAAGCTGTGGAACGCCACCCGCTTCGCGCTGATGAACCTCGAAGGCCACGACTGCGGCCAGGACGCCAGCCAGCCGATGGATTTTTCCGACACCGACCGCTGGATTGCGGCGCGCCTGCAGCAGGCCGTTGGCGAAGTGCACGAGGCCTTCGCCGCCTATCGCTTCGACCAGGCCGCGCGCGCCGTCTACGAATTCGTGTGGGACGAATACTGCGACTGGTACCTGGAACTCGCCAAGGTGCAGTTGAACACCGGCACACCCGAGCAGCAGCGCGCCACCCGCAGAACGCTGGCCAGCGTGCTCGAAACCACGCTGCGCCTCGCCCACCCCATCATCCCCTTCATCACCGAAGAACTCTGGCAGAAGGTCGCGCCGCTCGCCGGCGTCACCGGCGACAGCATCATGCTCGCCTCCTATCCGCAGGTAGACGAAGGGCAGCACCATCCCGACAGCGTCGCGCGCATCCAGTTGCTGAAGGAACTGGTCAACGCCTGCCGCACCCTGCGCGGCGAGATGAGCCTGTCGCCCGCACAGCGCGTGCCGCTGGTAATCGAGGGCGACGCCGCCGCGATCAACGCGCTGGCGCCCTACATCGCCGCACTCGGCAAACTCAGCGAAGTCAGCGCAGTACCCGCGCTGCCGGAAGCCGACGCCCCGGTCGCACTGGTCGGCGACATGCGAATGATGCTGGTGGTGGCAATCGACAAGGACGCCGAGCGTGCCCGCCTGGCCAAGGAAATCTCCCGCATCCAGAGCGAGATCAAGAAAGCCGAAGTCAAGCTCGCCAACCCCAGCTTCGTCGACCGTGCACCCGCCGCCGTGGTGCAGCAGGAGCAGGCGCGGCTGGGCGACTTTGCCGCCATGCTGCAGAAGCTGGAGGCGCAGCGCGCGCGGCTGGACTGATTACCCGCAACGACGAAAACAAAAAAAGCGCGGCTTTAGCTGCGCTTTTTTTGTTTTTCGAAAAATCGACAGACTTGCTGCTGATCGAGTGAATGAAAAAAAGCCGGGGTCTTGCGACCCCGGCCTTCAATCAGTTCAAGTGCGACTGAAATTACATCTTCCAGCTGTACTGAATTCCCAGTGCATTCTGGTCCATTTCGATGGTTTCCGTTCCCATCGGTGCAGGGGCACCGCCGAATACCGGCAGAATGGAGGCACCGCTGACGTCGTTGCTGAAACCGTGCATGTAGCTCATGGTCAACTCATTACCCGATGCCAGGGTGTACGTGAAACCAAGGGTTACATGATCCTCGATCACGCCGGGCGCGAGGATGTTGAATGTCACATCGCCTGCCGGAATGGGGTTGTCACCCCGGTTGTACCCCGCGCGCAAGGTTAGCTGCTGGCTGTATTTGTATTCCGCACCCAGCTTCCACACGTCAATGTCCTGCCAGCCGAAGCCGGGGCCATTGTCGGCGCCCAGCGGGAACGGAACCAGGCTGGGATTGTTAATCGAGTTGACGCCGCTATAGTTGATGCGCTGGTAATCCAGAGCCAACTTGACGGCGGGGGTGGCCTGCCAGGCCACGCCGAGGTTGTAGTTCTCGGGAATGTCGAAGTCGCCCTGCTCTGCAAACAGACCGGCGTACTCGTCGAACTCCTCGAACTTCATCTTGGACGCATAGGCCGCGCCGATGGTCACGGTCGGGGTGATCTTGCCCATGTAGCCGACGCGGACGCCGTAACCGAAGGCATCGTCATGCCCGTTGTTGGTCAGCTTGGTCGGGTCGGAGGAAATCATGCCAAACATTTGCAGGCCTTTAGCCTCGAAGGCCTGGTAGCCCAGCAGCGGGGAAATACCGATGGAATGGTTGGGGGCCACCTTGAACGCTACGGTCGGGGCAACGATCAGTTGAATCAGGTCAACCCCCAGGTCGCCCTGTCCGCACAGCATGTTGGCAGGCCCGAATCCACAATTGATCTGCCCACCTGCATAGTCCGTGTTCATCCCGCCATTGCCATAAACCGTGACGCCCAGCGCCAATGTCGAGGACATTTGCTTGGTCATGCCAAACTCGGGAATCAGGAAGTACTCGCTGTCGCTATCCACGCTCATGTCCAAGGGACCCAGGCCGGTGCGCGAGGCGCTGCGGTTTGGGTTGAACAGGTCTGCGCCCAGATCGAAGCGATCACCCGCGAAGACCATGGAGGCCGGGTTGTTGGCGCCGCCGAAGGCGTCATCCGAACTGGCGGTGGCTGCACCGCCCATGCCCTTGGCCTTCATGCCGTAGCCGTGGGAGAAGTAGCCATTGGTGGCGTAGGCGCTGCCAGCCAGACCGGCCAGTGCCATGAATGCGAATACTTTTGTTAATTTCATTAATCTCTCCTAGGGGCAAAATTGCTACAGATAAGCTAAATGAATAGCCTGCCCCGAAGGCTACGCCCACAACTGTGGCTTAGCCAAGAAGGCCACCCCGTTTAAGAGGATAATTAGTGTCATGTGTGGTACAAAAGACACAAAAAAATGAGCCGAACGAATCGGCTCATTTTCATCGGGCGGCAATCTGCCGCTCAAATACGGCTTCTTATATAAACAGGCAAATGTCAGTCTCGCCGGCGAATTCGAAGAAGGTGGCAGCGCCGCCATATTCGAGGCCGTCGATGAAGTCGGAATGCTCGAAACCGAACAGTTCGACGGTCATCTGGCAGGCGATGAACTTGACTTCGGCTTCCTGGCACAGCTCGCGCAGTTCGGGAATACTGGCCACGCCGGTGTTGGCGATGGTCTGCTTCATCAGGGCCGTTGCCACGTTCTCATAGCCGGGGATGATGGCCTGGATGGCGTTGGGCATGTTCCAGTTGATGCTCTTGAACCACTTGGGGCCAAAGGGCATTTTCATCGGCATGCCGGGGTTGCCCAGGGGGCTGACTTTGAGGACAGACAGGTCCTTGCGGACAAGCTGGAGGCCATAAAAGGTGAAGAAAATCTGGGTTTCGTAGCCCAGCGCGGCCGCCGTCGAAGCCAGGATGAACGGGGGGTATGCCCAGTCCAGCGTGCCCTTGGTCGCGATAATGGCCATTTTTTTAGTATCCATGCTCTGTCTCTCTCCTCTTCCAGTCAAAAAACAGCGCCGCGAGTTCCTGGCTCGGAACGGACGGCGCTGGCTTTGGTTTCCTGCTTACTTCTTCTTCATGAAGAAGGTGAATTCGCCACCGGCTTCGGCGGTGGACAGCAGTTCATTGCCGGTCTGTTTGGCGAAAGCGGCGAAATCCTTGACCGAGCCCGGGTCGGTCGACAGGATTTTCAGCACCTGGCCGCTGGTGACTTCTCCCAGGGCTTTTTTGGCACGCAGGATGGGTAGGGGGCAGTTCAGACCACGTGCATCAAGTTCTTTATCGAAATTCATTGGGCTCTCCTTACAGTAAATCAATTAAATAATTATGTACTAAACTCTGCGGCACATTAAACCAGAAGTTCCCCTATTGCAACCGAATTTGCTGCGCAACGGGGTGCAATTCGGAGAACGTGAACCGGACTTGCCAGGAGCTTAACGCGGCAGGCTGAGCGCATTGCCTGAACGCGCCCATGCCATGATCCCGCCCGCCAGATTATGCATGTTGCCATACCCCCTGGAGGCCATGAACGCACAGGCCTGTGCCGAGCGCGCACCGGAGCGGCAGTAGATCACCACGGGCTTGTCCTGGGGAATGTCGGCCGTGCGCAGCGGCAGCAAATGCAGCGGAATGTGGATCGCACCATCGATCACGCCCTGCGCGACCTCGGCCTCGGTGCGCACATCGATCAGGTGCGCCCCCTTGGTGGCGATTTCCACGACGTAGCCGGGATCGACTTCCTTGAAACCTGACAGTCCAAACATAAATTCACACTCCTGCAATGGAGAAATTAGCGTTTTCTAATATACCGCGAAACGGGGGGTGCGCCAAGCCCCGGACTGCGCCACGCCCATCGGGCCGATGGCGCCCCCACTCACAAGGGGGTGCGTTCAGCAACGCTGGGCGCCGTGGTACAGGTTGACTACGTGGCGCGCTTCCGCGAAAAACAGCCAGCGCTCGACGGCGGCGCCAGCAAGGCCTGCGACGACGGCGATGATGGCGGCGGCTTGGCCACCCTGCTGGTTGAACACCCATACCAGCATCAGGCCGGGCAGCGCAAAGCCCACCACGAAGACGATGACCTTGAACAGCCCGGCTTGCTGCCGTGCGATCCGGAAACCAAATTCCTGAGTCAGGAAGGTGCCATGGGTATGGCCGGTGTCCAGCAGTTTGACCTTGGCGCGGGTGAGTCCGGTGGCGGTGTTGATGGTGGGTGTGAGGCCGGGGCTGCGAATCCAGAAGTAGTAAATGGCTTTCAGCACGGCCGCAATCGAGATGATCAGCGCCGACATCGCGATGAACGGCGTGGTGTCGAGACCGGCGACGACGGCGCCCAGCAACAGCAGCAGGCTGCCGCTGGCGTAACCCAGCGCCAGGTAGTTGGCCGGCACCAGCGGGGTGTTCCACTGGCGGATGGTTTTCAGGCAGGCGTAGATCATGCCGGTGGAAAACACCGTGATCCAGGCCAGCACGGCGGTCAGGAAGCCGAAGGTTCCACGCAGCCACAAGGGCGCGTCGAACATGATGCTGGCGAGGTAGATCAGCGCCAGGGGCATGAACACCACGGCAAACACGCCCTCGCGCGACAGCCACGAGGTGCGGAAGCGGCTGAAGGCGCGCCAGGCGTTTTTAGGGTTGGCGAGGTGAAAGGTGGAGGCCAGCAGGCCGAACACGACCAGCCCCATCGCGATGAGACCGCCCGCAACGAGCTGCCACTGGCTGAAACCGCCGCCAAGCTTGAACATGTCGGCCAGGAACAGCAGCGAAAACAGGCCGAAGCCGGCGCCCGATGCCACGGTGAAAAAAATAACTGAGAAAGCGGGATGCATGGGGTCTCCTGGGGCGGTGGACAGCGCGGTTAGCGGCGCACCAGTTTGTTGGCGAACTGTTTGATGCTTGCCTTCAGGCCGCCCTTCGGCTTGGTGTCGACCGGAATCACCGGCATGCGGCGCGACGGCAGGTACTGGTTGGTCGGGTTGTAGTTCAGCTCGGGCATCAGCGGGTAGCCGCTGCGCTCGCGCACGGTGCGCGACACCGCCGAATCGGGATCGTCGAAGTCGCCGAACATGCGGGCGTGCGCCGGGCAGGTCAGCACGCACGCGGGCTGGCGCTCCTCGACCGGCAGTTCCTGGTCGTAGATGCGGTCGACGCACAGGGTGCACTTCTTCATCGTGCCGGACGAGCGGTCGAGCTCGCGCGCGCCATACGGGCAGGCCCACGAGCAGTAGTTGCAGCCCATGCACTTGTCCTGGTCGATCAGCACGATGCCGTCTTCGGGGCGTTTGTACGAAGCGCCGGTCGGGCACACGGTGACGCAGTCGGCGTCCTCGCAGTGCATGCACGACATCGGGAAGTTGACCGTCTTGTTGTTCGGATACACGTCCATTTCAAAGTGGCGGATCCGGTTGAACCATACGCCGGACGGTTCGGCGCCATAGGGCTGATAGTCGGACAGCGGGCCGATGGTGCCGGAGGCATTCCACTCCTTGCAGGCGATGGCGCAGGCATGACAGCCCACGCACACGTCGAGGTCGATGACCAGTCCAAGTCTCATTTTGTGCTCGCTTTATTCATACAGATGCCGCTCAGTTCTTTTCGTGGCTGCGCGCGTCGTAGCGCAGCACCTCGGGGCGATCGTAGTTGTCGCCCGGCAGTTTCTTCAGCGCATCGAACTGCGGCCATGAGCCGGTCTCGCCCGGCGCGGCCTTCCATATCTTCACGCGCAGGTCGAACCACGCCGCCTGTCCGGTCACCGGGTCGGAGTTGGTGACACGGCGCTCGCCGGCCTTTTCTGGCAGCAGCTCCGAGATCAGGTGGTTGAGCAGGAATCCCTTGGTCGCTTCCGACGCATCTTCCTTCAGGCCCCAGGCGCCCTTCTGTTTGCCGATGGCGTTCCAGGTCCAGACGGTGTCCTCCTGGGTGCCTTCCATGGTCTTGGCCTGGCAGCGGATCTTGCCGTTGTGCGACTCGACCCAGATCCAGTCGAAGTCCTTGATGCCCATTTCGGCCGCCTTTCGCGCGTTCATGTACATGTAGTTCTGCGCCATGAGCTGGCGCAGCCACACGTTCTGTGAATCCCATGAGTGGTACATGAACATCGGACGCTGGGTCAGCGCGAAGAAGGGGTATTCGTCCTTGTCCACGCGCTGCTGCTCCAGCGGCTCGTACCACATCGGCAGCGGGTCGAAGTATTTCACCAGGCGCTCGCGGTCGACCGGGTTGTTGGGCTGCGGGCCGTCGTACAGGCCTTGTCCCGCCAGGCGGAATTTCTGCAGCGGCTCGGAATAGAGCTGCATGATGATCGGCTCGGCCTTGCCGATGAAGCCGACGTCCGCCGCCACGTCGAGGTACTCCTTGTTGGCAAAGCGCATGTACTTCTGGTTGTCGGGCCAGTGGTGGGCGAAGAAGCTCTGGTTCTCGATGTACTTATCCCACTGCCTGGGGTTGGGCTCGCCCTTCAGCGACTTGTCGCCGTTCTTGCCGCGCCAGCCGGCAAGAAAGCCCACGCCCGGCGAACGCTCGTAGTTGACGATGAAATCCTGGTAGCCGCTGAACTTTGGCGTGCCATCGGGCTTGGTGAAGGCCGGGAATTTCAGGCGTCCTGCCAGCTCGACCATCACCTCCTGCCACGGCCGCACGTCGCGGTCGGGCTTGACCAGCGGATAGCGGATGGCGTCGGCCGCCGCATCGGGCTCGGAAATCGGCCGATCGAGCAGCGAGATGGTGTCGTGGCGCTCGAGGTAGGTGGTGTCCGGCAGGATCAGGTCGGCGAAATTGGTCATCTCCGAATGGAAAGCGTCGACCACCACCAGGAACGGAATCTTGTGTTCGCCGAAGTTCTCCGGGTCCTTGGCGCGCAGCATGTCCTGCACATTGGCCGTGTTCATGGTCGAGTTCCACGCCATGTTGGACATGAACAGGATCAGCGTATCGAGCGCGTACGGGTCATGATTGGTCGCATTGGTGATCACCATGTGCATCAGGCCGTGCGAGGCGATCGGCACTTCCCACGAATAGGCCTTGTCGATGCGCAGCGGGTTGCCGAACTCGTCGATCACCAGATCTTCCGGACGCGTCGGGAAACCGAGCGGCGGACGCGACAGTGGCGTGTTCGGCGCGTTGATGATGTCGATGTTGTTTTCCGGCAGCTGGTGCGGCGGAATCGGCTTCGGGTACGGTGCGCGGGCGCGGAAGTTGCCCGGCGCGTCGAGCGCGCCCAGCAGCATCTGGATCATGTGGATCGCGCGGCAGGAATGGAAGCCGTTGGAGTGCGCCGCGATGCCGCGCATCGCGTACATCGCCACCGGGCGGCCGACGACCTTGTCGTGCTTGCGGCCCCAGACGTCGGTCCACTCGATCGGCAGTTCGACCGTCTCTTTGAACGCGATGTGCGCCATTTCCAGCGCGATGCGCTCGATCGTCTCGGCCGGCAGGCCGCATTCCAGCGCGACGTTTTCGGGGGCGTAGCGCTCGTCGAGATAGCGCTCGACCATCAGCGACATCACGGTCTTGACGCGGTTGCCGTTGGGCGCCACGAATTCGCCGAACAGCGCCGGGGCGATGTCGCCGTCGATGCCGTTCCTGAAGGCTTCCCTCTCGATATCCCAGATCAGCGGCTGGTCGTTTTCATCGCGCAGGAACAGACCGTCGCCCTTCTGCCCCGGCGCCTGCACCACCAGCCAGGAGGCGTTGGTGTAGCGCACCAGGAATTCGTAGTCGAACTGCTCATGCTTCAGCAGCACGTGCACCATCGACATGGCTAGCAGGCCGTCCATGCCCGGCTTGATCGGCAGCCACTCGTCGGCGATCGCCGAATAGCCGGTGCGCACCGGGTTGACGGTGACGAACTTGCCGCCGCGGCGCTTCAGCTTTTCAAGGCCGATCTTGATCGGGTTGGACGAGTGGTCTTCCGCCACCCCCCACATCAGGAAATACTTGGCGTAATCCCAGTCGGGCGCGCCGAACTCCCAGAACGAGAAGCCGATGGAATACAGGCCGGCCGCCGCCATGTTGACGGAGCAGAAACCGCCGTGCGCCGACCAGTTGGGGGTGCCGAACTGCTGCGCCCACAGGCCGGTCAGTGCCTGCATCTGGTCGCGCCCGGTAAAAAAACCCAGCTTGGAGGGGTCGGTGGCCCGGATATCCCCCAGCCGCGCGGTCAGGAGATCGAGCGCCTGATCCCAGGAAATCGGTTCGTAAATGCCCTCGCCGCGCTCGGTGCCCGGCTTGCGCATCAGCGGCTGGGTCAGCTTGGCGGTGGAATACTGCTTCATGATCCCCGCCGAGCCCTTGGCGCACAGCACCCCCTGGTTGGTGGGATGGTTGCGGTTGCCCTGGATGAAACGGACCTTGTTGTCCTCCAGCGTCACCTTGATGCCGCAACGGCAGGCACACATATAGCAAGTGGTGTACTTGATTTCCTGCGCGTCGTGATTTTCGAGTTTGATCTTGGCGTTCATGCGGCCTCTAATAATTCAAAACGATCCGCGACGGCTCCGCGAGGAGGCCGTATTTTTCTGCCCGGATACTTGAATGACTGCCTGCAGCGCCAGCGCATCGCCTGCTGCTGGAACAGTCATATATTAATGAATGCGAATATAGCGTTATTTCGTACTTCAAGCCGCCCGCATGGCAAGAAAAATGGCTGATACCCCCATAAGCCAGCCCGGCAATAAGCCTTATATTTCCAATGGTTATGCGGCCGGGCTGGCGTCATTTCGCCATATGGCCAGACGTTTCTAAGGATTCAGGCGCCAGTGGCCGGAGCGCCCACCCTGCTTTTCCAGCAGCCGGATGTCGGACATCACCATGCCGCGATCGACCGCCTTGCACATGTCGTAGATCGTCAGCAGCGCCACACTGACGCCGGTCAAGGCCTCCATTTCCACGCCGGTTTTGCCGACGGTCTCGGCGGTCACGGTGCAGGTGACTGACGATTCGGACGCATCATGGCTAAATTCCACGCCCACCTTCGTCAGCGCAATCGGGTGGCACAGCGGAATCAGCTCGGCGGTGCGCTTGGTTGCCTGGATCGCGGCAATGCGAGCGATGCCCAGCACATCCCCCTTGGCCGCCTGGCCGTCGAGAATGCGCGCCAGCGTATCGGGTAACATGCCTATGCGGCCCATCGCCACGGCAACGCGCCGGGTATCGTCCTTGCCGGCCACGTCGACCATGACCGCACGGCCGCGTTCATCAAAGTGGGTGAATTCACTCATGTTGGGAACCTTGTTGAGAATTTCCGAATCCTAAACCAAATGTCGTTACTCGCCACCACACTTATCTGCTGATGCTGCGCACCCTGCTCGCACTCGCTTTGGCCACCCAGCCGGTGATGGCCGCCGACCTGCCCGATCTGGGCGAGGTGTCGCGGCAATACTTTTCCGACCAGGAAGAACAGGCGATGGGACGGGCCATCATGCGCGACGTCTATGCCGACCCGCGCTATCTGGACGACCCCGAAATCGAAACCTATCTCAACCAGCTCGGCTACAAGCTGGTCTCGGTCAGCACGCGCAACCAGCGCGAATTCAATTTCTTCGTCGTCAACGATCCCAGCATCAATGCCTTCGCGATGCCGGGCGGCAACATCGGCGTGCATACCGGTCTGCTGCTTTCCGCACAAGGCGAATCCGAGCTGGCAAGCGTGGTGGCCCACGAAATCGCCCACGTCACCCAGGACCACATCGCGCGCATGATCGCCTCGCAAAACCAGAGCTACTGGCCGACCATGGCCGCGCTGGCACTGGCGCTGCTGGCTGCGCGCTCCAACCCCAATGTCGCCAGCGCGGCGATTGCCTCCACCCAGGCGTATTCGATCCAGAACCAGCTCAACTACAGCCGCGACTATGAGCGCGAGGCCGATCGCCTGGGCTACGAGATGCTGACCCGCGGCGGCTACGACCCGCGCGGCATGAGCGGATTCTTCAGCCGTCTGCAGCGCGCCAACCGGTTCTACGACAGCAGTGCCCCGGCCTATCTGCGTACCCATCCACTCACCAGCGACCGCATCGCCGACATGCAGGCGCGCAGCGCGGACGCGCCTTATCAGCAGGTGGAGGACAGCCTGGATTTCCAGCTGGTGCGTGCCCGCCTGCGCGCGCAGGAAGACAGCCCGGCCGACGCCGTGCGCGCCGCGCGTAATGTTTTGAAGGAAAAGCGCTACAGCAACGAAACTGCCGCGCGCTATGGCCTTGCTACCGCGCTGATGCGGGCGCGCCAGTTCAAGGAGGCCGAGACCGAGGTGCAAAAACTGCTGTCCGGCAAGCCGGTTCACCCCATGATTCAGCAACTGGCCGCCCGCAGTGCGCTGGACGCAGGCCATCACGGGCTCGCCCTGCAGCGCTACCAGGCAAGCAGCGAGGCCCATCCCGGCTACCGCCCCTTGCAATACGGCCATATCGGCGCGCTGCTGTCAGCCGGTCGCAGCAACGATGCACGGACACAGGTCGACAAACAACTTGCGCTCTACCCGCTCGACCGCCGCCTGTGGCAGCTGGCCGCGCAGACCCATGCCCAGCTGGGACATCGCCTGCTCAGCCATCGCGCCCAGGCAGAAGCTTCCGCATTGAGCGGAAATCTGATTGCCGCCATCGAGCAGATCAGTCTCGGCATCAAGGGGGGCGACGGCAGCTTCCACGAAATATCGGCGGCCGAATCGCGGCGACGCGAATGGCAGGACGTCGAAAAATCGCAGCGCAAGAACTAGCCTGCAGGCGCGCATCCCATACAGGGGAAGGCTGGTAGGAATTTACCCTGCGTTTTAGACGTAAAAAACGGCGCATGGCCTTGCGTCGTAAAAACCAATTCCACTATGCTTCGCCACATCCATCATTAATTGGATAGCGTTCGCGCATGGCGTCCCCAAGCGGCAAGCGCTTTCGTCACTACGTAAAAATATGAGGAGGATGATTATGCGAAAGTTGCATCAAGTAGCAGCGGCCTGTGCGATCAGCGCCATCATGCTGTCGGGCAGTGTGCTGGCACAGGCTACGGCAACCCCATCTGGAGCAGCCGCCCCAAAAAAGGAAGAAAGCGGCAAGGACATCGCGTTCAACCGCGGCAAAGGCAACTGCCTGGCCTGCCACGCCATGCCCACCCTGTCCGATGCCGAATCACCCGGCCAGTACGGTCCGCCGCTCATCGCCATGAGCGCGCGCTTCCCCGACAAGGCCAGGATGCGCGCCCAGATCTGGGATGCGACCACCTTCAACGCCGCCTCTTCGATGATTCCGTTCGGCAAGCACGGCGTGTTGACGGAAGCTGAAATCGATAAAGTGGCCGATTTCGTGTACGGTCTTTAAATTACCCTTTGCATAGTTCAATCAGGAGATAGCCCATGAACGCACTTCGTAGGAATGTACTGAAAGGCGCCGCAGGCGCGGGGGCCGTGGCGATTGCCGTGGTCGCCGGCGTGCTGAAGCCGACCCAGGCGATGGCCGCCTGGAACAAGGCCGCTTTCGATGCCAAAAACGTCGGGGCCGCCCTCAGTAGCATCGGTGTGACCGACCCGGCAGACAGCAAGGACATCACCATCAAGGCACCGGACATCGCCGAAAACGGCGCCGTGGTGCCGGTGGAAGTGACCAGCGGCATCGCCGGCACCACCAGCATCGCCATCCTGGCCGAGAAGAACGCCTCGCCGC
>JAIBEI010000018.1 GCA_019459055.1 Thiobacillus sp. | reverse complement strand
GGGGGTTAGGTTGGGGGTACAGGGGTTGGGGGTTGACCATATAATCGGCGTCCAACGGGGGGTCGACGTGGGGGGGGGCTGGGGCGGGGGTGGGGGCGCCAACGATGTCCGGCGCTTAAACTGTCGGGGGGGGTTGTGGCCCGACTCTTAAGCAAGCCGAAACCGTAGACTAACCCGGGCTGGCCACGGCGTTAATCGGCGGGGGAGCCGCAACCGGCGTGACCGGTTGCGGCCGGGGGGGGAGTGGTTTTGGCAGGAGAGGCGGTGGTTTGGGTCGGGGCGGGGTCGGCACCTCGGGCGCCAATTCGATCAGGCGCACCGCAATGGGGCGAGACAGTTCCGCCAGTCGCTCGGAGGGTACGGCAACCGCCAGCAGCCCGAGAATGGCGACGTGCGCCGCAGCTACCGCGGCAAAGAACAGTCCTTGACCGCCAGATCGGCCTGTGGGAACCCCGCAGTTGGGAAAGAAAATTCCCATGTGCGCCTACGCCAGGGGGAAGGCCTGGCAGCGCTCGCGGGGGAATGCGCCGCAACAGGCAGCGGCGAGCAGGCTTCGCTGACGGTTTGCAGAGAATGAATATTTGCCGAACACCGCTGACATCGACCTTTGTTTTTTGTGTTTGGAGAGAAAAGTTCCTGGCAGACAAAGGCCGAGGCCGAGCCGAAGCCGAAATTGCCGAGCCGTCCGAGAACAGGGGAATGCTATGGAACTTGTTCGGGTTTGGGTATTGGGCAAATTGCCGCGCGGCAATTTGTCGCACCCCGATCGGGCGGCTATGGAGCCAGCGATGGAACCGCACAGCCGGTTTGCCTCGCACTTTCGTACCGGGCGTTTGGCCGGCTTCCGTTGCCGGAGTCGGGTAATTCCTCAGCGCTTCAATGCCGAGCGAAGTATTTTTTCAGCCATTGCTCCAGCTGGCGGGGATCGGGTTTGCCGCTGAAAGCCAAGACTTTGTGGGAAGGATCGTAAAGGTACGTGCGCGGCAGTTCGCCATACCACCTGGGGTCGATTTCGAAACGCAGACGTTCCACAAAGGGATCGGCGAAAACCCAGGCTTGCGCACCTCCGAGGCCGGATTGCCGCAGTCTGGCGCTGATTGCTTCTCCCTCTTCCGGCGTGTCGGTGGCCACCAGCACCAGGTCAAGATCTGGGTGCTTTTTTAGCAGGCTGGACAGCAAGGCGAGCTCTTCCCGGCAATGGGCGCAGGTCAGCGACCACATGCCCAGAATGAACGGCTTGCCCTGCCGCGCTGCGGTGATTTCCTTGATGCTGCCGCCGACGAAGGGCTTGAGCTCCTGCGCCGCCGCCGGAAGAATCAGCACCGACAGCAGCGCCAGCGCCCAAAGGCGTTGCCGCATCACGGCGCCATCCCGATCAGGCGAAAACCTTCCTTGGCGGTGTTCCATGACAGATACGCATGAGTGCCATCGGCCACCAGCAGGGGATGATCCGAAGCGCCGGCGGTCGCGGCAATCTGGCGCGGCGGCGACCACGACTTGCCGCCGTCGGCTGAGGCCATCGCCCGGATGACCGAGTTCTGACCGTCGAATTCTTTCCACGCCACATGCACCGCCTTGCCGAGGCTCAGCACATGCGGATGGCCGGCCTGTGCCTCGAAATTCCCGAAATTCAGCGGCGCTGAAAAGCGATTGCCCCGGTCAGCGGAATGCGCATAAAACAGCCCATGCCGCTCGGCCGCATTGTTGAACCAGACGAAATGAGAGACGCCGTCGGATGCGATGGACAGCGCGCCGCCGTGATGCGGGCAAGCATCCACTTCCCAGCGGTCGTAGCTGACGCGGATCGGCGAGGACTTGCCATCCAGCCGCAACATGGCATGGTCGCGCTCGTTCTTGCCGTAGATGTGGCGCCAGAAAATTACCGGCACACTCTCGTTATCCAGCGCCATGGCCACGCGGCAGCATTCGCAGGAATGGTCGGCGGCCTTGATGTTGGGCTGAAAACTGGCGCCGCCGTCGTCGGACACCGCGTAATACACCGCCGCACCGCTGTATTTCTCGCCTTTCCTGATGGCAGCGCTTAAATCGCGCTTGTCCAGCCAGGCAAGAAAAACCTGCCCCCGGTCGTTCACCTCCAGCGTCTCGAATCGGTGGCTGATGACCTCCCGGTTGTCGTTGACGGTAAGCGGCGCCGAAAAGCTGCGCCCGCCATCCAGCGAGCGGCTGAAACGGATGTCGCCGGTCATGGGTTTTTCCAGACCCCGCGTGTACGACACGTACACCACGCCCTTGCGCACGACAATCTTGGGACGGTTCTCGCCATCGCCCAGGATGTCCTCCGGCTCGGCATTGACCATGGCCGGCGCGCTCAGGGTGGTGCCCTTGTCATCGGAATGGCTGACGTAAAGATGCCGGTCGCGGATGGATGCCAGCCACAGCCGGCCTTTCCCGTCAAAAGCCGCGGTAAGGGCCAGCGACGGCTTGGCCAGCTTCGCCTTCCAGACATTCGCCCTGTCCGCCGGTGCAGCGGCTGGAGCCGCCGCACCGGATTTGTCATGGCCGGCGTGGTCAACTGCCAGCGCCGGGCAGACGGCCAACGTTGCGGCAAGAAATAAGGCAATCGTTGAGTTGTTCATGTACGTTGGTTTACCCCGGATGGTTCATTGGAGCGAGATGCTTTGGGTAGGGTGCAGTGCACCTTCGGGGGGCCATCGGTGCACGGAGTGCACCCTACGTGCCATATCGTCCAATGAAAAATGCTTAGAATTTGAGCGTGATTTCACCGTAATACGCCCTTCCCTGGGCGAGGGTGGATTGATAATACTTGCGGTCCGCCAGATTGCTGACCGACAGCGAAAGAGCAACATTGTCTTTGAGTTGGTGGGCTATTTTTGCGTCCGCAACGAAATACGCATCGTAAGAACCGTATACCCCGCTCACGACATCGGCGTTCACGTCGCTGGCGTACACCTTGCCCACGTAGTGTCCGGTCAGCGACCCGCTCCACGGACCTTTAACGCCCTGCAGCCCGACATTGGCCATTTTGCGCGGCGTCCTGGTCATGTATTTGCCTTCGGTGGCCGGATTGGCCAGGTTTTCGGTAATTTTCGAGTCATTGAAGGTCACGTTGGCGAAAGCGGTCAAACCGGCCGGCAGCTTCTGGCGCACTTCCAGTTCGATCCCTTTCACCTCGGCGGCACCGGCATTGGCAACACCCTGGGTCAACAAGTCATCGTCCTGCGTCCGATAAATCAAGTCCTTCAATTTGTTTTCGTAATACGTGGCACGCAACAGGGTGCCGCTTCCCACCCGCTGCTCGACACCCAGCTCCCAGGATGTGACCGTCTCGGGCTTGAGATCTGGATTGGGCGTATAGGTGTACCCGGTTTTCGGCGTCCACCAGCCGAAAGTGTCGCGCAGATTGGGCGCATGGAAGGAACTGCCAACAGAGCCCCGCAGGGTCGTCGCGTCGGCGGGGCGATAAACCAGAGAGGCTTTCGGGCTGAAGTGGGTTTGGCGGCGCGCAGAATACTCACTTTTGGAGGCTGGCGCTTTGACCTGCTCGATAAAACCTTCGGTGGACCAGATGTCGTACCGCCCGCCGAGGTACGCCATCAGTCGGTCTGTAAGCGTGATCTCATCCTGGACATACAGGGCGTACGAGGTATCCTCGCCCGCCGTCCGGTTCTGGACCGGACCCGTGGCATCGGCATCGCGCCAGTCCGCGACGCTGTAGGTGATCGTGTCGATCGTCCGCTTGTTCGCCGAGATGCCGGTGATCAGAAAGTGCCGGTCGGAAAACGGCAGACTGGCCTGCACCGAGCCGGAAAGCTCGTCGCTGGGACGCAGCATGCGGCTCGCAGCGCCACCTTCGCTAGTCGCCGAGGCGCCCAGTACAAAATAATTGTTGTACAAGGGGATGTCCGTGTAGCCGAGCGTTGCCTTGAGCACCCCTCCCTTGTCCAGTTTCGTTTCATACTCTGCCGTGTAACGATTCACTTCCTTGATCTCGCTGTCGGGCCCGGTCAGGAAATTCTTTTCCGTTGCGGCCAGATTGATACCGGTACCCGCCACGGTCACGTTACCGACGACCGGATTGCCCGATGCATCGCGCAAATACGTGTTGTAGTGGTTGCGCCCCGAACTGTCGTAAAGAAACTGCGAAGCCCCAAGGCTTAGCCGTGAGTCGGCTGGCAGGTCCACATACAGCTTCACGCCCAGGTTTTGCGAACTCCAGCCGTCCTCCCCTTTGTCGCCGACCAAATAGGCCGTCTTGCCGTAAGCATCGGTCGTCGACTGGGCACCCGTGACCACTGTACCGCCCACCCCGCCCGGCTTGAGCACGACCTCATCCTTGATGTAGCCGTCGCTCTCCTTGTAGGCGTAATTGAACACGATCCCGACGCGCTCGCCGACACGATCCTGATAAACCAGGCTGCCGCTCTTGAAATTGTTCGTGCCATAGCCACCCTTGACCGAGAACTCGCGCTTGGTCGGTGTCTTGGTGAGGATGTTGATTACCCCGCCCATGGCGCTGCCGCCGTAAAGGGAGGAAAACGGCCCCGGTACCACCTCGATGCGCGCAACCGTTTCGGGCGGCACCGATTCCCAGGTCACCGCGCCAATGTAAGGATCGTTCAGGGTTTGTCCGTCCACCAGCACCAGCGTCCGCGAGTAATCAGGAATGCCGCGCATCACCACATTGGTACCCATCACGCTGGGCTCGTGCCCGCCCGGACGGGACGTGTAGACCCCGGGCACCAGCGTAAGCGCCTCATCCACCGAATGGATGTTCGCGTTTTCAATGTCCTTGGCGGTCACCACACTCACTGTCGCTGGCGCATCCATCGTGTCCTTGGCAGTTTTGGTTGCCGTTACCACGACCTCCCTCAATTCGCCCGTTCCGTCAACATCCGCCCCAAATACCGCACCGGACATTCCCGCGCACACTCCAGCGATCAAGCCGCGCAATACTTTGACTTTGTTACTTGTTTTCAACTTCGTTCCCTTCGGTGATTGTTTTTATGCCGGTGCTGCCTTGATGCAGGTCAAAGCAGGGAATGCTATGGAACATGTTTGGGATTGGGAATGGGGCAATTTGCCGCGCGTCAATTTGTCGCATCCCCATCCGGCAACGATGGAGCCGGCGGCAAACCGGGGTGGCCGAGGGCATCGACTGGCTGGTGCGACATCACCGCGGGCACGATTGCGGCGGTGAGCGACGGCAGGGTGCTGGATGTGGTGTATCGCCGCGCCACCGGACGCCCGCTCTCCACACCACGCGATTTCAAGGGCGAAATTGTCGGAGCCGCCGGAATGAGGCTTCCGGGATCAGGGCTCCCAGCGTTCGGGGTGCGCCCAGAAACGGGCATTGAGCCAGTCCGGCACCGTCTTGTAGGTGGCGAGGTCGTACTCGTAGATGCGCAGGTTTTCCGTGGCGTCGGTTGCGCACAGCGAGAAGCCGAGTGCGCGGAACATCGCTTCATCCAGCGCGCAATTTTCTCGCGCGGCGAGCAGGATGCGCGGGGCGACGTAGAGGCGCGTCTGGCTGATCAGGTGCTGGGCCTGCTGCACATCCAGCCCGTTCAGCACGTCGATTCCCAGCGCCAGCGCACACGCCGGCCCCGGCGAGTTTTCCTGCCGGTGCACCGGCGTGTCGGGCAATACTTCGGTGGACAGCTGGTAGGCCGCGGCATCGAGGGCGCGCACGCTCTCGGGCTGGATTTCCAGCAGGCGTGCCTGCAGCTGGTCGCGCCAGTTCACGGCCCGGCCTTGCGCGGCACGCGCACCAGCCGGGTGCCGGCGATGCGGTCGTGCAGGAACTGGCGGTCCCGGTCGAACAGCGCCCACCAGAAGCCGGCGCCCGCCAGCAGCAGGCCGAGCAGGGCGAGGAAAAAGCGCAGCACGGCCTGTCTGAAGGTGATTGGGCCGCCGCTGCGGTTGACCAGGCGGATGCGCCAGGTTTTCATCGACAGCGTTTGCCCGCTACGCAGCCAGAACACGCTGAAATAAGCGAACAGGATCCCCAGCAGATACAGCTGAAAGGCAAGATGCCGCCAGCCGGCCTCCGCACTGCCGGCCAGGTAGAGGAAAGGGAGCGCGGCGATGAATACCACGGCCGTGACGAGCAGCGATTCGTAGATCATGGCGGCGATGCGAACCAGGAACGGGGCGGGGGCTGGTGTGTTGTCTTGCATGGGAACCGGGTATCGATAATTGTGGGCGGATGCGCCACTTTGCCACAGCGCACCCCAAGCATAATCAAAAAGCCAAGGAGGGGCTCGATGCGTGTCGCAGGGCAATTCATGCGTATTCCCCGGTCGCAAAAGCCGGCCGGTTAACCGCTGCGGCATGATTTCTTGACCGAAACAGGGCAAAACGATTACTCTCGCAGGTCCACCAACGAATTGATTTATTGCCATTTTATGGAAGCCACGGGCGCCGAGATTGTCGTACGTTGTCTGGCCGAAGAGGGGGTCGAGTTTGTGTTCGGCTATCCCGGCGGGGCCGTGCTCAACATCTACGACGAAATCTTCAAGCAGAACAAGTTCAAGCACGTGCTGGTTCGCCACGAGCAGGCCGCGGTGCATGCGGCCGACGCCTATGCGCGCTCCACCGGCCGTGTCGGCGTGGCGCTGGTCACCTCGGGGCCGGGCGTCACCAATGCCGTGACCGGAATTGCCACGGCCTACATGGACTCCATTCCCATCGTCGTCATCACCGGGCAGGTGCCGACCCCGGCGATCGGCCTGGATGCGTTCCAGGAGGTCGACACCGTCGGCATCACGCGCCCCTGCGTCAAGCACAACTTCCTGGTCAAGGACGTGAAAGATCTGGCGACGACGATGAAGAAGGCCTTCATCATCGCCGCCACCGGCCGGCCCGGCCCGGTGGTGGTCGACGTGCCCAAGGACGTGACCGCGCACCTCACCGAATTCGTCTACCCGGCCACGGTCGAGATGCGCTCGTACAACCCGGTGGTCAAGGGCCACAGCGGCCAGCTGAAGCGCGCGGTGCAGATGCTGCTCGAAGCCGAGCGCCCGATGATCTATGCGGGCGGCGGCGTGGTGCTCGGCGATGCCTCGGCGCAGCTGGTCGAGTTGGCGCGCCTGCTGGGCTTCCCCGTCACCAACACCCTGATGGGGCTGGGCGGCTATCCCGCCACCGACAGGCAGAACCTCGGCATGCTGGGGATGCACGGCACCTACGAAGCCAACATGGCGATGCAGCATTGCGACGTGCTGCTGGCCATCGGCGCGCGCTTCGACGACCGCGTGATCGGCAACCCCGCGCACTTCGCGCGCGAGCAGCGCCGCATCATCCATGTCGACGTCGATCCCTCGTCGATTTCCAAGCGGGTCAGGGTCGATGTGCCCATCGTCGGCGACGTGCAGAACGTGCTGACCGAGATGCTGAGCCTGCTGAAGCTGGCCAAGGAAAAACCCGATACCGCCGCGCTGAATTCGTGGTGGACGCAGATCGAGCTGTGGCGCTCGAAGAACTGCCTCAACTACAACCGCAACAGCCCCATCATCAAGCCGCAATACGTGGTCGAGAAGCTGTGGGAGGTGACCAAGGGCGACGCCTATATCACCTCCGACGTCGGCCAGCACCAGATGTGGGCGGCGCAGTATTACAAGTTCGACAAGCCGCGCCGCTGGATCAATTCCGGCGGCTTGGGCACCATGGGCGTCGGCCTGCCGTACGCAATGGGCGTGCAGCTCGCGCATCCCGACGCGCAGGTGGCCTGCATCACCGGCGAATCGAGCATCCAGATGTGCATCCAGGAACTGTCGACCTGCAAGCAGTACCGCATTCCCATCAAGATCGTCACGCTCAACAACCGCTACATGGGCATGGTGCGGCAGTGGCAGGAGTTCTTCTACGGCAGCCGCTACGCGGAGTCCTACATGGATTCCCTGCCCGACTTCGTCAAGCTGGCCGAAGCCTACGGCCATGTCGGCATGCGCATCGACAAGCCCGAGGACGTCGAAGCCGCGCTGAAGGAAGCGTTCTCGCCCGCGCTGAAGGAGCGTCTGGTGTTCATGGACTTCCAGACCGACCAGGCCGAGAACGTCTTCCCCATGGTTGGCGCTGGCAAAGGCCTGTCCGAAATGATTCTGGCGGAGGAGCTATGAGACACATCATTTCGCTTCTGATGGAGAACGAGGCGGGCGCGCTGTCGCGCGTGGCCGGGCTTTTCTCGGCGCGCGCCTACAACATCGAGTCGCTCACCGTCGCGCCGACCGAAGACGCCACGATGTCGCGCATGACCATCGTCACCATCGGTTCGGAAGACGTCATCGAGCAGATCACCAAGCAGCTGAACAAGCTGGTGGACGTGATCAAGGTGATGGACCTGACCGAGGGCAGCCACATCGAGCGCGAGCTGATGCTGGTCAAGGTCAAAGCGGTGGGTCCGGGGCGCGAGGAAATGAAGCGCACTTCGGACATTTTCCGCGGCCGCATCATCGACGTCACCGATGCGACCTACACCATCGAGCTGACCGGAACCGGCTCCAAGCTGGATGCCTTCCTGGAGGCGATCGATCCCGCCTTCATCATCGAAACCGTGCGCACCGGCGCGTCTGGCATCGGACGCGGCGAGCGCAGCCTCAAAGTCTGATTTTTTATTTTCCTAGGAATTCATCATGAAAGTTTTCTACGACAAGGACGCCGACCTTTCCCTCATCAAGAAGCGCAAGGTCGCCATCATCGGCTACGGTTCGCAGGGTCACGCTCACGCTTGCAACCTCAAGGACTCCGGTGTCAACGTGACCGTTGCCCTGCGTCCGGGCTCCGCTTCCGCCAAGAAGGCCAAGAATGCCGGCCTCAAGGTCAAGACCGTGCCCGAGGCAGTCGCCGCCGCCGACCTGGTGATGATCCTCACCCCGGACGAGTTCCAGTCCCGCCTGTATCGCGATGAAGTGGAACCCAACCTGAAGAAGGGCGCCACGCTGGCGTTCGCCCACGGCTTCTCCATCCACTACAACCAGATCGTGCCGCGCGCCGACCTCGACGTCATCATGATCGCGCCCAAGGCACCGGGCCATACCGTGCGCTCCGAGTTCGTCAAGGGCGGCGGCATTCCCGACCTGATCGCCGTGTTCCAGGACGCTTCCGGCAAGGCGCGCGAGCTGGCCCTGTCCTACGCTTCCGCCATCGGCGGCGGCCGCACCGGCATCATCGAAACCACCTTCAAGGACGAGACCGAGACCGACCTGTTCGGCGAGCAGGCCGTGCTGTGCGGCGGCGCCGTGGAACTGGTCAAGGCCGGCTTCGAAACGCTGACCGAAGCGGGCTACGCCCCCGAGATGGCCTACTTCGAATGCCTGCACGAGCTGAAGCTGATCGTCGACCTGATGTACGAGGGCGGCATCGCCAACATGAACTACTCGATCTCCAACAACGCGGAATACGGCGAGTACGTGACCGGCCCCAAGGTCATCAACGCCCAGTCCAAAGCCGCGATGAAGGAGTGCCTGGACAATATCCAGAACGGCAACTACGCCAAGCGCTTCATCCTGGAAGGCCAGGCCAACTACCCCGAGATGACCGCTTGCCGCCGCAACAACGCTGCGCACCAGATCGAGGTGGTGGGTGGCAAGCTGCGCGCCATGATGCCCTGGATCACGGCCAACAAGCTGGTCGATCACACCAAAAACTAAATGCGTGAGGGGTGAGGGGTGAGGCGTGAGGGGAGCAGCCCACGTGCCTCACCCCTTTCGCCTCACCCCTTACCGAATTTATGACCCATCCCCTTATCGCCCGCGAGGGCTGGCTGGTTCTGCTGGCCGCATTTGCTGCCGCCCTGATCGCGACCTGGCTCGTCGGCTGGTGGTCGGTTCCGTTCTGGATCTGGGCGGTGTTCGCGTTGCAGTTCTTCCGCGACCCGGCGCGCGTGCCGCCGAAGGATGCCGACGCGGTGATCGCGCCGGCCGACGGCCGCATTGTCGTGGTGGAAAAAGTCCGCGATGAATACCTGGATCGCGAGGCGCTGAAGATCAGCGTGTTCATGAACGTGTTCAACGTGCATTCCAACAAGAGCCCGGTCGATGGCGAGATCAAAGGCGTGTGGTACACCCCGGGCAGCTTCGTCAATGCCGACCTCGACAAGGCGTCCACCGAGAACGAGCGCAACGCAATCCACATCGCGACCCCGCGCGGCGACGTCACCTCGGTGCAGATTGCCGGTCTGATCGCGCGGCGCATCCTGTGCTACGTGCACACCGGCGACCGTCTGGTGCGCGGCCAGCGTTACGGCTTCATCCGTTTCGGCTCAAGGGTGGACGTCTACCTGCCGGTCACGGCGCGCGCCGAGGTCTCGATCGGCCAGAAAGTGACCGGCGGGCGTACCATACTCGCTCGCTGGTAAACCCTTTAATTCCATGCACGAATTCGATCACCGCAAGACCGACAGGACACGACCGCGGATGCGTGACCGCGGCATTTACCTGCTGCCGAACCTGTTCACCACGGGCGCGCTGTTTGCCGGCTTTTACGCGGTGGTGCAGGCGATGAACGGGCGCTTCGAGCACGCCGCCGTGGCCATTCTCATTGCCATGGTGCTCGATGGCCTCGACGGCCGCGTCGCCCGCATGACGCACACCCAAAGTGCCTTCGGCGCCGAGTACGACAGCCTGTCCGACATGGTGTCCTTCGGCGTCGCGCCCGCGCTGGTGATTTATGAATTCGCCCTGCAAGGCATGGGCAAGTTCGGCTGGATTGCGGCCTTCGTTTATTGCGCCGGCGCGGCCCTGCGGCTGGCGCGCTTCAACACCCAACTCGACACCGTCACCGACAAGCGCTTCTTCCAGGGGCTACCCAGCCCGGCCGCGGCGGCGCTGATCGCCGGCTTTGTCTGGGTGATGGTCGAGTACGGCATCGCGGGACAGGACGTGCGCTGGCTGGCCGCGGCGATTGCGCTGTTCGGCGGACTCACCATGGTCAGCAATTTCCGCTTTTACAGCGGCAAGGAAATCAACCTCAGGAAAAGCGTGCCGTTCTTCGTCATCCTGCTGATCGTGTTGGCCTTCATTCTGGTGTCGACCAGCCCGCCCGAGGTGCTGTTCGGCGTGTTCGTGCTGTACGGCCTGTCGGGCTATGCCGATGCGCTGCGGCGGCTGTTCCGCCGCAAAAAGCCGGCTGGCGCGATGCCCCCCTTGCCGGGCGACAAAAAATAGATAGAATTTGGACATGTCTGATCCGTCGCACGCTTCCACCCCCATCTGCCTGTCGAGCGTTCTGTTCGACAGCCTGCTGCTGCGCTGCGCGCGCGCACACTAAACCCCCCCTCCCCGCAGTACCCCGCGCCGCCAGCTTCTCGCGGCAACCCCTTATAATGCGTCGGCCCGAGTCGAGATCGACCTCGCCCCGCCCCCCATGGAGCCCGCCATGAAAGACCGTTTATTCATTTTTGACACCACCTTGCGCGACGGCGAGCAAAGCCCCGGCGCATCGATGACCAAGGACGAGAAGCTGCGTATTGCGCGCCAGCTGGAAAAGCTCGGCGTCGACGTCATCG
This sequence comes from Thiobacillus sp., assembly GCA_019459055.1. Taxonomy (GTDB): domain Bacteria; phylum Pseudomonadota; class Gammaproteobacteria; order Burkholderiales; family Thiobacillaceae; genus Thiobacillus. The sequence continues at coordinate 70,075 of JAIBEI010000018.1, read as the reverse complement.
AGGCCGGGTTTGCCGCGGCCAGCCCGGGCGACGCCGAAGCGATCCGCACGATTGCCGAAACGATCCGCAACTCGACCGTCTGCTCGCTGGCACGAGCCAATGAGCGCGACATCCACGCCGCGGGCGGCGCGATCAAGCCGGCCAAGTCGGGGCGCATCCACACCTTCATCGCCACCAGCTCGATCCACATGGAAAAAAAGCTGCGGATGCAGCCGGACCAGGTGGTCGAGGCGGCGGTGAAAGCGGTCAAGCTGGCGCTCGAGTATACCGACGACGTCGAGTTCTCGGCCGAGGACGCGGTGCGATCCGAGATGGATTTTCTCGTTCGTATTTTCGACGAGGTGATCAAGGCCGGCGCCACGACGCTCAACGTGCCCGACACCGTCGGCTACAGCATTCCGGCCTTGTGGGGCGAGCGCATGAAGCAGCTGATCGAGCGCGTGCCGAATGCCGGCAAGGTGGTCTGGTCGACCCACTGCCACAACGACCTCGGCATGGCGGTCGCCAACTCGCTTGCCGCAGTGATGAACGGCGCGCGCCAGGTCGAGTGCACCATCAACGGCCTCGGCGAACGCGCCGGCAATGCCTCGCTGGAAGAGATCGTGATGGCGGTGCGCACCCGCAAGGACGTATTCAACTGCGACACGCGCATCGACGCCACCCAGATCGTTCCCACCTCCAAGCTGGTCTCCACCATCACCGGCTACCCGGTGCAGCCGAACAAGGCCATCGTCGGCGCCAATGCCTTCGCGCATGAATCGGGCATCCACCAGGACGGCGTGCTGAAGCATCGCGAGACCTACGAAATCATGCGCGCCGAAGACGTGGGCTGGCACGCGAATCGGTTGAGCCTGGGCAAGCTGTCGGGCCGCAATGCTTTCAAGACCAAGCTGGCCGAACTCGGCATCGTGCTCGACGGCGAGGAGGCACTCAACGCTGCGTTTGCCCGCTTCAAGAGCCTGGCCGACAAGAAGCGCGAGATTTTCGACGAGGACCTGCAGGCGCTGGTCTCCGACGAAGCCTACGCAACCCAGCATGAGCGCTACAAGCTGGTGTCGCTGAAAGTGTGTTCGGAGACCGGCGAAGTGCCGCACGCGCAGCTGGTGTTCTCCGACGAAGGCGTCGAAAGACAGGCCGACGGAACCGGCTCGGGCCCGGTCGACGCGACCTTCAAGGCGCTGGAATCGGTGGTCGCAAGCAACGCGGATTTGCTGCTGTATTCGGTCAACAACATCACCAGCGGCACCGACGCGCAGGGCGAAGTCACCGTGCGGCTGGCGCAGGACGGCCGCGTGGTGAACGGGCAGGGGGCCGACACCGATATCGTCATCGCCTCGGCCAAGGCCTACCTGCATGCGCTCAACAAGCTGCACAGCAAGCGCGAACGGGCGCATCCGCAGGTGTGAATGCTTACAGGGTTCAGGATTCAGGATTCAGGATTCAGGGAGTGAGCGGCCAAGGCCGCGCCCTATAATCCCCTGATCCCTGATCCCTGACCCCTGACCCCTGACCCCGCTTGGTTTTGGCGGCATCCATACTATAAATTCAGCAATCACTTCCACTATTGCAAGGGTTGCCAGATTCATGAAAGCCTCCGTGCCGTGTCTTGTGTTCTGCCTGGGGCTTGCCGGGTACGGCCATGCCGACGTTGCGCAGCCCGGGGAGACGGTCTATCGGGCAAGCCCCGCCGCCGACGGGGTGCAACACGTCAGGATCGAAGGCGGGGCCTATTTCTTCAAGCCCAACCGGGTGGTCGTGAAGTCGAATGTGCCGGTCGAACTGACGGTCAGCGTGGCCAGGAGCATGGTTCCCCACAGCTTCGTCCTCCAGGCGCCCGAGGCGGGAATCGCGGTCGATGAGGATCTGTCGAGCGAGCCCAAAAAAATCCGCTTCACACCCACCGCCGCCGGCAGCTATCCGTTTTACTGCCGGAACCGGCTGCTGTTTTTTGAAAGCCACCGCGAGAAGGGCATGGAGGGCGTGCTCGACGTCGTGGAATAGCGATGCTGTCCACCCTCATGCTGGCCGCCGCACTCACCGGAACACCGTTGTCTCTATTGGATGACGCCATCGTGCATTACCGCACGGTCGAGACCTACCAGGTCACCCTTCGCGCCTTCCGCGCCGAGGGCGAGGACCACCTTCGCTATTCCTACAGGAAGCCGGGTTTCGTGCGCATGGATTTCATCCGCCCACATGCGGGCGCGGTGCTGGTCTACAGCCCGCTCAGCCGTCACGCACGGCTGTGGCCGTTCGGCGCCGGCCGCTTCCCGGAACTCAGCCTGCGTCCGGACAACCCGCTCATCCGGAGTCCGAGGGGGCAAACCGTGGACAAGTCGGATGTCGGGGCGCTATTCAAAAACGTCCGCACCCTGCTGGAGCAGGGGCAGGCGGAGGTGCGGGCCGAAGCGCCAATGGCGGGGCGCGGTGTCCTCTATCTTGTGGTGACGGGTGCGACGGGGGTTGCGGTTGCCGGCGTGCATCGCTACGAGCTGTGGCTGGACACGTCGAGCCTGTTCCCGCTCAAGGTGGTCAGCCGCGATCAGAAAGACGCCGTCATCGAAACCGTCTTGATGAGCGACCTGGAAATCAATGCGCCTCTGGCGGAAACCCTGTTCAATCCAGGGGGAGAATGAGGATGGAGTACCGCTTTGTCACCCTCTGGCGTATCGAAGCGCCCATCGAGGCGGTTTGCGAGGCCATCTCCCATTCCTTGAATTGGCCGCAGTGGTGGTGCAATGTGGAAAGCGTCGAGGAACTCGCGCCCGGCGACGCCCGCGGTATCGGCAGCGTGCGCCGCTACACGTGGCGGGGGCGCTTGCCTTATCGGCTCACGTTCAATATTTGCGTGGTCCATGCCATTCCGCTGACCAGTGTCGAAGGCATCGCGAGCGGCGATGTCGAAGGCCAGGGCCGCTGGTCCTTCGCCACCGATGGCGCGGTGACGAGCGCGCGTTTCGAGTGGCAGATCCGCACCACCACCGTGTGGATGAACCTGCTGGCGCTGTTTGCGCGTCCCCTCATCAAGTGGAACCATGACGGCGTCATGCGGCGCGGTGGCGAAGCCCTGGCGCGCAGGCTTAACGCCCGCCTGGTCGGCATCGCGCACGACTGACGGCCAGCCAGTCCGACACGCTCCTGGTGTCACGAACCAGAAATAACGAAACATGAAACAGCGTTTTTCCGCCATGCGTCGTTGAAGCCCCTTGCCGTATACCCCATACGGCTGCGGGTCTGCGCCTAGCCTGGCGAAAAAATCCATCTGTTTCATTTGTTCCGCTATTTCCGGTTCGCAACACTAGCGCATTTCGAACGCCTCCTGATGGAACCGGAGATTCCCCGGCCAGGAAAAGCGGCGCCCCGCATCATGACGGCGCAGTTCGCTCAAGGCGTATGGACAGTATTTCCAGCATCCGGGCTGGAAAGCGGCCAGGAGCTGATTTTCAGAAACCGCCACCGGCGGATTTCGTGTTGACCCCGGCTTCCAGCGCAAGCTTTGGCAGACAGGCTTATTTCCGTCCGGACAGCATGCGCGTCAGCGTGTTGTCATGCTTGATGTAGTGATGGTACAAGGCGGCCACTGTATGTAGGCCGATCAGAAAATAGCCTGTCGTCCCCACGAATTCATGCACTTCCTTGATCTGCTTTGCGAGGTCCTTGTTTTCGTCGATCAGCGCCGGCAATTCCAGGCCGAAGAACGGAATCGGTTTTCCGGCGGCACTAAGCATCAGCCAGCCGGTCAGCGGCATGCCGATCATCAGCAGATACAGAGCCAGGTGCAACAGCTTGGAAGATAGTTGTTGCAGACCCGGCGGTTTCGGCAGGATGGCGGGCGTGGGGCCGGACAGACGTGCCGCCAGGCGCAGCCAGACCAGCACGAACACCAGCATGCCGAACATGAAGTGCCAGGTTTTCAACGCCTCACGAGGGTCACTGCCTTTTTCGAACAATTCACGTAGTTCGATGGTGCCGTACACGGCGACGAACAGCAGCAACATCAGCCAGTGGATGCCGATGGAAAGCGAGCCGTAGCGCAGGGTAGAGTTTTTCAGGTTCATCGTTGATTTCCTTTCAATTCGGATTGCGTGTTACGGTCATCGAGCCCGTCATGTCGTCGCCTCGCGACTTGTTCGCGTACAAACGTCCATTTTTCATTTCGGTCCCCTGTTTCAGCGCATTTCGAACGCCTCCTGATGGAACCGGAGATTCCCCGGCCAGGCGGCGTCCAAACCCTTCCTGAGCTTTTCCGAGAGGCCCTGCGGCCCACAGAACCAGACCTCGGTGCGGCGGGACCGATCCTTGGCGGCGACCATGCCGGCGGCGGTCAGGACTTCTCCCTGCCGGGAGCCGTGCACCTGCAGCTTGATGCCGGGCAGGGACGCGCAAAGCGATTCCAGGCGGGCGATGAAAGGGTCGGCGTCGCGATCCCGCGTGCAGTAATGCAGGTCGGCGACGGGGGCTTGGCTGGGGTGATCCTGCAGCGATTCGAGCCAGGCGAGGAAGGGTGTGACCCCAATGCCGGCAGCCACCCAGATTTGTTGCGCCCGCGGATTGCGGCGGTCGAGGTCGAAGCGCCCGTAGGGCCCTTCGACCGTCACCGCCTGCCCCGGCTGCAGCTGGTTGGTGAGGCCGCGGGTGTAGTCGCCCAGCGCCTTGATCTGGAAGGAAATGGTGCGATCGCCGTGGTCTGCGCTGGCAATGGTGAAGGGATGCGGCCCCTCGCCGCGGTCGAAGGTGACGAAGGCGAACTGGCCGGGGCGATGCCCGCGCCAGCCCTGATCGAGCTGGCAGCGTACGGCAACGATGTCCGCAGCCGGATGCTCGACGGCAACGACCTTGCCTTGCACCCGGCGCGCGCGACCGATGTGGCCGGCCAGGGAATGCACGCTGCCATACACGCCGCCGCCCAGCAGCAGGGCAAGCAGCCAGCCCACCGGCTGCGCCCAGTAGTCGACGGGCGCCAGCAGCAGCGCATGGAAGGCGAGCATCAGATAGAGCACCGGCATCGCCTGGTGCAGGAAGCGCCATGGCCGGTACGGAAAGCGTTTCCATAGGGTCAGCGCCAGCATCGCGAGCACGGCGTAAATCGCCCACTCGCCCATGTCCTCGGCGAGGTCGCGCAGGATTTCCAGAAGGCCGGTGTCGTTGTCCTTCGGCAGTCGCCCCGAACGGCCGAACAGGGCCTTCAGGATGTCGTCCGACATCTCGATCAGCCAGTGCATAGCGGCGAAGCTGACGGCAAGAATGCCCGCCCATTTGTGCGTTCGATACATGCGGTCGAGGCCGCCCAGCGGCCCTTCGAGCCAGGCTGGCCGGGCAGCGAGCAGCATGGCCAGTGACATCAGGGCGATCGACAGGAGGCCGCTCAGGTAGAGACCCTCCTGACGCATGACCCAGGGGGCGCTGCCGCCGGAGGCGCCGCCCGCGACCAGGACGTCCCACCCCCAGGCGATGGTGACCAGGGAGATGAAACCGGCAAGCAGGGTTTTCATGGCTGGATTCCGCACGGATTATTTGCCTGCCGGCGGTGTGGTGGCAGCCTTCTGCGGCAGGTCGTCGCGGCAGCGCCGCTCGTTGCAGTCGGCGGAATAGCGCTGGCCCTGCGTGCCCCACGTGTCGTTCCCGTCGCGGCTGGATTTGCGCTGTCGCCGATCGAGGATCTCTCCCGTCTGCGGATTGAGATACAGCTTGACCCGTTCGCCGTTGCGGTGGGTGGCGCGGGCTTCATAGCCGCCGTCCTCGCGTTCGATCTTCTCGATGTTGCGGTATCCGGCGGCAACGAGCTTGTCGTGAATCTGCGGAATCGATAGCCACTGGCGCTCGCTGGAGCGGGCGGGCGGGTTGTCCTCGGCGAACGCGGGGGCAAGCACTGCGCCGCCGGCCACCAGTCCGGCGCCAAGGGCAAAAGCAGAAAGAATCGTTGTGGTGCGCATGATGAAAATCTCCTTTGGTTGGGGTCGGATCGATGACCGTGCATTCATTGTGCGAGGGGGCGCCTGAACCTGTTCTGAAGCGTCCGTTCATCCGGCATTCATGAACCATGCCGGGGGAGCATCAGTCCTCGTAGAAGCCCCGCTCGGCATCGGCATGGCAGGCGACGCAATTCGCCTTGGTGCGCACATCCTTGTGCTTCCATTCCCAGGCGGGAACCTCGCGGTGTTCGCTGACCCATTTCGGCAACTCGGTAATGCGCAGGGGGGCGCGATTCGGCGCCAGGCCGCGCAGCAGTTTGCTGCTGTAACGCTTGCCGCCCGTATCGGCTGCATTGGTGACGAGGTAGCTGGAAATTCTGGCGGCGGTATCCGCATCGAGGCTGGCGTCGTCGCCGAAGTGGTCTTTCAGATTGCCCATCATGCGTTGCCACGATCTGGCGGGGAGCATCGAGGGGGCGAAGGCAATGTGGCAGCTGCCGCATTCTTCCTTGACCAGAGGGTCGACGACCGGGGGGAAGTAGTCGTCGCCGCCGGCCTGGGCTCTTTGCAGCACGACGGCGGAAAAGGCGAGCGCAACCAGGCCAAGGGCGAGCGGGCGGTAGGGGATGTTCATGGGGTGCTCCTTGTAAAATACGTTTGTTCGGATCGCTTACTGGCTGAGCATGTAGCTGAGCCAGTCGCCTTTTTCCAGCACCGTGCATTCGCGCCCGAGCACTTCCTTGCAATTGCGCTTGAACCACTTTTCGACCTTGGCCGGGTCGGTATAGCGCTTCGGCGTGACCGATGCCGCCACGGCTTCGATGTCCTTGCCGGTCAGGGTGCGGCCGGCGCCGCGCGGGTTCTCGCCGTGACAAGCGGTGCAGGCCGGCGTGTCGGGCTTGCCGCCGGCAAATTTATGGGTGTGCAGGGTCTTCCCGCGCGCGGCGGAGAACCCGGAAAAAGTTGGCGTCTCTGTCTTGGCTGCGGTAGCGTATTGAGTCAGCAGGTCTTCACGCGGGCCGGCGAAGAGCGAGGTGGACAGGATCGTGGCGACAATGCACAGGGGGATGGCAAGCTTTCGGCACATGGTTTTTCTCCTTTACGATGGGTGTGTAGCTGCACTTTGCCCGCAGTGGACTGAACCGAAGGTGAATCCGCCGTTCATCCTGCGTTCAGGCTTGCGGGGGTAAAAACAAACCTATGAAAAAACCCATTCTGGATACCGCGATGTCGGGCAGAAAATCGTCGAGGGGATTGCGCGCGGCACTTTCCGCCGCGCTGCTACTCGCCTTGCTGGGCGCCGGAGCGGGTCAGGCCGGTGACGGGCACGACCACGATCGCGCCCGCCGGGCGCTGGAATCCGGCGAGATCCTGCCCTTGCGGACGATCCTGGAACGGGTCGAGCGCGACTATCCGGGGCAGATCATGGAAGTCGAACTGGAGCGCGAGGACGCGCGCTGGATGTACGAGATCAAGCTGCTGCGCACGGGCGGGGCGCTGGTCGAGATCGAGATCGATGCCCGCGACGGAAAGCTGCTCGGCATCAAGGGGCCGAAGAGCAAGGATGGCCGCCGCGGAGCGGTACGCTGATGCGCATCCTGGTGGTGGAAGATGAACCGACGCTGGCCGCGCAACTGGCTGAAGGCGTGCGCGAGGCCGGTTATGCGGTCGATGTGGCGCACAACGGTCTCGACGCCCATTTCATGGGCGACACCGAACCCTTCGACGCGGTCGTTCTGGACCTTGGCCTGCCGCAAATGGATGGCATCACGGTGCTGAAAAAGTGGCGCGCCGCCGGGCGCACGATGCCGGTGCTGATTCTTACCGCGCGCGACAACTGGCACGAAAAAGTGGCCGGCATCGATGCCGGCGCCGACGATTACCTGACCAAACCCTTCCACATGGAAGAGCTGCTGGCCCGCCTGCGCGCGCTGATCCGCCGCGCAGGCGGCCATGCCAGCGCCGAGCTGGTCTGCGGCCCGGTGACGCTGGACACCCGCAACAACCGCGTCACCGTCGAGGGCCGGGCCCTGACGCTGACCAGCCACGAATACCGCGTGCTGGCGTATCTCATGCACCACGCGGGGGAGGTGGTTTCCCGCAGCGACCTGGTCGAGCACATCTACGCGCAGGATTTCGATCGCGACTCGAACACCGTCGAGGTTTTCATCGGCCGCCTGCGCAAGAAGCTGCCGCCCGGGTTGATCGAAACCGTGCGCGGCATGGGTTATCGCCTCGCCAACCCGCAATGACGCTGGCCACCCTGCGCGGTTCGCTGCGCTTTCGTCTGCTGCTGGGCACGCTGTTCTGGATTGCCGCCACCATCCTCGTTGCCGGCTGGGGGCTGGGCAACATGTTTCGCCAGCATGTGGAACTGCAGTTTCATGCCGAACTGAAAACCCATCTCGACCAGTTGACCGCCCAGTTGACGCTCGACGGCCAGGGCCAGCCGACGCTGGTGATGCCGCTGAGCGACCCCCGCCTCAACAAGCCTTTCGCGGGCCTCTACTGGCAGATCGACGGTCTCGCCAGTCCCGGTCTTCCGGCAATCCCGGCCCTGATGCGCTCGCGCTCGTTGTGGGATCAGGTGCTGCGCGTGCCCGCGGACACGCCAGCCAGCGGGGAGGTTCATCAGCACCGCATCACCGGCCCACAAGGGGAGATGCTGGGGATGGCCGAGCGCAGCGTGCGGATCGACGCGCTGCCGCTGCGGCTGATCGTCGCCGCCGATGAAGGCCTGATGATCGAGCCGGTGGCGCGCTTCAACAAGGAGCTGTGGCTGGCGCTGGGCGTGCTGGGCCTTGGGCTGGCGCTGGCGGCGCTGGTGCAGGTTTTCGTCGGACTGGCGCCGCTGCGGAAGCTGCGCGCTGCGCTCGGGCGTGTGCATCGCGGTGAAGCGCAGCGGATGGAGGGGACATTCCCGGCGGAAATCATGCCGCTGGTCGAGGAATTCAACACCGTGCTGGCGCGAAACGCCGAAGTCGTCGAGCGTGCCCGCACCCAGGCGGGCAATCTCGCCCATGCGCTGAAAACGCCCTTGAGCGTCCTCGCCAATGCCGCCGGCGGCAAGGACGATGCGCTGGCGCGCCTGGTGACCGCCCATGTCGAGATGGCGCGCAGGCAGGTGGATTACCATCTGGCGCGGGCGCAGGCCGCGGCCGCGGTTCGCCTGCCGGGCGCGCGGACACCGCTCGAACCCGTCGTCGATGGGCTGGTGCGGACCATGCGGCGCATTCATGCCGGGCGGAATCTCGAGCTGGTCGCCCAGCCGATGCCGGCAAGCCTGGCGTTTCGCGGCGATGCGCAGGATTTGCAGGAAATGCTCGGCAACCTGCTCGACAACGCCAGCAAATGGGCATCGCGCCGTGTCGAGATCGATGCCGGCATCGAACAGGACCGGCTCGTGATCCGCGTTGATGATGACGGCAAGGGCATCGCCGCGGAACAGCGGGAGGCCATGCTTCGCCGCGGCGTCCGGGCCGATCAGCAGGTTCCCGGCAGCGGGCTTGGGCTGGCCATCGTCGACGACCTGGCCCGCATGTATGGCGGTCAGGTCGTGCTGGCGAATTCGCCGCTGGGGGGCTTGCGGGCGACCTTGATCCTGCCTGCCGCGCAATAAGCGTCAGCCGTTTTTAGTTGGCGAGCCGTGACGGCGCGCTGAGTTTGGCGTAATAGATCGCGGCGAAGAAGAACACCACCGACAACGCCACTTCCGCGCCGGCCAGCCAGGCCGACAGGCCGGTGTCCGACCACGCGCGCACTACGCCCTCGGTGAAGTAGGCCAGCATCAGCATCGGCGCCCACTGATAGGTGTAGCGGCGGCCTTTCAGGATGCCCATCAGCGGCAACAGCAGCGGCAGCGCCTTGAGCGCCAGCGAAGAGCCGCCGGGGCGGATCGGCGCCAGCACCAGTTCCCACGCCAGGCACAGGAAAATCAGCGCGATCAGGCTCACGCTCGCGATGTGCTGTAGGGTTTTCATGCGCTCGGCCTCACAGCGGTTCTCACTTGACTGAGTCCATCGTATCGGCCTCCGGCAGCATTCGCCTTGCCGTCGATCCCGCTGCGCGGGTCCCTCGCCGGGTGGCTCATGCTGCCAGTTTCGTAGCAGTTTCAGCCAGCCGCTTGCCGAGTGCGATGCACAGCGCGCGTTCGTCGTCGGTAAGCGGCTTTTCGTCGTTCGGGCCGGCCCAGTGGCTGGCGCCGTAGGGGGTGCCGCCGCTCGCGGTGCGGTTCACTTCGGCCAGGGTGTAGGGCAGGCCGACGATCAGCATGCCGTGGTGCAGCAGCGGCAGCATCATGCTGGTCAGCGTGGTTTCCTGGCCGCCGTGCAGGCTGGCGGTGGAGGTGAACACCGCGGCGGGCTTGCCGACAAGCGCGCCCTTGGCCCATAGCGCGCCGGTGGTGTCGAGGAAATACTTCAGCGGCGCGGCCATGTTGCCGAAGCGGGTGGGCGAGCCGAGCGCGAGGCCGGCGCACTGTTCGAGGTCGGCCAGTTCGACGTAGGGCGCGCCTTCGTCGGGCACCGGCGGCTCGGCCACCTGGGTGCGCGGCGCCACCGGCGGCACGGTGCGCACGCGAGCGGATGCGCCGGCGACCTGGTGGATGCCGCGCGCGACCAGCTGCGCCATCTCGCGCACGCTGCCGCCGGCGCTGTAATACAAAACAAGAATCTCGGTCATGGCTGCTCGTCTGCAAGAACGGTGAAAGCGATCAAATCGAAGCTTGGCGTGTGCTCCAGGCATCGGCCGAAGGTGATCGTGTACTGGCGCGGCGGGTGCCAGACGTCGGCGTCCATGCCGATCCCATACAGCTGGCGCGGCAGCAGCAGGCGGTCATGCTGCTTCAGCGCGGGCACCCCCGGAATGAACAGCGCCGCTTCCGGGTTGGTTTTGCTGTGGCCACGCAGGGGGCGCACCCACACCGGCTGAACCTGCGGCGACAGCCGCTCGACACCGAGTTCGACCTGCTGCGCTTCACCCATGCGGATCCAGCGGATCACGCCCAGCGACCACGCCGCCGCATCGTCGGCGCGCAGGGCCAGCGGGTCGCCCACCTTCAGGTTCAGCGGGGCATCCGGCGTGCCGTAGAGGGCGAGGCCGGACGCGCTATCGTTGCCGACTGTCCAGGGTGTGGCGTCGACGGCGGCCGCCGTGGCGGATACGGGTTCGACATGGATGGGCAGGTTGCTCGCGTCATCCTTCTGCGGCAAGGGTGCGGCTTGCGGCGCCATTTCCAGCATCCGGTGGATGGCGCTCACGCCGGCCACCAGCTGCACCGTGTTGTCGGGGGTGGCGTAACGCTTGAACCCGCGCTGCGCGCCGGTGCTCCACTGTTTGAGCAGACGTTTGCACAGGACCAGGCTGCGTTCGCCTTCCATTCCCGGCGGCAGGCCGATGCGCTGCGGCGTCTCGCCGTTGCGCAGGCGCAGCACGGTCTTGTGCAGGTGGCGGCACAGCGCGGCCGTGTCGAGCCAGAGGCCGCCGTTGGTCGTGGCGGCCGCGAAATGGCTCGGCGGCGCATCGCCCTCGGCATGGATGGGAAAGCCGCAGTGGCCGGCCACTGGCGCCGAGGTCAGCATGGCGAGCGCGGCAAAGTGATCCAGGTACAGCCGGGTGTGGACCAGTTCGGCGTGGCTCATTTGCGGCGGGTCGGCCAGCGCGATCAGCAAGGCCTGACTGTAGGCCAGACTGGGCGATGCTGCGTCGCCCACGGCGTTGTCGGCCAGATTCGAGGCCAGGGCGAAGGCGTGGATCTGGTGCATTTCCTGCCACAGGCCGACGGGAATCGGCGTGTGGGTGAGGTAGCAAGCGGTCTGGATGTCGCGCAGGGCCGCCAGCAGCCGAGCAGACACTTCGGCCGTGCGTTTGGGGCTGGCACGGCCGAAGCGCCGGTTGGCCATGGCCAGCAGGACTTGCTTGTAGCCGACGCCGAGTTCGATTTGCAGTTCGCGCAGGAGCTCGCCGATTTGCCTTTGCTGGGGCTGGGGCGGCGCCCCGGAATCGGTGAACTGGGCTTCCAGGATGGCGGCCACGCGCGCAACCATCGGGCGGTACAGGGCCAGCAGCGTGTGGTGTTCGTCCGCGCCCAGCTCATGGCGATTGAGTCCATACAGGGCCGTGGCCAGTTGCCGGGCAGTGTCTGCCGGGCTACCGAAGGGCAGGCGGTCGAGCCATTCCGTGATCGTTTTGGGGCGGGTCTCGACCGGCCGTCGGGGCGCCGGGTCGGCGCCAGAGGCATTGAGCGTAAACATGGATTCAGTCGAACACGACGGTCTTGTTGGCGTACACCAGCACGCGGTTGTCCAGGTGCCATTTCACCGCGCGCGACAGCACCACCTTTTCCAGGTCCGCCCCTTTCTTGACCAGGTCGTCGAGGCTGTCGCGGTGCGAGATGCGCGCCACGTCCTGCTCGATGATGGGGCCGTCGTCGAGGGTTTCGGTGACGTAGTGCGCGGTCGCGCCGATCAGCTTGACCCCGCGTTCGAACGCCCGGTGATACGGCTTGGCGCCGTGAAACGCGGGCAGGAAGGAATGGTGGATATTGATGATGCGGTTGGGAAAGTGGCGGATGAAATCGGGCGACAGCACCTGCATGTAGCGCGCCAGCACGATGAAATCGATCTTGCGGTCGCGCAGGATCGCCAACTGCGTCAGCTCGGCCTCGTGCTTGGCATCCTTTTGTATCGTCAGGTGCTGGTAGGGCACGCGGTAGGCATCGGCCAGCCAGCGCGTGTCTTCGTGGTTGCTGAGGACAATCGGCAGCTCGCAGTGCAACTCGCCGCTCTGGTAGCGGTAGAGCAGGTCGGCCAGGCAGTGGTCGAACTTCGACACGAACACCGCCATGCGCTGCTTGCGGCTCGACTCGGCGAGGCGCCAGGTCATCCCGAAGCGGGTGGCGATGGGCCCGAAGGCCATGGAAAATTCGGCCAGGTCGAGGTTGAATTCCGCCAATTCCCATTCCACCCGCATCAGGAACAGCTTCAGTTCGGCGTCCTGATGCTGGTCCGCGTGCAGGATGTTGGCGTTGTGCAGCAGCAGAAAATCGGCAATGGCGGCGACCAGTCCCTTCTGGTCGGGGCAGGAAATCAGCAGAACAGCGGTATGGCGCATGGAACGGTGCCCGGTTCGGTTCGGTAGGGGGTTTTTGCCTAATCATAACCAAAAACCCCCTGATCGCCTTATGAAGTCCGGCGCCCATTCGCTTTCGCCGGGGCGCGCAAAGATTCAGCAGTCTTTGCGCGGCGCGCCCTGTATTCGAGCATGCTAATACGCTGAACTTCAACGTATTCATGGGCCTGGCTGGATGTTTCTAGGCGCCAGGCCGCATCCAGACGTGCCCCTGTTCAATATTTAGGCAGGCTGTTTGGCAGAAACTCTGATTTGCCATGGGATTTGCCGGGCGGCGAAAAATGCCTGCGAAATAAACCGCACATCCAGGTTGACACGCCCAGCCTTGCATCTAGAATTTGTCTAGAGTTTGTATCTGTTCCTCCGATCAACCACAATATGTTGTGTATAACTATGTGAACGAGGGCTGGGCAAGCTGTGTGTAAGTTGTGAATACCTTATGCGGTTGCCCGGTTTTTTGTCATCCCCACCAAGGAGCCTTGTAGATGTTGAACGTCGCCACCGAATCCGCCGCATCCCCCCACGTCCCGCCGCTCGAAACTGCCGAACCGGCGGTGATCGACACGCGCTACGCCGACTACCGGATCATCCGCCGCAACGGCGCAGTGGTGGGCTTCGCGCCCAACAAGATCGCCATTGCCGTGACCAAGGCCTTCATCGCGGTGCAGGGCGGGCAGGCCGCGGCCTCGGCGCGCATTCGCGAGCTGGTCGAGTCGATCACCAATCAGGTGACGTCGGCCCTGATGCGGCGCACCCCGAACGGCGGCACCTTCCACATCGAGGACATCCAGGACCAGGTCGAACTGGCGCTGATGCGCTCGGGCGAGCATGAAGTCGCGCGTTCCTACGTTCTGTATCGCGAAAAACGCACCCAGGAACGCGCCGCGCAAAAGGCCGCCGGCGTGCCCGAAGTGCAGCTCCACGTGATCGAGGACGGCGTGAAAAAGCCGCTCGATACCGCGCGCCTGGCCGGCCTGCTGGCCGACGCTTGCGCCGGCCTGGGCGAGACCGTGCGCGCCGAGCCGATCATGCAGACCGTGCTGCGCGACCTCTACGACGGCGTGCCGATGGCCGAAGTCGAAAAGGCGCTGGTGCTGGCCGCGCGCTCGATGATCGAGCAGGACCCGGCGTATTCGCTGGTCACTGCCCGCCTGCTGCTTGTCTCGATCCGCCACGAAGTGCTGGGCGAGACAGTGACGCAGGCCGAGATGGGCGCGCGCTACGCCGAGTATTTCCCCGCCTACATCAAGAAGGGCATCGCCGCCGAACTGCTCGACGAAAAGCTCGCCCAGTTCGATCTGGCGCGGCTAGCCCGCGTGCTCGACGCCGATCGCGATTACCAGTTCGGCTACCTCGGCCTACAGACCCTGTACGACCGCTATTTCCTGCATATTGAAGAAAGCCGCATCGAACTGCCGCAGGCCTTCTTCATGCGCGTGGCGATGGGCCTGGCGATCAACGAAATCGACCGCGAGGCGCGCGCCATCGAGTTCTACCAGGTGCTGTCCAGCTTCGACTTCATGAGCTCGACGCCGACCCTGTTCAACGCCGGCACCCGGCATTCCCAGCTGTCTTCCTGCTACCTGACCACCGTCACCGACGACCTCGACGGCATCTATCAGGCGATCAAGGAAAACGCCATGCTGCAGAAGTACGCCGGCGGGCTGGGCAACGACTGGACCCCGGTGCGCGCCATGGGCGCCCGCATCAAGGGCACCAACGGCAAGTCGCAGGGCGTGGTGCCCTTCCTCAAGGTGGTCAACGACACCGCCGTCGCGGTCAACCAGGGCGGCAAGCGCAAGGGCGCGGTGTGCGCCTACCTGGAAACCTGGCACATGGACATCGAGGAATTCCTCGAGCTGCGCAAGAACACCGGCGACGACCGCCGCCGCACCCACGACATGAACACCGCCAACTGGATTCCGGATCTGTTCATGCAGCGCGTGATGGAAGGCGCCGACTGGACCCTGTTCTCGCCCAACGACGTGCCCGACCTGCACGACCTGTACGGCCGCAAATTCGCCGAGGCCTACGCCGAATACGAGCGTCGCGCCGACCGCGGCGAGATCAAGGTGTTCAAGCGCATCCCCGCCAACCAGCTGTGGCGCAAGATGCTGTCGATGCTGTTCGAAACCGGCCATCCCTGGATCACCTTCAAGGACCCGTGCAACATCCGCAGCCCGCAGCAGCACGTCGGCGTCGTCCACAGCTCCAACCTGTGCACCGAGATCACGCTCAACACCAGCGAAACCGAAATCGCCGTGTGCAACCTCGGCTCGGTCAACCTGGTGAACCATCTGAAAGATGGCAGGCTGGACATGGACAAGCTCAAGGCCACCATCCACACCGCGATGCGCATGCTCGACAACGTGGTGGACGTCAACTACTACGCCGTCGGCAAGGCGCGCAACTCCAACCTCAAGCATCGTCCGGTGGGCCTCGGCATCATGGGCTTCCAGGACGCGCTGCAGGAACTGCGCGTGGCCTACGCCTCGGACGCCGCGGTGGAATTCGCCGACCGCTCGATGGAAGCCGTCTCCTACTACGCCTTCTGGGCGTCGACCGAACTCGCCGCCGAGCGCGGCCGCTATTCCAGCTACGAAGGCAGCCTGTGGAGCCGTGGCATCCTGCCGCAGGATTCGCTGAAATTATTGGCGGACGAGCGCGGCGGCTATCTGGAAGTGGATACCAGCAGCACCCTCGACTGGGACGCGCTGCGTGCGCGCATCGGCCAGTACGGCATGCGCAACTCCAACTGCCTGGCGATTGCGCCGACCGCGACCATCGCCAACATCGTCGGCGTCTCCGCCTCGGTCGAGCCGACGTATCAGAACATCTACGTCAAATCCAACCTGTCGGGCGAATTCACCGTCGCCAACAAGTACCTGGTCAATGACCTGAAAAAGCTCGGCCTGTGGGACGAGGTCATGGTCGCCGACATCAAGTACTTCGACGGCAGCCTGGCGAAGATCGACCGCATCCCGGCCGACATCCGCGTGCTCTACGCCACCGCGTTCGAGATGGAAACCAAGTGGCTGGTCGAGTGCGCCAGCCGCCGCCAGAAGTGGATCGACCAGGCGCAGAGCCTCAACATCTACATGGCCGGCGCCTCCGGCAAGAAGCTCGACGAAACCTACAAGCTGGCGTGGATTCGCGGTCTCAAGACCACTTATTACCTGCGCACCCTGAGCGCCACCAGTGCCGAGAAATCCACCGGCAAGGGCGGCGAGCTGAACGCCGTGTCGTCGAGCGGCGGCGCAGGGGCGATGAGCAGCGGCGGCAGCAGCGCGATGAACGCGGCGGCGGCCAACCTGCCGGAGGCGGAGATCGAAGGCCGCGCCTGCACCATGCGCCCGGGGGATGTGGGGTTTGAGGAATGCGAGGCCTGCCAGTAATTTTTTAGCCCCTCTCCCGCAAGCGGGAGAGGGGCAGGGGATAACCAGCGACTTGCCCGCTTGCGGGCTTAGTCGAATGGTTAGGGGCTTTATCAGAGGGAGACCTTCGCCAATTGATGCCCCCGCGATGAGCGAGCGTTAGTTGGCCGGGGTTGCCGGCGGCAAGTCACTTTCTTTGTCTCGCCAAAGAAAGTAACCAAAGGAAAAAGCCCCTCTCCCTAGAGGGAGAGGGGTGGGGGAGAGGGTGAAAGCCCTGCGCTGACGCCAGCAATGAAATGTACAAGGTGGGCTCAGTCCACCGCCAGATTAAAAGCAGTGTGGGCCCAGCCCACTTTGGGAAGACCAAAGGAGATTTAAACGATGCTGAATTTTGAAGAAGACTTCACCCCCGCCGCCCAGCCCCTCGAGGTGCCGGCCTTCCTGCGCAAGGAGTCCGCACCGGCTGCAGACGCTGCCGACCCCGCACCCCAGACCCGCCGCGTGCGGGCCGACGACAAGCGCGTGATCAACGGCTCGACGGACGTGAACCAGCTCGTTCCCTTCAAGTACAAATGGGCGTGGGAGAAGTACCTTGCCGGCTGCGCCAACCACTGGATGCCGCAGGAAGTGAACATGAGCCGCGACATCGCGCAGTGGAAGGATCCCAACGCGCTCTCCGAGGACGAGCGCCGCCTGGTCAAGCGCAACCTCGGCTTCTTCGTCACCGCCGATTCGCTGGCCGCCAACAACATCGTGCTCGGCACCTATCGCCACATCACCGCGCCCGAGTGCCGCCAGTACCTGCTGCGCCAGGCGTTCGAAGAGGCGATCCATACCCACGCCTACCAGTACATCGTCGAATCGCTGGGCCTGGACGAAGGCGAAATCTTCAACGCCTATCACGAGGTCGCCAGCATCCGCGACAAGGATGAATTCCTCATCCCCTTCATCAACACGCTCACCAACCCCGAATTCAAGACCGGCACCCCGCAGGCCGACCAGGATTTGCTGAAGTCGCTGATCGTCTTCGCCTGCATCATGGAAGGCATCTTCTTCTACGTCGGCTTCGTGCAGATCCTCGCCCTGGGCCGCCAGAACAAGATGACCGGCGCCGCCGAGCAGTACCAGTACATCCTGCGCGACGAGTCGATGCACTGCAACTTCGGCATCGACCTCATCAACACCATCAAGCTGGAAAACCCGCACCTGTGGACCAATGAATTCAAGGCCGAAATCAACAGCCTGATCCAGAAGGGCGTCGAGCTCGAATACCGCTACGCCGAAGACACCATGCCGCGCGGCGTGCTGGGGCTGAATTCGGCCCAGTTCAAGGAATACCTGCGCTTCATCGCCAACCGCCGCTGCCAGCAGATCGGCCTCGACGAGATGTTCCCCGGCGTCACCAACCCCTTCCCCTGGATGGCCGAGATGATCGACCTGAAGAAGGAGAAGAACTTCTTCGAGACGCGCGTCACCGAGTATCAGACGGGCGGGGCGTTGAGCTGGGATTGATGCACTTAAATATGGGAAGGCGCAGGAGACTGCGCCTTTTTTTATTGCGGTAGAGATTGGCGGTTGCCAACATAAAAATTATGGAAGCTACGTATTCATCCTTTGATTACCAGAAAAGCATAGAGCGCATCTCTGAACTGCTCGATACCTCTGATGCAAGCTATGAAGACCACGAAGGCATTCCTGCTAGAGACCGGCTGACCTTTGCGAATGGGTTTTATGTTGATGTGACTGTGCTTTTTGTTGATATGCGTAAATCAAAAGAGCTAAGTGAAAAACACACTCGCCCAGTATTGGCAAAAATCTATCGCACCTATATTTCGGAGACCGTTGCTGTTTTAAAAGGTAATGCGACTATCAGTGAAGCCTACATTGAAGGTGATGGGGTTTGGGCTGTTTTCAATACCACCACAAAGGCAGAGGTTGTCTCTGTTTTCGAAACGGCAGCACAAATCGCATCACTCGTGGACATTATTAATATCAAGCTGCGAAAGAAAGGCTACTCAACATTTGAAGTTGGTATCGGTATCGATGATGGCGAGTCGCTTTATATAAAGGCGGGCCATAAAGGCAGCAATATTAATGAAGTAGTTTGGATTGGCCGCGTCGTTGGAGCAGCAGCAGCCATGTGCAAAAACGCCAACAGTAGTTGGACCGACGGGGAGTTGATGGTCTCAACAATTGTGTATCGAAGCCTTACTGATAAGTACAAGGGACTCTTAGAGTTGAATTACAACAGGCAGTGCTATCAGGGAAATGTGCACAACATATTGATGAACGAATGGGTGCTCAACAATGCATAGCAGACTGGACTTTGTGTCGGCGGCGATTTCGGACATCCAAGCAACGATACGAGCTATTGACGTTAAAGTCGCGGCCCTCTTGGTCGGTGTCTTGGCGCCTCTGGCAAATGTAAACCGAGTTTTCTCGCATTTGGATCGTTTTGGATCTCAGTCACCTGAGTGGTTCTTTGTGCCATTAGCTTTTTTATTTTTGCTGGCATGGCTGCTGGCACTGATTACTCTTGTAAACGCGATTGGCGCAATCGACAATCCGGTTCAACACATTATTAACACGGCTGCTTGCCGCGGATGCTTCTATGCAGGTGGACTTTATAGTCTGAGCATTGTTGATGCATTTCTTAATCGAGACATTATCAAAGCATCGAAAGACCCCCGTTCATTCTCCGCAACCCTCCCAGCTAATGAGAGTGAAATAGAGATGGAACTCGTTTTTGAGCAGATGAAGCTGGCTTACATCAGAGACGTAAAGCTGAATCGATTGAAGTGGGGGCTTCGTTTCTCACTGATATGGCTTGTGCTCGGAGTTACCATATTTTTATCGTTAAGATATTAGTTGGGTGAGGTAGTACCCCGGTGCAATCAATGGGGTCAGCATCGAATATGTTTTGGCAAATAACGACAAGCAAAACCATCCTTAATCCGGAGTCCAAATGGCATCTCAAAACAACGACAAGCTTGCAGTTCTTATCGATGCCGACAACGCTCAGGCATCGATCATTCATGAACTGCTTGCCGAGGTGTCGCGCTATGGGACGGCAAGCGTAAAGCGGGCCTACGGGGACTGGACCACGACGAACCTCAAAGGCTGGAAAGAGGTGCTGCACAAAATGGCAATCCAGCCAATGCAGCAGTTCAGCTACACGACGGGCAAGAATTCCACCGACTCTTCGCTCATCATCGATGCCATGGACCTGCTCCACGCGGGCGGTCTCCATGGTTTCTGTCTTGTCTCATCGGACAGCGACTTCACGCGGCTTGCCACTCGCATCCGGGAGGCCGGCCTCGCTGTGTATGGGTTTGGGGAAAAGAAAACACCTCAACCGTTCGTGGCTGCCTGTGACAAATTCATTTACACGGAAATCCTGAGGCCGCAGCAGGCACCAATCATCCAGGACGATACTGGGCCGGAACCGTTGGAGCCGATGATACGTACGGCAGTTACTGCGACCGCCAAGGACAACGGGTGGGCGGCACTTTCTGCTGTTGGGTCAATGATCCTGAAGAACAGTCCATCGTTTGATCCGAGAAACTACGGCTGTCAAAAGCTGGGGGAACTCGTTCGCAAACAGGCGTACCTCGATGTCAAGGAAGTTCCGGTCAGCGATGGTTCTACAAACGTTCATCTTTATGTGAAGCTTCGGAATTAACGAACGTAATTACAACTTCGGGGCTTGCCCTTTGCCATTCAGCAACCGGATCAAAGGGGGCCAGGCTCACTTTGTTTTTGCAAGTACCAAGAGAACAGGCTCGAAGACCAAACCATGACTCACACCTACTGCATGACCTCTCACTGCGCGCTGGCGGAAGCCTGTGCGCGTTATGAGGACGATGCCGGCAAGCACCTGCTGAACCGCACCTATGCGGACTTCAGCGAGGAACTGATCCACCAGCCGGACAGCACGACGACCTGTCCGTTCTTCATGGACAAGCACGCGGCGGTTGACGCGCAGGCGAGGTCGCATTGAGCGCGGTTCCACGGAACCCGCCCGATGTCGGGGTACTGCACGAGCCCATCGTGGGCGCCTTCGGGTTGCGGGGCGACACACCCTTTGTCAGCATCAAAGGCGACCCCAGCCTGCGGGAAACCGTTCCGCTGCGTCCGCGCCAGAATTCACGGCTCGATCGAATTGCGGGGGAAGTACTGGAAACCTGTGCCGAGCTGCTGCACAACACCGGGGTGTGCGCGATCTACATCGGTTTCAACAGTTCGGAAGTGCGCACCGAGTCGATCTTCAATCCTTTTTCCTACGAAGTACACGACGCCGAGGACCTGGTGAAGCCGGGCTACACCACACGGCATTTCGTCGCGGTGCCGTACGAGGAAAAAATGCGCGCCGTCGCCTGGGTGCGCGCCATGGTCCAGACCGGGCCATTGCGGCATTACCTGCCGCCACACTGGATCAAGCTGATGGACGAGGAACGCACGAGTTGGCAGCCGCTGGCGGCAGACCGCATCGACGCCATCGTGCAAGGCTTCAATACCTTGCGCGGCATCGAGGCGTACTACCTGCGCAACGCGGCGATTTCACTTTCGGAAAGTATCGTGCGGGCATCGTACAACTGCGACGGCACCTATATTGTGCGGGCGGATTATTTCCCCGAATTCGTGCGCATCAACACGCCGTAATTCCTGTCACTGCTAAAGGGGGCAGCTTGAACTGCCCCGGGTTTCCCGTGCCGGGTTAGCTCAGTCTGTCCCCTGATTCGCAGAAAGCGAATTTCCGGAATATTCATGGGCCGGGCTTGGCTGGCGCTTCCTTCAGGAGCGCCTCTTTTAATTCTCCCTGTATCCTCTTGGCATATTCAACGGCCCATGTGTCCGTCTCGTGCGTACTCCAGCCAATATTGTGGTCCGCTCTCTTCCAGGCATCGGCCACCTCCTGGAGCGGAGTTTCACCACCATTCCTTCGCGTCATAAGCTGCATGATTCCATCTCCTTTTAATCCTGAAAGTCCATTCTTCCAAGCTTTTAAAAATCCAGCTTCAAACTGAAGCCTACCCGTTTATCCTTGGCTGCCAGGGGGTCGTCCGCTCCGGAAACGGTCGTTGGCGGGGCGAATTCCAGCCGCCATGCGTTGCTGATGCCCTGCCCGGGCAGGGCGCCATCCACTGAAACATGATCCATCAATGGTTTCGCCGCCCCTTCGACACCGTAATGCGGCATATACGACGTACTCCAGGAAGAATAGGCCTGTGTCGAACCCTCATGGCCACTCCTGGCGCACACGGCATGCGGCAAACCGGTAACCATGGCCAAGCTCATCATCATGACTTTGCGTTTCATATCAAACCCCCATCATTTCTCATACTTTAAATATAGCTTTGCCATATCGCGGTACAAGGCTTAAATGATGGGCCGGGCTGAGTTAACCCGGGTTTTCGGACACTTTTAAACGGCCAAGGGGGCAGTTCAACCCGCCCCCGTGTGTTATCTACAACTGTGCGCCGATGAGTGACGCGGCATGCTCCAGAAACTTTTCGGAAAGCGGTCGCTGCTGCCACTCGCGCAGGCTGATCCGGCGCGAGCGCGACAGATCGGCATTGAACACTTCGACTTGCTGGCGAGCGAAATCGGCCGCGTAAATATTCAGATTGGCCTCGTCGTTGAGGCGAAAGGAGCGGTTGTCGAAATTGGTGGAGCCGACCGACACCATCAAACTGTCGATGATCAACACCTTGCAGTGATACATCGTCGGCTGGTACTGGTGAATCTCGGCGCCGGCGGCAAGCAGGTCTCCCCATCGCGCACGCGAGGCGCTCTGGACGACTGCCGCGTCGCTGTGCTCGCCGGGCACGATGATCTGCACCTTGACCCCGCGTTTGAGCGCATCTACGAGCGCCTGACTGCTTAGCTGGTCGGGGACGAAATAGGCACTCGACAAGTGGATCGTATGTTGCGCCGACGTAATCGCCAGCAGGTACATCAGATGCATGCTCTCGCTGCCGCCGGAGGGCGAACTGCTGAACATCTGGGCGGCGTCGTTCCCGGCTGCTGGCAGCTCCGGGAAGTAGTTGTCGCCGTGCAGGACGACACCGGTGGCTTTGGTCCAGTTGTCGAGAAATACGGCCTGCATTTGCGCCACGACCGGACCTTCGGCCCTGAAGTGGGTATCGCGCCAGTGCTGCGGATCCTGGGCATCGCCCGTCCAAAGCCCGGCGATGCCGACACCGCCGGTGTAGCCCACCTTGCCGTCGACAACGAGCACTTTGCGGTGGGTACGGTTGTTCATGCGCGCCAGGGAATACCAGGCGGGCTTGTGAAACTTGCGCACTTCCACCCCGGCCGCCTCCATGACTGCGAGATGCGTGGGGTCCATCTTGTTGCTGCCGACCCAGTCGAGCAGCACGTGCACCCGGACGCCGGCGCGGGCACGTTCGGCCAGCGCGTCGGCGAACTCTTTGCCGATTGCCTCCGACCAGTAGATGTAGCTCTCGAAGGTGATGGTTTTCTTCGCATCGCGAATGGAAGCGAGCATGGCGGGAAAAATTCGGTCGCCATTCAACAGGGCCTCGAAACGGTTGCCCGGCAAGATGGTCGGCCCGAGCAGTACACCCATTGCGCGCGCAAAGGCCGGATCGGCGGCAGAGTATAGGCGCTCGACGCTTTGTTCTATTTTCTTCTCGCCCGTGGTGAAGTTCAGCACCAGGATGCCAGCAATCAGCGTCAATACAACGATGATGAGAAGCCCCGGCATGGAGAATATGGCCTTCATGTAATGATTTTCGACTGTATGAGCGCGGGGCTTTCTGCGCAGTGCCTTACCAATGGGCTGCCATGAACAACAGGCGGCGGTGGTGCCGCCGCCTGTAGCATCGTGCTCTCTTAACGATTGCCGATCCCGCCGGCGCGGGGCATGCGCTCGTCGTCGCTCAGGCTGGCTTCACCGGTGCTGGTGATGTCTTTCGCCCCAGCTTCTTTCATGATGTCTTTGATTCGGTCGATATCATCACCATCACCGGCATGCGCCGAGATGAGGATGTTGCCTTCCTTGATTTTGGCTTCGTATTGCTTGGCTTCAAATTCAGGAATCCCCATGCCGATGAGGGCGCCGGCAATGCCGCCGATGGTTGCGCCAACGGCCGCGCCACTGAGTGCTGCCATGATCGGGCCGGCCGCAATGAACGGACCCACGCCCGGAATGGCCAGCGCGCCGATGCCGGCCAGCAGACCCAGCACGCCACCGGTTACGCCCCCTGCGCTGGCGCCGATGGCGGTGCCTTCCGGCGCTTTGGTGTTGTGCTCGTGCGCAAAATCACGGCTGCCGGATTTGTCCGGAAGCAGCACGGACACGTCGCTGGTGGGAACGCCGGCTTCATTCAGACGCTGAACGATGGTTTCAGCCTGCGCTGCGGTATTGGCGAGACAGATAACGGTTTTTGACATGATGGTTTCCTTTTAAAAATTATTTGACTTGCAATTGGTTGTCGACGCTTGTGATGCCCGGCATGGCTTTGACCAGGGCGCTGATTTTTTCCAGCTCGGCAGCCGTCTCGACCGGACCGCGTAAGGTCACCACGCCATTGCGGGTAATGACCTTGATGTTTTTTGCATCCATGGAAAATTCGTCTTTCATCAGTGCCTGGCGAATCTCCTGGGTAATCTTCAAATCAGACGGGTTATTCATCTGATCCATCGGGGTCAAGGTTTTGTCATCCCGGTCACGTTTGTTGATGCCGGTATTGCTGGCGTCTACGTCCTGCACCATGGGCTTTTCGGTTGCCGCAGGCTCGGTTGCTGCGATTGCCAGATAGGGTGTCAAGATCAGGCCGGCAGCGAGAATCATTGGTTTTTTCATTCGATTTACCTCATTACAGGGTTGGGAAAATCAGCCTGGGTTCAGGATGATTCGGGTGCGGCACCGGGCCGGGATTCAGGCCAGGTACGCTTTGGCTTCTTCACCCGGATTGGGCAGACCCGCGATACGCCACGCCTGGCGCGGGGAACGGAACAGCTGATGTAGACAATCCACGTCTAGACCATTGAGGTGACAGATATGGCTCAAGGCCGTGACCGCGCCGAATTTCTGGAATTCATCGCGCAAGGTCAGTAACAGCTCCTGCTGTGACGTATCCATTTCTCCCATGTCCTCGGAATACGCGATGCGCTGCGCCAGCGCGAGATCCCATTGCTCGGGATTGATAAAGAAGCCATCCGTATCAAAAAGGGAACGCAGATCTTCCACGGCGGTCGAGTTCATGTTTTTGTCCTGTGTGCAGGCTGCTGTTGTCAGATCAAGTCTGTCAATCAATGTCGGTTACGCAGCAATATGGCCAATCGCAAACGACAACTGAATGATGCGCAAAACGGCGGCGATTGGCAGCGGGGGGCGTCCGACTTCTGTGTAAGACATGTCTGACAATGTCGAATGACGAATGCTGGTGCTCGCTCAGACGTATGCTAAAAAAAGATGAAAGGCGTGCCCGTACCGAACGGGAATACGTGATCTCCATGGAGGATTGGATCTCCGACTTCATGCGTGCTTGCCATCCATCAGGTTCACTTTGAAGGAGACAGAAAATGGCTCGTGTCAGCACCTATCTCAATTTCCCCCGCTCGACCGAAGAGGCGTTCCTGTTTTACAAGTCCGTCTTCGGCACCGAGTTCGACGCGCCCATCGCCCGCTTCATGGACATGCCTCCCATGCCGGACCAGCCGCCGCTGGGTGAAGCCGACCAGAATCTCGTCATGCACGTCGCATTGCCCATTCTGGGCGGGCACGTGCTGATGGGAACCGATGCGCCGGAATCCATGGGCTTCACCGTGACGCCAGGCAACAGCGTATACATCAATCTTGAGCCCGACACGCGCGCCGAAACGGAGCGTCTGTTCAATGCGCTTGCGGCCGGCGGCAAGATCGAGATGCCGCTGCAGGAGATGTTTTGGGGGGACTATTTCGGCAGCCTGGAGGACCGCTTCGGCGTGCATTGGATGTTCGACTGCGCCAGCAAAACCTGACGCGTTTCCCTATCGTGGACACGCCCAATCGCACACGGGAGGTATCGTCATGAGATTCATGATTCTGGTGAAGGCAACCAAAGGCTCGGAGGCGGGCGTGATGCCAAGCAAAGCGCTTTTTGCTGAAATGGGGCGATTCAACGAGGCGCTGGTGAAGGCGGGGATCATGCTGGCCGGGGAAGGGCTTCATCCGAGTTCAAAGGGCGTGCGCGTGCGCTTTTCGGGCACGGAGCGCACGGTCATCGAAGGGCCGTTTGCCAATCCCGATGAACTGGTTGCAGGCTTCTGGCTCTGGCAGGTGAATTCTCGCGAAGAGGCCATCGAGTGGGTGAAGCGCTGTCCAAATCCCATGCCTGAAGATTCGGAGATTGAAATCCGGCAGGTATTTGAAGCAGACGACTTTGGGGCTGAGTTCAGCCCTGAACTGCGGGAGCAGGAGGAACGCCTGCGTGCACAGATTGCCGGCAAGGACCAGGGCTTGCCGCCGCAATGACCATTAGGTCTTGTCCTTCACCGTCGTGGTCGTCCCGTTCGACTTGACGGACGCAACGCCGGCATCCCGAGAGTCGGCGGATGCATACATCTGGCTCGTACCGATGATCTGATGATTGGCTGCCTTCAGGTTGAAGTAGTGCTTGCCGTTCGAGGCAAGCTTCTTCTCGTAGCGCTCATCTGCCCCGCAATTGCCCTGCACCGAGGCAATGCCGTTCTCGGCCGAGCCCTTTGCGTGATAGAGCTCGCTGGTGAGCAGGGTCTCCGCGTTGTCAGCCTTGAGAACGAAGCGGAACTGACCATCTGAGCTTTTGCTCAATTCGAACCAACCTGCCATGTCTGTTTCTCCTTTGTGGTTGTGGTGGATGACGCCCAATGCGTCGGGGGATGACAACACGGCGCCAGGCGCCGAAGTCCGGGGCGTGCCGGGGCGGGGTTACACTTTTTTCCGGAACATGCCGAGCTTGCTCAGGATGAAGATCAGCAGCACTGCGCCGCCGAACGCGACGATGAAGCGCGCGATGCCGCCCATGGCCCCGAAGCCCAGCAGTCCGGCGATCCAGTAGCCGAGCATCGAGCCCACCACGCCCACCAGCACGTTGGCGATCCAGCCCATCTGGTCGTTGGTCTTCATGACGATGCTCGCCAGCCAGCCCACGATGCCGCCAATGATCAACGTAATGATCAAGCCCATGTTGTTGCTCCCTTGATGATCGAAACTTTGAGTGCCCGAATTTTGCGGGTCAACGCATGGCCTTTCCGGCCATCCGCATGATGTCGTCGAGCGCATTGCCGTCGCCATTCATGTCGAGCATCGAGGCGAGTCCCGAGCCCCCGCGGCCAGCAGGCTTGGCGCCATGGCCGCCAAGCAGCCCGCCAAGCATGCCGCCCAATCCCCCGCTCATCGGAGAGGATTGTTCCGCCGCGCCGGCGCCTTGCCGCTTCGCCATGTAGCCTGCAACCAGCATCGCCAGAATCGGCAACATCTTCCTGAGAAGAGAGGGATCGAGGCCCGACCGCGAAGCCGCGTTCTGCGCAACCGCGCGGCTCACGTCCTTGGAGCCGAAGATCTGTCCAAGCACGTTGTTGCCCTGGCTCACGTCCGTCGACTGGGGTGCCAGCACGTTGTCGAGCAGGCCGCCGCCGCCGAGTTGCCCGAGCAGGCCGCCAAGCCCTTCGAGACCCGTGGGCTGCGCCTGCGCCTGTTTCTTGAATCCGCCGAGGATCGCCGGGATGAGCGCCTCGGCACCGCTGGCCGCCTGGGTCTCGCTGACGCCCAGTTCGCGTGCCATCGACTGGAGCCCGCCCATCTGGGCGAGGATGTCGGTGATCTGCATGTGTTTGCTCCGGAAGGTTGGAGGGGCGCAACCTGTTTAGTCCAGCAGCTCCTTGGGCACATTGCCGCCGTTGGCGGCGATTTGCGCGAGCACGGTCTTGTGCAGCCACATGTTCATCTTCGCCGAATCGCTCATCAGATCGGCCGGGCAGCCTAGTTCCGTCGCCAGTTCCTTGCGTGCCTCAAGGCTGCTGTCGATATCGAGAAGTTTCAGCAGGTCGACGATGGAGGTCCGCCAGTTCAGCTTCTGCGGGTTTGCTGCTGCGCGCTGCTCCAGTTGCGCGACGACGTCGACGAGCGCGACCGGTTTCGGCGCTGGCGCACCCGGGGCTGCACCCGGGGCCGCACCCGGGGACCCAGGTGCGGCGGTGGGTGCCGGGGCGGCGGCTGCCTTGCCAATGCCGAGCTTCGCGAGAATTTTGCTGAAGAATCCCATGGTTCTCTCCTTTGTTGTGGGACGGCATGACCCAGCAAGATTGCATGGCCGTACCGTCTCCGTTCATGAATATATTCACTGTAGCAAAGATAAATTGGACCATTGGTCAACCGGATTCACGACTTCGTGGCCAGGCCTTGCGTGAATAAACGGCCGCGGACGCCCGGGCCGCCCCGTAGCTCCCGTGCTACCCTCCACCCGCCATGCGACTCCCTCAACTCCGACAACGTCTACGCGATCTGGGCGCTGCCCCCTGTCATGAGGGGCGCGTGCTGCGGGCGTGGGCTCAGGGGCGCTCGCTCGATACCAAGCGGCGACGCGCCGAAGACTTCCTGCCCCTGAGCCTGCGCGATGCGCTGCCTGGCCTGTTTGACGAATTGCGCGGGCTGGCGCGGGTGCATTCCGAGCACGCCGGCGAGGATGGCTCGGCCCGACTGCTGGTGGCGCTGGCGGATGGTCAGACGGTGGAGACCGTGTTGCTGCCGCGCGACGGGCTGTGCGTGTCGACCCAGGTCGGCTGTGCGGTGGGCTGCGTGTTCTGCATGACCGGCCGCGCCGGCTTGCTGCGCCAGCTCTCCAGTGCCGAGATCGTCGCTCAGGTGGTGCTGGCCCGAAGCCGCCGCCCAGTGAAGAAGGTCGTGTTCATGGGCATGGGCGAGCCGGCCCACAATCTGGACAACGTGCTGGATGCCATCGAGCTCTTGGGTGTCGAGGGCGGCATCGGCCACAAGAATCTGGTCTTCTCGACCGTCGGCGACCGGCGCGTGTTCGAGCGCCTGCCGCAGTCCGCGGTGAAGCCTGCGCTGGCGCTCTCCCTGCACACCACCGATGCCGGTCTGCGCCGACGCCTGCTGCCCAGGGCGCCCGACATCGCGCCGGATGAACTCGTCGAATTGGGCGAGGCCTATGCCCGCCGCACCGGCTATCCGATCCAGGTCCAGTGGACGCTGCTCGAAGGGATCAACGACACCGATGCCGAGCTGGACGGGATCGCACGACTGCTGGCCGGCAAGTTCGCGGTGATGAACTTGATTCCCTACAACAGCGTCGAGGGCGTCGCGGGCTTCGACTTCCGCCGCCCGAGCTGGGAGCGCGCGGCCGCGATGGCGCGCAGCCTGCACCGGCGCGGCGTGCTCACCAAGCTGCGCCACTCCGCGGGGCAGGATGTGGAAGGCGGTTGCGGGCAGTTGCGGGCGCGGGCGCTGGGCGTGGCGGTCGGTTTTTCGCCCGCCATCCCGAAGGCTCCGCATAACCGATTGCTTTCTTTAACGTTGACCCGCAAGGAATAGAAACAGGAACGCCATGAATCCGAAGATCGTTATCAGGAACGAAACCGCTGCCGATGTGAGCGTGATCAACGAGGTGACCGTCGCCGCGTTCAAGACCCTGGAGATGAGCAATCACACGGAGCAGTTCATCATCGCGGCACTACGCGCCGCCAAGGCCCTCGCGCTATCGCTCGTCGCAGAAGAGGAGGGCCGTGTGATTGGGCATGTTGCGTTCTCCCCCGTGATCATTTCGGATGGCACCCGGAACTGGTATGGCCTTGGACCTGTTTCGGTGTTGCCGGCATACCAGCGCCAAGGCGTTGGCAAAGCGCTGATACGGGAAGGGCTGGCACGGCTGAAAGCGATGAATGCGCAAGGATGTTGTCTCGTTGGACATCCGGAGTACTACCGGAAATTCGGGTTCAAAAACATGCCGGGACTGGTGCTTGAGGGCGTGCCGCAGGAGGTCTTCTTCGCGCTGTCTTTCGACGGACAAACTCCGCAGGGCGCCGTCGCCTTCCACGAAGCATTCAAGGCGGATGGCCCGCAAGCGGGGGCGGTAAAGGGGCAGGGCTCGAATTAATTCAGACCGGCAAACCGGTCTCAGCCCTTCAACTTCGAGAACGCCGCCGCCATCGCGCCGCCCATCGGCGCTGAAGGGGGCGCACCGTTCGGTTTGCCGCCCGCCGGTTTGCCCTGAGCGCGTGGATCGCGCGGCGGCCGCGGGGCCGCTTGCGGCTTCTCGCCTGTTTTCTCCGCCGCATCGGTCAGCCGCATCGTCAGCGCGATGCGCTTGCGCTTCTCGTCCACTTCCAGCACTTTGACCTTCACGATCTGTCCGGCCTTGACCACGCTGTGCGGGTCTTTGACGAAGCTGTTGGACAGCGCCGAGATGTGGACCAGGCCGTCCTGATGCACGCCGATGTCGACGAACGCGCCGAACGCGGCGACGTTGGTGACGACGCCTTCCAGGATCATGTCGGGCGTCAAGTCAGCCAGCTTTTCCACGCCTTCCCTGAAGCTCGCGGTGGTGAATTCGGGGCGCGGGTCGCGGCCGGGTTTTTCGAGTTCCTTGAGAATGTCGGTGATGGTGGGGATGCCGAATTTCTCATCCCGGTATTTCGCCGGGTCGAGTGACTTCAAGAGGCTGCCGTTGCCGATCACGGCCTTGAGGTCCTGCTTGATGTCGGCGAGGATCGCTTGCACCAGCGGATACGATTCGGGGTGGACGGCGGAGGCGTCGAGCGGATCGTCGCCGTCCATGATGCGCAGGAAGCCGGCTGCCTGCTCGAAGGTCTTTGCGCCCAGGCGCGGCACGTCGAGCAGTTGCGCCCGGCTGGCGAACCGGCCCTGGGTTTCGCGGTGGGTGACGATGGCTTGCGCCACGCTGTTGGAGAGGCCGGAGACGCGCGCGAGCAAGGGCACCGACGCCGTGTTGACGTCGACGCCGACGGCATTGACGCAGTCTTCCACCACCGCATCGAGCGAACGCGCCAGCTGGAACTGGCTGACGTCGTGCTGGTATTGGCCGACGCCGATGGATTTGGGATCGATCTTCACCAGCTCGGCCAGCGGGTCCTGCAGGCGGCGCGCGATGGAGACCGCGCCGCGCAGCGAGACATCCAGCTCGGGCAATTCGCGCGAGGCGAATTCGGACGCGGAATACACCGACGCACCGGCCTCGGACACCACCACGCTGGTGAGCCGCAGTTCCGGACGCAGTTTGATCAGGTCGCGCGCCAGCTTGTCGGTCTCGCGCGAAGCGGTGCCGTTGCCGATCGAGATCACCGAAACCCGGTGCTGCTCGGCCAGCTTGGCCAGCGTGTGCAGCGAACCGTCCCAGTCGTTGCGCGGTTGATGCGGGTAGATGGTGGCAGTGTCGAGTACCTTGCCGGTCTCGTCCGTCACCGCCACTTTCACGCCGGTGCGGATGCCGGGGTCCAGCCCCATCGTCACGCGCGGCCCGGCCGGCGCGGCCAGCAACAGGGCCTTGAGGTTGCGCGCAAACACCTGGATGGCGTCGGTCTCGGCGTTGCTGCGCAGCGTGCCCATCAGCTCCAGCTCCAGATGCATGAAACTCTTCACGCGCCAGGTGAAGCGCACCGTGTCCATCAGCCAGCGGTCGGCGGGACGGTTCTGATCCTGGATTCCGAAGCGGCTGGCGATGCGCGTCTCGCAGGGATTGTGGGGCGCGCTCCAGGCCGGTCGTTCCTCTTCGCTGTCGAGGCGCAGCCGCACGTCGAGCAGGTCCTCGCGCCGCCCGCGGAAAAGCGCCAGCGCGCGGTGCGACGGAATGGTGTGGATGGATTCGGAGTAGTCGAAGTAGTCGGCGTATTTTTCCGCTGCGGACTCTTTGCCGTCGCGCACTTTCGATTCGACGATGCCGTGTTCCTGCACGTAGTCACGCAGCCATTGCAGCAGGGGCGCATCTTCGGAAAAGCGTTCCATCAGGATCTGCCGCGCGCCGTCGAGCGCGGCCTTGGCATCGGCCACCCCGGGGTTGTCGCCCTGCTCGGTGGTGAAGGGCTCGCGCAGGTACGCTGCTGCTGCTTCATCGGGATTGAGCGTCGGGTTCGCCAGCAGGGCGTCGGCCAGCGGTTCCAGCCCCGCCTCCTGCGCGATTTGCACCTTGGTGCGCCGCTTCTGCTTGTAGGGCAGGTAGAGGTCTTCCAGCTGCGTCTTGTCGGCCGCCAGCGAGATCGCCGTCAGCAGCTCGGGCGTCATTTTGTTCTGCTCAGTGATCGACGCGATGATGGATGCGCGGCGGTCTTCCAGCTCGCGCAGATAGCGCAGCCGGTCTTCCAGCAGGCGCAGCTGCGTGTCGTCCAGGCCGCCCGTCACCTCCTTGCGATAGCGCGAGATGAAGGGCACGGTCGCCCCCTCGTCGAGCAAGGCAATGGCCGCGGCAACCTGCGCAGGTTTGGCCGCGATCTCGGCGGCGAGTCGGTGTTCGATGGAAGGAAGCATGGTTCGGTCTGCTAATGGTTCGGCCTCCATGTCGCGAGGCCGATGGGAAAGGGTACGGGTTGAGCATTATGCCGAATATCTTCAAAGCAGCGCACCAGCTCTTCCAACCATTTACTCGGCAAAAAATGGGATCATTGATCCATCCACCTGGGCTGAAGCCTGCCCCGGCCCCCACGCAAACCGAAGTAAACCCTTCTTTGTATCGATCGATATGAGCAACAACACCGTCCGCGCCCGACTGTCCCTCTCGTTCAAGGGCGAGACGCACGAACTCGATTCCGTCATCGACCTGGATGGATGTCTCGACGCATCTGGCGAGGCGCCCGATTTCCACCGGCTTCTGGCCCGGGCGGCGGGGATCGATCCCTACTCGTATCTGTATGAAGTGCTGGAGACGCACGAGATCGCGTTCTCGGATGCCACGGGTGTCGCGGTGCGAAGCTGCCGCGATGGCCGGTTCGACTGGATTCGATTCGAGCAGGAGCGGCGCGAGGAACAGGATTGGCAAGTTGTCCGGGCCATCGCGCAGCGGATGCTGGGCGCGCGCGACCTGGACGCAGATCCGGACCTGAGGGCGGCCCTGCTGGCAGCGTACCGGGTGGGGAAAGAGAGCGGACTGAAAGTTTGATAGGTTGCGTGATGTGTGGCTCAGCCGTCAGGCGAAAAGCTGCAGGCTATCAGCGGCGGTCACGCTTGCGATCGCGGTCCCAGTCCCGGTAATCCCTGTCCCGTCCATCACGGTCCTTGAACCTGATCTCTCTGGGATAGCGATCCCTGGGTAGTTCTTTCCAGGGCCCTGTCCTTGCGCGTGAGTAGTTCCAGCGACGATCGTTATTGTAGTAATAGTAATAACCGCTGTGAAAGTAGAAGGGCTCCACGCCCAATTCCACCACCACTGGCAGCGCGGGTGCGACTACATAGTCAGCACCGCGGTTTACGGGTACCACGTAGCACGCGGTGGGCAGAAGCGCTGCAAACAGCGCGACATATAGCATTCTGTGCATTCCCATTCTCCTGGTTAGGCATCCTGAATGCGATGCTGGCCTTCCCGACGATCAAGACCTGTCGGATTTTTTTGATTGCAGGTGAACTAGAGTCCGACCAGCTCCGCACGAACGCCCTGCGCTTGAACCATGTGCAAGACGTTGCTTGAAGTTGTACACGCGGGGTTGTAGGTCACCAACAGCATATGGGCGTTTTCGTGCGAGGTGCAGGCGCTGATGACGCAGGAATCGGTGCGCACCATGTCTTCCAATTCGTGCATTTTCTCGACGGGGATTGCCTCGTCCACATGGACCATCAGGTCAACAATATCCACCGTTTCACCTCCTGGACGGGCAACCGCAAAATGGCTGGACGCGTTTTACTTTAGCAAACGCTGCGCGTTTTGATAGGGGCTGTGTGGCTGGATCAGAACCAGAATGACGTGTCCTTCGCCAGGAACTCGCTGTGCGGAATATAGTGCGAGCCATCGCAGGAAAAGGTCACGCTCACCATGCCGTTGAAAAGGTTGATCGAAGCCATGCGCAGGTAGAACGTCTGGTCGGTGAGGCGCAGGGCCTGCAGGGTCTTCAGGATGCGGCCGATTTCTCCCGGCGCGATTGCGGCATCGGGCGGATAGGTGCGCGGCGGATAGATCAGGCAGATGTCCGGATCGCTCAGGGTCTCGTGATCCAGGATGCGATAACGCAAGGGATCGTCCAGCGTCCAGATGGTGGCCAGGCTGCTGGAAAAATGGATCTGGCATTGAAATACGCCGCGCTCGGTCATCAGTTCCTCGAGGATGGATAAAGCCTGTTCCAGATTGCGATCCATCCGGCTTTCCTCCCGGCTTTGCTGAAACACCGTGCCGCGGATCGCCGGATCGCCCTTCACCTGGCGCCAATCGCCCGGCTCTTCGTAGAGTTCAGACGTCACCGGCAGATTGCGCAAATCAAAGTCGGCGCTGAGGTAGCCCAAGGTCTGGGAATCCCGGCTCACGACCTGGAGTGCCGTGAGCGAGGGCCGGTGTTCACGTAGGCTGATGTAAGCATCCGACAGCAGAAACCCCCATGCCGGGACCGCTTCCTGCATATACGGCCGCTGCGAGCGGTCGCGTCCGAGGTGTTCAGGCACGATCCCTTGCGGGCCGATATTGTTGCAAATTTGTATTCCGTTGCTTTCCAGGCAGTACAGGAACGAACAATATGGAATGCTGGAGAAGTGCTCCGAGAGAACCGCATCCAGCGCTTCGCAATTGCCCCATGCCGGTGCGCAACGCTCGGCCAGTTGCCCCAGCGGTTCGCGCAGCATCTGCGCCAGCTCGCCGCGCTGCTGGTGGATGCAGTCTTTCCATGAAAGCGTCATGACGCTTTCATCATTCATGGGCGAACCAACGCTTTCTATTCGATGCATGCGGATGTTCCTCCGCATAGCGAACAGCCAATGTGAAGGGGTCTATCCCCCAACCAATCAGGCCGATTCCGAACCAGCATGCGTCCAGGCTCGACGCCTTGCGGCGACAGGGTGCCAGTGTCACGAACCAAAAATAACGAAACATGAAACAGTGTCTTTTCCCGCCATGCGTCGTTGCAGCCCCTTGCCGTATACCCCATGCGGCTGCGGGTCTGCGCCTAGCCTGGCGAAAAGATCCATCTGTTTCATTTGTTCCGCTATTTCCGGTTCGCAACACCAGGGGTGGCCTCAGTGCATCCCCCGCTTGGCAGTTGCAATGGCCTCGCCGGCGGCCTCGGTGCCAGGCGCAGTCGATTGCTCCAGCCCGTCGACGCTCGTACCCATACGTTCGGCGACGCGGTCTGCGCCCCGGGTCTCCCAGCGCTGCCCCGGGGCGTTGTGGAAGGCGCTGCCGGTTGCGCTCATGTGCATCGCCACATAAGTGCGGGCCTGGGCTTCTGCGCTGACAATGGGGTTGGCAGCGACTTCCGCAGCGGTGGTCGCCGTGACTGCAGTGGAAAAGCCAACGCCGGCCACACCGGCCATGAGCACGGTCAAGAGTGTGTTGCGGGAATGCAGGGCATGTTGCTTCATTTGCGATACTCCTTTTGTGCATAGAGGATGGGCGGCTTTTATTTTCAAAGCCAGCACCTCATCAGCACATGCCATGCCAGAACAGTATTTCTCTTGTTTTTCATTGACTTGAGTGAAGTTCTGAATGTGGGTCGTCTTCATTTTGTCGCCTCCCGGCGACATAAAATAGGGCGTCACAAGCAACTCATTGTAGAAATGGACATTTTCTTGTCTTGTAACGGAGACAGGAGCGACCGCCAGCGCAAGACGGGGGAAATTTCCTGGCCCGAGGGTATGCATCTGAAGGAGCGATGCCCGTCGTTTCATCGATCACCTGACGGTCTTCGGCGGGCAGCTTCGCCGCCCCTGCCTGTGGCCGGCTTCACGGCTACTATAACGATTTCCGAGAGATCCAATGAACAAGCTTCTGCTGATCGCGGCGCTCGCCGCTGCCGCTTATTTCGCGCTCGCCCCGGGCCCTGACACGCCGGAAAGCCGTCAGGCAGCAGGCCTCCCCGCAGTGTCTTCGACAGCGCGTGACGGGAATGATGCCGCCATCGAAAACGCCTTCTCCAACCGCCTTGGCAGTGAGCTGGTTGAAGGGAAGGGAACGGTGGTGAAAATGCTGGCGGACGACAACGACGGCAGCCGGCATCAGCGCTTCATCCTTCGGCTGGATTCCGGGCGGACGCTGCTGATATCGCACAATATCGATCTGGCACCGCGCATCGACGGGCTACGCACGGGAGACACGGTGGCCTTTTACGGCGAGTACGAATGGAATTCGAAGGGTGGCGTGATTCACTGGACGCATCACGATCCACAGGGTCGCCACCCTGCGGGCTGGATCAGGCACGATGGACGGACCTATCAGTGACCGGGAAGCGGCTATTGCCGTCGGGCATCCCCGGTTCATTTTTTCGGCATCCGGAAAACCGGGCTTGCGGGGCCGGGTGCCTGGCTAAATCGCCGCCAGAATCGTGTGTGCCAGTCGCAGCATCCCGCTGGCCGACAGGTCTTCCGCATGGAAGCTCAGGTCGCTGGCCGAGGGGGCGTAATTGCGTGACAGCGAGTTCAGATAAGCCGGGTCGTAATGCTGTTCCAGCAGCACGGCCACCAGCTCGGGCCAGGCCTGCCGGGTGGCCAGCGCCTGCCACGCCGCAACGGTTTCGCTGCCGCGCAGCGCGGTGAGAAAACCGAGCTGGCGGTTGATCGTCTCCGGGTCGAGCAGAAAGTGTGCGTAGTCTTCAGTCAGCAACTGAACCCGTGCGGCCAGCGGAACGTCCAGGCGCAGGCAGGGGCTGGCGTGCATGGAAGCGATCAGCGCAGCGGGCACCCGCAGCGCACCGATCTTCTTGCTTTCCGATTCGACGAACACTGGTAGGGCGGGGTCGAATCCGTTCAGCGCCGACCAGATGGCGCTCTCGAAACTTTTTTGCGACGGCTGGGCTTGTCCCGGCAGCGCCCCCAGCAAGGAGCCTCGATGCGCGGCCAGCACTTCGAGGTCGAGCACCTGGGCGCCCTCGCTGGCCAGCGCCAGCAGCAGGCGGCTCTTGCCGCTGCCGGTGGGGCCGCTCACCACCCGGTAGGCAAACAGCGCCGGCAGGCGGGCGAGTTCGGCCACCACGTGGCGCCGATAGGCCTTGTAGCCGCCATCGAGCTGCGTCGCCGCAAAGCCGATTTTCTGCAGAATGTGCGTCAGCGACCCGCTGCGGCTGCCGCCGCGCCAGCAAACCACCAGCGGCCGGTATGACTTCGGTTTGTCGGCGAACCAGGTGTCCAGATGCAGCGCGATATTGCGCGCCACCAGCGCCGCGCCGATTTTCTTCGCTTCGAACGAGGACACCTGTTTGTACAGCGTGCCGACGCGCACGCGTTCGGCGTTGCTCAGCACCGGCAGGTTGATCGCGCCGGGGATGTGGTCTTCGGCGAATTCGCCAGGGGAACGGACATCGATGATCTCATCGAAGGCCGCGAGTTCATCTACGGTGGCGGGCAAGCTGGGCTCGACTTTCGGGGAAAACAGGGAATGCGTTCAGGTTTCCGCCATTGTTACACGGCCGCGTTGAAAAACAGCGTCCGCCAGGCGTGGGTCATCCTGGCTCGGATCACGCCGGTGGCCATTCTGGCGAGGTAGGGGGTAACGAACAAAGAGGTCCTGGCAAAAGGCGGCACAGTCGTGCTCAGCCAGGACAAACGGGACAACCCGGCGCGAGGCGCCGGCGTTTGATTCCTAAACGGCTTTCAAGGTCGCGGGGGGCTCGGGTTTGCGGTCTTCCGTGCGCCGGCTGGTGGCCGTGCGGCGATCTGCCGTGATGCCTTCCGGCAGCGCAGCATCGCGTGGTGCGACGCGACGGTCACCCAAACGACGTTCCAGCGGAATGAACTCAACTTGATAAACAGGAAGGGCCGACATGGTCTTGTCCTTTTTGTCGATATCCCGACGTATCCTAGTCAGGATGTCGACACCCCGCAAGCGCAAATTTGACCGACTGGCAGATTATTTCATCCGTTTGTCGGCGTTGCATTCATTCACTTCTGGGCACTCCGCACCATGCGTTGTTTTTCGCGCTCCCACTCACGGTCTTTTTCGGTCGCGCGCTTGTCGTGCTGTTTTTTGCCTTTGGCCAGGCCGAACTCAAGCTTGACGCGGCCTTTGACGTAGTGCAGGTCGAGCGGCACCAGGGTGTAGCCGGCGCGTTCGGTCTTGCCGATCAGTTTGTTGATTTCCGCCGCGTGCAGCAGCAGCTTGCGCGAGCGCGTGGGGTCGGGATGGATGTGGGTGGATGCAGTGGACAGCGGGCTGATGTGGCAGCCGATCAAATAGACCGCGCCGTTCTTGACGACCACATAGGCTTCCTTCAGCTGTACCCGGCCCGCGCGAATGGCCTTTACTTCCCAGCCTTCGAGCATGATGCCGGCCTCGAATCTCTCTTCGATGAAATAATCGTGAAAGGCTTTTTTGTTGTCGACGATGCTCATGGCGGACAGCTTGCGTACAATTCTCGATTTTACAAGGCTTTAGGTTAGAGATGGCGCGTGTGCAAAAAAGTGTGCTGGTGGCGCACACCCCGGAACGCATGTTTGAACTGGTGGACCGGGTCGAGGAGTACCCCGCTTTCCTGCCATGGTGCGGCGGCACCGAATTGAAGTGGCGCGATGACGCGAGCACGGTGGCGACGATCCATATCGCCTATATGGGCATCCGCCAGAGCTTCACCACGGAAAACGCAAAAACCTATCCGCGCGAGATGCGGATCAGGCTGCAGGATGGCCCGTTTTCCGAACTGGAAGGCGACTGGTTGTTTTCTCCGTTGGGGGAAGAGGCCTGCAAGATCGAATTCCGTCTTGAATATGCGTTTTCGAGCCGGATGCTGGAAACCATACTGGCGCCGGTTTTCAGCCATATCACCAATACCTTCGTCGATGCCTTCGTGCGCCGCGCAGACGAGGTGTACGCCGCATGAACGCAGCCACGATCAACGTCGAAGTCGTCTATGCCTTGCCGGCACGGCAGGCCCTGCTGCGCGCTCGCCTTGCCGAGGGCGCGACGGTGGAGGATGCCATTCGCGCATCCGGCGTGCTGGACGCCTTTCCCGAAATCGATCTCGCCCAAAACAAGGTCGGGATTTTCAGCAAGCTGGTCAAGCTGGATGAAAAAGTGCGCGACCGCGACCGGGTGGAAATCTATCGCCCGCTGATCGCCGATCCCAAGGAAGTGCGCCGCAAGCGCGCGGAAGAAGGCAAAGTCACCAAGAAGGGCGGTGGAGAGGCCGCGCCGGGGAAGGTCGCCGAGGCGGACGAACCCCCGGCGGTATGAGTCGCAGCTGGCGCTGCGCATAAAAAAGGCCTTCCGGCTTCAACCGGAAGGCCTTTTTTCTGACGCGGACTATCTCTTAATTGCCGACTTTGAGCGGCGGGTAATTGAGCTGGGCCAGGCCTTTCTTGGCATGGTCGCTGGCCAGTTTGGACTGCTTGATCACCGTGTCGCTATCGCCTTTGGCGGCAGCGGCCTCGGCGGCCTTCAGGGCAGCGTCGGCGGTCGTCCACAGCGCATTCTTGGCCTTGGCATCCTTGACCGCCGCCTGGGCAGCGCTGAGCGCTGTCTGCGCTTCGGCGCTGATGCCGGTCGTGGCCACAGGGGCCGTGTCGACCGACTTGGTTTCCGTACCGGCGCAGCCATACAGGCCCAGCAGGGCGGCGGAAGTCAGGGCAAGCAAAACTTTGGACATTGTTTTATCTCCTCGAGTTATATAGGGGAGGCGTTGAACCGCACGCCCTAGCAGGTTGAATGCTGACGCAAAGTTAGCCGCATCGGGCATGGGAGTCAACCGCCAGCCGTGTGATTGGGTTGGTAAATTACGACCACGTGCGGGCGCGGCGATCGCCGGTTTGTGCGGGGAAGGGGCGGACGCGTATAATTCCGCTTTGCGTTAAGGAAAGCCCATGCGTGTTCTGCAAAAAGCGCTGACGTTCGACGACGTTCTGCTCATTCCCGCCCATTCTTCCATCCTCCCGCGCGAAGTCAGCCTGTCCACGCAGCTGACCCGCACGATTGCCCTGAATTTGCCCCTCTTGTCCGCCGCGATGGATACGGTGACCGAGTCGCGGCTGGCGATTGCGCTGGCGCAGGAAGGCGGCATCGGCATCATTCACAAGAACATGAACGCCGAGATGCAGGCCGCGCAGGTTGCAGCGGTCAAACGTTTCGAATCCGGCGTCGTCAAGGACCCCATTACCGTCACCCCGCAGATGACCGTGCGCCAAGTGCTCGAGATCACTCGCGCGAAGCGTATTTCCGGCCTGCCGGTGATCGACGGCGGCAAGGTGGTCGGCATCGTCACCAACCGCGACCTTCGCTTTGAAACCCGCCTCGACCAGCCGATCGCCAACATCATGACGCCGAAAGAGCGGCTGGTGACGGTGAAGGAGGGCGCCAACCGCGACGAGGCGATGGCGCTGCTGCACAAGCACCGGCTGGAGCGCGTCCTGGTGGTGAACGACGCCTTCGAGCTGTGCGGCCTGATTACCGTCAAGGACATCCAGAAGTCGAGCGAGCATCCGCTGGCGTGCAAGGACGCGATGGGCCGCCTGCGCGTCGGTGCCGCGGTCGGTACCGGCGAGGGCACCGAAGAGCGGGTGGCCGCCCTGGTGGCCGCCGGCGTCGACGTGATTACGGTGGACACGGCGCACGGCCATTCCCAGGGCGT
This sequence comes from Thiobacillus sp., assembly GCA_019459055.1. Classification (GTDB taxonomy): domain Bacteria; phylum Pseudomonadota; class Gammaproteobacteria; order Burkholderiales; family Thiobacillaceae; genus Thiobacillus. Next base: position 29,955 of record JAIBEI010000018.1, on the reverse strand, counting down.
GCTCGACCGGGTGCGCTGGGTCAAGCAGAACTACCCCAACGTGCAGGTCATCGGCGGCAACATCGCCACCGCATCGGCCGCGGCTGCGCTGGTCGAGCACGGCGCCGACGCGGTCAAGGTCGGCATCGGCCCGGGTTCCATCTGCACCACGCGCATGGTCGCGGGGGTCGGCATGCCGCAGATCACCGCGGTGGCGAACGTGGCTGATGCCCTCAAAGGCAGCGGCGTCGGCGTCATCGCCGACGGCGGCATCCGTTATTCCGGCGACATCGCCAAGGCGCTGGCCGCCGGCGCCAACTGCGTCATGCTCGGCGGCCTGCTGGCCGGCACCGAGGAAGCGCCGGGCGAAATCGAACTGTTCCAGGGCCGCTCCTACAAGTCCTATCGCGGCATGGGCTCCCTCGGCGCGATGCAGCAGGGGTCCTCCGACCGCTATTTCCAGGACAACGAGAAGCGCGCCGAGAAGCTGGTTCCCGAAGGCGTCGAAGGCCGCGTGCCCTACAAGGGCAGCGTGCTGGCGGTGATCCACCAGCTGGTGGGCGGCCTGCGTTCCAGCATGGGCTACCTCGGCGTGGCCACCATTCCCGACATGCATGCCAAGGCCGAATTCGTCGAGATCACCTCGGCCGGCGTGCGCGAATCGCACGTGCATGACGTGCAGATCACGAAGGAAGCACCCAACTACCGAGTGGAATAGCCGGTCAACACAGACGCGCAGGGGGATGCATGGGGAACAACCGCTTGGCGGCAGCCTTGGTATTGGCTTTGGGGATGGTGGTCGCAGCCTGGCTGCTGGCGGACGGCATCGTCACGTTCAAGCAGTTCGAACGCAGCGTCGAGGTCAAGGGCCTGGCCGAGCGCGAAGTGCCCGCCGACACGGCAATCTGGCCCATCGCGTTCAGCGAGGCGGGGACCGACCTGACCCGCCTGTACCAGACCTTGCAGAGCAAGAACGCCGTCATCATCGATTTCCTCAAAGCGCAGGGATTCAAGCCGGAGGAGATTTCCGTTTCGGCGCCTTCGATCACCGACCGACAGGCACAGGATTACGGCAACGCCGATCTGGCGAACCGCCTGCGCTACACCGGCAAATCCGTGATCACCGTCTACACGCGGCGGGTTGATGCCGTACGCCGGGCCATGCCCGAACTGGCGGTTCTGGGCGAGCAGGGAATTGCGCTCAACACCGGCGATTACGAGAATCGCCCGCGTTTTCTTTTCACCGGCCTCAATGCGCTGAAGCCTGCGATGATCGAGGAAGCGACCCGCAACGCCCGCCAGGCCGCGGAAAAGTTCGCCAAGGATTCCGACAGCACGCTGGGCAAGATCAAGCGTGCCAGCCAGGGACAATTCAGCATCGAGGACCGGGACGAAAGCACTGCTCACATCAAGAAGGTGCGCGTGGTTTCCACCGTAAATTACTTTTTAGCCGACTAGTACGCCATCCATTTTTTATGCACCAGAAAATCCTCATCCTCGACTTCGGTTCCCAGTACACCCAGCTCATCGCGCGCCGTGTGCGCGAGGCGGGCGTCTATTGCGAGTTGCATCCCAATGACGTGACCGAGCAGTTCGTGCGCGACTTCGCGCCGGCCGGCATCATCCTCTCCGGCGGGCCGAGTTCGGTCTACGAAGACGAAACGCCGCGCGCGCCCGACGTGGTGTTCGCGCTCGGCGTGCCGGTGCTGGGCATCTGCTACGGCATGCAGACCATGGCGGCGCAGCTGGGCGGCCAGGTTGAATCCGCCGCCAAGCGCGAATTCGGCTACGCTGAAATCCGCGCGCACGGCCACACCGCACTGCTGCGCGACATCCAGGACCGCGTCAACGACGAAGGCCACGGCCTGCTCGACGTATGGATGAGCCACGGCGACAAGGTCACCGCGCTGCCGGAAGGCTTCAAGGCGATGGCGAGCAACGCCGCCACCCCGATCGCCGCGATGGCCGACGAGGCGCGCCGCTTCTACGGCGTGCAGTTCCACCCCGAGGTCACCCACACCCTGCAGGGCAAAAACATCCTCAACCGCTTCGTGCGCGACCTGTGCGGCTGCGCGGGCGACTGGAATATGCCCGATTACGTCGACGAAGCCATCGGTCGCGTGCGCAGCGAGGTCGGCAGCGACGAAGTCATCCTGGGGCTGTCCGGCGGCGTCGATTCCTCGGTGGTCGCGGCGCTGCTGCACCGCGCCATCGGCACGCAGCTCACCTGCGTCTTCGTCGACAACGGCCTGCTGCGGCTGAACGAGGCCGAGCAGGTGATGCAGACCTTCGCCGACAACCTCGGCGTCAAGGTCATCCACGTCGACGCGCGCGACCGCTTCATGGATGCGCTCGCCGGCGTCACCGATCCCGAGCAGAAGCGCAAGATCATCGGCCGCGAATTCGTCCATGTGTTCCAGGAAGAAGCCGAGAAACTGCCCAAGGCAAAATGGCTGGCGCAGGGCACCATCTATCCCGACGTCATCGAATCGGCCAGCGCCAAGACCAAGAAGGCGCACACCATCAAGAGCCACCACAACGTCGGCGGCCTGCCTGACACCCTGCACCTGAAGCTGCTCGAACCGCTGCGCGAACTGTTCAAGGACGAAGTGCGCGAACTTGGGGTCGCCCTCGGCCTGCCGCACGCCATGGTCTACCGCCATCCCTTCCCCGGCCCCGGTCTCGGTGTGCGCATCCTCGGCGAAGTGAAGCGCGAATATGCCGAACTGCTGCGCCGCGCCGATGCCATCTTCATCGAAGAACTGTGGTTGAGCGGCTGGTACGAGAAAACCAGCCAGGCCTTCGCCGTATTCCTGCCGGTGAAATCCGTCGGCGTAATGGGCGACGGCCGCACCTACGACTACGTCGTCGCCCTGCGCGCCGTCGTCACCAGCGACTTCATGACCGCCCACTGGGCCGAACTCCCCTACACCCTGCTCGGCAAGGTTTCCAACCGCATCATCAATGAAGTGCGAGGTATCAACCGCGTCGTCTATGACATCAGCGGCAAGCCGCCGGCGACGATTGAGTGGGAATAATTTCAGGTCTTTCGGAATTTTTCGCGGGTTATCCGAAAATAAGTCTAAGTTATATAAATAACTTGATGTCTCGCCACCGATCGACGACAAGCAAAATATTGGGCGTTATCCGTATTTATGCCTGATCGGATGGACAACTTGTGGCACCGCCAAAAGTGACGACCGTGACCGAAAGCATTAACGTGCCATTGCCGCCGCCGGAAACGGCGGGACAATTGCCGATATGCTTTCAACGTTGGCGAATACTTTGCGGGCCGGCGCTGAGGCGATGGATCAACGATCGTTGATGGATAACGTTTGCTTTGGTGGCATTCGAGCATGATGGCGCTGCACAAGAGGTGGTTTGCTTTGGCACCGAGAAATATGGGGAGGCCAAAGGCCTTAGTATCGTCATTGACCTTCCCTTCGGGACTCGGCACATAATCGTTGACTTGGTTCGGGATTCGGCGCTTCTTCAACGTAAAGCTGGACCGTTTGATTCCAAGGCAGCCAAAGAGCCAGCGCCTTGGGCGCCCGATGAGGGATCGGCGGATGTTCTCCCTTATCTTCTTGTCTTCAATGGCGCTGTGGTTTGCTATCCTGAAATTTGCCGGGGTGATCGACTTTTTATGGTGTTTTCAGATTAATTTGATTATTGCGGATATTGATTTACTTACCTGATAGGAGAAATACGATGGCGACATACAAGGAATTGAAGGCCCAGGCGGAAGTATTGATGCAACAGGCCGAGGCAGCGCGTCGCGCTGAAATCGCCGCGGTGGTGGCGGAGATTCAGGCGCGGATGAAAGAATTTGGAATCACCCTGGCTGACTTGAAGGGCGGGGCGAAAAAAGGCAAGGCGCGTGGGACGGTGGCGGCCAAGTACCGCAATCCGGCCACAGGCGATTCGTGGTCGGGCCGCGGTCGTGCGCCCAGGTGGCTGGCGGATGCGTTGGCCAAGGGGCGGAAGAAGGATGAGTTTTTGGTTGGGTGAGGGGCACAGTGCGGAGCGCTGTGGGAGGGCTCCCCCAGCCCGATGCCATGGTGTTTGCACCCGAAAACCGCGGCGATGACGCCGGTGCGTGAATGTAGGTAGACATCGTATGCGCTGCCCAATCCCTTCTACTTGCCCATGCGTACAGTTGCTGTAATCGGAGGCGGCCCGGCGGGCCTGATGGCTGCCGAGGTGCTGACGCAGGGCGGTGTTCAGGTTGATCTGTACGACGCCATGCCATCGCCGGGACGCAAGTTCCTGCTCGCCGGCGTGGGCGGCATGAACATCACCCATTCCGAGCCATTCAATATTTTTCTGTCGCGTTACGGCGCGCGCGCCGAAACCGTCCAGCCGCTGCTCGAAGCCTTCCCCCCGGATGCGCTACGCGAATGGGCTCAGGGGCTTGGGGTCGAGACTTTCGTCGGTTCATCGGGTCGGGTGTTTCTTAAGGACATGAAGGCGGCGCCGCTGCTGCGCGCGTGGCTGCATCGGCTGCGCGAAGCCGGGGTGCGGTTTCATGTGCGGCATCGCTGGCTGGGGTGGTGCGAGGATGGCGCGCTGCGTTTCGCCGCCCCACAAGGGGACTCCGGTCCACTGCGAGCCTGTGTGGAGTCGGATGCGCCCGGCGGCGAACTGGCGGTGAAGGCCGACGCGGTGGTGCTGGCGCTCGGCGGCGGCAGCTGGGCGAAGCTGGGGTCGGACGGCGCGTGGGTGCCGCTGCTGGCGCAGCGCGGGGTCGAAGTCGCGCCTTTGCTGCCGTCGAACTGCGGCTTTGACGTAGCGGGCGGCTGGAGCCAGCACCTGAAGAGCCGCTTTGCCGGGCAGCCGCTGAAAACCGTGGCGCTGCGCTTCACCGACGCCGCCGGAAATTCGCACGCGCGCCGTGGCGAGCTGATGCTGTCCGATAGCGGCATCGAGGGCAGTCTGGTATATGCCCTGTCGGCGCCGCTGCGCGACACCATTGCGGCAAAGGGGGCGGTGACGCTGCAACTCGACCTGGCGCCCGACAAGACCCTGGAGCGGGTCATTGCCGAAGTCGCCCATCCGCGCGGCGCTCGTTCGCTGTCCAGCCACCTGCAAAGCCGCGCCGGAATCCGGGGCGCGAAAATGGCGCTGCTGCGCGAAATCCTGTTGCCCGATCGATTGAACGATCCGCTGAAACTTGCCAACGCGATAAAATCGCTGCCGCTCACGCTCGCCGCCCCGCGTCCGCTCGACGAGGCGATCAGCAGTGCCGGCGGCGTGCGCTTCGAGATGCTGGACAAAAACCTGATGCTGCGGAAACTGCCTGGCGTGTTCTGCGCCGGCGAAATGCTCGACTGGGAAGCGCCCACCGGCGGCTACCTGCTGACGGCCTGCTTCGCCAGCGGCCGCGCGGCGGGCCGGGGCGCGCTGAATTACCTATCCCGGATGGGCTTGGAGAAACGCTGATTTAGTCATCATCGCGGGGAACGGAGCGACGTGGCGATCCGGAAATGTTCAATGAATCGGGTTGCCGCGCGAGTTTATGCCCGCAGCGACGGACTAAACCAGCTCAGTAGGGTGCGCTATGCGCACCGTTTCTTACGTCATTGGTGCGCAGAGCGCACCCTACGAGCCGCAATCAACAAGTGAATAATGGGCTTTAAAGACTCACCATGCTGCGACTGACTGAACTCAAACTCCCGCTCGACCATCCGCCCGAGGCCCTGCGTGCGGCGATCCTGCAACGCCTGGGGATCGCCGACGACGAACTGGTCGGCTTCAGCATTTTCAAGCGCAGCTACGATGCGCGCAAAAAACACGCGCTGCTGATGGTCTACGCAGTCGACGTCGAGGTCAGGAACGAGGCCGCGCTGCTGAAGAAATTCCGCGACGACCGCCACCTCGCACCGACGCCGGACATGGCCTACCAGTTCGTCGGCCGCGCGCCGGAGAATCTGACCGAGCGCCCCATCGTCGTCGGTTTCGGCCCCTGCGGCATCTTCGCCGCGCTGGTGCTGGCGCAGATGGGCTTCAAACCCATCGTGCTGGAGCGCGGCAAGGCGGTGCGCGAGCGCACGCAGGACACCTGGGGGCTGTGGCGCCGCCATGTGCTCAACCCGGAATCCAACGTGCAGTTCGGCGAGGGCGGGGCGGGGACGTTCTCCGACGGCAAGCTGTACAGCCAGATCAAAGACCCCAGGCATCTGGGGCGCAAGGTGCTGACCGAATTCGTGAAAGCCGGCGCGCCGGAGGAGATTTTGTACGTGTCGAAACCGCACATCGGCACCTTCCGCCTGGTCGGCATGGTTGAGGCGATGCGCCACGAGATCGAGTCGCTGGGTGGCGAGATCCGTTTCGGGCAGCGCGTCACCGACGTGCTGATCGAGGACGGCCCCGACGGCAAGCGCATCCGCGGCGTGACGCTCGCCAGCGGCGAGACGCTCGAGAGCCGTCACGTCGTCCTCGCGCTCGGCCACAGCGCGCGCGACACTTTCGAGATGCTGCACGCGCGCGGCGTGTATATGGAAGCGAAACCGTTTTCCGTCGGCTTCCGCATTGAGCATCCGCAGTCGCTGATCGACCGGGCACGGCTGGGGCCGAACGCCGGCAACCCGCAGCTGGGCGCGGCGGACTACAAGCTGGTGCACCACGCGAAGAACGGCCGCACCGTCTACAGCTTCTGCATGTGCCCCGGCGGCACGGTGGTCGCGGCCGCCTCCGAGCCGGGGTGCGTGGTGACCAACGGCATGAGCCAGTATTCGCGCAACGAGCGCAACGCCAACGCCGGCATCGTGGTGGGCATCACGCCCGCGGATTTTCCCGGCGACGATCCGCTCGCCGGCATCGCGCTGCAACGGAAACTGGAAGCGCGCGCGTTCCAACTCGGCGGCGGCAATTACGACGCGCCGGCCCAACTGGTCGGCGATTTTATCGAGGGCAAACCGTCCACCCGGCTCGGCAGCGTCGAACCCTCGTACCAGCCCGGCGTGCATCTCACCGACCTCGCGTCCTGCCTGCCGGACTACGTGATCGAGGCGATCCGCGAAGCGCTGCCCGCGTTCGACCGGCAGATCAAGGGCTTTGCGATGAACGACGCGGTGCTGACCGGCGTCGAGACGCGCACCTCTTCGCCGCTGCGCATCACCCGCGACGACGATTGCCAGAGCGCGAACGTCAAGGGCTTGTATCCGGCGGGCGAGGGTGCGGGCTACGCCGGCGGGATTCTGTCGGCGGGGGTGGACGGCATAAGGGTCGCCGAGGCGGTGGCGCGGCAGGTGCTGGTGGCAGCGGAGAGCGGAGAGCGGGGTTCGTAGCAGGGCTGCCTCCGGCCGATGTCGTGGTGTTCGCAGAGGCCCGATAATCGCGGCGAGGGCGCTGCTCCCACAGGTCCCCAAGATTTCATTTGCTTCGGATCCAATAGTTCGATTATCATTGAAACATGGAAACGAAAGCTGCCGTCACCGCCCTTGCTGCCCTGGCCCAGGATTCCCGCCTGGCGGTCTTCCGTGCGCTGGTCCAGGCCGGTCCGACCGGTCTGGCGGCGGGGAAAATCAGCGAGCTCACCGGCATTCCGCCGTCTTCGCTGTCCTTCCACTTGAAAGAGCTGTCTCACGCCGGCCTGGCTTCGTCGCAGCAGGCGGGGCGCTTTGTCATTTACCGTGCGGAGTTCGAGGCGATGAATAACCTGCTTGGCTTCCTCACCGAAAACTGCTGCGGCGGCAATCCCTGCTCGCCGGTCTGTTCGCCGGCCTGCTCGCCCTCGAAGGCGTCAGCATGAAACGCCTGGAAGCTCCCGCACGCTCGACAGCGTTCCCGTTCTCTCTTTTATCCATTCACACGTATTCAAGGACCTATCGTGGCTGAAAAAACCTACACCGTGCTGGTACTGTGCACCGGCAATTCCTGTCGCTCGCAAATGGCCGAGGTGCTGCTGAATCACGACCTCGCCGGCCGGGTGCGCGCGCTGTCCGCCGGCATTCGGCCGCAGCCGAAGGTGGCCGACGGCGCGATCGCGGCGCTGAAGGACGCAGGCCTGAACACCGACGGCCTGCACCCGAAGGACATCAACGCGGTGATGAACGAGGACATCGAACTGGTGGTGACAGTATGCGACAACGCGAAGGAGGCCTGCCCGATTTTCCCGCGCCCGATCCCGGCCATCCACCTGCCTTTCCACGACCCGCACGGCGAGCCGCTGGAGAGCTTCCTTGCGGTTCGTGACGACATCCGCACCCGCCTGGTAGCCGCTGTGAAGCAGGCCTTGAAGCTGGCATGAACCCGATCGTCCATTGGGCATGCGAGGTGTTCAGTAGGGTGCGCCATGCGCACCGATCCATGCTCTCCATGGTGCGCACGGCGCACCCTGCGAGCTTCAAATCGGCGAATGGATCATCCGTGATGAATGTCTCGACCGGGAGTGCGCTATGCGCGCATCGAATGTGATGGAACGCGCCCCATGAGCGCGCAGTGCGAAGTCACCGCGAAGTGTGCGGCTGGCGCACCGATGAGCGTGTTCGAGCGCTGGCTCACCCTGTGGGTGGCGCTATGCATCGTCGCCGGCGTGCTGCTGGGCCAGCTGTTTCCTGCGCCGTTCCACGCGCTGGGGCGGATGGAAGTCGCGCGGGTGAACATTCCGGTCGGGTTGCTGATCTGGGTGATGATCATCCCCATGCTGATGAAGATCGATTTTTCCGCGCTGCACCAGGTGAAGTCGCATTGGAAGGGAATCGGCGTCACCCTGTTCGTCAACTGGGCGGTGAAGCCGTTTTCGATGGCGCTGCTGGCGTGGATTTTCATCCGCCATGTTTTCGCGCCTTATCTGCCGGCGGAGCAGCTCGACAGCTATGTTGCGGGTCTCATCCTGCTGGCCGCCGCGCCGTGCACCGCGATGGTGTTCGTGTGGAGCCGGCTCTCCGGCGGCGATCCGTATTTCACGCTGTCGCAGGTGGCATTGAACGACCTCATCATGATCTTCGCCTTCGCACCCATTGTCGGCCTGCTGCTCGGGCTGTCGGCGATCGTGGTGCCGTGGGATACGCTGTTCACTTCGGTGGTGCTGTACATCGTCATCCCGGTGATCCTGGCGCAGGCCTGGCGCACGCTGCTGCTCAAACGCGGCCAGGCGGCGTTCGACGCGACGATGGCGCAGATCGGCCACGCGTCCATCCTCGCGCTGCTCGCCATGCTGGTGCTGCTGTTCGCTTTCCAGGGCGAGCAGATCATCGCGCAGCCGCTGATCATTGCGCTTTTGGCCGTGCCGATCCTGATCCAGGTGTTCTTCAACTCGGGCCTCGCCTACTGGCTCAATCGCAAGGTGGGCGAGCAGCACAGCGTGGCCGGCCCGTCGGCGCTGATCGGCGCGTCCAACTTCTTCGAGCTGGCGGTGGCGGCGGCGATCGCGCTGTTCGGCTTCCAGTCGGGCGCGGCGCTCGCCACCGTGGTCGGCGTGCTGATCGAGGTGCCGGTGATGCTGCTGGTGGTGAAGATCGTCAACCGCAGCAAGGGCTGGTATGAGAAGGGCGCATCACCCGCGCACAATTGAAATCTGAATGACCTGGAGAATACCGATGTCGAATCTGTTTCGTGCCGTTCTTGTCTGGCTGGCGGTCCTGTCCGCGCCGGCATTCGCCGACCGCGCTTTCATGGTGGATGCCGACTGGCTTGTCGCCGAGAGGAAGAACCCCAAACTGGTGGTGCTGGAAGTGCGTTATCACCCGCATCGCTATCACACGGTCGGGCATATCCCCGGCGCAGTCCAGGTGCAGCGCTTCAAGGATCTGGGCGACAACAACGGGCGTTCCATCATGCTGTTTCCGGACAGGGACACGTTCCAGGCCACGCTGCGCAAGTGGGGGGTGAACAATGACTCCACCATCGTGCTGTATGACGATTCGCGCTCGGCGCTGACCGCCCGCGTGGCCTACCTGCTGGCGCTTTACGGGTTCGACATGAACCGGGTCAAGATTCTCGGCGGCGGCACGCAGGAGTGGATGGGCTTCAACGAACTGACCCGCGAAGTGCCGAAGGTCAAACCCGGGAAGGTCACTCTCAAGCCCGCCGACACCAGCATGTTTGTCGAGTGGCCGCAGGTCTACGAGGATGTGCTGTCGCGGCGCGATCCGAACGTGGTGCTGGTCGATGCGCGCCCCGCGGACATGTACACGGGCAAGGTCGTCCGCCATGCGGTGCAGGGCGGCCATATTCCCGGCGCGCTCAATGTGGTGAGCCTGGACGCCACCGACGGCAACAGCCAGAAGTGGTTCGGCGAGGAAGAATTGGCCGCATTCTACAAGGACGTGCCCAAGGACAAGACCGTGTACGTGTATTGCCACGATGGTTTCCGCATGAGCCTCGGCTGGCTGCAGATGAAATCGCTGGGCTACAAGGACGTGCGCGTGCTGGACGGCGGCTGGGGCGTCTGGGACCGTGCCTTCACCCTGCCGGTGGTGCAGGGCGACGCGCCGTATGACGACGAGTTTGCGCTGTAAGTCGCGCCATCGCCGGAGTGGATCGAATGTTTGACGCATTGGGCAATCTGGTCGCCTACCAATGGCTGGGCCTGCAGGACACGCCGTTGGGCGCGGCGCTGCACTTCTTCGTCATGGACGTGGCGAAGATCCTGGTGCTGCTGACCTCGGTGATCTACCTGATGGGCTGGCTGCGCGCGCTGCTCACCCCGGAGAAGGTGCGGGCGATGATGCGCGGCCGCTCCGGCCCCGGCGCGCGCCTGATGGCGGTGGGGCTGGGCGCGGTGACGCCGTTCTGCTCGTGCTCGTCGATTCCGCTGTTCATCGGCTTCGTCGAGGCCGGCATCCCGCTCGGCGTGACGCTGTCGTTTTTGATCGCGAGCCCAATGGTCAACCAGGTTGCGGTGGTGGTGCTGGCCGGCGTCATCGGCTGGCAGATGACGCTGATCTACGTGTTCACCGGGCTGACCGTCGCCTTCGTCGGCGGCTATGTGCTGCAGGCCTTCAGGCTGGAGCGCTGGGTCGAGGACTACGTCTGGAAAATCCACATGGGCGAGGCAGCGTTGCAGGAAGAACAGGACACCGGCCTGCGCGCCCGCCACGACTACGCCTGGAACGAGGTGCGGCAGATCGTCGGCCGCATCTGGAAATACGTGATTGTCGGCGTCGGCATCGGCGCCTTCATCCACGGCTACGTGCCGGCGGATTTCGTGGCAAAGATCGCCGGTGACGGCAGCGTTCTGTCGGTGATCGTCGCCGTGCTGGTCGGCGTGCCGATGTATTCCGACGCGGTCGGCATCATTCCGGTGGCCGAGGCGCTGCTCGGCAAGGGCGTTCCGCTCGGCACCGTGCTGGCCTTCATGATGGCGGTAATCGCGCTGTCGCTGCCGGAGATGCTGATCCTGCGCAAGGTCGTCAAATGGCCGCTGCTCGGCATCTTCGCCGCTTATCTCGCCACCGCCTTCGTGCTGGTCGGCGTCCTGTTCAACGCCTTGAGGAGTGTCATCGCATGAGTACCGAACTGCATCCGTCCATCGTCGCCCTGGTCTCGCTGGCGGCCAACATTGCCGCCAACCATCCCAAACAGGGCCTGTGCCAGGTCGACCGGCTGAAGAGCTACGGCGTGTCCCGCGAGCAGATCGACGCGGTGATCGAAATCGCCCGGCATATTCGCGACGAGGCCGCGCAAAGCCTCGATACCCGCTTCGACGAAGCCTACGCCGCCAGCGCCAAACCCGCCGACCCATTTGCCAAGATCGCCGTGGTGGAGTCGGGCGCGGCCTGCTGCACCCCGACGCCTTCCGGCAAGTCCTGCTGCTGAAGCCCGACATTTTTCAAGGAGACCGATCATGACCATCCACGAACACGACCAGATCCGCCAGCAGGTACGCGCCGCCTACGGCGCGGTGGCGCGCGCCGAATCCAGCGGCTGCTGCGCACCGAGCACGGGCTGCTGCGCGCCGTCGGACCAGGACGTCGCCGAACTGCTGTCGCGCGGAATCGGCTACAGCGCCGAGGAGACGGCCGCCGTGCCGGAAGGCGCCAACCTCGGACTCGGCTGCGGCAATCCGCAGGCCATCGCGGCGCTGAAGCCGGGTGAAACCGTGCTCGACCTCGGCAGCGGCGCCGGCTTCGACGCCTTCCTCGCCGCGCGCCAGGTGGGCGCGGGCGGCGCCGTCATCGGCGTCGACATGACCCCCGACATGATTTCCAAGGCGCGCACCAACGCGGTCAAGGGCGGCTACGCCAACGTGGATTTCCGCCTCGGCGAGATCGAGCATCTGCCGGTGGCCGACGCCACGGTGGACGTCATTATTTCCAACTGCGTCATCAACCTGTCGCCGGACAAGGCCCAGGTCTTTCGCGACGCCTGGCGAGTATTGAAGCCCGGCGGCCGTCTGGCCATTTCCGACATCGTCACCACCGCTACGCTGCCGGATGCCATGCAGCAGGAAGTCGCGCTCTACACCGCCTGCGTGGCCGGTGCGGCCAGCGTCGAAGAACTCACGGCCATGCTCGCGGCGGCGGGCTTCGCCGAAATCCGCATCGCCCCCAAGGACGCCAGCCGCGAGTTCATCCGCCATTGGGCGCCCGGCCGCGGGGTTGAAGATTTCATCGCCTCGGCCAGCATCGAAGCGGTCAAGCCAAACCTTTAAGGAGAACCGCAATGAAGAACATCAAAGTACTCGGCAGCGGCTGCGCCAACTGCAAGACCACGCTGAAACTCATCGAGGAAATCGCGCAGGCGCGCGGCGTCGCGGTCGATCTGGAAAAGGTCGATGACATGGCGGCCATCCTCGGCTATGGCGTCATGTCCACGCCCGGCGTGGTGATCGATGGCAAGGTGGTGCACGCCGGCGGCGTGCCGGATCGCAAGAAAGTGGAAAGCTGGCTCTGACCTGCGCCCGAAAATCGCGGCGAGGACGCCCCTTCATGTGACGGCGGCGGGAGTTTGTGGGAGCGGGTTTACCCGCGATCGGGCTGGGTCATCGGGGCTAAAGCCCCTCCCACAGGGTCCGCGCCGAATGCGGAACCTGCACAATCCCCGGGGTGCTCGCGCGTGGGCTATGAATAGTAGTGTTACGTGTTTCCCCGGGAACCCATCATGCCCAGCATCCGTTGTATCGTTGCCGCCACCGATTTTTCCGAATTTTCGGAGCGCGCCGTGCGCCGCGCCGCGCGCATTGCTCAGCAGCACAACGCCGAGTTGCATCTTCTGCATGTGGTGCGCCCACTCGATCTTTACCCCAGTCTGACGCTGACCCCGGACGCATTCAGCCATAGCGACCAGGAGTTGCAGCAAGCGGAGCAGACCCGGGTGGAGACCATGGCGACGGCACTGTCCGCTCAGTTCGGGATTCGCGTCCTTCCCGTCACCCGCATCGGCCGGGCGCATACCGAAATCGCCGGCTACGCGCAGGAGGTGGCGGCCGACCTGGTGGCGGCAGGGGCGCGCGGCGAGAGCACGCTGATGGATTTGTTCCTCGGGTCTACCGCGTCGCGATTGCTGAGAGTGGCCACATGCCCGGTGCTCATCGTCAAAAAGTCGGCAGATGAACCCTACCGCAAGGTGCTGGCGGCGGTGGACTTCTCGCCGGTGTCGGCGGCAGTGCTGAGTCATGCCTTCGCTCTCGCCGACGGCGCGCGGGTGGAAACGTTGCACGTGCTGGGCAGCGAGGTCGAGCAGCGTTTGCGCAAGGCGAAGTTCGTCCGGGTGGACCTTTCCGACTGGCTCGCGCGCCAGCGCGCGGATGTCGAGAAGGAACTGGATGCCCTGCTGGCGCCGGTCGAAAAGGGCGCGCCAACCGGGCGCCTGGTCCAGCCGGGATTTCCCCCCGCAGTCATCTGCCAGTGCATCGAGGAAGGCCAGGTCGATCTGGTCGTCCTGGGGCGGCACGGCTATGGCGGCGGCTTGCAGGACTGGCTGCTGGGCAGCGTGAGCAAGGACGTGGCCCACGCTGCGACGTGCGACGTGCTGCTGATCGGAACGGGCGGGCAGTAGGGGGGCTTGCATGGAACCCCTCTGGCTTGAGCACTATCCGCCCGGTGTTCCGCCAGAAGCCGACATTCTCCGCTATGCCTCGCTCAAGGATTTGCTCGAACAGAGCTGCGAGCGCTTCCGCGCGCGTCCCGCCTTCACCAGCATGGGCGTCAGCCTGAGCTACGACGAACTCGACCGCCTGTCGCAGGCATTCGGCGCCTGGCTGCAGCACGAGGCCGGCCTCACCCGCGGCGAGCGCGTGGCAATCATGCTGCCCAACCTGCTGCAGCATCCAGTGGCGCTGTTCGGCGCCCTGCGCGCCGGCATGGTGGTGGTGAACGTCAACCCGCTCTACACTGCGCGCGAGCTGCAAACCCAGCTGGCCGATTCCGGCGCGACGGCGATCGTGGTGCTGGAGAATTTTGCCCGCACGCTGCAGGAAATCGTCGCGGCCACCGCGGTGCGCCACGTGGTTGTCACCCGTGTCGGCGACCTGTTGCCGCCGCTCAAGGGCTGCCTGGTCAACTTCGCGGTGAAGTGGGTCAAGCGCGCGGTGCCGCGCTGGCAGCTGCCGGGCGCGGTGGCCTTCAACCGCGCGCTCGAACGCGGCGCGCGCCATCGCTTGACGGCGGTGCCGGTCACGCAGGACAACATCGCCTTTCTGCAATACACCGGCGGCACCACCGGGGTGGCCAAGGGCGCGATCCTCACCCACGGCAACCTGGTGGCCAACGTCGAGCAGACCTCCGCCTGGATCGGCACCATCCTCAGGGAAGGCGAGGAAGTCGTCGTCACGCCGCTGCCGCTCTATCACGTGTTCGCGCTCACGGCCAACCTGCTGACCTTCGTCAAGTGGGGCGGAAACAACGTACTGATCGCCAACCCGCGCGACATTCCCGGCTTCATCAAGGTGCTGCGCACGACCCGCTTCACGATCATCACCGGCGTCAACACCCTGTACCGCAAGCTGCTCGATGCCCCCGGCTTCGAGCAGGTGAAGCCGGCCAACGCCGGCGCGCTCAAGCTCGCGGTGGCCGGCGGCATGTCAGTGCAGCGTGCGGTGGCGGAGCGCTGGCAGCAGCGGATGGGGGTGACGCTGATCGAGGGCTACGGGCTGACCGAGGCGTCACCCATCGTCTGCGCCAATCCGATCGACGCTGCCGGATTCAGCGGCGCGATCGGCATGCCGATTCCTTCCACCCGGGTGGAAATCCGCGACGAGGCGGGGAATCCGCTGCCGCCGGGCAAAGCGGGCGAGCTCTGCGTGCAGGGGCCGCAGGTGATGCGCGGCTACTGGAACATGGCGGACGAAACCGCCCAGGTTTTGAGCGCGGACGGCTGGCTGCGCACCGGAGACATCTGCGAGATGGACGCGCGCGGCATGGTCCGTTTCGTCGAACGCGCCAAGGACGTGGTCGTGGTGTCGGGCTTCAAGGTCTACCCGAACGAGGTCGAGGCGGTGCTGATGCTGCATCCGGGGGTGAGCGAAGCGGGGGTCGTGGGGGTGCCCGACGAAAAGAGCGGCGAGGCGGTCAAGGCCTTCGTGGTGAAGCGGAACCCTGCGCTGACCGCCGCCGAACTGATTGCCCATTGCAGGACGAACCTGGCCGCGTACAAGGTGCCGAAGCAGGTGGAATTCCGCGACCGGCTGCCCAGGTCGCCGATCGGCAAGGTTTTGCGGCGGGCGCTCAAGGACGTGCCTGCCTGATGCCGGCGATGCGCGGGCGGAGGATGGCGGCAGCCTCTTTTTTCCGCTCCGGCCCGGTGGGGCTCGCGCTGGCCGTTGCGCTCCTCGTCGCGCTGGCGGGATGCGCGCCGGCGCGACACTACGAAGCGGTGCGGGTGCTGCAGGATTTCGCCGCCGGCACGGCAGATTCCCGGCTCAAGAGGACCACCCCCGGGCCATTGCGGCAGCCGCTGGCCTACACGGTGGCCGGGCGCGCGCATCACGCCGATCTGTATCTGCCGGCCGCGCTGGAGGGTTGCGTTGCGTGGTCGCCGGCGCCGTCGGAAGAGGGCGCCGCGCGCTGCCCGCGCGCCGCCCTTGTCGCGGCTCCCGGTGCGGTGCCGCAGGGCAAGGACGATCCGCGCATGGTGGCGTTTGCCACCACCCTGGCGCGCGCCGGATTTGCGGTGATGGTGCCCGACCTCGCCGGTTATCGGCAATTGCGCATCCGTCCATCGGACGCACGCGAAATCGCCGATGCCTTCGCCTGGATCAGCCGCCAGCCGGAGCTGGCGCCGGGAGGGAACGCCGGTATGTTCGCCTTCAGCTATTCGGTGGGCCCCGCCGTACTCGCCGCACTGGAAGACGACATCCGCGAGCAGGTGCGCTTCGTCGTCGGGCTGGGCGGCTATCACGATCTGCCGCGCGCCATGCGTTTCTTCACCACCGGCTGGTTCGAGCATGCAGGCGCCTGGCAGCACATCACGCCGGACGATACCGGCCGCATGGTGCTGGCTTATTCCAGCCTGGATTACCTCGCGGACGCGGCGGCAGATCGCGCCGTGTTCGACCGCATGGTGGCGCAGCGCCTGAACGACCCGCAGGCCGACCTGGCGCCGCTCGCCGCCAAACTGAGTCCGGATGCGCATGCGGTGTATGCGCTGGCCCTCAATGCCGATCCCGCGCGCTTTGATGCGTTGTTCGCGGGGCTGCCGCGGGGTATGCGCGAGCATATCGCGCGGCTTGATCTCGCGCGGCACGATCTCGCGCCGCTGCAGGCGCGGCTGATCCTGGTGCACGGCAGGAATGACAATCTCATTCCTTATACGGAGAGCCTGGCGCTTGCCGCCGCAGTGCCGGCGGAGCAGGCGCGCGTGTTTTTGATTCGCAGCGTCCTGAGGCATGTCGATATGGGGGTGTCCGATCTGTTCACTTGGCGCTTCTGGCGCGAGGACCTGCCCGACCTGTGGCGGCTGTGGCGCGTGATCGACCTGCTGCTGGCCGAGCGCGCGGACGACGCATGAGCGGCTGGCCTACCGCGCCCGGGCGTTCGGCCTGCGGCTTTTGGCCGGCGCGCTGGCGGTGCCTAGGGTGCTGCTACGGCGCACTATAAAACAGGCATGACGAACTTCACTCCCGCTGATGCGACGCAGTTGCTCGACCTTGTTCGCGGCTTGGCGCGCGAGCTGCGGCCGGGCGCCCACGGCATCGACCGTCTCGGCCTGGATCATGAACTGGAGCGCGACTTCGGCCTCGACAGCCTAGCGCAGGTGGAACTGCTCGCCCGCATCGAGCGCGAACTCGGGGTCAGGTTGGCCGAGGCGGCGTTCGCCGAGGCCGAAACGCCGCGCGACCTGCTGCGCCAGATGGCGGAGGCCGGCCCCGCTGAAGCGACCGCGCCGACGCCTGCGGCGATGGAGGCCGCCGCGCCCGAACAACCGCCGCAAACCCTCGCCACCTTGATCGAGCTGCTCGACTGGCATGTCGCGCAGCACGGCGAACGGGTGCACATCACGCTGGAGGACGGGGCGGGGCAGAGCGAGGACATCAGCTACCGTGTGCTGCAGGCCGAGGCGCTGGCGCTGGCGGCGGGGCTTGTCGAGCACGGCCTGCCGCTTGCGGAGGTCAATGATGCGGGCGACCGGGTCGCACCTGGCTCAATTACGGGCGACCGCGTCGCCATCATGCTTCCCACCGGACGTGAATTTTTCGCCGCTTTCTATGGCGCGCTCTACGCCGGCTGCGTGCCGGTGCCGCTGTACCCGCCGGCGCGGCCTTCGCAGATCGAGGAGCACATGCGCCGCATCGCCGGCATCGTCGCCAACGCCGGGGCCGCGCTGCTGATCACCGACGCGCGCGCCAAGCCGCTTGGCCATCTGCTGCGCGCGCAGTGTCCTTCGCTGCGCGCGGTGGTGACCGTGGCGGACCTGTCGCGCGCCACGGCGGTGCCGCTGCCGCCTCCGCCGCGCCCGCAAGACACGGCCTTCCTGCAGTACACCTCGGGCAGCACTGGCAACCCAAAGGGGGTGGTGCTCTCTCATGCCAACCTGCTGGCCAACCTCGATGCGATGGCGCGCGTCTCGGGCGTCAGCGCCAAAGACGTCTTCGTGTCCTGGCTGCCGCTGTACCACGACATGGGGCTGATCGGCGCCTGCATGGGCAGCCTCTATGTCGGCTTCCGGCTGGTGCTGATGTCGCCGCTGGCCTTCCTGGCGCGGCCCGGGCGCTGGCTGTGGGCGATCCATCGCCATCGCGCCACGGTCTCGGCGGCGCCCAACTTCGCCTACGAACTGTGTGTCAACAAGCTCGACGACCACGAACTCGATGGCCTCGATCTGGGCGGCTGGCGGCTGGCCTACAACGGCGCCGAGCCGGTCAGCCCCGCCACGATCCAGCGCTTCACCGCGCACTTCGCCGCCTACGGTTTCCGCGCCGGCGCGATGACCCCGGTCTACGGCCTGGCCGAATCCTCGGTCGGCCTGGCCTTTCCCCCGCTCGGGCGCGGGCCGTTGATCGACCGTGTCGACCGCGCTGAGTTGTCGGTGAGCGGCATCGCCCGTCCCGCCGCGACCGGCGATGGCCATGCCCAGCGCATCGTTTCTTGCGGCCTGCCCCTGCCGGGCCACGCCATTCGCATCGTCGGCGCAAATGGCCGCGTGCTTCCCGAACGCACGCTCGGGCGCGTGCAGTTCCAGGGGCCATCGGCGACCCAGGGCTACTTCCGCAACGCGGAGGCCAACCAGGCCCTGTTCGACGGCGGCTGGCTCAACACCGGCGACCTCGGCTATCTCGCGGCGGGCGAGCTCTTCCTCACCGGGCGCGAGAAGGACGTCATCATCCGTGGCGGCCACAACCTCTACCCGCAGGAGCTGGAGGAAGCGGTGAGCCGGCTGCCCGGCGTGCGCCGCGGCGGCGTCGCGGTGTTCCCGGCCAGCGACGCGCAAAGCGGCACCGAGCGGCTGGTGGTGCTGGCCGAAATCCGCGACGACAGCGCCGCCAACCGCGCGCGCATCCAGGCGGAAATCAACGGCCTCGCCGTCGACCTCATCGGCATGCCGGCCGACGACATCGTGCTGGCGCCGCCGCGCACGGTGCTCAAGACCTCCAGCGGCAAGGTCCGCCGCGCCGCCTGCCGCGAGCGCTACGAGCGCGGCGAACGGATCGGCGCGCAACGCCCGCCCTGGCAGCAGTGGCTGCGCCTGGCCGGCGCCGGCGCGCTCGCCCAGGCCCGCCGCCGGCTCGGGCGCGCGGCCGATGCGGCGTGGGCCGCCTGGGCGTGGACGGTCTATCTGGTCATCGTGCCGCTGGCCTGGCTGCTGATCGTGGCGGTGCCCGGCCTCGGCCTGCGCCGCCGCATCGCCAAGGCATGCGCGCGGCTGGCGCTGGCGCTGACCGGGCTGACCCCACGGCTGACGGGCGCGGAGCAGCTGGCCGGCCTCGACGCTCCGCTGATCGTGGTGGCCAACCATGCCAGCTTCCTCGATGCGCTGATTCTCACCGCCGTGCTGCCGCCGCGCTTTGCCTACGTGGCCAAGCAGGAACTGCTGCACAAGCCGCTCGCCGCCATTCCTCTGCGGCGGCTCGGCAGCGCCTTCGTCGAGCGCTTCGACAGCGCGCGCGGCGCCGAGGACACGCGCGCGTTGGAGGAACGGCTGCGCGCCGGCGAATCGATGGTGTTCTTTCCCGAGGGCACCTTCAAGCGCGAGTCCGGTCTGCTGCCTTTCCGCATGGGGGCATTCATGCTCGCCGCGCGGACCGGTGCGCCGGTGCTGCCGGTCAGCCTGACCGGAACCCGCACGCTGCTGCGCGGCGAAGCATGGTGGCCGCATTTCAGCGCCCTCGAAGTGCACCTCGGCATGCCGCTGTCGGCGCAGGGCGACCCCTGGCAAGCGGCCCTGCAGCTGCGCGACGGCGCGCGCCGTCAGATCCTGGCGCGGCTGGGGGAGCCCGATGCGGCTGGCTGACGGCGCGGGTTGTCGCTACGCAACCCGCAATCTTTTTATTTCGGCGGCGCCACCGAACCAGCGTAGAACACTTCGCACGCTCCACCCGGAAAGAGTCGCCCTATCTTCTCGAGCAGCCTGACTACCGGCCCGATGAGCGACTTGAGGGTACTCGGCTTCTCCACCACCGGTTTCTTGAAAGCGCCATGGATTTTTTGCTGCGCCTGGATGCAGCCCTTGGCATCGATCAATGCGACAGTCACGTCATCGAACCGCTCGTTGACGAAATCGAGCCCGCCCTGGAGGGCGACCCGGTTCTCGTTCGTTGCCATGGCGACGTCCTGCGACAGCGCAATGCCACGCTCGACTTTCCAGTCCGAGACGAGCGTCCGGATCTCGCTGCGGCCCCCCGATCCTTGTAGGATGCTCGCAAAGTTGTAGCCCTTGGTGACCGCCAGGCCGACCGGCCCGGCAAAGAAGAAGGCGCCCATGTCCACGAGGTTGAAGGTCTGGCTGGACTCGAACCGGGCGAACGCCTGATCGAGGTCTTGGCCATTGAGGATGAGGTTCTTGCCACGCAGCGATATCTGTCCCGCTGTGGTCTGCCTCAGCTTGTTCATGGTCTCTCCCCGCATCGTCAGATTCGCGGAGAAATCCATCGACCCTTCGGCGGACTTCTGCGGCGACAGATGCTTGAGGAATTCCTCGATGCGGAACTGCGAAATGGAATAGCGGACGTGATAAAGCGGAACGGCGCCCGTAAAGTCCGCCCGTATGTTCCCCGAACCTTGCCCGGCGTAGACCCGCATCGTCAGCGGCTTGAGATCGAAGCCCCCGCGCTGCCCGGCAACCGAAACCTTCAGGTCGGATGCGGCGTAGTCCTTGGTTCGTAGCGCCCCGCAGACGAGTTCCGCCGCCAGGGAAAGGTGTTTCATGATGCCCGGGCGTTCCCTGCCCGAAAGCTGCAGGCGGCTCACATCCAGGCTGCAATCAGCGGCCTCGAATCCCGCTCCGGTTCGCTTGTCCGCGTAGCGGAGTGTCCCGTCGGAAAAAGAGACTTTTGCCAGATTCAGGTTGGGTGGTGGTCTCCGGGCCTCCTCCGATTTCTCGAAGTTGAATGTGCCATCACGCCCCTTTTCGATGGACAGGATCGGGTGTTCAAGTGCGATCCTGTTGATCCGGATCTCCTTGTGGAGCAGGGGGAGGATATCGACCCCGATCCTCGCCACCTTTGCGGTGGCCAGGTCCATTTCCCGGTTGCGGATGTGCACGTCTTCCACGGTCAGGCGCAGGGTCGGGAAGACGTCCATGCCCATGCGACCGCCGACTTTTACATCCATCCCCGATAGGCGCGAGGCGGCCGCTTCGATCCGGGGTTTGTAGGCATTGATGTCCAGAAAAAGGAGCAGGGCGATCGCAACGAGGACCAGCAGCCCGATGAGCGTGCCGATGACGAGGCCAATGGTTTTTAGTGGTTTTGATCGGGCTTGATCCAATGCGCTGCTCCCTGCCGGCATCCTTCGCGGGTTATGTCAATTTAGCCCAAAGCGTTTCTGCGCGGCGCTTAGCTTTCGTTCCAGCCGCAAATCGACACCCGCCCATTCGCCTCGAACCCGGAAGGCAGGGGCGCCGCCGGGTCGGCCAGCCAGGCGGCCACGTCTTCCAGCACCACCCGGGCGCCGAGGTCGCGGGTGAGCATGTGGTAGCCGTCAGGGTAGATCGCGATCCGGGCCGAGGACGCCAGGGCGGAGAGCATCCGGCAGGTGGGGCGCCGCGGGATGATCTGGTCATGTTCGCCGTAGAGGACCAGGGCGGGCACCGACAGCATGGGCGCGGCGGCGAGTGCCCGGTCCATCAGGTTGGTCAGGCCCCACAGGGCGTCCGCCCGGGCCTCCTTGAGCACCAGGGGGTCATTCCTCAGCGCGCGCAGCATCGCCTGGTTGTCGGAGGCCTTGATGCTCAGCCCGCGGCCGGAGAGCCGCATTCCCGGGAGGCTGTGCGCCACCAGCCACAGCGCGCCACGCTGCAGCGGATTCATGGTCGTCCGGCCCCACACCGCCGCGGCCACCAGCACCGCCCCGTCGGCCGCTTCCGGCGTTTCGGCGAGGACGCTCATGGCCACCGCGCCCCCCATGCTCTCCCCCAGCAGATAGAGCGGCTGGCCGGGATGCCGCTGGCGCAGCAATGCAGCCACCCTCCTAGCATCGTCCATCAGCAGTTCCGCGCCGGGCCAGATGCCGCGCCGGGCGGTGGCACCGAAGCCGCGCTGATCGTAGGCATAGGTGACGATCCCCCCGGCGGCGAGGAAGGGCCCCACCTCGGCGAAGGCCAGCCTGTAGTCGTTGAAGCCATGCAGGGCAAGGACGATGGCACGCGGCGCCCCGTGCGGCCGCCACACGCTCAGGGGCAGCGTTGCGCCGTCGGCGGCGATCACGCGCCCGGCGTTCAGGCGCGGGACAGTCGGATGCGCCTCGCGCGGCTGCACCACAGGCGTGGCGCAGCCGGACAGCCACGCCAGGCACACCAGCACGGAACAGACCCTGGCGGTCATCCGGCCGGCTCCTGCCCGCGGTCGTAGAAAGCGAGTTGCCACAGGCCGGAAGGCACATGGCTCGGCCGGAAATCCACCACGATCGGAAAGGACATGACCATCTCCTCGGTCTTTCTGAAGGTATAGCACCGGGAAAAATGTGGTCCGGAAGGGCGGGGATGAGCCGCTTTAGTCCGGGTTGTCTGGAAGGGGCTGCTAGCTGTAGCGCATTTCCCCGCTCTGCCGGTGATGGCTAATAGCCGGTAGGCTGGGATTGCCCAAAAAAACGCCGCTCATTGAGCGGCGTTTTTTTTCACTGATGCTGCGAGTGGAACCCAAGGATCTAGCGTGGCGCACTCTGGGCCTGTGCCACGAGTTGCGCAACCAGTTCCTCCGTGGCCGCGAGCACTCGCTCGCTCAACTCAGCCACCCGTGGGGCATCCCTGCGCATCTTCTCGGGTGCTCGGGTCGCGAACAGTACCTGCTGATACGGTTCCCACTCGCGTCGGATTCGTGCCACGGCTGCCTTCGTTTCGGCTGATGCGAGCGGCGAACGTTCAATCTGGATCAGAACGGTGGTGAAATGCGCGCGGCTGAGGTGCAATTCCCAGTGGGCCGGATCGTCATAGAGTCCCCACGTACGATAGAAATAGAACTTGGCCATGCGCTGCGACAGCATGCGCTGGCGCCCCGCGATACCGATCAAGTGATCGATGGGCGCACCGGTGACGCCCTCGTAGGCCACTGTCAGCCTGTGCGCCGAGCCCTGCAGTGCCTCATTGACGTCGTAGAACTCGACGGCATCCGCCTTGCTTGGTGCTGCCGCCAGCAGCGGCTTGTATTTCTTCCACGCGCCCTCCAGGTCGACGAGGGCGCTCCGCACCGCCGGGGTCGGCTGGTACGTTTTCAGGGTTGCAAGCTGGGATTCAAACTGCTTGATCGATCCCTGCAGGATGGTGCGGGCGTCATCGGACGCGATGCCTTGTCCCAGCATGAGGTACGCCTTCACGATGCGCTGCGAGAGCATGCGCTGACGCCCTGCCAGATTCACAGCGGATGCGGTATCCATCCTTGCTGCCGGGGGTGTCTCTGCATGTACAAACGAGGGTGGCGCTATAAACGCCAGCCCTGCCAGGAACCATGCGCAGAATCGAAGTCTGTCCACGAAGAATCTCCTCCAGAAAGGATGTAATCGGATGCTGAGCCGAAGAAATTAAAACTTGCTTAAGCTGCTTTTACCGGGCCTCTCTCACGGTGGCCACGACTCAGCTTAGCCCATATTCCCACGCTACTCACCCGCGCAGTTTCCTCGGCTCGATCATCAGGCGTTTGCTCTGCCATGCAGGCCCATGGACCAAGAAATTCAATAGAGAACAAGCTTCCGCTCAGCGTGCCAGCCCGGACGCAGTGAATGTTTGATACGCCCAGGGCTACGCCATCCACAAGCCTGTCGGCTGGACAGCGCGTGGTGTTGCAGGCAGTTCAGGTGCGGGCGGAGCGGACAGAAAAACGCCACTCATCGAGCGGCGTTTTTTTACAACTGGTGCCGTTGGCCGGAATCGAACTGGCGACCTTCGCATTACGAATGCGCTGCTCTACCAACTGAGCTACAACGGCGAAAAACAGCGCGCATTATAGCGGATTCGCCCGTGCGTGTGGCCACCTACTGCACGGCTTTGAGGCGGCTGACCACCTTGTCGCGGCCGATCAGTTCCAGCGTGGCGTCGATCGCAGGGGTCTGTGCCTCGCCGGTCACCAGTACGCGCACCGGCATTGCCAGCTTGGGCATCTTGAGGCCGTGCGCGGCTAGCGTTTCCTTGAATGCGGCGCTGATGGCGCTGCGCTCCCAGGTCAGCGATTCGAGGCGGGCGGCGAGGTCGGCCAGCGCCGGCAGCACCTCGGGCGTGACGTGCTGCGCCAGGAGTTCGGGCGTGGGATGCAGGGTGCGGTAGAACAGGGTGGCGGCGTCGGCGAGTTCGGCGATGGTGGCGGCGCGTTCCTTCACCAGCGCGCACACTGCCGCGAGGTCGGGGCCGTCGTCCGGGTTGCCGCCGTTGCGCACCAGGAAGGGGCGCGTGAGATCGGCCAGGCGCGCGTCGTCGGCGGCCTTGATGTATTGCTGGTTGAGCCAGCGCAGCTTTTCGGTGTTGAACTGCGCGGCCGACGGCGTGATGTGGTCGAGGTCGAACCACTGCACGAACTGCTCGCGGCTGAAAATCTCGGCGTCGCCGTGCGACCAGCCGAGTCGCGCCAGGTAGTTGATGACTGCTTCCGGCAGATAGCCTTCCTCGAAATACTGCATCACCGACACCGCGCCGTGGCGCTTGGACAGCTTGGTGCCGTCGTCGCCGAGGATCATCGACAGATGGGCGTACTGCGGCACCGTCGCGCCCAGCGCCTTCAGGATGTTGATCTGGCGCGGGGTGTTGTTGACGTGGTCGTCGCCGCGGATGACGTGGGTGATCTGCATGTCCCAGTCGTCCACCACCACGCAGAAGTTGTAGGTGGGCGTGCCGTCGCCGCGCGCGATGATGAGGTCGTCGAGCTCGGCATTGGAAAACTCGATGATGCCTTTGACCAGGTCCTTCCACGACACCACGCCGTCGGTCGGATTCCTGAAGCGCACCACCGGCTGGACGCCGGCGGGTGGCACCGGCAACGTCTTGCCGGACTCGGGGCGCCAGCGGCCGTCGTAGCGCGGCTTCTCGCCGCGCGCACGCTGCGCCTCGCGCATTTCGTCGAGTTCCTCGGTGCTGCAATAGCAGAGGTAGGCCTGGCCGCTGGCCAGCATCTGCTCGAGCACTTCCTTGTAGCGATACAGGCGCTTGGTCTGGTAGAACGGGCCTTCGTCGTGATTCAGATCCAGCCAGGCCATGCCGTCGAGGATCGCCTGCACCGCCTCGGGGGTCGAGCGCGCGATGTCGGTGTCCTCAATGCGCAGGATGAACTGGCCGCCGTGATGACGCGCGAACGCCCACGAGAACAGCGCGGTGCGCGCGCCGCCGACATGCAGATAACCGGTGGGGGAGGGGGCGAAGCGGGTGCGGATCATGGCGGGGCCGGGCGGCAAAAAGGGCCATTTTACCCGACAGAGGACACAGGACTCTGCGGGTTCCAGGCTTTGGAGCTGTGCGGAAGAATTCTGTCATCGCGAGGCTCGCAGCGCCGTGGTGATCCAGTGTCTGTCGCAGCGCCGGGCTTTCTGGGTTGCTTCGCTTTGCTCGCAAAGGACACGGAGTGTGCGCTGAAATTGACCTTGTCAGGTCGGATGTGGTTTAATTCGCGCCGCTTCGGGGCAGTTAGCTCAGCGGTAGAGCATCGCCTTCACACGGCGGGGGTCACAGGTTCAAGCCCTGTACTGCCCACCAGCCCGAACACAGTAAAATCAAAGCCCTAGCGGTCACCCGCTAGGGCTTTTTTCTTGCCGGTTGTCTGCTGTAAGGAAACGGTACGGAACGCACCGTCATAGTGCCGCCGTCGGGTGTTCCAAAGTGATGGTGGTGGTCTTAATGAAGCTGATCGAGAGACGCTCTTTACACCAATGTCCTCCACGTATTCCAAATAGCTGACCGCCCACTGTCGCAGTTCGACCCAAAGCAGGCCTTTAGGTGGCCCACTTAACGACCGGTTCTCGGCCTTTGCTGCCGTTAGCCTGTCGCATCCAATCGGGCGGCAATGCGAAGATTACCTGTCGTTAAGAGTTGAGATGGCTCCAACGGTGGCTGCCCAGCGAACGCAAACAAACGGCCCAGGCGAGGTCGTGGGTCTCTCGCATGGGCGGAGCACACCTGAGAAAGTGCCCGTTCCGCTGTATCTCTGTCTCGCGAATGCCGATGCCCGTTAAGCACTGCTTTACTTGCCGGACCGATCCCGTTTTCGCGCCATCGCTTTGAGCACCGGCGCGTCAGTGATCCCATCGGGAATGACAGGTTCCTCGTCTACGTCCAATGCCACCATGTCGTAATCATGTTCGCCGATTTGCCAGGCAGGACGGACATGGATATGCCCCTTGAGCAAATATTGCCCGGACTCCAAATCAGGCACCTCGCCAGGCTTGTCAGGCAGTTTGGCCGGCATCAGGTAATAGGCACCGTATTTGTCGAACTCCTTAAGGAAGGCGTCGAGATTCTTGTTGGTCTCAGGGGTCATCCGGTTAACGCGCGACACCAAGACAAAAGTCTTGCTTGTTCCAAGCGTCCTCTCAATTCGGTCGATATTGGGCCCAACGATTACGGCATAGTGGGTCGGATTCGCCTTCGAGATTCCAGTGATGATCGCGATACGCAGATCATCGTCTTTGTCTGCCTGTCCAAACCGGGCGCTCCACTCCGCAAAGATACGTGAGGCCGCCTCCATGTTTCGGAACATCAGCCCGGTGAAGGGCGGTGACGATCCCGACCAGCCATACAAGGTGCCGCCCCAACCGGCCTGATCCCAAATCGGCACGTTGATGGGGGACAGCACCCGTCGCTCGGTGTGCTTTCGCTGAGATGTATCAAACAGCTCCTTCGGCGGTGGCCCTTCGCCTCGCTTGACAGGCCCTTGGACCGAAGAACCCGCCGCAGCTATCGTAGAGGGCCGCCAGTACTGATCCCGTAGGCAGTCGTAATACTTGTCATCGGCATCGATCCAGTCGGTCAAGCGTACCTTGGCGTCGCCTCCATACAGGTTTCTGCCGATCGCGAGAGCATTGCCAAGCATGGTGGCGCGTGCGAGGCCGCGCTCGTCCCCTGCGACCCGCGTCATCCATTCCTTGGGGGCGCGGATGACGAAACAGCGGGCGGCAATCTTCGCCGTTGTCTGGCCGAGAAAATCGGTAAATTGCATCAGAGCCTCGGCGTCATCGAAGGTGACGTTTTCGCCAGTCAATATCTCGGCGTGCACACCTGCGGTACCTTCAATCCAGTCAAAGGTCGGCCCGGTGGCTTGTTCCTTGACCTTACGCAGGCGAATTACAGTCCGTTCAGCATGTGGCAACAGGTCTTCCTCGTCGCTGGTCGACAGGAATGCTTCTATGGCCCCCAGCAGTGACTCCGCGACGCCAACTGATGTGGGGTCGTTCGGGCAATCGATGACGAACTCGGTACCCAATATGATCGACCGAAGTGTTGTTCGGGGGCCTTCGTTTAAGGTCGGCTCGGCTGGCATATCCTGGCGCGCCGGCTGGTCCTGCCATTTCTCAAAGAAATCGCGGAGTTCGGCCGGGGTCTTCGGCCCGTCTGAAAAGGCCTCTTCATTCACGCGCTTTTCGTGTCCCAAGGCATACAGGACAGCCGTCCGGGGAACGTCGAGCCCGAGCCTCTGCAGTGCATCTGGCAGTTGTTCCAGCGCCGACAAGCGATTGAAAGGAACATTCAAGAAATGCATGCCGAACACGGCGTGCATGGACATCGTCACATCCGGGCCTTTATCGTCATCCTCGCCATCTTCTTCAAATTTCACCAAGTTGGCGCAATGCCCCGTCCAGACTAGCGATTGAAGAATCTGCGGAACTCTTCCCAACTGCAATTCGATCCAAGTCAGGCGCCGCAGCAAATGGAAAGCGATCAGCGGCAATTCCCCTTCAGTACTCAGCATGCGGAAGGCTCGCTCGATCGCTACTAGGAGTTTGTTGCGCGCCGCCCAGAGCAAGCCCGCCTCTTGGTATGCATAACTCCCCGCAGCAAGGGTCAGGATCAGCTCGCGCTGATACTCATCTTTGGCGAATAGTTCTTCAGCGCGACCAATCCAACGGATGGCTTCGTAGGGTTTGCTATTTTTTAGCTTTTGAAGACCACGGGCTTTAAACGATTCCCCGGCTTCGCCATCGCTGATTCGCTGGCGCTCAATATCAACGACCACCTCATAAAGGCTGTCAAACCCAGGGCTGTCGAACATCTTGCCCATTTCATGAGCCATCGATGACAACGATTCGAATGGGAACTGCCCGAGTTGCTTCGATTCCTGTGCAATCGCCTCGAGGTCAGTCCAGATGCCACCGACGGCGCTTAAATCGTTGGATCGCATGAGGTCGGTCAGACGCGCAAAGGTCCTGAGCATGCGCGCAAACAGCGCGTTGTTCGGTCGCGCAGCATCCGCTTCAAGTAACTCCAAGTGTTTGGTCAGCGCGGCCCGCCTATCATCGACCCTCGTTTTGTCCTTGGGCAGGACGCCCCGCTTGTCGATGGCCACCAGCAGGTGGTTCAGGTTCAATAGGCGTTCCTGGTCCTGAGCCTCTTGCGACCGCAAAGCAAAGTGCTCGACTTCTTCGTAGAACCGCAGGAACTCAGCGTAGTCCTCGAACCACCAGTGAGCCGTCCAAGCACGGTGATAGGCAACGCGCAACTGCTGCTGTGGGATGGCGAGTTCCTGAGCCAGCCGATCAGCCATGGCAAATCGGCTCTCAACTTCGTGACGGTGCTTGTCAAGCGAGCGCGCGAGCTTCGCGGCACGAACACAATCTTCGATCAGTTGATACTGCGCGCCCGCGTAGCGCGAGGGATCTGATATCTGCGCATCCAGCTCGTCCAGATCCGCTAGGCGTTCCGTGTCCTTCGGCCCAAGCCGAGCCTTCCGTTCGGCGGAAGCGTCGTCGATCTGGAGGGCTGAGATGGCGAGCTGCAGGTGTCCATGGCTGTAGACGCGATCGACAAGCCAGCTTCTGTCGACAATGTGGACGGGAATGCCGGCCTTCTTAGTCAGCGCATCCTCGGCACTGGCCCGCGATTTGTCGCTGACAAACTGGTTCGTAAAGAAATAGATTCGCTTGTAGTCGCGCTGAGTTGAAAGGATATTGTCGACGTCAGCTTCGAGTTTCGGTTTCCATGCCTTTTTTGCACTGAAGGCGAATGCCCAGCGTTCAGAGCCGCCCGAGGGCTCACCGAGCCACCAGCGGTTGGAAATCTCCTTTGCGACAGGGTACGTTTCCGAATCGACCTTGCTATCACCCCCGCCCGTAGGTCCTGTTTGCACTCGCAAGTTAGGGCAAATCTCTTTCTCGGCGATCAGCCGGCAGAAATGCTCGAACTGATACTCCTCCTTCCGAGCGGTCAAGGTTTCTAGGTGATATTCAAAGACAGGTCGCGCAAAAATCGGACGCTCCTCAACCACACTGTCCGAGAATAGGTCGGGATGCCTGGAGCGCATCAGCTCTCGTGGGCTCGGGAAAACGTTGGCCACCGTCTGGTCGGCTCGAACGTCCTCTGTGGTTCTGTTTGAAGCGCCCATCTTGTCACTCTCTCCTTGCGTGATTTTGGCGCACTGGGTCGACGTGAGACGCCAACCGTGGATAACCTGGTAGTCAGCTCTTGATAAATTCAAGCAGTCAGTCGCGTCAGGGCGTCGAAGAATTGTTCATGACCGCCAGTCATAGAGCATCTTACCCAATAGCTGCCGTCGCCAACTGTGGCGAAGAGTCAAGTTCCAATCAATAGCAATGGCATCTGTTCAAGTCTGAACGACAGGTAACCGATTTATTGCCGCCCCATTGAGCGCGACAGGCCAACGGCAGCAAAGGCCGGATTCTGTTGAAAAACCCCCTTCAACAATGCCGTCCCCGCAGCTATGATTCTCATCATCTGATAAGCGGGGAGCCTAGCGATGATGGGGTGTCAGACAGGTGGCCAGGATCGACTTTTCTACTCTTTCAACCTCGA
>JAIBEI010000042.1 GCA_019459055.1 Thiobacillus sp. | reverse complement strand
CTCCGTGCACCGAAGGTGCACGGAGTGCACCCTACTAAATCGTCTAATAAACAATCTGGTTGAACGTTTTCCCAGGAACAACCCATGCGCACCGAAACCCCGAACACGATCCACCTCAAGGACTACGCGCCTCCCGCCTGGCTGGTCGACACGGTCGATCTCCATGTCGCGATCCAACAGGGACACGCCGAAGTCCGCGCCAGGCTTGCCTGCCGGCGCAATCCGCGGGGGGGCGAGGGCGCGCTGGTCCTGAACGGCGAGGACCTAGCGTTGCAGACGCTCAGCCTCGACGGCGTCGCGCTCGACCCTTCCCGCTTTTCGCTGGCCGATGACACGCTGACCGTCGTCGGCCCGCTGCCGGATGCCTTCACGCTCGAAACCGTGGTGCACATCGAGCCGGACACGAACACCCGGCTTTCCGGCCTCTACCGCTCCCGGGACGGCTACTTCACCCAATGCGAGGCCGAGGGGTTCCGTCGCATCACCTTTTTCCCGGACCGGCCCGACGTGATGGCGCGCTACACCTGCACCATCGAGGCCGACCGCGCGCGCTTCCCGCAGCTGCTGTCGAACGGCAACCTGGCCGCTTCCGGCACTGTCGAGCACGATGCCGCACGCCACTGGGCGCGCTGGGAAGACCCGTTCCCCAAGCCGGCCTACCTGTTCGCCCTGGTTGCCGCGAAGCTGGACGTGCTCGAAGACCGTTTCGTCACCGGCTCCGGCCGCATGGTGCGGCTGGCGATCTACGTCGAACCCGGCAAGCTCGACCAGTGCGGCCACGCCATGGCAGCGTTGAAGAAAGCGATGCGCTGGGATGAGGAACGCTTCGGCCTGGAGATGGACCTCGACCACTACATGATCGCCGCGGTGGGCGACTTCAACATGGGGGCGATGGAGAACAAGGGCCTCAACATCTTCAACACCAAGTACGTGCTGGCCCGCCCCGATACCGCGACCGACGGCGACTACCAGGCCATCGACCGCGTCGTCGCCCACGAGTATTTCCACAACTGGACCGGCAACCGCGTCACCTGCCGCGACTGGTTCCAGCTCTCGCTGAAAGAGGGCCTCACCGTCTTCCGCGACCAGGAATTCGGCGCCGACACGCATTCGCGCGCCGTCACCCGCATCCAGGACGTGCGTGCGCTGCGCGTCGGCCAGTTCCCCGAGGATGCCGGCCCGATGGCGCATCCGGTGCGTCCGGCGTCCTACGCCGAGATCAACAATTTCTACACCGCCACCGTCTACAACAAGGGCGCCGAAGTCGTTCGCATGATTCACACGCTGATCGGGCGCGAGGCGTTTCGCCAGGGCATGGATCTCTATTTCCAGCGCCACGACGGCCAGGCCGTCACCTGCGAGGATTTCGTCGCCGCCATGCAGGATGCCTCAGGCGTCGATCTCGCCCAGTTTCGCCGCTGGTACGCCCGCGCCGGTACGCCGCGCCTCAAAGCCGAGGGTGCATGGGACGCAGCGGCCCGACGCTACACGCTGACCCTCACGCAAAGCCTCGCCCACACCGCCTACGAGCAGCGTCTCGCGGACGCAGGCATGCCGATCGATGAAGGCCCGCTGCATTTCCCGGTCGCCCTCGGTCTGGTGCTGCCCGACGGTTCCGATGCGCCGCTGCGTCTTGCCGGCGAGTCCGCGCCGCAGGGCACCACGCGCGTGCTGTCGCTCACCGAGACTACGCAGACCTTCGTCTTCGAGGACATCCCGGCCGCACCGGTCGCCTCGCTGCTGCGCGATTTTTCCGCGCCGGTGCAGCTTGATTTCGAGCAGACCGATGCCGAACTCGCCCACCTGATGGCACACGACGCCGATGCGTTCAACCGCTGGGAAGCCGGCCAGCGCCTCGCCACCCGCGTCCTGCTCGCCGGCGTCAAAGCCGGCGGCGAGGGCACCAGCTGGATTCCCGCTGACTTCGTCGCCGCCTGCGGCCGCGTGCTCGACGCCGGCCTCACGCACGACCCCGCGCTGACCGCCGAGGCGCTCGTCCTGCCGGCCGAGCAGGTGCTAGCCGAGGACGTGGCCGGTCGCGGCGAGATTATCGACCCCGAGGCGATCCATCGCGCCCGCGTCAAGCTTCGGCGCCACCTCGCCACCCAGCTGCGCGACCGTTTCGAAGCCGTGTGGCGCGCGCTCGCGCCGGCCGAACCCTACGCCCCGGACGGCGCCCAGGTCGGCCGCCGCGCCTTGCGCAACCTCTGCCTCGGTTACCTTGCCGAAAGCGACGACGCCACGCTGCGCGCCGCCGTGCTGCCGCGTCTGCTGGCCCAGTTCGGAGAGGGCGGCAACATGACCGACGTCATCGCGGCGCTTGGCACGCTGGCCAATCTCGACCTGCCCGAACGCGACACCGCGCTGGCGACGTTTTACGTGCGCTGGCAGAACGAAGCGCTGGTGGTCGACAAGTGGCTGCAGGTCCAGGCGACGTCGCGCCTGCCCGGCACTGTGGCGCGGGTGCGCGAACTCATGCAGCACCCGGCCTTCGACCTGAAGAATCCCAACAAGGTCTATGCCCTGGTGCGCAGCTTCTGCGGCGCCAACCCGCGCCACTTCCACGCGGCGGACGGCAGCGGCTACCAGTTGGCGGCCGACGTCATCATCGAACTGCAGGCGATCAACCCGCAGGTGGCTTCGCGCCTGGCGCGCAGCTTCGACCGCTGGCGCCAGTTCGATTCCGTGCGCCAGGGCCACGCCCGCACTGCGCTGGAGCGGATCCGCGCCTGCGAGGGGCTGGCGAAAGACGTCGCCGAGGTCGTCGGCAACGCCCTGAAGTGAAGCCAACGATGTTCTGCTGATGCACGACAGCAGCGGAGGAAGTGTGTGATGGAAAAATCCCCGGATCTTGCACGCCGCAGGCTGCTAGGAGCCGTCGCCGCGGCGCCCCTGCTGTGGCCGGCGCTGGGACGGGCGCAGCCGGCTCGCCCCGCCACCCGGGCCATCCCGTCAAGCGGCGAGGCAGTGCCGCGGGTCGGCCTCGGCAGCTGGATCACCTTCAACGTCGGCAACGACCGCGTCGCGCGCGACGCCCGCGCCGAGGTGATGCGCGCCTTTTTCCTGGCGGGCGGACGCCTGATCGACAGCTCGCCCATGTACGGCTCGTCGCAGGAAGTCATCGGCTACGCCTTGAAAAAACTTGGACGCCCGGCGAACCTGTTCGCCGCCGACAAGGTGTGGATTTCAGACGGCGCGGAAGGCCGCGCGCAGATCGAGCGGTCGCGCCGGCTGTGGGGCATTCCGCGCTTCGACCTGGTTCAGGTGCACAACCTGCTGTCATGGCAGGCACACCTGCCGACGCTGTTCGCCATGAAGGCCGCCAATCAGCTGCGCTATGTGGGCATCACCACCTCGCACGGCCGCCGCCATGACGAGATGGCGCAAATCATGGCCAGCCAGCCGATCGATTTCGTCCAGCTGAGCTACAACCTCTTCGACCGCGAGGCCGAGCAGCGCCTGCTGCCGCTCGCGCGGGAACGCGGCATCGCCGTCATCGTCAACCGGCCGTTCCAGCAGGGCGCGCTGCTGCGCAGACTCGGCCGCCATCCGCTGCCGCCGTGGGCGGCAGAAATCGACTGTAGAAGTTGGGCCCAGTTCGTCCTCAAGTTCATCATTTCGCATCCTGCCGTCACCTGCGCGATTCCGGCGACCACCCGCGTCGACCACGTACGCGAGAACATGGGCGCCGCAACCGGGCGTCTGCCGGATCAGGCCATGCGTGCGCGCATGGCCGCATGGGTGGACAGGCGCTGATGTCGGAATGGTGGACCTACGGCCCGCGCGATCTGCTGATGTTTTCGCAGCAGACGTATTACCGGCTGTTCGAGCTTTACAACCTCGAACTGTGGCCGTTGCAGATTCTTGCACTGGGGCTGGGCGCCGCCGTGCTGGCACTGGGGTGGCGCGGCGGCGACCGGGCAGGGCGCGCCATCGCAGCAATCCTGGCAGTGTGCTGGTTGTGGGTTGCCTGGGGATTCCACTGGCAGCGTTACGCCAGCATCAACGTGGCCGCCGGCTATTTCGCGCTGGCCTTTGTCGTCCAGGCCTTGCTGCTCCTGTGGCTAGGGGCGGGGCGGGGCCGGCTCACGCCGTTACCGGCCACCCGGTTGCAGCAGCGCGCCGGCCTCGGCCTGTTGCTGTTTGCCCTGCTGCTGTTTCCCTTGATGGGACCGCTGCTGGGGAGAAGCTGGACGCAGGCAGAGGTGTTCGGCATGGTGCCCGATCCCACCGCACTGGCAACGCTCGGCGTCCTGCTGCTCGCCGGTGGCCGGCCGGCGTGGGCGCTTTTTCCGATTCCCGTGGCCTGGTGCCTGCTCAGCGGCACCACCCTGTGGGCGATGGAATCGACCGACTTTGCGGTTGTTCCGTTCGCTGCGCTGCTGGCCGTTCTTCTGGCAGTTGGTGGAGCCTTGATGAAGCGGTCAAGCAGGTGATCGTTCGTGTTTTCGGGCCGTCGGGTGTCGTGAGGGTCGGGTTTTTGCGGATTCGGGAAAACACCATCAAAATGGTCGGGTATTTCAACGAACGGTTAAAGGCGGAACGCAATGGCAACGGAACAGAACAACAAAACCTACGAAGTGGGTTTTTCGACGGAAAAGATGCAGCACATTTTCTACATAAGCTGCCCGGAAGAAGCGGACGCAACAAAATTTGCCCATGCCGTCTTTCATTACTACGACACGCCGGAAGAGTGGGGTGCCAAACGCTGCATAACGGCCATCGCCGCAGTCAAGCCCACAAACTGCATCCCGGATTTCCTGCACATGGGCTTGCTGGACAAGAAAGAATTGGCCATGCCGGAAAACGACGAGGCCTTGCACAAGGAAGTCAGGAAAATAACGCAACAGATCATGGATGCCGGCTGCGTGCCGATGGCCATCTATGACGAGGAAAACCAGACCATGACCGTCTATGCGACCAAGAAACTGGAAGTGGATCCGCAAGCCGGTGCAGCCAGTGTGGTCCTGAATTTCAGCCTGTTTGGAGGCGCCGTAGGCAAAGGCCGTTGAGGCTTGCCGGCGCAATGACCGGGATCCTTTAGAAATCCGTTACACACGATGACGACCGAGCTGCGCCACGGCTACTGTGCCCTTTGCATTTCCCGCTGCGGCTGCGTGGCCACGCTGGTCGACGGCGTGCTGACCCGGGTCGACCCCGATCCGGCGCACCCGACCGGCCACGCCTTGTGCGTCAAGGCGAAGGCGGCACCGGAGGCGGTGTACGCACCCGACCGCATCCTCTATCCGCTGCGCCGCACCCGCCCCAAGGGCGACGCCGATCCGGGCTGGGAACGCATCTCCTGGGACGAAGCCCTCGAACGCATCGCCGCCAAGGTGCGCGCCGCGACCACCCAACACGGCCCCACGGCCGTGGCCTTCGGCGTCGCCACACCGAGCGGGACGGCGGTCGCCGACAGCTTTACCTGGATCCACCGCCTGGCCCATGCCTGCCGCAGCCCCAACCTCATCTTCGCCACCGAGAACTGCAACTGGCACAAGGACTTCGCGCCGGCCTACACCTTCGGCGCCGGTATCGGCATGCCGGATTACGCGCACACGGGCTGCATCCTGCTGTGGGGATTCAACCCGGCAACTTCCTGGCTGGCACAGGCCACGGCCGTGCAGAAGGCCCGTAAACGGGGTGCCAGGCTGATCGTGGTCGATCCACGTCGCGCCGGATTGGCCGTCTCCGCCGATCTGTGGCTGCGTCCCCTTCCCGGCAGCGACGGGGCACTGGCGCTGGGGCTGGCCCATGCCCTGATCGAAGCAGGACACTACGACCACGATTTCCTGATGCGCTGGAGCGACGCCCCGTTTCTGGTGCGTGATGACGATTCCACCCTGCTGACCGATGCCGATCTGCATGAAGATGGCGACGCCGGGCACCCCCTGGCCTGGGACGAAACGACGGGCGCGCCTGTGCCATGCCTGCGGCGTCCGCCCAATGCCAACGCGGCAGCCCGCCTGGCCTTGCGCGGGCGGTTCACCGTGCAGACGGTTCGCGGCGCCGTCACCTGCCGTCCGGTATTCGATTGTCTCGCCGAACGCTGCCGGGCCTGGCCTGCCGACCGGGTCGAGGCGGTGACCGGCATTCCGGCCGCACAGGT
Organism: Thiobacillus sp.; assembly: GCA_019459055.1. Classification (GTDB taxonomy): domain Bacteria; phylum Pseudomonadota; class Gammaproteobacteria; order Burkholderiales; family Thiobacillaceae; genus Thiobacillus. The sequence goes on along the minus strand of JAIBEI010000042.1, from coordinate 11,968 downwards.
CGAGGCGGCGGCGAAAATGATTGCCGGCAATTTGCCGCTGTCCTTCTTCACCTGGACCGGCACCTGCCAGCACAGCAACGCCACCCAGACCGGCCGCGCCATCGCCGCGCTGTACGGCCTGACCGGGTGCCTCGATGCACCCGGCGGCAACGTCTGGTTCAGCAAACCGCCGCTGGCCGATGTCACGGGCTTCGAGTGGGTCACGCCGGAGGAACGCGCGCTGACCCTGGGACGCGACGCGCGCCCGGAAGGTCCTTCGCAAAAAGGCTGGATCACCACCCGCGACCTGTTCCGCGCCATCGTCGAGAAGCAGCCGTACCCGGTGTCCTGCCTGATCTCCTTCGGCAGCAATTTCCTGCTGTCCAAGCCCAACACCCGGCTGGCCGAAGCGGCAATGCAGCAGCTCGATTTCTTCGCCCTGGCCGAACTGGTGGAGACGCCCAGCGCGCGCTACGCCGACCTGCTGTTGCCGGTGTGCAGCGCCTGGGAGCGGGAAGGCCTGCAAGCCGGATTCCAGGTGAGCGCGGCGGCAGAGGCTCATGTGCAGTTGCGCCCGGCCCTGGCGCCGCCGCAAGGCGAGAGCCGGTCCGATACCTGGATCGTGTTCGAGCTGGCAAAGCGCCTGGGGCTGGCCGATCAGTTCTACGGCGGCGATGCCGACGCGGCCCTGGCCCGGATGCTGGCCCCGACCGGCCTGACGCCGGAGGCCCTGCGCGCGGCACCCGGCGGCGTCGCTCTGGCGCTGGAAACCCGCTACCGGAAATATGAGCAAAGCGGCTTTTCCACCCCCAGCGGGCGGGTTGAATTTCATAGCGAACGGCTGCGCGGCGTCGGCCTCGACCCGTTGCCCGATTATGTCGCGCCCAGCGTACCGAACGACCCGCGATTTCCGCTCACCCTGACCACCGCCAAGTGGCCGCAGTACTGCCACAGCCAGCAGCGCAATCAGCCCTCGCTGCGCAGGCGCATGCCTGAACCCCTGGTGGAACTGCACCCGGAAACCGCGACGGCGCGCGGCATTCGGGAAGGCGAGTGGATCGAGGTGAAGACGCAGATGGGCGCCATGCGCGCCCGCGCCAGATTTTCCCCACACCTGGCGCCGCAGGTGGTATGCGCCCAGTATGGCTGGTGGCAATACCCGGATGGGGCGGGAGACGCCAACCGGCTGGTCGATGGCGAATGCTTCGACCCGGTGGCCGGATCCAACAGCCTGCGCAACGTTCCCTGCCAGGTTTTGGCATGCCCTGAATCTTGAAAATGGGCTGCATGCACGTAGCCTCGCCCGGTGAAACCGGGGGAAGACGGAAGCTCCCGATTATTTCTTGACACTCGGCGTGAAGGTCCAGGTCCAGCCGGCTTTCTTCTGGATCATTGATTTCTTGTCCGGCGAGATGCGCAGATTGTCTGAATCGGGCAGCGCCATCCCAAACATCATCGGCGACGGCACGACCAACTCTTCGGGTCGTGTCTTGCGGCCTGAGGGTATGGGCTTACGACTGCCGGTACAAAACTGCACGACTTCAACCACCGGGTAGGTGGTTTGCACTTGCAGTTCGAGCGCGCCGCCTAGACCCTGCTTGATCCTCAGAAGGTCATGGTGTTCGTACTCGCCCTTGAGTACCGGCGGCAGGCAGGCGCGTTCCGAGTCATGCGGATTCTTGACCATGGATTTCGAGTTCTGAATACGGGGCGTTCCCACCAGCTTTGACTCGGAAAGTTTCCAGTCCAGATCGATCGCCACACGATCCGTCACATCCGCAAATCCCGACCCTTTCCCAGGGTCGCTGGTGATATTGGGCTTGCCCTGGTAAACACCGACGATGTGGTAGTGAATGACCTTGGCGTCTGTCCAGCGTCGAGCGTTTTCATTTTGCCTTATGGCCGCCATCTGCGTATCCGGATCCATGCCCGCACTCTTCACCATGTTCCTGTAGATGGCCTCCTCTTCCGCGCTCATCTTGGTCTGAGCCAGCGCAGAGCCTGATTGCAGCGCGAGCGCAAACAAAAAACACAGTGCGATTGGCATGGGACTGGATTGGACGTATTTCATAATGTCTCCATTTTTGAGAGATCGTGACGTAAGAAAGCGAACGTCGCAATTAACAGGCGCGCCACTTTATGGCGCGCCCTGGTTGAAATGCCTTGTTATATTTCTCACACCATGCGTTGTCCTGCTTATTCATGGACAAATGGCAGATATGGAATCGTTATTGCTTGAATTATTCAGCTGAGACTTCGTTCACTGTAATCTTGAAGTGGCCCGCACCACGATTGTCTCTCAGATCGTTCGGGTGATCATTGAGGCAAATCTCGAGACGGGCGGTTTCGTTGACCCTGAATACAACACTGCCACTCTCACCCTGCTCCAATTGACTACCCACCTTGTATACGACTGAAAATTTGCGGTGGCTGCGGAAAGGAAAATTTGCTGGAGTCGGCGATGAAAGATCGCCGCTTGCGTTGAACGCTATAAAAGGTCCGTACTGAATGACGGCATCGGCCCAGATTCGTACTACAGACCCCTTGCGCAGGGGCGGTCTGTCGGGCACCACATTACAGACCAGATTATTTGGAACAAAACCGAGATCGAGATCCCCCCTATCATCAGGGTTAAAGCCAACCATGAGCATCTTGCTTTCATCTCCGAGGCAGTAGTGTGAGCCCTTCACGCGTACGAGTTTCCTGCCGGGCCAGCCGTTGTAGGTGTGCTGTACGCCACGACCGGGATTCGTGGCGTCTCCGATTGGAAGATTCTGGACTATTCTGGGCGGTGTGCCGTCGCCAAAGTCGATGGAGACCATGCCGCAGGTTCCCCTTCCCAGCGGCAATACCGAGATTTCTTTTCCAATCTCGGCAAAGCTCGGGAATTCCGCTAAATTAGGGGCGCAGTCCGTTCCATGATGTGGCTGACAAAAGTTAGCAGGGCGCTGTGTCATTCCCCCGAATGCGATGTCACTAACAACGGGGGTGTTTATTCCAGTGGTGGTGCAAGCCTGCAACCCGAGCACAACAAACGCAAGCAAGGAACCTTGCCAAAAACGACTGTTCGATACGTTGCAGGCGATACTTGTCTTGTAATCTGGTGTCATTTTTTTCTCCCTCTGGTGAAATAAAAAAGTAGTGTCTGAGTACTAACGTCAAAGGTCACTGGCGCCGAAGGCCTCCGGTGAACCGCCGTGCTGGGCAGCAGCTTTGGGGGGTGTCAATGCCTTTCTCATCGGCACACAATCCAAACTGAATCCTCGTGGTGACTGATAAAGGCAAGCTTCATCTCCTTGATAACCACACTTGCGGTAGAAGGGGGCTGCGTTGAGCGTCGAATCAAGATGGGTCGCATTCAGTCCGGCTTCACCCGCCAGATTCTCAAGGAAGGCCATCATCATTCTGCCAACTCCCTTGCCCATCAAGGCCGGAGTTACCAGCACAGACGAGACGCCCGCCCAATCTTGATGCTATGCAGTTCCCTGGCCCCAAGGCTTCCGCCTGAAGCGTCTGGCCTAAGCCACTCCAGTATACGATCCGTCCGCCAGACGAAGAGGAGTTCGGCTACCGTGAGCAGCGCTAGGCTTGATAGCAGGGATTACCCATCTTTAATATGTGCAAAGTAATAAATGAGAAGCACGATACCAAAAAGCAAGAGCGTACCCAATAGCAGATCGAGAAATACGCTGCCACCAGAAATCATGTGTGTAACTTTGGCCACTAGATAGCCAAACGCCATTCCCACTCCTGAATATGTGGTGCGACTGCGCTTACTGGGGCAGTAAGAAATGATTGAACTACATGAAGGGCAGAAAATGGGGACGTCAGTATTGAACATTTTTGGCTTCACCACTGACCATATCGTTAGTGGATTTGTGCAGTAAGGGCAGTGACGATATAAGGACATGTCCTAGGGTTCTAATGTTTAGCTTCCATCGACGCGGACAATATCCTTCGGCTCGGCTGTTAGCGGGGTTCTTTTGTAGAGAAGCCACAGAGACAAGAAGACACTTAGGATGCCACCTACTACGAGAATCACTAGTTGGGATAAAACGTTAGCGTGCTGAACCAATGCGATAAGCCAGGCTAGCGTAGCTCAGGGGCGCTGCAGCTTTATCGCGCAGCGTCCCTTGGAGCGGGGGGGTGGACTTGCCCGTTTTTGCCAAGCTGTGCACACACGGCCTGATTTCGTCCTGCCGATTTCGCGCGGTACAACGCTTTGTCAGCCTCTTGAAACAAAAAATCCTCGCTCTGCTGTTCATGAGGAACCACAGATAGCAAGCCTATGCTAACAGTTACCTTCTTTGAGTCACCGAAGACCATCTTGAGATCGTTGATGGCCTTCAAGACCGATTCCGCGATCTTCCGTACCGTATCCAACTCGGTGTTACGCAAAATCAATGCAAACTCGTCGCCGCCGATACGCGCCGCAAGATCATCGGGCCTGCGCGCATGAGCAAGCAGAACCTGGCCAACATTGATCAGACATTGGTCGCCGGCAGCATGCCCGAATTCATCGTTGTACTTCTTGAAGTCATCGACATCGATAAGAGCCAGGCCGATCGGCGTTCGATTACGAATACTGTTTCGCATTTCCTTGTTCAAGAACAGATGGAAGGCTCGTCGATTGCCCAGTCCGGTCAGTGGGTCCTGCATGGCCAGCTCTTCGACCCGCTCCTCGGCCAGTTTGCGCTGCGTGACGTTGTGATGGGAAACAACGAACAAGTCCCCAGATTCGTCGCCATGCAACGCGGTGACACGCATGGTGAACCAGCGTTTCTCGTCCGGGCTGTGACAGGGGTATTCATAGTAGAAAAATGCACGCTTGCCGGCCAGGACACCCATAATGCCTTGTAATGCATCGTCGGCAAGGCTATCGCCGGCAGCAACCGAATCGGACAGGGTCTCGAGGTAGTTGTGGCCCACACACGCGTACCCGGAAGGCAGCCCGTTTTCGATCCCAAAGTTTTGCCAGGCCAAATTGACCTCAAGAATGTTGCCCGCTTGGTCAATCACTGCGATCTGATCTTCCAGTGAATGGAATACTGATTCATACAAGGCAGCTGGTATTGGCATGGCAAGTGAATCCTTATCAGACATTCAAACAACGTTTGACATGAGCGGCACTGGTGGTGGGGTGCAGCTCACGCCTTCGATTGCCCGATGGCCGCGACCCTGCGGTGAACGGCGGTTGCCCATGGCATGTTTGAGCGCCCGCTACGTCAGCACCACATTTATACCGTCTTATCCATCACCACCGCCAGATAGCGATAGATCGTCCCGACTTTGAGATACGTGATATCCCCGACCCAGACCTGATCGGGCGCAGCAGCCGGGTGTTCATGCTGGCGATTGGGCAGGCTGCCGGAGAAGCGCAAGCGCGCAGAAACGGATGCTCGATGAGTATCGCCATTGCGGGGAGAATGCCCATATTGACGTTCAAGGTCAGGGGCGCTGCGCAGCTTTATCGCGCAGCGTCCCCTGCACCGTAGGGTTAGCCATTTCAAAAATAATGTGCGCTGCAATTTCGGCAGCCTTGCCCGTGTATTTGGCACAGTGCTCGCCCAGCCTGCTTTCGCGAAACGTGGCTTGGCCTTCCGGAGTGTTGAGATCGCAGCCCAGCAACACGTGACAGTCACGTGCGCCAAACTCTTGCTCGAACTCTCGGATAAGGCGCTGGGTTGCTGTGTATGAAGGTTGGACGGATTGGCTGGACTCTGAGCGCCCAAGAGCGAGGCCAACGCCCATGATGGCACCGGTAAGAGCACCGCAGGTGCCACACATTCGGCCCATGCCACTACAAAAGGCGGTAGCGGCCTTGGGCAACAAATCAGACTCAACGCTCAGCGCTTCGGCGACTGCCAACACAACGCTTTCCGCGCAATAGAGGCCAGACGCGAAGGAATCTTCAGCAGACCGACGAACGTTTAAGGCAAATTGCGAATCCACAGCGGCTCCTGTGCAACTTGAAATGGCTAACGTTTAAGCTGTGCGGCGCGACGTTACGGTCCCTCTCGACCGACGGGTTAGGGGTAGAAGAATGAAATGTAGACGATTGCGCTACCTATCCACACCAGGAACAGAAGCAACTGCAACAGGCGTTTAAAAGGGTGCAAGCGCAACAACCAACCCACACCGACAAACGCACCACCAAGCAGAAGAAAACCAAGTAAAACTGCGGCAAGGCCTTCGTAGTGAGTGATGCCAAGCCTGCCGCCGAGTGTAATGCTCCTCTCGGTGAGGGCCAAGTATGCGAGCGCACCCCAGAAAACTGCCCAGGCAATAGAACCAACCCATTCCATTGGATGCAATTGATTGCCGAGGTATTTACCCATGTAACCCCGAACTCCTTAATTAAGCCGAGCCGCGAAGCGGCTTCGGCTTGAATGAGTTGTTCGGCAACAACTGCATTACCCCAAGACCTGCGAATTGAGTTGCCAAACAGAGTAGTTGAGTGCAGCGGCGAAGCTGACCCACAGCAGATACGGAACGAGCAACGCGCCTGCCAATGGTCTGATGCGCCAGAAGAAGATCAAGGTTGCGACGATCAACGCCCACAGTAATAGGATGTCAGTGAAGGCCAAGGCACCACGATGCCAGCCGAAGAACAACCAGCTCCATAGTGAATTGAGAGCAAGTTGCACAAGAAACAAAATGAGCGCGGACTTGGCTGCGCGAAAGCCGCCAACACGCCAAATCAGCCAAGCAGCAATACCCATTAGGGCATACAGAACTGTCCAAATCGGCCCAAAGATCGAGGCTGGTGGTGCCCAATCAGGACGGACGAGCTGGGTATAGAACGGGCCAGCCTGAATAGATGCGGCGCCACCAATGACTGCAGCGATGAAGCCGACCAAGAGCCAGCCTACAAGACCAACAATCTGCTTCTGCTTTGTAAGTGGTGCCATACGGAACTCCGGCCTAACGTTTAAGGCAAGGGGGCGCCGCTTGCGGCGCGTCCCGCTTGACCGCAGGGTTGGGCGGTATTAACGAAATGGTGTGCTCTGGCTTGATCAACTGGCATGTCGTAATTATTCACCATGAGTACCGCCAAGTTTGTTGGTCTTTGTTTCTGAATATAACCCTGGTGCAACTGCGAGTTCAAGATTGTTTAGCGTGTAACTGTGGAGTGAGGCCTGGCCCTTTCAGGATTGGATGAGTTCCAAAGCACAGTGGAACTGCTGGGTTTTGCGGCCATCGGCCGCATCGCGCGCCTTCTGGTCGCAGTCACGGGCGAGATGCTGCCGATCTTTACAGAAGCACCAATGCCAGTAATTTAATTAGTGCGGAATAAGCCCGGAATTCCGTTTTACATTTAAAATCCATCGCCATTCACCCTGAATCCCTTACCGTTCTTGACCTTAAGTGATTCAACCCATCGTTGTAACCGGACAGCAGTGATTATGAATACCAAAAAATCCCATCTTGTCCTTGTCGCCGCCGGACTGGCGATTGTTTCTCCTTTCGTCGCTGCGGCGGAACGACCTGAGCAGCAAACCCAGGGAGGGGATCTTGCCTACGTCGGCAGCAACGGACGCATCGGCATCGGTTATGACAGCAAGACCAAGCTTCGCGGCGAGGCGTATTGGGTCTTCTCGGAAGACAGTCTGGCCGCGTGGATCGGCGAGGCATGGGCCAGCGGGTCGTCGGGTGGTCTTAAACTAAACTACCACTGGACGCAGGACGGCGCCAAGGGAAAGCCAACCAGCCAGAGCGTGCGCAAGCTTTTCGCGGCTGTGGACCAAAACACGCAACATGACCAGAAACTCACACTGGGCGGGGGAGTTGAACAGGAAAACCTGTTTTTCGGCGCTTATGTTTCCACGGCGCTGACCGGTCGGCGCGCTATTGGCGAGACAGTCTCGACCGTGAGCGATACGGTTTTCGGCACCGATCTGGATGGGCGCCAGTACACCCAGAACATTGCCACCACGACCTATTTGCACCTTTATGAACGGCCCTATGACTACGGTGTGGGGACACGCATTGGGCGCTATTACAACGAATCCCTCATCCGCCTGAGTGGTGGCTTGGATTACGAATGGGGAAAGGACTCAAGCCGCCAGACCACCCTGTCCGTGATGATGGAAAAATTCATCGCCAACACGCCGCACAGCTTCTCGGTTAATGCTGAGGCTTATCAAAAATCCGGGGCACTGGAACAGAATCGCAGCGACCAGCGCCTTTATTTCATGTACCGCCATGAACTGGGCGGCAAGAGCCATCGTCCGGAACGCCCATATCGTCTGGTTGAAGCCCAGGCCCAGCCAGAGGACGTAACCGCACAAGCGACTACGGAAACGGTCCGCCCTGCTGTTGAAAATGCGCCTAAAGTCGAAAAGCAGATGGTGAAAACCACTGCCACCATGCTTTCCGATGCATTCTTCGAACTTGACAAAGCCCAGCTAACGCCCGAAGCCATGGCCGCTCTCGACGCGGTCATCACGACGCTTCGCACGGTGGGCTACACCGGCAACATCCGCCTGATTGGCCACACCTGCGATCTGGGCTCCGATGAACATAACCAGAAACTTTCCGAGAGGCGCGCGCTGTCGGTGAAGAAATACCTGGTCGAAACTGGCAAACTTCCCGATGAAGTAATGATTGTAGAAGGCAAGGGAGAAACCGAGCCACGCTACCCCAACACGGAGGATTCACGCCCAAAAAATCGGCGGGTCGACCTTGAGTTCATCAGTGTCACCGAAGAAACTGTAGCGGCCATCACTCCGCCCCCCGAACCGACCCCAGAACCCAAAGCGGCGAAGCCCGCCAAGGTGGAATGGGTACGCGAATACATCGACAGCGAACCCGCGTGGTTGCGTCGTGCCTTGCACAACACCACGCCACACAAACAGAGCGTGGACGTTTATCGCCAGCAGGACAGCGAGATTACCGTAGCAAGCGGCGATAAACAGTATGTCAACCGCGCGCCTGTCGCCCAGGCGGATGCCTTTACGGCCAATCGTGGCGAAACGGCGATGCTGGACGTGCTGGCCAACGATAGCGACCCGGATCAGGATGGGCTGACAATCACTTCGGTTACACCGCCCGCCCACGGCAGCGCCAGCATCAGCGGCAGCAAGGTCAGTTACACCCCAGCGCCCGGCTTCATTGGGCAGGATACTTTCTCCTATACGATCGCCGACACTGAAGGCGCGACCAGTAGCGCACAGGTCACGATAACCGTCCAGGCCGCCAACCAGCTCCCGATTGCGATGAATGACAGCTATGTCGTTTCGTCCACCTGGAACGCGCAGCTGGACGTGCTGGCGAACGATCGCGATCCGGATGGCGATGCACTGAGCATCGTGTCATTCACCCAGCCGGACACTGGATCGATCTCCCAAGGGAACGGCAACCTGATCTTCACCCCTGAAGCCGCCTTCCTTAGCACCAGCTTCAGCTACACCATTTCGGATGGAAAAGGCGGCGCTGCAACGGCAACGGTAACCCTGATTGATCCCTGAGTTATAAAACCAGCCCCCGACCGGGGGGCGAAGCCCTCGCGTGGCAGCACTCCCGCGCTAGGGGGGTTGGCCGCATTCCGCATCACGACGCTGTCGATGCGGAGTGTGTTTCCGTCCAGCGTCGTGGCGTTGCCCTTACCGGCCCGGCCCCTGCCTGCAAGGTCTTCCGCCCAAGACCCACTTGCCCATGACCTTACACGTCTGACCGACGAGACGCGCGCCCCTCCCTCCCGGGAAAGAGGAAGTGACCCGAAAATCCATCAATCGGCCACGAAGTGCGCCTGCCACCCAAGAGAAAAGTGGGTGCTGCATTCAGCGCGGTTGTGCAACCACGTTCTACGCGGTCGTTCTCGCGCTCGATATGGGGTCGATCCCGGGCAGAAAACCGCGTGCGGCAGAGATCGGCTGCTCGGGAATCTGTCACACAAAACCCCTTACGTATTACATTACATGGCGTAATCCATTAGATCGGACAACAGCAGCATGATCGAAGACGTGAAATTCATGCGCGCCGCACTGGAACTGGCCCGCCAGGGCTGGGACACGGGCGAGGTGCCGGTGGGGGCGCTGGTGGTGTGTGGCGGCGAGGTCGTCGGGCGCGGCTTCAACCAGCCGATTTCCAGCCACGACCCGACGGCGCACGCCGAGGTGATGGCGCTGCGCGATGCGTCGGCGCGCCTGGGCAATTACCGGCTGGTGGGCTGCACGCTATATGTGACGATGGAGCCGTGCGTGATGTGCGCGGGGGCGATCCTGCATTCGCGGGTGGCGCGGGTGGTGTACGGGGCACGCGAGTACAAGACGGGTGCGCACGGCAGCATCATCGATGTGTTTGCCGAGCCGCGCCTGAACTACCATTGCGAGATTGTCGGCGGGGTGCTGGCGGACGAATGCGCGGCGATGATTTCGGGCTTTTTCGAGGCGCGCCGGCAGCAGCAGAAGAAGGAGGCGGTGCAATGAGCGACCTGGTGATCGAGGTGGATATCCGCCTGCAGCAGTTGTACCTGTGGGAGCCTTTTCCGGATGGCGACATGCTGATCCGCCAGTATCCGGTTTCCACCGCGGCCAACGGGGCGGGGGAGCAGAACGGCAGCCATTGCACGCCGCGCGGGCGGCACCGCATTGCGGAGAAGATCGGTGCGGGGGCGCCGCTGTGTGCGGCATTCAAGTCGCGCGAATGGACCGGTGAAATCTGGACGCCCGAACTGGACGCCGAAAATCCGGGGCGCGACTGGATCCTGACGCGGATTCTGTGGCTGGAAGGGCTGGAGCCGGGCAAGAACCAGGGCGGCACGGTGGACACCCGCAACCGCTATATCTACATCCACGGCACCCACGAGGAACACAGGATCGGCACGCCGGCTTCGCACGGCTGCATCCGCATGAAGAATGTGGAGGTGGCGGAACTGTTCGATCTGGTGAAGGTGGGAACCGAGGTCAGGATTTCGTAGCGATCAACCCGGATTGTTCATTCGGGGGAGATGCTTTGGTAGGGTGCACTCCGTGCACCTTGGGGCGTCGACCGGTGCACGGAGTGCACCCTACGCGCCATAAATCGTCTAATGCACGGCGCTACGGATCGGTTTGGGGAACCGTTGATTCATTCGTTATTGTGTGGCGCGCAGCGGAAATTCCCGCTTGATCAATACGCTGGATTGCTTCGCTGCGCTCGCAATGACGGCCGTATTGAATTGTTCAGCGTTTTCCTAGCGTCTTTGCATGGGGGCCGGCCGCGGGCCGGAGTTGGTGTCCTTGTGGCGGAAGTTGATGCGGCCTTTGGTAAGGTCGTAGGGCGACATTTCGATGGTGACCTTGTCGCCGGCCAGGATGCGGATGCGGTGCTTGCGCATTTTGCCGGAGGCGTAGGCGGTGATTTCAAAGCCGTTGTCCAGGGTGACGCGGAAGCGGGTTTGCGGCAGCACTTCGCTGACGACGCCTTCCATTTCTACAAGTTCTTCTTTTGCCATGTTTCGATTCCTCATGCTTGGCCGATGGCGCGACGAAGCCGTGCACCGGCGTGGGGGTGTGCGAAAGTCTCAGTGGGAACTGCGGCAGCCGCGTCGGGGTTGCGCGGCGCGGCTGCGAATGAGGAGAGCCGACAAGATGCCCGCAAGGGGCCGGAGGGACAAACCAAAAGACTAATGCGTCTGACAGTATGGGGGGGATGGCCTGTCTTGGCAAGGCGGGGCAGCGGGGAGAACCCGTCCTGGCAAGGAAGGCTGCATGCGCCCGCTGTGCGGCGCGCCGGTCATGCCCTGGTATTTTCTCTTGCCCGGCGCATGGCCGGCCAAAATGGCCTCGGCGTCCTGCCACGGCTTCAGCTGCGCGCGAGATGCTTGAAGACGGCTTCAGCTGCGCGCGAGATGCTTGAAGTAGGGTGCACTCCGTGCACCGATTTGCGCCTGAAGGTGCACAGAGTGCACCCTACTTCAAGCATCTCGCGCGCAGCTGAAGCCGTGGCAGGACGCCGAGGCCATTTTGGCCGGCCATGCGCCGGGCAAGAGAAAATACCAGGGCAT
>JAIBEI010000038.1 GCA_019459055.1 Thiobacillus sp. | reverse complement strand
GATGGCCACGGCTTCGTGCGTGGCGTCGTCCACGACCGTCAGGCACTTGATGACGCGTCCTTCGGCCGTCCGGTCAAACGCGAAATCCATCGACCAGACCTGGTTGGCGGACAGGGGGCGTCCCAACGGCTGTCGATCCGCCACCGGCACCTTCTTGCGCCGGCGACGCCGTACCTGGAGGCCCGCTTCGGCATAGAGCCGTTCGACACGCTTGTGATTCACCGGCATCCCGGCCTGGCGCAATTTCAGGGTAGACCATGCCAGCGCCATAGCGGCGATGCCGATGCGCCAGTGCCACGATTCGATCGCGCAGGTCCTGGTTTTGGTCTGGCGCGGGTTGGTAGCGATAGGCACTGGCACTCATGCCGACGACGCGCAGGGCATGCCGTTCGCTCAATCCTTGGCCTGCCAGGTGACGCACCAGTTCGCGGCGTGCCGGTGCCTTCACCACTTTTTTCGGAGCGCCTCACGCGTGACCTCGTTCTCCAGCATCGCTTCGGCAAGCAGCTTCTTCAGGCGGGTGTTTTCGGTCTCCAGTTCCTTCAGGCGCTTGGCGTCAGACACGTTCATGCCGCCGAACTTACTGCGCCAGAGGTAGTAGCTGGCTTCAGAGAAACCGTGCCGGCGGCACAGCTCCTTGATCGGCAGGCCCACTTCCGCCTCCCGCAGGAATCCAATGATCTGCTCTTCCGTGAAACGCTTCTTCATGTCCAATCTCCTTCGTCAGTGGGATTGGACTCTAAAGCTACGTGCTACTCAAACTGGGGGGACGTCGCGATGATGCCTAACAATTCGGTCAACGCGACCGCTTTTCCGCTGCGCCTGTGGCTCCACTCCAAAGCGGCCCGTTACCTTCAGCGTAGGCCGCACAAATGCGCAGAAGCATCACGCGACTAGATCAGCTGACGGCCCTCGCCATGGTTTTGATAGCCTTCTGTTTCGTGGCTTTCGGGCCGGTGTGGGGCTGGCGTGCTATCGGTGTGGTTTTCGCCATCCAAGGAACCATTGTGTGTTTTGTCCGTTTATTTCCAGCCGTTTGGAAGGAGCCGCCACCGCGTTTTCATCTACGCGGCAGTCCTGCTGCTATCGCTGGCGTAATCATTGTTCTTGGCGGCGCTGTCATCGTTTGGTTCGCGCGCTCCTTAGCCGAGTAGTCATGACTAGCCACGAACCGCCTAACATGGCGTTCAACCTAACAAACATCACGTGGAAGTAAATGCTGCTCAACCCATCCATCAACACGGACACTGTGCGATGAAGCCGCGCAGTGCGGGTTATTTCACACGTTGAGCGGCTGCTTAGGATCAGCTACCGGACTTACGCATTAAGCACTGCAAACGACTGTTCCTGGCCGGGAGGGTGAATTCGCAGGTGGTCCAGTAAGCTGCCGTTCGCCGCAATAACGTTTTTGGCAACGACCGCTTTGGAGCGCCAGGCTGGCAGGGTGCTCCCGGCCAAAAGAGGCGGTCGGAAACATCTCAGAGGTGGTCCGGTTGTCTGCTGATAGCAGACCTTCAGCGTCTGAACTCACCAGTACTGATCATCCGCTAGCCTCTCAGCAAGGCTTCGAAAGCATCCGGCGTCAGCGGCTTCGCGTAGAGGTATCCCTGCGCGTAATCGCAGCCAGCTGCGGCCAGCAGGCTGCGCTGCCCGTCGGTTTCCACACCTTCCGCGATCACTTTCAGCCCCAGTTCGTGCGCCATGACGATGATTGCCCTGGACAGGGCCATGTCGTTGGCGTCCGTCTCGATATCGCGCACGAATGAACGGTCGATTTTCAGATAGTCGATGGGAAATTGCTTGAGATAGGACAGCGCGCTATAGCCGGTACCGAAATCGTCGATGGCAATCTGGATGCCGGCGTTGCGAAACCATGACAGCTGATCGATGACGTCGGCCTGCGCGTTGAGCAGCAGGCTTTCGGTGATCTCGATAATGACGTTCGCACCAGACAGCCCGATATCCTCCAGATGCCTAAGCCACGTTTCAGTACGCGTGCGCCCGTCCGCCCGGAACTGAACCGGCGACATGTTGACGCTGATCTGGAAGTCGGCGCCGAATGCACGGCACCAGTCCCTCGCGCGCTGCGCCGATTCCCTGAATACCCAATCCCCGATCTCATTGATGAGTCCTGTTTCTTCCGCGAGCGGAATGAAAGCCATCGGATTGACCAGGCCGCGGGTGGGATGCTGCCAGCGCAGCAGCGCCTCGGCCTTGTGAATGCGACCGCTCGACAGCTCGACGATCGGTTGGAAATGTATGAGGAATTGCCGGGCGGCTACCGCTTCGCGCAGATCGCGGGTAAGTTGCAGGCGGCTCTGGGCGGCTTCCTGCAACGACGCGGTGAAATAGAAGAAGCGATTGCGCCCATGCTTTTTGGCAGCATACATGGCCTGGTCGGCATGCTTCATCAGAGTGCTGATATCACCGGCGTCGCTCGGGTACAGGGTGATGCCGATACTGGCCGTAACATAGGCCAAATCGTCGCCAAGATGGAAGGGCTCGGCCAGCCTGCTGATGATTTTTTGGGCGATGTCCTCGATGTGCGTGCGGTCCGACAGTTCGGTCAGAATGACGGTGAACTCGTCCCCACCTAGACGGGCGACGGTATCGCCATCGCGTATACAGCTGAGGATGCGTCGAGCCGACTCCTGCAACAGAGTGTCGCCAACGCCATGTCCCAGCGAGTCGTTGACTTCCTTGAATTCGTCGAGATCAATCAGCAGGAGCGCCAGGGGTACATCAGCACGCCGGGATTTGATGATTTCCTGCCCCAGTCGGTCGAGGAACAGCCGCCTGTTGGGCAACTGCGTCAGCGGATCGAAATTGGCTTGGCGCTGGATGGTTTCTTCCGCTTGCCTGCGTTCACTGATGTCGAGGTAGGTACCGATCATCCGCACGGGAACATTGGCAGCATCGCGAGCGGCCACCATGCCATACGCCTGAATCCACTTCCAGCTCCCATCCTTGCAGCGCTTGCGATGTTCGTTGGTGAAGGTGTCGCAGCTGCCATCGAAAAGCTGCTGGTGTGCAGACATCAGGGCGGACAGATCATCCGGGTGAATGCGCTGCTGCCAGTCGTCAATGCTGGTGCCAATTTCGTCGTCGGAAAATCCAAGCATGGCCATGCAGCGGCCTGCAAGCAGAATCCGGTTGGTCGGAACATCCAGATCCCAAACGCCTGCGCCCGTACTGTCCAACGCAAAGCGCCAGCGTGCCTCCACGTCCTGCAGCCTGGCATTGATTTCGGCGGCCTCCTGTTTGGAGATGATGAGCTTGCGCACGAGCGGCGCCACCAGCCAGTACAACAGTAGGATGCCGGCCAGGACCAGTAGTCCCAGCAGTGGCACGATGACCCAGAGTCGCTGTCTGACAGGGTCGAATAGTTCGCCCTGATCGATCTTCAGCACCATGCCGAGCCCCAGGCTGCCCAGCGGGGTGTGCGCGGCGACTACATTTTCGTGCCGATAATCCTGTGTGAATACCGTGCCGGTTTTGCCATCCAGCGCATGACTCATGGGCAGTGGCTGGTCGCCTATCGTGCGGGCCATGCGCGAGAACACCCGTTTCGACCGCGTGAGTGGGAAGCACTGCATGTCCTTTGCCAGAGGTGCACACACGGCCAGCTCCACCGTCTTTCCGAACACCCCCGCTTCGGCGATGGTGCGCGTCAGTTGTGGCAGGGTAGATTCTGTCCTTGCTGCGCCGATGCGGATCCCTTTTTCGTCCACCACGTCCCGAACAACCATCAGGATCAGTTGCCCATCCCACAACAGGCGTGCCCCGGCTTGCGTGTTGAGAGGCACGTTGAGCGCCGGATTTTTCGTCAGTCGGCCTGCGCGCGCGATTTCATTATTGTGCGTGTCATAAAAGGAGACGCCGGTTAATCCAGCTGGCAAAAATGAATCCGCGATCTTCTGCAAGGCATGCCGGCTGGCGTCGTTGCCTGGCTCCGCCATTAGTTGCTGCAGGTTGAGGATCACAAAGGGCCGGGTGGATACTGTCAGTGCATCAATCACGCCGGCGTTGATTTCGCTTTCGAACAGGCGCCGGTCGCTCTGCAGCGAGGCTTCCAGGCTTCTGACGAGGATGGACTCCAATTGTCGCTGCATGACGGCATATACGCCGATACCCGAGGCGAGGGTCAGGGCAACCAGAATGAGGCCTCCGATAATGCTGATGCGGTGACTTTCGTACTGCCGGTCCAAACGAGTTCTCCCCCGATCTCGCGTCGCGCATGCCGGGGTGTGCGTACACAAGGCATTGTCATTGTGGATGCTGTTTCAGTCCGACAACTTACCACGCATTTTGGAGAGAAGTTGAAAGGACCGGTTTTCCCAAAACGAAAGCCGGACCCGATATGAGGCAGACGCCCAACAGTGATTCAAGAAACCGATGGTCCGGACAGTTAAGTCCTAGATTATCATTCCCCAACTACGGACCAGATGCCTGGATGCAGATTCTTGGATGACCGCTTGCGCTACATGATTGGACGTTCAGCGGGTAAGCCATGACGGGTCGCTTTGGGTCGGGTGCCGTCCCTCGCCCGTTACTAAAGCTGCCGTTCAGGCAGAGTACCGCGCCAACGGCTGCAACCTGCGTAACTCCGGCCACTCAACTGAACTATAGCCACCGGCAGCATTGGCCGGATTCTGTTGAAAAACCCCCTTCAACAATGCCGTCCCCGCAGCTATGATTCTCATCATCTGATAAGCGGGGAGCCTAGCGATGATGGGGTGTCAGACAGGTGGCCAGGATCGACTTTTCTACTCTTTCAACCTCGA
>JAIBEI010000032.1 GCA_019459055.1 Thiobacillus sp. | reverse complement strand
GGGCGTTTTCGGGGGCCTCGGTCTTGAGAAACTTGCGCCGGGCGGGGGTGTTGAATAACTGGTCCTGGATGTCGAGCGGGGGGCCGGCGCCGCGCGCCGCCGGCGCGGGCTCGCTCAGGCGGCCGCCCTCGACGTCCACCGCCCAGGCATGCCCGGCGTCCGCGCCGCGGCTGCTGAGTTGCACCCGCGCGATGGCGGCAATCGACGCCAGCGCCTCGCCGCGAAATCCCAGGCTCGCGACCTGTTCGAGGTCGGCCAGGCTGGCGATCTTGCTGGTGGCGTGGCGCGTCAGGGCGAGCGCGAGTTCGTCGCGTGCGATGCCGCTGCCGTTGTCGGCGACCCGGATACGCTTGATGCCGCCCTGCTCCAGATCGACCTGGATATCGGTGGCGCCGGCGTCGAGACTGTTTTCGAGAATTTCCTTCAAGGCCGCGGCGGGGCGTTCGACCACCTCGCCGGCGGCGATCTGCGAAATCAACACATCGGGCAAGACGCGAATCGACATGTCAGATCGTAAACGTCACGCCGCGGCGCGCCGCCATGGCGCGGCCGAGGCGTTCGATCTCGACCGCACCGAGCATCTGGCGCGCCAGCGGCAATACATGGGTGTTCTCGAATTCGAGGTGGCTGCGATTGAGGTCGATGAAGCGGTGCGTCAGCGCCGCGTCCAGTGCGGACGCCTCGCCTGTCTCGATCTTCTTGAGTTCCACGCGCAGGCGCCGCCACAGCAGCGCCAGCTCGTCGTGCTCCTGGGTCAGGGCCTCGACCAGATCGCAGGCACCGGGCGCGTCGGCCTGTTCCAGCAGCGGAAACAGGTTGCGCTCCTCGTCGTCGTGATGGTGCACCGCCGCGGTGTCAAAATAGGCCAGCACCGCGCGCGCCGCCTGCTGCGCCTGCGCGTCGGCGCCGTGCACGGGCAGGTGCGCCAGCAATTTATCCAGGGTGTCGCACTGTTTGGCGATGCGGCCGTGACAGGCTTCAAGCACCGCCAGCGGCCGGCCGAAACCCGGGGCCGCCGCGCCCAGCAGGCTGACGCTCATGGATTGAGGGTCAGCCGCGACGGCCCGCCCAGCGGATGCTTGTCGAAGTAATTCCTGACGCCAACGACGATGGCGTCCACCAACTGGTTCTGGTAGGCGGAATCGTTCAGGCGCCGCTCCTCTTCCGGATTGGAGATGAACGCGGTCTCGATCAGGATCGAGGGGATGTCGGGCGCCTTCAGCACGGCAAACCCGGCCTGTTCGACCTGCGCCTTGTGCAGCGTATTGACGCCGCCGATTTCCTTCAGCACGGCATTCCCCAACTTCAGGCTGTCGTTGATGGTGGCGGTCTGCGACAGATCGATCAGGGTGCGTTTGAGGAAGGGGTCCTTGACGTCGATGTTGACGCCGCCCACCAGGTCGGCCTCGTTTTCCTTCTTGGCCAGCCAGCGCGCGGCGACCGAAGTTGCACCGTTCTCGGACAGCGCGAACACCGACGATCCGCGCGCGTGCGGCTTGATGAAGGCATCGGCATGAATCGACAGGAACAGGTCGGCCTTCAGCGCACGTGCCTTGGTGACGCGCTGCGCCAGCGGCACGAAATAGTCGCCGTCGCGAACCAGCACGGCACGCATGTTTTCCTGCGCGTCGATCTTTTGCTTGAGTTTCTTCGCCAATGCCAGCGTGATGTGCTTTTCGTACGAACCCTTGGCGCCGATGGCGCCGGGGTCCTCGCCGCCGTGGCCGGCATCGATCGCCACGATGACGAGCCGCGCGTACTGTGGAACACCCGGCCTGGCGGGCTTCAGCTCGGCCATCGCCGGTTGCGGAAGGACAGCCGGGCTTGATGCCGAATGGGTCGCCTGATCCGGATACAGGTCGATCACCAACCGGTGACCATACTCTGCCAACGGTTGCAGCTGGAACACCGACGGCCTGACGGCTGTTTTCAGGTCCAGCACCACCCGCATCACGCCGGGGCGGTTGATGCCCACCCGAATCGCGCCGATGTAGGGATCATCCGCACTCAGCTGGGCGACCAGCGCATCGAGCGCGACGCCTGCCTCGACGCCTTCGAGGTCGATCACCAGGCGCTCCGGATTCGACAGGGTGAAATATTTGTGTGCGACCGGCTGCGCAGCTTCCAGCGTGATCCGGGTGTAATCGGGCGACGGCCACAGTCGCGTGGCGGACACCTGCAGCGCCTGGGCCCAGCCCGACGCCAGCACACCGCATAGCAGGAAGATTTTCAGCAGAGCGTGCAAAATGACTCCAGATAATGTGCGCCGCGCAGGCTGGCGGCTTCGCATTCGATTTCGCGCGCCTCGTCCGCAATCGTCAGCCGGATGATCACGTCCGGCGGCGGCAGCCAGCCCGCGGCCTTTTCCGGCCATTCGATCAGGCTCACTGCCCGACCGTCGCTGATGTCGCGAAACCCCGCGTCCAGCCACTCGCGCGGGTCATGCATACGATACAGGTCAAAGTGATATACCTCAAACGCAGGCAGGCTGTAGATTTCGGCCAGGGTATAGGTCGGACTCTTGACCCGCCCCTCGTGTCCCAGCGCGCGCAGCAGCCCCCGCACCAGCGTCGTCTTGCCCGCACCCAGATCGCCCTCGAGGTAGAACGTCATGCCGGGCGTCAATTCCCGGGCCAACTGCGCACCGAATGCAAGCGTAGCAGCCTCGTCGGCCAGAAGGTGGCGGCAACGCACGGTATCATCGACGGTATGCATGAGCAGGATTTAAGACAACTGGCGCAAAAAATCAAGCAATGGGGGCGCGAGCTCGGCTTTGCCGCGGTAGGCATTGCCGACGGCGACCTGGGTGCGGCCGAGGCGGGCTTGCAGGAATGGCTGGCGCAAGGTTTTCATGGCGAGATGGATTATATGGCGTCGCATGGTACCAAGCGCAGCCGGCCGGCCGAACTGGTGCCGGGAACCGTCCGCATCATCAGCGCGCGGCTGGACTATTTTCCGCCGGCGTCGGCCGACCCGCATGCTGTGCTGGACGACACCGACGCCGCTTATATTTCCCGCTACGCGCTGGGGCGCGACTATCACAAGGTGCTGCGCAACCGCCTGCAAAGCCTGGCCGAAAAAATCGGCACGGAAATCGGCGCGCATCATTTCCGCGTCTTCACCGACAGCGCGCCGGTGCTGGAAGTGGCACTCGCCGCGAAATCCGGACTGGGCTGGCGCGGCAAGCACACGCTGCTACTGAACCGGCAGCATGGCTCGTGGTTCTTTCTCGGCGAGATCTACACCGATTTGCCGCTGCCGGTGGACGCGCCCGAAGCCGGCCACTGCGGCACCTGCTCCGCCTGCATCGACGTCTGCCCCACCGCTGCGATCGTCGCGCCCTACACGGTCGATGCGCGGCGCTGCATCTCCTATCTCACCATCGAACTCAAGGGCAGCATCCCGCTCGAGCTGCGTCCGCTGCTGGGCAATCGCATCTACGGCTGCGACGACTGCCAGCTGGCGTGCCCGTGGAACCGCTTTGCGCAGACCACCGCGCTGGCCGATTTCGAGGTACGGAACGGACTCGACAGCGCACGGCTGGTGGACCTGTTCGCATGGAGCGAAGCGGAATTCAACGAACGCCTGGCGGGCTCGCCGATCCGCCGCATCGGGCATGAACGCTGGCTGCGCAACATCGCCGTCGCGCTGGGCAATGCGCCGCCCTCGCCCGAAACTCAAGCGGCGCTCGGCGCGCGCCTGGATCACCCATCCGAGTTGGTACGCGAGCACGTGGCGTGGGCGCTTGCGCGCCAACAAGTGGCGTAAGCGCAACGCCTGCAAATTGTCTTTCCGGCGAAAGCCGGAATCCAGGGTTTCCATGGACTGGGCCGACGATTAGGCTTGCTGTGTGGGAGGGGCTTTAGCCCGGATAGCGCCTCCATCGCGGGCAAACCCGCTCCTACATCCCCTCTGCCCGCAGCTCCTGCCGCGCGTGGCGGATCACCGACGTGCCCGAACTCAGCGCCAGCCCGGCCAGAACCAGCGCCACCGCGATATCCGGCCAGCCGTGCGCAGTCGCCCACACGCCGCCCGCCGCCCCCATCACCGCCAGATTGCCGAGCGCGTCGTTGCGCGAACACAGCCACACCGAGCGCGCCTGCGCGTCGCCCTGGCGGTGCGCATACAGCAGCGCCGCGACGCCGACGTTGACCGCCAGCGCCACGAGGCTCACCCAGCCCATGACGAACGGCTCCGGCACCACGCCGGCCGACCACTGCCAGGCCGACTTGCCGAGCACGAATACCCCGTAGCCCACCATCATCCAGCCTTTCCACAGCGCCGTTCGCGAACGCCATACCGGCGCCAGGCCCAGCACGAAAAGTGCCACGCCGTAGTTGGCCGCATCGCCGAGGAAGTCGACCGCGTCGGCCAGCAGCGACACCGACTGCGCCGCGAAGCTCGCAACCAGTTCGACGCCGAACATCAGCGCGTTGAGCACCAGCGCAATCCACAGCGCGCGCCGGTAACCCGGATCGGGCGGCGCCGCATTGCACACCGAATCGCATGCGCACGCGCTCATGCCGGATCTCGCCTCATGCTGCCCTGCGGGTAAAATGCCGTCTTTCTCATTGCGCCATCCTGCCACCCATGTCCACGAATGCAAATTCCCCAATCGGCGTATTCGATTCCGGCATCGGCGGGCTGACCGTGGTGCGCGCCCTGATGGAGCGCCTGCCCTACGAGAACATCGTCTATTTCGGCGACACCGCGCGCGTGCCCTACGGCGTGAAGTCGGTCGAGACCATCGCCCACTTCACCACGCAGATCGCGCAATTCCTGCTGGAAAAGGACGTCAAGCTGCTGGTCATCGCCTGCAACACCATGGCGGCGGTGGCGGCGCAGGTGGTCAAGGACCTGTCGCCGGTGCCGGTGCTCGACGTCATCGACGCCGGCGCGGCATCGGCGCGCGGCGGCAGGAAGATCGGCGTCATCGGCACCCCCACCACCATCAACAGCAACGCCTACGCGCGCGCCATCCACGAATATGCGCCCGACTCGCGCATCCACTCGCAGGCCTGCGCGCTGTTCGTGCCGCTGGTGGAAGAAGGCTGGCTCGACCACGAAGTCACCCTGCTCACCGCGCAGGATTACCTGAAGCCGCTCTTGGGCGAGCACATCGACACCCTGGTGCTCGGCTGCACCCATTACCCCTTGCTGAAACCGCTGCTGCGCCAGGTCGTGGGCGACGACGTCGCGCTGGTCGACTCCGCCGAAGCCATGGCCGAGCAGGTCGCCGCGGTCCTGGCGGAAAAGCAAATCGCCAATCCCGGCCCGGCCCAGCCGCGCTACGACTTCTACGTCACCGACGTGCCGCTGCGCTTCCAGACCATCGGCGAGCGTTTCCTCGGACGCACGCTCAACAACGTGCATGTGGTGAAGTGGTAGACACGAAGCCGCACGCATGATCCGGGTCAACGCCGAGATCGAGCTCGACGAGCGCGAAATCCAGGAGGATTTCGTGCGCGCCTCGGGTCCCGGCGGGCAGAACGTCAACAAGGTTTCCACCGCGGTGCAGCTGCGCTTCGACGTCGCCCGTTCCCCCTCGCTGCCCGACCCGGTGCGCGCCCGCCTCATCGCCCTGGCCGGCCGTCGCGTGACCCAGGACGGCGTGCTGATCATCGAGGCCGAGCGCTTTCGCAGCCAGCGGCGCAATCGCGACGACGCACTGGAAAGACTGATCGAACTGATTCGCGAAGCCTGCGAAGTGGAGAAGCCGCGCCGCCCGACCCGCCCGACCCTGGCATCGAAGAAACGACGGCTGGAAGGCAAGCAGCGGCGAGGTGAAACCAAGAAACTGCGGACATCGAAACCGGGCACTGACAGCTGAGGCAGCCCTTCCCGTCTGGATTGCCCCGTCCGCATCGCGGCTAGCCAAAGGTGTACTTCATGCCGATGGCCTGCCAGTGCCCGATTTCCTCTTCCAGCGCGCGATGGGTCAGCGGGCGCCGCTCCAGCCAGCCTTCGGGCAAGCTCAGGCGCAAGCGCTTGCCGCTGGCTTCCACTTTCACGTCGGGCAGGCGAGGGTCTGCGCGGCTGCGGCAGAGGATGACGGCCTGGCGCAGCAGCCAGACCAGCAGACGGTCGCTGTCCGGAACCGTGCCGCTGGCGAACGCCGGCAGCTTCGTCAACGCGCCGCGCTGGGCGCGCGCCAGCAGGGCGAGGCGCGCCTGGTCGGTGCGCGAGAAGCCGGGCATGTCGGCGTTTTCCAGGATGTAACCGGCGTGGCGGTGGTAGCCACCGTGCGACACCGACAATCCGATTTCGTGCAGACGCGCGGCCCAGTCGAGGAAGCGTTCGTCGTTCTCTTCGCCGCCGCCGCAAGCCGCCAGCAGCTTTTGCGCCACACGTGTGACGCGCGCGGCCTGCTGGACGTCGATGTGGTAGCGGCGCATGAATTCGTCCACCGTCGCCTCGCGCATGTCCTGCTCATGAAAGCGGCCCAGCAGGTCGTACAGGATGCCCTCGCGCATCGCCGTCTCGGCGACAGCCATCTGCTCGATCCCGAGCTCGGCAAACACCCCCGCCATGATGGCAAAGCCGCCCGCGATCACCGGGCGGCGGTCGTTGCGCAGACCGGCAAGCTGCAGCGCGTCGATATGCCCGGCCTTGATGAACTGGGTGCGCAGCTGCGCCAGGCCGTCGGCGGTGATGCCGCTGGCCGACCACCCATTCTGTTCGAGAATCTCGCGCAGGGCGCGCGCGGTGCCGGAGGACCCGATCGCCTGCTGCCAGTTGGCTTTGGAAAACTCCCTGGCGATGCGCTCGACCTCGAGCCGGGCGGCGACCTCGGCGGCTTTCAGCGCAGCCTTGTCGGTCACCCCGGCGGCGAAGAAGCGTTGCGAGAAATTCACGCAGCCCATATGCAGGCTTTCGCGTTCGTGCGGTTTCAGGCCATGGCCGATGATCAGCTCAGTGGAGCCGCCGCCGATATCCACCACCAGCCGCTTGTCGGGCGAGGCCGTCAGCGAGTGCGCCACCCCCAGATAGATCAGCCGCGCCTCCTCGCGCCCGGCGACGACTTCGATCGGGTGGCCCAGCGCGATTTCGGCCCTGGCAATGAAGGCGTCTGCGTTCCTGGCAATGCGTAGCGTCGAGGTGCCGATGCAGCGGACCGCCTCGGGCGACAGCCCGCGCAGGCGCTCGCCAAAGCGGTGCAGACAGGCCAGCGCGCGTTCCTGTGTGGCTTCATCGAGCTGTTTGTCGTCGCCCAGCCCGCCGGCCAGGCGCACGGTTTCCTTCAGCGAATCGAGCGGATAGAGCTGGTCGCCGGACACCCGGGCGACTTCAAGGCGGAACGAATTGGAGCCGAGGTCGACGGCGGCGAGGGTGTCGTAGGGTTTCGGATTCATGCGATGCTGCCAAAGAAGAGATAGGCCATGCCGATGGCGGCGAGGATGCCGGCGACGTCGGCGATCAGGCCGCAGCTCACCGCGTGGCGCACCCGCTTGATCCCGACCGCGCCGAAATACACCGCCAGTACGTAAAAGGTCGTCTCGGTGCTGCCCTGCACGATTGAAGCCAGCCGCCCTGCAAACGAATCTGCGCCATGTGCCTGCATGGTGTCGATCATCATGGCACGCGCGCCGCTGCCGGAAAACGGTTTCATCAGCGCGGTGGGCAGCGCGTCGACCCAGCGCGCGTCGAATCCCAGCGCCAGCACCGTGCTGCGCATCCCGCCCATCAGCAGGTCGAGCGCGCCGCTGGCGCGGAACACGGCGATCGCCACCAGCATCGCGACAAGATACGGAATGATCGTGACCGCCGTGTGAAAGCCTTCCTTGGCGCCTTCGACGAAGGCCTCGTAGGCATTGACCCGGCGCCACACTGCCATCAGCAGGAAGGTGATGATGAGGCCGAACAGCAGCACGTTGCTCAGGATCGACGACTGCCGCGTCATCGTCGCGGCGTCGAGGCTGCCGAAATACAGCACCAGCCCGCCGATCAGCGCGGTGGCGCCGCCCAGGTAGGCCATGGTGACGCGGTTCCACAGGTGCAGGCGCTGGAACAAACCGGTGACGAAGAGCCCGACCAGAGTGCCGATATAGGTGGTGATGAGGAGCGGCACGAACACGTCGGTGGGGTCGGCTGCGCCCAGCTGCGCGCGGAAGGTGAAGATGGTCACCGGCAGCAGGGTGACCGACGCGGTGTTGATCACCAGGAACAGGATTTGTGCGTCGCTGGCGGTGTCGGGCGACGGGTTGAGTTTCTGCAGTTCCTGCATCGCCTTGATGCCGAGCGGGGTGGCCGCATTATCCAGCCCCAGCATGTTGGCGCCCATGTTCATGGTCATCGCGCCGAGCGCCGGGTGGTTCGCCGGCACGTCGGGAAACAGGCGGCGAAACAGCGGCGCCAGGCCGCGCGTCAACACGTCGAGCATGCCGGCGCGTTCGCCGATTTTCATCACCCCCAGCCACAACGCCATCACGCCGGTCAAACCCAGGGCGATTTCAAATGCGGTCTTGCTGCTGGTGAACAGCGCCTTCACCAGCTCGGCAAAAATGCCGGCATCACCGAGGAAAACCAGTTTGAACAACGCAATCAGGAAGGCGACCAGGAAGAAGCCGATCCACAGCGCGTTGAGCATGTACGCTTAAGAAATCCAGCCGGCGATGACGATCAGAAGCCCTGCCACCAGCCAGATCACCAGGCCGCGCCAGATCACGCTGATGGCACTGTCGATGCAGTCGGCGTCGGGGGGCTGACCGGTGCCGAGTTCGGGCCGCCACACGACTTCCCCCCCCACGTTGACGCCCTGCCCCAGCCGGATCCCCATGGCGCCGGCGCCGGCGGCGAGCACCACGCCCTCTTCCGGCTCCGGCCATGCTGACGCCTGGGTGCGCCAGCAATAGGTGGCATCCTCGAAATTGCCGGCGACGGCATAGGTCAACGCGGTCAGCCGCGCCGGCAGCCAGTTGATGGCGTGAAATGCGCGCCGGGCAAATCCGCCGAACAGGCCGGTGGCGTTTTCCCAGCGCCGCGCCAGGATCGAGGCACTGCGAAACAGCACCGCGCCGACCGGCCCCAGCGACGACAGCAGCACGAACCAGAACAACACGCCGAACATCTGGCGGTGGCTTGCGGCCATCACCTGCTCGATGGTGACCCGTGCCAGTTCGTCGGCGCTGAACTGGCTGGCATCGCCGTCACGCCAGGCGTCCAGACGCGCACGTGCGTCCTCGATATCGCCGGCGCGCAGCAGCCGCGCAATCTGCTCGGCGGTGTCGCTGAAATATTTGAACCCGAGGGTGAAATACAGCACGACCACATTCCACATCCAGCCGAGGATGGGACTGATGCCGTCGAGCAGGACAAAAACCAGCCACACGCCCACCAGCAGCGGCAACGCCGCCAGCGCCCAGGCAATCGCACCGTGGCTATATTCGCCGGCATTGAAACGCCGCTCAAGCCACTGCGTGAAGCGGCTGTAGCGCTGGTAGTACGACAGCGGCTGCCGCAACGGGCGCAGATGTTCGAGAGCCATGGCGGCAAGAACGGAGAAAAAAGCCATCAGCGATTCATTTCCAGGGTAAGGATACCGATACGGTTTGCCTGGCCTGCCGGTCGATACAGTTCGACCGTCGGCATGACGATGGCCAGCCCGCGCGACGCCAGCGTGTCGGACAGCGCCTGGTAGGCCTTGGACGGCGCCAGCAGCACCGCTGCCTGTACCTGCGCGGCATAGACCGGACGACGTTCGATGCGGCCTTCCTTCAGGCCGTCCGGGATCGGAGCGCTATCGGCCAGGGTGTAGCCCAGTTGCGCGCGCACCTTGCCGTTGGCAGCGCGCGGGTCGGTGAGAATCACGCTGATCGTGTCGCCCGCCGCCACCTTGGACGCAGTGAATCGATCCAGCGCCGTGCGATGCGATTTGCGCACGTTGCTGATCGGGCCATCGTAATCCAGATAGGCATAGCGATAAGGCCCTGCCTCGGCCTCGGTGATATTGACCGAGTTGAACCCGCCCCACCACCAGAACACCGCCAGCAGCGGCAATATGAACGCCAGCATAAACGCCGGCCATTGTTTCTTGAACACGCCTGACACCCCCCGTTACAGATTCGAAGATATCACAGCATCACTCGCTGGCACCCCATGCTGCCGGAGACGCCCAGAAATAACCGGCGGGTCGAAATACCGTGCGATGCCGGCATTCGACTATCCAAGCGCATCAATCCATTCAACCTTTATGGAGGCGCAGACAGGAAGGCAAAAATAAATGCGGCAAGGCGCAAGCGCGCGGAACGCGCGAATACGTACGTTGGCGCGGCGAATTCAATTCGCATCCTTTACCCCAAGCCGGGCATAAAGCACCATAATCGTTGCACGAACGTCAACAAGAAAAATATTACCCGGCTCGCTCCATGCTCTGCTCCCCCGAAGAACTCCTGCAGAAAAACCAGGCATTGTCGAACACGTGGCAGCGTTATCAGGCGGTGCCAAGTTTCGAGAGTTTCGTCGAGCTGGCGGTATCGATCAACAGCTTCACCGAGTTCCTGATCGACAAGGGCATCACGGCGCTGCATCACGCCAGCCACCAGCTTGAGCAGCTGACGCTGGCCCTGTTCAATACGGAGGTGGCGCATCCGCTGCCGCAAGCCGCGCTGGACGACCTCAACGAACGCGTGCTCGCACTGAGGCGCATGACCAGAACCCATGCCGCGGCGACCGCCGATCTGGCCGAGCGACGCCATGACCTGCAGCACCCCACCCCCCATGACCTGCGGGTAAGCCAGACCTGGCTGATCGGGCATGACCAGGCAGTCTGGGCTGGCTTACAGGCGCAGCTGGGATATTTCGGCATGGCTGCGCAGTTCAGCACCTGGGAGCAGCCCCTGCCGGACAGCGCAGGCGTCGCCCCACTGCTGCTGCTCGACATGAGCCACCTGCCCGAAGCCGAGTGGAGCAGCAAAATCCAGGCTCTGCGGCAACGGTTTGCGATGGGACAGCTGATCTGTCTCGGGGTGCGCTCCGATTTCGAACAACTGCAACAAGCCCTGCGTGGCGGCTGCGATAGTTGCCTGCTGGAGGGGGCGCCCGCACATGCCATCGTCGAGCACATCCTGGAACTGAACGAGCGCCAGGATCAGGAAGCGTATCGCGTGCTGATCGTGGAAGACTCCAAGACCGCCAGCCACATGATCCGTCGTACCCTGGAAGAAAACCAGATCGTCTCCGAAATCGTCAACGATCCGCGGCAGACGCTGAATGCGTTGCGGCAGTTCAACCCCGACCTGATCCTGATGGACATGTACATGCCGAACTGCACCGGTGTCGAGGTCGCGCGCATCATTCGGCAACACAACGAATTTCTCAGCACGCCGATCGTCTACCTGTCGGGCGAGACCAACGTTGCGCTGCAGGTCGACGCGATGCGGCTGGGCGGCGACCATTTCCTCACCAAGCCGTTCAACCCGGTGTTCCTCAACGCGATCGTCAAGAGCAAGATCGAGCGCTACCGGGCGCTGCGCCGCACCATGTACCACGACAGCCTGACCGGGCTGCTCAACCACTCCAGCGGCAAGAACACGCTGGACATGTTGCTGTCCAGCGTGGCGCACGAGGGCGGATTCCTGTCGGTGGTGATGATGGATATCGACCATTTCAAGCAGGTCAACGACACCTACGGCCATCCCGTGGGCGACCAGGTCATACGCAGCCTGTCGTGGCTGCTCAAGCAGCGCCTGCGCAAACAGGACATTCTCTGCCGCTACGGCGGCGAGGAATTCCTCATCGGCCTGCCGCACACCAACGCCGAACAGGCATTCGCCATCATGGATCGCATCCGCCAGGATTTCGCGCAAATCCGCCATCCCGATGGCGACAGCCATTTCCACGTCAGCGTCAGCGGCGGCATCGCCACCTATCCGCTGTATCAAACCGGCGATGCGCTGATCAAGGCCGCCGACGAAGCGCTCTATCAGGCCAAGCGCGGCGGCCGCAACCGCATCCACAGCGACGAAGACTGACAGGCCGCACGCTTAGCCGAGGATCAGTTTCAGGCCGATCAATATCGTCACGATTTCGAATGCCCGCTTGATCCACAGGTTGCCTTTTTTGATCGCCAGATGGCTGCCCAGGTAGCCGCCGAGGACTGCGCCGGCCAGCAGCGCCGGCATCCAGTCCCACGCCACCGTGCCGATCACGCCCAGTATCAGCGCGCCGGTGCCGTTCCATAGCAGGCCGCAGAGAATCAGGGTGTAGGCCACAGCGCGGGTGTAATCGAGGCCGAACCAGCGGATCAGCCAGATGGTAAGAAACAGCCCGGTGCCGCTGGTGATCGAGCCATTGAGAAAGCCGACGACAAACAGCCCCGCCATGCCGCCGACCAGCGCCGCGCCCTGCCGGTTCCTGGGTGCATGGTCCATGCCGAGCCGGGGCTTGAACACCGAATACAGACCCAGCCCCAGCGTCAGAACACCCAGCGCCAGGGTGGCGATGCGCTCGGGGATCTGCAGGATCGTGAGCGCACCCAGCACCACGCCGGGCAGCCCCGCGCCGAGGATGATCAGCGAGAAACGGCGTTCGAGGTGCGATTCCTTCAGGTGCCGCAGCGTGGCGCCGAGTCCGAGCGCGACGCTGGCGACCTTGTGGGTGGCGAGCGCCACGCCGAATGGCAGCCCCAGAAAAATCAGCATGGGAAACTGGATCAGCCCTGCCCCGCCGCCCGATAGTGCCGAAAAGAAATTTGCCGCCAGCGCGGCGACAAACAGAATCAGCTGGTCGAGCACGCCTGCTAAAGCGTGACGCCGGTTTCGGCCGGAAGCCTGGCGTAGAACAGCTTCAAATCCGCTTCGGCGATGCGCTTCAGCAACTGATCGGCCATCGCCGCATCGACGAAGAACTCCACCACCACCGGCAGTTCGCCTGCCAGTTCAAAGAACCCCGCGTCGTGGCGGCCATGGCGGCCGAATCCCGCAATGGCGCGGAACACCGAACCGCCGGCAATGCCGATTCCCTGCGCCGCATCGAGCAGCCATTCGTAGGTCAGCTTGCCGTGGTGGCGGCTGGCTTCGGACACAAACACCTGCAGACAGACAGCGTTCATTTGAAAAGCCTCATCGAATAAAACCCCAGCCCGGTCGCCAGAAAGGAACCCGTCATGTGGGCGAACGCAATCAGGCCGCCGGTCAACCACAGTCCACGCATCAGCGCGGTAACGACTTCGGCGGAAAAGGTGGAGAAGGTGGTCAGCCCGCCAAGCAGGCCGGTGATGAGAAACAGCCGCGCTTCCGGCGGCACGCCGGGATGCTCGGCAAACCAGGCGATGACCAGGCCGACGAAATAACCGCCAATCAGATTGGCGGCCAGCGTGCCGAGCGGCAGCGAGGGGAATGCCGGGTTGAGCCACAGCCCCAGCCCCCAGCGCAGCCACGCGCCGATGGCCGCACCCAGGCCGATAGCGAGGAAGGCGGTCATGGCTGGCGTGCGTCGGTTGAAATCATGTGCGCCTTCTATTCAAGTCCGGCGCTTACATCGCGTCCCGAATGATGTCCTTAAGCAGCTTCTCCACATCGTCCAGGGCTTTTTGCAGGGCCGGGTTTTGGGTGGCAGCGGGCTTGCGATAGGCGATATACACATGCTTGTCGTTGGGAATCGTATACACCGCCACGTTGTAGGGGCACATCACGATCGCGTGCGGATCGGCTTCCATCATCCGGCGCGAAATCGTGGCGCTGCAGAATTCGAACTGCTCGGCGTTTTCATACACCACCCTGGTCGCGCCGATATCCTTGCCGGTTCGCTCCAGCATTTCGGAAATCCTGTTGGTGTTGGTGATCTTCAGGCCCTGGCCCTCGATTGCGGTTTGCACCAAATCGCGTACAAATTGGTAGTCACCCTGGGTTTTGAAGGTCACCGCATAATCCTCGGCCGCCATCGCGGAAAAGGGCAGGCAGAGCATCACGCATGCGGCAAATATTTTTTTCATGACGTTTATCCTGGATTGCAAACCCCGATTTTCATCCGCTCGCGGCTAAACAGCAATGGGCGTTTGCTACACTCGCCGCATGGCAACGCGATCAAAGGCAGCACAACTCAAGGCAGACGGCCGCTTCTGGCTGACCCTGGAAGGCGGGAATTTCCTCGGCCGCGGCCGCATCGAACTGCTGCAGCGCATCCGCGAAACAGGCTCCATCTCCAAAGCCGCCAAGGCGATGAAGATGAGCTACAAGGCGGCATGGGATGCGATCGATGCGATGAATACCGCGTGGCGCTCACCACTGGTGGAAAGCGGCCCCGCCGGCAGCCGGCTAACCGAAGAAGCCGAACGGCTGATCGCGACGTTTCAAAAAGCCGAAGCACGTCACACCGCGTTCATGCTGAAACTCACCATCGACCTGTAAAAAATCCATTGCGTGGTTTCATTCGCGCTCCGCAACAAAACGCGCGACGAATGCACCCTCGTACCCCACCGGCAGGGGAATGCCTACACGATGGCCGCTACCCGGTGCGACGTTGACCGGGGTGCTGTTTTTGCCTTGCATGGTGGTGATCGTCAGTTCCAGGTTGCCCCTGGGGTGGATGAGTTCGATGCGGTCGCCGACCGAAAACCTGTTCTTCACGTCGATCTCGGCCAGGCCTTCTGCGTCGTACCCCATGACGTCGCCGACGTAGAGGCTGCGGTCCGACTCGGAATGGCTCTTCAGGTAGCTCTGGTATTCGCGATCCGGGTGGCGCTCATAGAAACCGCCGGTATAGCCGCGGTTGGCCAGGCCGTCGAGCTCGCGCAGCAGGGCCGGATCGAGCGGGCGGCCGGCGGCGGCGTCCATGATGGCCTGGCGATAGGTCTGGCAGGTGCGCGCCACGTAATAGGGCGACTTGGTGCGACCTTCGATCTTGAGCGAGTCGATGCCGATTTCGGTCAGCCGCTGCACGTGTTCGATGGCGCGCAGGTCTTTCGAGTTGAGGATGTAGGTGCCGTGCTCGTCCTCCTCGATGGGCATGTAGCTGCCGGCGCGTTTGCGCTCTTCCAGCAGGTACACGTCGCCATCCGGCGCTTCCTTTCCGGGGTGGGTATTGAACTCCCAGCGGCAGGAATTGGTGCACGCGCCCTGGTTGGGATCGCGGTGGTTGAAGTAGCCCGAGAGCAGGCAGCGCCCGGAATAGGCGATGCACAGCGCGCCATGCACGAAGACTTCGAGTTCCATGTCCGGGCATTCCTGGCGGATCTCGGCGACCTGGTCGAGCGACAGTTCACGCGAAAGGATGACGCGGCGGATGCCGAGCTTTTTCCAGAACCGCACCGCCGCGTAGTTGACCGTGTTGGCCTGCACCGAAAGGTGGACGGGCATGTCAGGCCAGGTTTCGCGAATCATGTCGATCAGGCCCGGGTCGGCCATGATCAGCGCGTCCGGCTTGAGGGCGACGACCGGCGCCATGTCCGCCAGGTAGGTTTTGATTTTGGAGTTGTGCGGAAAGATGTTGCTGACGACGTAGAACTGCTTGCCCCGGCTGTGCGCATATTCGATGCCGATGCCCAGCGCAACTTCGTCGCGGAAGCTGTTATTGCGCACGCGCAGGCTGTAGCGCGGCTGGCCGGCATACACCGCATCGGCGCCGAAGGCGAGCGCGGTTTCCAGCATGGTTTGCGAGCCGGCGGGTGCCAGCAATTCGGGTTGGCGCATTTCAGTGTGTTTCAAGTGGGATTACCGGCTCACGCAACGGGCTGCGTTTTATAAAAGTTCAGCGGCGCGCTGTTTTTGGCGACGGCCGGTTTCAGTTTCCCCACCACGTGCATCTCGCAGGCCTTGCAGTCGAAGCGCAGGGTGAGCTTTTCGCTGCCGTTGATCAGCGTCAGCGGCGCGGCGCGCACGGTGCCCTGCACGCCGGTGACGCCCTTGGCCTGCTTGGGGCAGAGGGAAAGCGAATAGCGCACGCAGTGCTTGGTGATCATCAGCGAGACCTCGCCTTTTTCCTCGTGGCTCTCGTAGGCAGCGGCAATGACCTTGACGCCGTGCTTCGCGTAGAAGTCGCGCGCCTTGTGGTTGTAGACGTTGGCGAGATAGCTCAGCGTGTCTTCGGGGTACATCGCCGGCGGCTCGACCGCCGGCGCACGCGACGGACGCCGGTAGGCGGCGGCGCGTGCGGCTTCCAGCGCAGCAACGGCGTCGCGGCGCAGGGCGTTGACGAAGGACGCGGGAACAAACCAGGCTTGCGTCAGCTCCAGCGCAATGCCCATGGACGCAAACGGCGTGGCGCCGAGTTTGCCGAGGTGCTCGCGCAGGGTGGCCTCCGCTTTGGCGGCGTCCTTGGCCGGCTCTTTGGCATGCGCAGCCTCGACTGTCGCGGCATGGCCGTCCTCGTCGGTCAGCGTCAGCGCGAAGCCATCCGCAGTTTCTTCCAGCCGCAGCCACACGCCGATGCGGCGCTCGCCCGACGGCTTGTCGAGCAGGCGCGTCCAGTTCATGTCGCGGTTGCGGCTGACCATCGTGCCGGCGCGCAAGTCCTTGAAGCCCGCCACCGGGTCTTTCGGGAACACGCGCCACGCGCCCTCGCCCAGCTTTTCGGCGCGGTTGATGGCAAGGCCGGCCAGGTCTTTCTGCAGGGTGTAGTAGCAGAGGCCGTCGCCGTTATTGAGCACGATATCGGGCAAATCGGTATGCAGTTCGACCCATTTGTCGCCGACCTTGCTGACGTAGCCGACCGGCAGGCCGGGGTTCTTCGGCGTGTCGAACGCACCGATGTCGTCGCGGCGGCCGCCGACGAAGTAGTCGGTGAACTCGCGGTTGAAGTTCTGCTCGGGGTCGGGGGTGAAGGCAAACGCGGTGCGGCCCGCGGACGCGCGCGCGAATTCCGGGCGGCGTTCGATGAGCTGGTCGAGCAGCATGCGGTAATGGGCGGTGATGTTCTTCACGTAGCCCATGTCCTTGTAGCGTCCCTCGATCTTGAAGCTGCGGATGCCGGCATCGATCAGCGCTTCGAGGTTGTCGCTCTGGTTGTTGTCCTTCATCGACAGCACGTGCTTGTCGTGCGCGACGATGCGCCCCTCCAGGTCGGTGACCTGGTACGGCAGGCGGCAGGACTGCGAGCAGTCGCCGCGGTTGGCGCTGCGCCCGGTGTGGGCGTGGCTGATGTAGCACTGGCCGCTGTAGGCGACGCACAGTGCGCCATGGACGAAGAATTCCAGGGTGCAGCGCGCAGGATCGGTGGCGGCGCGGAGGGCGGCGATCTGTTCGAGGTCGAGCTCGCGTGCCAGCACGATCTGCGACAGCCCAACGTCCTGCAGGAAGCGGGCTTTTTCCGGCGTGCGGATGTCGGTCTGGGTGCTGGCATGCAGCTGGATCGGCGGCAGGTCGAGTTCCAGCAGGCCCATGTCCTGGATGATCAGGGCATCGGCGCCGGCGTCGTACAGTTGAATGATCTGGCGGCGTGCCGGTTCCAGCTCGTCGTCGGTGAGGATGGTGTTGAGGGTGACGAATACGCGCACATTGAAGCGGTGCGCGTATTCGACCAGCCGCCCGATGTCGGCGACTTCGTTGGACGCCGCCGCGCGCGCGCCGAACGATGGCCCGCCGATGTACACCGCATCGGCGCCGTGGTTGACGGCCTCGATGCCGATATCGGCGTCGCGCGCGGGCGCGAGCAGTTCAAGTTGATGGGGTTCCACGAGGCGGTGTTCCGGACAGCTAAAGCAGCATTTTACCGGAGCCCGCCCCGCCCGGCTTATTGCGCCGGCTGTTCCTTGACCGCTTCGATCGCCAGGGTCAGCGTGACCTCATCGCTGACAAAGGGCACGTTCTTGCCCATGTTGAATTCCGAACGCTTGATCTGCGTGCTTGCGTTGGCGCCGCAGGCTTCCACTTTCAGCATCGGATGCGGCTGGCATTTGAAGTGGGTAATGGCGAGCGTCACCGGCTTCGTTACGCCCTTGATCGTCAGGTCGCCCACCATGCTCACTGGCTGGTCGTCCCTGAACGCCATCTTGTCCGCCATGAACGTGATCGTCGGGTGGTTGGCGGTGTCGAAGAAATCCGCCGCCTGGATGTGCTCGTTGAACACTGCATGGCCGGTGTTGACCGAGGTGGCGTCGATGATCACGGCAACCGAACCGGCTTTCCCGGCGCGGTCGAGCACCACCTTGCCGCGGGTCTTGTCGAACTTGTGGGTCTGGTTGGAAAAGCCCAGATGGTTATAGGTGAAGTGCGGGTAGGTATGGCTGTTGTCGATGACATAGGTGACCGGCGCAGCCTGGGCGGTGGCGGCAAACGCAGCAAGTGCGGAGAAAAGTGCGAGATGCTTCATGTTTTGCTCCTTGAGGGATGAACAGTGGGTTAGGGCGTGTTAACACTCATTTCGCGTCCGCGTTGGCGCGAGAAAGCGATGGATGCAAGGCGCGTCGCGCTGGCAAGGGCCATCCCTTGCCAAGCGGTGCAACGCCGCAGACGCGCTTTCTCGCGACAACCCGAAGGGACGGTCCGATTCGGGCGCATCCCTTTGTCGCGAGCCGCTTGCAGTAAACGACACTGCGGCGCGTCTCGCTTCGCGGCCTGCATCCCGAATCGGCCTCGTCGCGGGCGTGAAATGAGTGTTAACACGCCCTAATTGCCGATGGCGGCAATGCGGAATCTGACCTGAACCTCGTTGGCGACGGTGTTAACGTCTGCCCACATGCCTTCGCCGATGCCAAAGTCGAGGCGCCTGAGGACGAACGCACCGTCGAAGGTGGCGGCGTTCTTGCCGGGCGCGAAGGTCACCGGCACGACCATGTCGCGGCTTTTGCCCTTGAGCGTGAGTGTGCCGCGCATCTCGTAACGGTTGTTGCCGAGCGCGCGCACCTGGCTGGAGACGAAAGTCGCCTTCGGGTGGACGCTGCGGTTGAACCAGAGCTTGCCGGCGGATTCGTCGTCGGCCTCGGGCGAGCCGGCATCGATGCTGGCGAGGTCGATTTCGATCTGTGCACGGGCGGCCTCGGGCTTGGCCGGATCAAACGTCATCTGCGTGGTGAAGCGCTTGAAACCGCCCTTGATCGGCACGCCCATCTGGCGGAACTCGAAATGGATCGTGCTCTGCTTCGGCAGCACCGTCTGGTATTCCACCGCATTCGCCGCGGGTGCGGCCAGCGCCGCCAGCAAAATCAAGCCCGTCATTCTCATGTTCGTTCCTTTCCGCCCCAGGCCATGCGCTGCAAAAACGGCCGGCGTTCGATGAAATGATGTTTCAGCGCAGCGGCCACGTGCAGGATGACCAGCGCCAGCAGCGTGAAGTTCAGCGCCTGGTGCACCCCGGCGAGCAGGTCGCCCAATGCCTTGTCCTTGTCGACCAGATCGGGCAGCGGCAACACGCCGAGCCACACCGTCTGGAAACCCTTGGCCGAACTCATCAGCCAGCCCGACAGCGGAATCGCGATCATCAGCCCATACAGCAGTCCGTGCGTGATTGCGCTCGCGCGGCGTTGCCAGGCGGCGATGCCGTCCGGCAGCGGCGGCGGCATGTGCGTCAGCCGCCAGCCCAGCCGGACGGCAACCAGCATCAGCACCGTGACGCCGATCCACTTATGGTAGCTGTAGAGTTTCAGCTTGTCGGGCGACAGCGGCAGCTCGTGCATGTACACGCCGAGCGGGAATCCCGCGAAGATCAGCAACGCCACCAACCAGTGCAGCACGATGGCCGGGGTCGAATAGCGCATCACGACGCTCATGCAGTCCCCTTTCTGAAAACCTGTTCCAGCCCGTGCAGGGCAGTTTGCCAGCGCTTGTGCCCGGCTGCGCCCGTGCCGGAAAAACATGCCGCCAGGTGCGCCAGGTGTGCGGGAAAGACCCTGACGAACAGAGCCTCACCGGATTGCGTCAGGCGGATGGTCTGGCAGCGGCGGTCACTGTCGTGCGCGGCACGTTCGACCCAGCCGCGATCGACCAGACGGTCGACCACGCCGGTGAGCGTGCCCTTGGTGATGAGCGTCTTTTCGCCAAGCTCGGTGGCAGTCATGCCGGAGGTGTTGCCGAGGGTGGCGACGATGTCGAACTGCGGCGGCGTCAACCCCAGGGTGCGAATGTGCGCGGCGGAATAGGCCTCGAAGGCCTGATAGCACTGCACCAGGGCTTGTACGGTCGGCAGGAATTCGGCTGGCTGGCTCATCGCTCGCGTATTTGGTTCTAACACGAACAAACTTTAGTTCGTGTTAGAACCAAAGTCAAGTCCCAGCGAGCCAGGCCGGTTGAGGCCCCGTTGCGGTAATGCGGGTCGGGGTTGTAGGGTGCACTCCGTGCACCGATTGATGGCAGAAGGTGCACGGAGTGCACCCTACGCTTTACCGAATCATCGAATGAGCCATCCCGGATAAAACTGGCGATCAGCTCGCCTGCCAGCGCGCCGCCGCCGCGTCGTCGCTGGCGCGGGCCTCGACCCAGCGGTCGCCTTCCATCGTTTCTTCCTTCTTCCAGAATGGCGCCTGCGTCTTCAGGTAATCCATGATGAATTCGCAGGCGTCGAAGGCTTCGCCGCGGTGCTGGCTCGCCACTGCCACCAGCACGATGGGATCCCCCGGCAACAGGCGGCCGACGCGGTGGATCACGGTGACGTCGAGCAGAGTCCAGCGCGAGCACGCATCATCGACCACAGCGGCGAGCGCCTTCTCGGTCATGCCGGGGTAGTGTTCCAGCGTCATCGCCGCAACGCCGCTGCCTTCGTTGAGGTCGCGCGCCAGGCCGACGAAGCTGGCAATGGCGCCGATGTCGGTGCGGCCCCGGCTCATCGCGGCGACTTCGGCGCCGAGGTCAAAGGGATCGGCCTGTACCAGGATTTTCATTGCTTCAGCCTCCGGTCACCGGCGGGAAAATCGCGACTTCTGCATTGTCCGGCAGCAAGGCATCGAGCGCGACGACGTCCTGGTTGACCGCCACCCGGAACGCGCGCCCCGCAGCCAGTTCTTCCGCCCACACGCCGCCGCGGGTCTGCAAAGCGGCGACCAGATCGGCAGCGGTAGCGCCGGCGAAATCCAGGGTTTCCTCGCCCACGCCGAAGCGCTCGCGCAGGCGGGCGAAGTACAGGACACGCAGCTTCATGACAAGAGTTCCGAGAAGGGAATGAACCGCACCCAGTCGCCCGGGTGCACCGTTTGACCGACACCGAGGTCAACCAGGCCATCGGCCCAGGCACAGGAAGTCAGCACGCCCGAGCCCTGGTTGGGGAACAGCGCCAGCCTGCCATCGGCCTGAATTTTCACCCGCAGGAATTCGCGCCGTGCGCCCGCGTTGTTCCAGGCGAAGTCCGCCTGCATGGCGAATGCGGGGTACAGCACGTCGGCCACGCCCATGCGCTTGAGCAAAAACGGCCGCATAAACAGGCAGAAGGTGACGAAGGCCGACACCGGGTTGCCCGGCAGGCCGATGAAATCGGCGTCGTTCACGCGGCCGTAGACGAGCGGCTTGCCGGGCTTCATGGCGACCTTCCACATCTCGACGCGACCGAGTTCTTCGACCGCTGCCTTCACATAGTCGGCCTCGCCCACCGACACGCCGCCGCTGGTGATGACGACGTCGGCAATGCTGGCCGCGCCTTCCAGAGCGGCCTTGGTCGCTTCCAGCGAGTCGGGAACGATGCCGAAATCGGTCAGCTCGCAGCCCAACGACTTCAGCAATCCGGCCAACAGGTAGCGGTTGGAATTGTAGATCTGGCCCGGCCGCAAAGCCGTGCCGGGCGTCACCAGCTCGTCGCCGGTGAAGAAACACGCCACTTTCAGCCGCTTGAACACCGGCAGTGCAGCCAGTCCGACCGAGGCGGCAAGGCCCATTTCCGCCGCGCCTAAGCGGGTGCCGGCAGCGAGGACTTGCCCGCCCGCCTCGATATCCTCGCCGGCGCGGCGGATGTTTTCGCCCGGCTGCGGCAGTTTGTTGATGACGACGGATTCGCCCTCGGCCGTGCAGTATTCCTGCATCAGCACGGCGTCGGCCCCGGGCGGCACCGGCGCCCCGGTGAAGATGCGGGCAGCGGTGCCGGGCTGCAGGGGCGCACCGACCGCGCCGGTGAGGATGCGCTGCGACACCGGCAGGCGCACGCCGGCCACGACCACGTCGGCAGCGCGCACGGCATAGCCGTCCATCGCGCTGTTGTCGAGCGGCGGCACGGTGATGGCGGAAGTCTGCGGCGCGGCGAGCACGCGTCCGAGCGCATCCGTGATGGACACGGTCTCGGTTTCGGTCACCCCGCGCGCGCGTTCGAGCAGGGCATCAAGCAGTTGGTCGGCTGTAAGCATGGTTCAGGATAAAGTCGGTGAGTTGGGAAACGGCATCGAGGTCGATGCGGGGAAAACCGTCCGGGGGTTCGACGTTGGACGCCACCGCCAGAATATTCGGGTCGTCGGGAAACAGCCAGGGCTTGGCGGTCTCCTCGCGATGCACTTCCAGCTTGGGGATCGCGCAGCGCTTGTAGCCCTCGACCAGCACCAGATCGCACGGCGGCAGCTGCGCAAGCAGATCGTCCAGCGGCGGCGGCGCGTCGCGATGCTCGGTCAGCACCGCGGTGCGGTGGTCGGATGCCAGCAGCACCGCCGCTGCGCCCGCCTCGCGTGCACGCCAGCTGTCCTTGCCGGGGCGGTCGATGTCGAAATCGTGGTGGGTGTGCTTGATCACCGCCACCCGGAGCCCGCGCGCGACCAGCTGCGGCAGCACGCGCTCAATCAGCGTGGTCTTGCCGCTGCCGCTGTAGCCTGCGATGCCGAATATTTTCATGC
The DNA here is from genome assembly GCA_019459055.1 of Thiobacillus sp. Lineage (GTDB taxonomy): Bacteria > Pseudomonadota > Gammaproteobacteria > Burkholderiales > Thiobacillaceae > Thiobacillus. The sequence goes on along the minus strand of JAIBEI010000032.1, from coordinate 52,687 downwards.
CTGGGTGGCGAGTCTGGCTGGCCTGGATTGGATAATTGGGTTATATTTTTTCATATATAACCCATTCCTGCCAACCACTTCGACTCTCATCATGAACGCACCCGTTCTTACCGATCAGTTCGGACGCCGCATCGACTACTTGCGGCTGTCGGTGACCGACCGTTGCGACCTGCGCTGCAGCTACTGCATCCCGGAAGGTTTCACGGGCTTCGAGGAACCCGGACACTGGCTCAATTTTGATGAGATCGAACGCCTGATCGGCGCATTCGCCCGGCTCGGCGTAAGCCGCATCCGCCTGACCGGCGGCGAACCGCTGCTGCGGCGCGACATTGCCGGACTGGCCGGGCGCATCGCCGCCCTGCCCGGCATCGAAGACCTGTCGCTATCGACCAACGCCACCCAGCTCGAACGCCACGCCCATGCACTGAAAGCCGCCGGGGTGACGCGGCTCAACGTCAGCCTCAACTCGCTGCAGCAGGCGCGGGTGGAAAAAATCAACGGCCGCGACGTGCTCGCCAAGGTGATGGCCGGCCTCGCCGTGGCGCAGGATGTGGGCTTTGCGCCGATCAAGCTCAACATGGTGGCGCTGGCCGGCACCAACGACGACGAGATCGACGAAATGGTCGCCTTCTGCATGCAGCGCGGCTTCGTGCTGCGGCTGATCGAGGCGATGCCGATGGGCGACACCGGCCGCAACGCCGAATACCTGGACCTGCAGCCGGTGAAGGAACGCCTGCGCAAAGAGTTCAATCTCGTCGAAACCGTCCTGCACGGCGCCGGGCCGGCGCGCTACCTGGGCACCGCGGACGGCCGCTTCAACGTCGGCTTCATCACGCCCATCTCGCAGCACTTCTGCCAGACCTGCAACCGCATCCGTATCGCCGTCGACGGCACCGCCTACATGTGCCTGGGCCAGGATGAAAAATTCGAATTCCGCCCGCTGCTGCGGAGCGGCTGTTCCGACGCCGAACTGGATGAAGCCATTCTCGAAGCGATCAATCTCAAGCCGGAACGCCACGAATTCAACGAGGCGCCACAGAAAGTCCTGCGCTTCATGTCGATGACCGGCGGCTAGCCGGGATCCCCCTAAGCTGGGCCGACGGTGCGGAACCCTGCGAACGGATCGCGCCGGTGCGGCAGGTAGAAATTGCGGAAGCCGGGACGTTTGAGGGCCGGATCGGTGACCGGCCCGCCGCCGCGCAATTCCGCATGCGTGTGGAACCAGGGCCAGGAATACTCCTGGTAGGGATCGGGCGAAAACCCCGGATACGGCAGAAAGAAGTCGCGCAGCCAGTCCCAGCCCATGCCCCGTTGAAATTCCGGCCGTGCCGCCGCGCGCAGCCACTGCGCAGCCGTGGGTAGATGCCGGCCCATCCAGGCAGCACAGGCCTCGGCCTCGTACCGGTTTACGTGCAGCATGGGCGCGTCCGCACGCAGCGGCATCCAGCGGTCGAAGCGGCGCACCTGCCAATCGCCGTTTAACTGCCGCCAGTAAAGCGGATGGCGGGCGCCCGAGGCCTCGCGCCAGGCCCATCCCTCGTCCGACCACCCGTCCCTGCGCTGGTAACCGCCCGCATCGACGAATTCGGCGAAGGCCATCTCGGACTGCGGACTCGCGTCGATGTCGAATGCCGAAACCGGCACCGTATGACGCCACTTTTCGTTGTCGAAAATGAACCCTTCATCCGCACCGCTGCCCAGCACAACCTCACCCGCGGCATATGCCAGCCGCCGACCGGGCGGCAAAACGTCCACATCGGGCCGCACGGGCGGCGCATAGCCAAGATCCTGGAAAGCCATCCACCAGGCCTCGATGTGCATCAGCTCGTGATACAGGCTCAGCTCGGCGAAATACGCCAGCTCATGGGCGAATACGTTGCGCAGGCGGGCGGCCACGGCTTCTGCCACCCCGGCCGCGTAGTCGTCGACCTCCGCGAGTTCCGGCAAGGGCAAATCCCAGCGCGTGTCGTGCGCTACGCTGGAGGAGTCGTACAGCGCGTCGGCGCCGGCCAGCTGGCTGGCCGCGAAACCGCCATGGGGCCGCGCGCGCAGGCACCAGCGCTCCTGGAACCAGACGATGTGCCCATATTCCCACAGCGGCGGGTTCAGGTGATCGGCACGCGGCCCCAGCAGACCCCCGACCGGCAGGCAGTCGATCAGCGCGCGCAGGCGGCCGCGCGTCTGCGCCAACCGGTCGATGAGCTGGTCCGCGGTGCAAGCGCTGACGGGTCGGGTTCGGTTCATGCTATATAAACTACCATTCCGGGCACCCACCTCTCAACGAATTCAGATTATGAACGATACCCTTCTCACGCCTCCCATCCGCCTGACCCAGTTTTCCCACGGCGGCGGCTGCGGCTGCAAGATCGCGCCTTCGGTGTTGCGCGACATCCTGTCCGACACGCCCTTCGCATCGCATCTGGCGGCGGCCTATCCCGACCTGCTGGTCGGCATCGAGCACGGCGACGACGCCGCCGTCTACCGGCTGAACGACGAGCAGGCGATCGTGGCGACCACCGACTTCTTCATGCCCATCGTCGACGACCCCTACGAGTTCGGCCGCATCGCCGCCACCAATGCGCTGTCCGACGTCTATGCCATGGGCGGGCGGCCGCTGTTCGCCCTAGCCATCGTCGGCATGCCGATCGGCAAGCTGCCTAACAGCGTCATCCGGCAGATCCTCGCCGGCGGCGAGGCGGTATGCAAGCAGGCCGGAATTCCCATCGCCGGCGGCCATTCCATCGACGCGCCGGAGCCGATCTACGGCCTGGTCGGCATCGGCGTGGTCGATCCGCGCCGCGTCAAGCAGAACTCAGGCGGCCGGACCGGCGATCACCTCATCCTCGGCAAGCCGCTGGGCGTCGGCATCTACAGCGCGGCGCTGAAAAAAGACCTGCTGAGCGCCGACCAGTACGCTGCGATGATCAAAGCCACCACCCAGCTCAACACCGCGGGCGCCGACCTGGCGGCAATCGACGGCGTGCACGCGATGACCGACATCACCGGCTTCGGCCTGCTCGGCCACCTGCTCGAAATCACCCGTGCGTCGGCGCTGGCGGCGCACGTTGAGTTGGCGCACCTCCCTCTCTTTCCGGGCGTGGGCGAGTTGGCGCAAAGCGGCCATATCACCGGCGCCAGCGAGCGCAACTGGGCGAGCTACGGCAGCGAAGTGCACCTGGCCGACGGCATCGCCGACTGGCAGCGCGCCCTATTGACCGATCCGCAAACCAGCGGCGGCCTCTTGGTGAGTTGCGCGCCCGAGTCAAGGGAAGCCGTGCTGGAAATTTTCCACCGGCACGGCTTTATGCAGGCGGCGGAAATCGGCCGGCTGGATGCCGGCAGCCAGGTTTCAATCGGGCTCTGAGTGAGCAATTCCTACAAGTTCCGCCGCGACGAATCCAGCGCGCTGGCGAACAGCGCCGGTTGGCAGCTGGCCGGCGAATGGGAACACGACGGGTTCGCGGTCCAGTTGCATCGTTATCGTTGGAAGCGGCCATTACCCCTGCCGTCGCACGGGTCGCGCAAGGCTTGCGCGGCCTTACAATCGGCCCATGTCCAGCCTTGAATCGCTCACCTTCGACAACGGCTTCGCCCGCCTGCCGGAAGCCTATTACTCGCGCGTCTGCCCGACTCCCGTTCCCGACCCCTATCTGGTCTGCTACAGCCCGCAAGCGCTGGCCTTGCTTGATCTCGACGAAAGCGAAATCACCCGCCCCGAACTGATCCAGACGCTGGCCGGCAACCAGCTGCTGCCGGGAATGGACGCGATCGCCGCGCTGTACGCCGGCCACCAGTTCGGCCATTACGTGCCGCAGCTGGGAGACGGCCGTGCGATCCTGCTGGGCGAAGTGAAGAATGCGGCGGGCCAAGGTTGGGAAGTGCAGCTGAAAGGCGCCGGTCGCACCCCCTACTCACGCGGCGGTGACGGCCGCGCGGTGCTGCGCTCGAGCATCCGCGAGTTTCTGTGTTCCGAAGCGATGCATGCGCTCGGCATTCCGACCACCCGCGCCCTCGCCATCGTCGGCAGCGACCGCCCGGTCTACCGCGAGGATCAGGAAACCGCCGCGCTGGTCACCAGGCTGGCGCCGAGCTTCGTGCGCTTCGGTTCGTTCGAGGTTTTCTACTACCGCAACCAGATCGAGTCGATCAAACATTTGGCCGATTACGTCATCGCGCGCTACTACCCCGAGCTGACGACGCTGGCCGATCCCTACCCCGAGTTCCTGCGCCAGGTCGCGCTCTCCACCGCCGAGCTGATGGCGCAGTGGCAGGCGGTGGGCTTCTCGCACGGGGTGATGAATACCGACAACATGTCCATCCTCGGCCTCACGCTCGACTATGGCCCGTTCGGCTTTCTCGACGCCTTCGACCCCGGCTACATCTGCAACCATTCCGACGCCAGCGGGCGCTACGCCTTCGACCAGCAGCCCGACGTCGCGGCGTGGAACCTCACCAAGCTGGCCCAGACGCTGGTGCCGCTGATGTCGGTGGAAGCCGCGTCGCAGGCGATCAGCGAGTATCCGCAGGCGTTCGGCCGCGCCTACCTAGAGCGCATGGCCGCCAAGTTCGGCCTGCCGCCGGGCAGCGAAACGGCCTCGCTCGTGATGGACGCGCTGCAGCTGCTGGCCCAGAACCATGTCGACTACACGATCTTCCTGCGCCGCCTGTGCGACTTCGACAGCTCTGAAGCCTTCTCCCCGCAAGGGGAAGGCCGACGGGTACCCAACGGCGATGCCGTTACCCCCTCGCACAGCACGCTGCGCGACCTCTTCCTCGACCGCGCGGCCTTCGATGCCTGGGCGGCGCGCTACGCCGCCGCGCTGCGCCAGCAGGGCTCCCTCGACGCTGAACGCAGCAAGGCGATGCGCGCGGTCAATCCCAAATACATCCTGCGCAACCATCTGGCCGAAATCGCCATCCGCCGGGCGACGGACGAGCGCGATTACAGCGAGATCAATCGCCTGCACGCGCTGCTGACGCGGCCGTTCGACGAACAGCCGGAATACGAGGCCTACGCCGCCGAGCCGCCCGACTGGGCGAGGAAGATTGAGGTAAGCTGCTCTTCGTGAACCGTCGCCCCTCCCTGCTCGCCGGCCTGATGATCGTTACCCTGCTCGCCGGGTGCAGCGGGCAACCCATCCAGCGCCGCGACGGCAGCAGCAGCGTGCGCAGTTTCAGCCTCACGGAACTGGTCAAGGGCGATGTCGACACGGTGGTGGAAATCCATCAGAAGGAAATCATCGGCATCCTCAGGACGCTGACGCTCAAGCTCTATCGCCGCAATCCCAAGGAATGGCGCAAGTCCGGCTTTGCCAGTGCCGAGTCCGCAACAGAGGCCCTGTTCAAACCGCTGGGGCACTGGCACCTGACGCCACAGAAAAGCCTCCCCTGGGAAACCCTCCTGGTCGAGCTATGGCGCGCCGACTTCACCGACGACCGGGTGAATGCACTGATGAACGGCCTGCTGGCCATGCAGATGGCAGCCTTCAACCACCGGACCGAGTTTTACCTGCTGACCGAAGTGGATGCGCAAAAGCTCTATAACGCCGCGCGCAATACCGAGGCCGTGCTATGGAAGCTGTCGAATGCCCGAAACGCGCAGGGTGACCTGATCCTGCTCACCAACAGCATGGATGCCGCGGGCATCGCCAACCTCAGTTTCGAGCGCGAGTACGGCAAGCTCATCGGCATCCAGGACACCCTGGCCAGGATCATCGAGGACAAAAGCAATCGCGCGATCCGCTTCGGCGTGGTCAACGTCGCCAGCATGGTCTTCCTGCCGATCTGACATGGCGGCCGATCCCTACGCCCCCTGCGCCGGCCTCACGCGCGACCAGTGGGCGTGGGAATTCCTGCGCCGCAACCCGGACTACCAGCGCGACTATCGGGCCTTCATCACGATCTGGCACGCGCTCGAAGCCGACTACGGCGCGCCGCCACAGCGCGATTTTCCAAGATGGAAGCAGGACCCGCGCGCCTACGGCCCGCTGCCGGGCGCCGCCGAACTCGCCGCACCCAGCGGCGAACTGTGCACGGTCGACGACGACCGCGTGCTGCTCGAATGCTGGATGGGCGCCAAATGGGGCTTCCACAAATTCCCGCTCGACCCTGCGCGCAGCGCGCCCGCCCCCGGCGAACTGTCGTGGCGCCCGCCCCCGCAAACCGAGGCGCCCGTCGACGCGCCCTACCGCCACGACCTCGCATTTGATCTGTCTCTGCCCCTGCCGCCGCAACTGGAAGCCGCGAAATTCCGCCTCGTCAGCCGCGCCGCCGAACTGCGGCGCTTGGGGCACGCCGCGCCGAAGACCGTGGCGAACCAGCGCGCGCGCTGGACCAAGATGCTGCGGCTGCTCGACACTGGCGAGACGTGCAATGAGGAAGAAATGGCCCTGCTACGCGAAGCGCAAGCGATGACACGCGGCGGCTATCAGGAAATTCTGCTGCTGGCAGAATCCGGCACGGACACAAAATAAAACCGGGGCACGAGGCCCCGGTTTTATTGATTCGCCCAGCCAGCAAGCCGGATCAGACGAGTCGCTTCGGAAAAACTGCTTTACGCGAAATTCGCTTCGGCAAATTTCCAGTTCACCAGACTGTTAAGGAAGGTCTCGACGAACTTGGGGCGCAGGTTGCGGTAGTCGATGTAGTAGGCATGCTCCCACACGTCGATGCACAGCAGAGCTTTGTCGCCGGTGGTCAGCGGGGTGCCGGCGGCGCCCATGTTGACGATGTCGACCGAGCCGTCGGCCTTTTTCACCAGCCAGGTCCAGCCGGAACCGAAGTTGCCGACAGCGCTGGTCTGGAAGGCTTTCTTGAACTCGTCCAGCGAGCCCCACTTCTTGTTGATGGCGTCGGCCAGCGCCCCGGACGGAGCACCGCCACCATTGGGTGACAGGCAGTTCCAGAAGAAGGTGTGGTTCCACACCTGCGCGGCGTTGTTGTAGACGCCGCCGGCGGGGGCGCTCTTGACGATGTCCTCCAGCGATTTGCTCTCGAAGTCGGTACCCTTGATCAGGTTGTTGAGGTTGGTCACATAGGCCTGATGATGCTTGGCGTAGTGGTACTCAAAAGTTTCCTGGGACATGTGCGGCGCGAGCGCATCCATGGCAAAAGGCAGTGCGGGCAAAGTGTGTTCCATAACTCTCTCCTGATATTGAACAGACAGTAAATGATAGTGCCTCACCCGAACATTGCAGATACCGCAACGACAATAGGGTTTCGGCCGCCCCAAAGAAAAAGGGCCGGTGTAACCCGACCCTGACTCTTTGATTTTTTGGTCGGGACGAGAGGATTTGAACCTCCGACCACTTGACCCCCAGTCAAGTGCGCTACCAGGCTGCGCTACGCCCCGATGAAGCCGGTAATTCTAACAGATGAGCGGCATCCGGCGGAAGCCGGTCAGCCCAATATTTTCAGGATGGCGGTGATTTCGGTACGCAGTTTGCCAATATCCAGGGCACTTGAAGCGGGCGCAGCATCGGGTGTGGTTTCGGTATCGTGCTCCAGGCGTTGCCGTGCGCCGCTGATGGTGAACCCCTCTTCGTACAGCAATTCCCGGATGCGGCGGATCAGCAGCACCTCGTGGTGCTGGTAGTAACGCCGGTTCCCGCGCCGCTTGACCGGGTGCAACTGGGTGAACTCCTGTTCCCAGTAACGCAGCACATGCGCCTTGACGGCGCACAGTTCGGACACTTCACCGATGGTGAAATAGCGTTTCGCCGGAATCGGCGGGAGTTCACTCCTCGCTGGGCGTTCCAATTTTGGCGCCTTCGACTTGGGACTTGAGCTTCTGGCTGGCGTGGAAGGTCACCACGCGACGCGCGGAAATCGGCATTTCTTCGCCGGTTTTGGGGTTGCGGCCGGGCCGCTGCGGTTTCTCGCGGCACTGAAAATTGCCGAAACCGGACAGCTTGACGATGTCGCCCTTTTCGAGCGACAAACGGATTTCGTCGAAGAACGACTCGACGACGTCCTTGGCCTCGCGTTTGTTCAAACCTACTTTTTCGAACAGAAGTTCGGCCAGATCAGCTTTGGTAAGGGTGGTCATGGTCGTGGGTCGTTGTTGCAGAGTTGGCTGGTGGAAAATCGCGTCACGCACGCGCCAGTAAAATTCACGCTACACCCGCAAGGGGGCATTGCACTGACGAAGCGCGGCATCGACCAGTTTTTGCACGGCATCGTCCACTTCCTGATCCGTCAATGTGCGTTCAGTATCTTGCATAACTACCCGTATGGCAAGGCTTTTTTGGTTTTCTGTCATACCCTTTCCGCGGTAATCGTCGAACACCTCGATCGAGCGCACCCGGTCAGCCGCGGCCTCGCGCAGCGCAGCCAGAAGCTCGCCGGCTGGCGTATGAACGTCCAGCACGAACGCCAGATCGCGCTGCATCTGCGGGAAGCGGGACAACGTGGCATACCGCGGCAGGCTGCGTCGGGCAAGCACCAGGCTGTCGAGTTCGAACAGCACCGGTGTGGCCGGCAGGTCGAACGCCTGCACCAGACGCGGGTGCAGCGAGCCGATCCAGCCGATGGACCGGCCATCGGCCCACAGTTCGGCACACTGCCCCGGATGGAGGGCGGGATGCACACCGCTGCGGGCATCCAGCGCATGACCGAACAGTCGTTCCAGGTCGCCCTTGAGATCGAAGAAATCGACGCGGCGCGACGGCGCGCCCCACTGCTCGGGAAGCGCGTCGCCATAGATCAGGCCGCCCAGCCTCATCGGCTGCCCGGCAAGCGACACGTACACCCGTCCCAGTTCGAAAATCCGCACCCGCGCCTGCTGGCGGTTGAGGTTGTGGCGCAGGGTTTCGATCAGGCCGCCCCACAGGGTGGTTCGCATTGCCGACAACTGGCTGGCGATCGGGTTGGCGAGCAACAGCGGGCGGGCGCCGGCGTCGAACGCCGCCTCCCATGCCGGGTCGACAAAGCTGTAGGTGATGACTTCCTGGTAGTCGAGGTCGACCATCATCTGGCGCAGGGTATCGTCGGCCAGCACCGTTTCGTCCTGCGGCAGCATGCGCGAGGGCGCCGCCGGCGGCTGCGCCGGAATGTTGTCATAGCCGAACAGGCGCACCGCCTCTTCGATCAGGTCTTCCTCGATCGCGAGGTCGAAACGGAAGCTCGGCGGCGTGACGACGAGGCGGTCATCCTGGCGTTCGACCTCCGCGCCGATCGCAGCGAGGTCGCGCGCCACCTGGTCGGCATCGAGTTCGATGCCGGCCACGCGCGTCAGGCGCGGCAGCCGCAGGGTGATCGGCGCACGCCGGGGCAACTCGGCGACCGCCTCGGTGATCGGCCCGGGCTGGCCGCCGCAGATGTCGAGCAGCAACTGCGTCGCGCGTTCCATCGCCTCCCGGGTGGCGCCGAAATCGACGCCGCGCTCGAAGCGATGCGACGAATCGGTCGACAAGCCCAGGCGCCGGGCGCGGCCGGCAATCGCCGCCGGCGCGAAGAACGCGGCCTCCAGCATGACGTCGACGCTGAAGCGCTCCACGCTGGTCGGCTGCCCGCCCATGATCCCGGCCAGCGCCACCGGCCCGCCGGCATCGGCGATCACCAGCATATCGGGGGCGAGTTCGATGACCTGGCCATCCAGCAGTTTGAGTGTTTCTCCCGCGCGGGCCAGTCGCACCTCGATGGTGCCATGGAGGCGCGACAGCGCGAAGGCATGCATCGGCTGGCCGAGTTCGAGCAGCACGTAGTTGGTGATGTCGATCGGTGCCAGCAGCGGTCGGATGCCGCTGCGCTCAAGCCGTTGCGCCATCCAGCGCGGCGTCGCGGCCTGCGCGTCGATGCCGCGCACCATGCGCGCCAGATAGCGCGGGCAGGCCTCGCTTGCCATCACCTGCACCGGCATCGCATCCTGGATGCTCGGGGCGACTTCGACGATCTGCGGCAACCGCACCTCGGCACCGGTGATCGCGCCAACCTCGCGCGCCAGGCCTTGCAGCGACAGGCAGTCCGCGCGGTTGGGCGTGAGCTTCAGGGTGATGAGGGTGTCGTTCAGATTGAGCCAGCTGCGGAGATCCTCGCCCACCGGCGCGTCGGCAGGCAGCACCATCAAGCCATCCGCCGCCCCTTCCAGGCCCAGCTCTTTGGTCGAGCACAGCATGCCGAAGGACTCGACGCCGCGCACTTTGGCGACCTTGATCTCGATCCCGGGCAGCTCTGCGCCAGGCCGGGCGCACGGCACCTTGAGCCCCGCCGCCGCGTTGGGCGCACCGCACACGATGGTGACCGGCGCCGCTTCGCCGACATCGACCTGGCACACGCGCAGGCGATCGGCGTCGGGATGTTTTTCCGCCGACAGGATTTCGGCCACCACCACGTTGCTGAAGGCTGGCGCGGCGGGCGCCAGCGCCTCCACTTCCAGTCCCGCCATGGTCAGGGCATGGGCCAGTTGGGCGGTATCGAGCGCGGGATTGACGAGGCTGCGCAGCCAGGATTCTGGAAATTGCATGATGATTTCGCTCTAATTAATTGAATTGCTTGAGGAAGCGCAAATCATTTTCGAAAAACAGCCGCAGATCGTCGACGCCGTAGCGCAGCATCGCCAGGCGCTCGACGCCCAGACCGAAGGCAAAGCCGATGAAGCGCTCGGTATCGATATCGACGTGCTTGAATACGTTGGGGTGCACCATGCCGCAACCCAGCACTTCCAGCCAGCCGGTGTGCGAGCACACCCGGCAGCCTTCGCCGCCGCACATCACGCAGCCGATGTCCATTTCGGCCGACGGCTCGGTGAAGGGGAAAAAGGACGGGCGGAAACGCACCGGCAGATCGTCGCGCTCGAAAAAATTGCGCATGAAATCGGCCAGCACGCCCTTCAAGTCGGCAAACGACACCGATTCGTCGACCCACAGGCCTTCGATCTGGTGGAACATCGGCGTATGCGTGACGTCCGAATCGCAACGGTACACCCGACCGGGCGCGATGATGCGCAGGGGCGGCTGGTGGGTCTGCATGTGGCGCACCTGCACCGGCGAAGTATGGGTGCGCAGCAGTTCGCCGCTCTGCAGGTAGAAGGTGTCGTGCATCGCGCGCGCCGGATGGTCTTCCGGGATATTGAGCGCGGTGAAGTTGTAGAAATCGGTCTCGACCTCGGGCCCGGTCGCCACCTCGAACCCGATGGTGCGAAACAGCGCCTGAATGCGCGCCAGCGTCTTCGACACCGGATGCAGGCCGCCCTGCCCCAACCCGCGTCCCGGCAGGCTCACGTCCAGCGTTTCGGCCGTCAGATGGCGATCCAGTTCGGCCTCCTGCAATACCTCGCGGCGGGCTTTCAGCGCCGCCTCCACCGCTTGCTTGGCCTCGTTGATGCGGGCGCCGGCGGCCTTGCGCGCATCGGCCGGCATCGCACCCAGGCTTTTCAGCAGCTCGGTGATCTGGCCGCTTTTGCCAAGATACGCCGCCTTGACCTGTTCCAGCGTCGGCAAATCGGGGCTGGTCTGGATCGCGGCTAGGGCGTCGGCAACGATTTCGTTTGGATTGCGCATGGCGGTTTTTACATATCAGGAATTTATCCGCGAAGGACGCGAAGTTCACAAAGAAAAACGAAACGACCGAAGCCCGATCGATGCCTCAGCTGGTTTTTTCCCTTCGCGCTTCTTCGCGGCCTTCGCGGATAAACTCGTTTGAACAATACCAACAAAAAAAGGCCTTGCGGCCTTTTTTTGTGGCGGTTTGACGGCTTACGCCGCCAGCTTGGCCTTGACCTGATCGACGATCTTGGCAAAGGCATCCTTGTCAAAAATCGCGATATCGGACAGCACCTTGCGGTCGATCCCGATCTCGGCGCGGCTCATGCCGTTCATGAACACGCTGTAGGTCAGGCCGTACTGACGCGCGGCGGCGTTGATACGGGCAATCCACAGCCTGCGGAACTGGCGCTTGCGCTGACGACGGTCGCGGTACTGATACTGACCGGCCTTCATCACCGCTTCATTGGCGACGCGGAATACGTTCTTGCGACGGCCGCGATAGCCTTTGGCGGCGTCGAGGACTTTCTTGTGACTGGCTCGGGCGGTTACACCCCGTTTGACGCGTGGCATGGTCTTTCTCCTTTATGCGTAGGGCAACATGCGAGCAACCGACTTGTGGTCGCTGGCACCAACAGTTTCCATGCCGCGCAACTGGCGCTTACGCTTGGTGCTCTTCTTGGTGAGAATGTGACGCATGAACGCGTGCGAACGCTTGAACCCGCCGCCGCCCAGTGCGCGGAACCGCTTCTTGGCGCCGCTCTTGGTCTTCATCTTAGGCATGATGCTTCCTTTTTATCTCATGCGGCCAGGTGACTCCACGACGTGGAATGCTTCACCAACCCGACTGCACGTATTGTGGCGTTTTCACCCTCTCGGGCTGAGAAACGCCGGTCTCGAAACTTAAATCTTCTTTTTCGGCGCCAGCATCATCACCAGCTGGCGGCCTTCCATCTTCGGGAACTGCTCGACCACCGCCAGTTCGGCCAGGTCGGCCGCGACCCGCCTCAACTGGTTCATGCCGATTTCCTGGTGGGCCATTTCGCGGCCCCGGAAACGCAGCGTAATCTTGGTCTTGTCGCCTTCTTCCAGAAACTTGATCAGGTTGCGCAGCTTGATCTGGTAATCGCCCTCGTCGGTACCCGGACGGAACTTGATTTCCTTGATCTGGACCTGCTTCTGCTTCAGCTTGGCTTCGTGCTGCTTCTTGCTTTCCTGATACTTGAACTTGCCGTAGTCCATGATCTTGCACACGGGCGGCTGGGCCGTCGGCGCAATTTCCACCAGATCCAGGTCAGCTTCTTCTGCCTGACGCAGCGCATCGTAAATTTTTACGATGCCAAGCGGCTCGCCTTCCACACCGACCAAACGTATCTCGGAGGTGGTAATTTCCCCGTTGATGCGTGTCTGTTTCTTTTCTGTCGCGATGAGTAGTTCTCCAAATAAAAACCTGACGCTGCGCGCCGAGGCAGAAAGGTCAAACCATAAATAAAGAAGGCGCGGAACCAACCCTACTATAGGAGGTCCCTACGCCTTGTTTGACCGCTATTACTGGCGCGCCAGCGTTTCCGCTTTCAGGCGCGCCATCAAGTCATCCAAACTGAGCTGCCCCAGGTCCTGGTTGCCGCGGGCACGGACGGAAACCAACCCGGTCTCCATTTCCTTGTCGCCGACCACCACCTGATAAGGCAGCTTTTGCAAGCTATGTTCGCGGATTTTATAAGTAATCTTGTTATTACTCAAGTCCGACACCGCACGAATGCCTGCTTCGCGCAGCGCCTGGGTGACTTTTTGCGCATATTCGGCCTGACGCTCGCTGATATTCATCACCATCACCTGCACCGGCGCCAGCCACAACGGGAAGTTTCCGGCATGGTGCTCGATCAGGATGCCGATGAAGCGCTCCATCGACCCGAGAATGGCGCGGTGCAGCATCACCGGGGTCTTGCGGCTGTTGTCCTCGTCGACGAATTCGGCGTCGAGGCGCACCGGCAGGTTGAAATCGAGCTGGATGGTGCCGCACTGCCACAGCCGGTGAAGCGTGTCTTTCAGGGTGAACTCGACCTTGGGGCCGTAGAACGCACCCTCGCCCGGCTGCAGGTCGTAGGCCAGCTTGCTCTTGTCGAGCGCCGCCGCCAGTGCCGCTTCGGCCTTGTCCCAGGATTCGTCCGAGCCGACCCGCTTGTCCGGACGGGTCGACAGTTTGACCAGCACGTCGTCGAAGCCGAAGTCGGCGTAGGTCTTCTGCAGCATGACGATGAAGTCGGCGACTTCCTGCTCGACCTGGTCCTCGGTGCAGAAAATGTGCGCATCGTCCTGGGTGAAGCCGCGCACCCGCATGATGCCGTGCAGCGCGCCCGACGGCTCGTTGCGGTGGCACGAGCCGAACTCGGCCAGGCGCAACGGCAGGTCGCGGTAGGAATGCAAGCCGCTGTTGAAGATCTGCACGTGCCCCGGGCAGTTCATCGGCTTGACCGCGTAGTCGCGGTTTTCCGAGGACGTGGTGAACATGTTGTCGCGGTAGTTTTCCCAGTGGCCGGACTTCTCCCACATGCTGCGGTCCATCACCGCCGGGGTGCGCACTTCCTGGTAGCCGTACTCGACGAATTTCTGCCGCATGTACTGCTCGATCTGCTGCCACACGATCCAGCCCTTGGGGTGCCAGAACACCATGCCCGGCGCTTCGTCCTGCATGTGCAGCAGGTCGAGTTGTTTGGCAAGCCGGCGGTGGTCTCGTTTTTCGGCCTCCTCAAGTCGGTACAGATAGGCTTCGAGGTCTTCCTTCTTCGCCCATGCCGTGCCGTACACGCGCTGCAGCATCTCGTTCTTCGAATCGCCGCGCCAGTAGGCGCCGGCCAGCTTCATCAGCTTGAAGTGCTTGAGCTTGCCGGTCGACGGCACGTGCGGGCCGCGGCACAGATCGATGAAGTCGCCCTCGCGATACAGCGAGATGTCCTCGTTGCTCGGGATCGACGCGATGATCTCGGCCTTGTAGAGCTCGCCCATGTTCTTGAAGAAGGTCACCGCCTCGTCGCGCGGCATCACGCTGCGCTCGACCGGAATGTCCCGCTTGGCCAGCTCGGCCATTTTTTTCTCGATGGCCGCCAGGTCTTCCGGCGTGAACGGGCGCTTGTACGCAAAATCGTAAAAGAAGCCATCCTCGATCACCGGCCCGATGGTCACCTGTGCGTCGGGGAACAGCGATTTCACCGCAGCGGCCAGCAGGTGCGCGGTGGAATGGCGAATCATGTCGAGTCCGTCGGCATCGCGGTCGGTGACGATGGACAGTTGCGCATCGGCGTCGATCAGATGGCTGGTGTCGACCAGTTTGCCGTCGACCCGTCCGGCGAGCGCCGCCTTGGCCAGCCCGGCACCGATACTGGATGCGACCTGCGCGACCGTGACCGGAGCTTCGAACTGCCGGACGGAGCCATCGGGAAGCGTGACGTTGACCATGATTCAAACTCCAGAAACAAAAAAAAGCGCGGACCGACCGCGCTTTTGGGTACTACAGGAAGATTGCAGAGACTCTGCGAACAGCGATGCGCCGGGTTTATCGAGTGACAAGCCAACTAGTTCGCGCTGACATTTCACAAGCTCCACGGGGCGAACCCCACTAAAACGGGTCATCCCGACCCTTCAAATATTGGTAGGCGCGAATGGACTCGAACCATCGACCCCCACCATGTCAAGGTGGTGCTCTAACCAGCTGAGCTACGCGCCTAATGCGGGGCGGATCATAACCGAAACGCCTTGCTCCTGTCGAGAGAAAAACCGCGTCGAGCAGGAAATTTCGGTCGACCCCGCTTCAGTCCACCATCACGCAACGCTGGCTCGCCCAGGCGCGCAGGCGTTCGAAGTCTTCGGCACGGATCACGGACAGCGGGCGTGTTTGGGCGAGTTCGCGCTCAATGTGCGTGTGCGTCAGCGCCCCGCCTTCCGCCAGCGCGGCATACTGCGACGCAACGATGGCCTGTTCGATTTCCGCGCCCGAATAGCCTTCGCTGAGTTCGCTCAGGCGTGCCGTCTGGAATCCGGCCGGATCGAGGCCGCGCTTTTTCAGGTGCAATCCGAAAATGATCTCGCGCACCGGCGCGGTCGGCAGGTCGACGAAGAAGAGTTCGTCGAAACGGCCCTTGCGCAGCAGTTCCGGCGGCAGCTTGCTGATGTCGTTGGCGGTGGCGACGACGAACACCGGGCTGTCGCGCTCGCTCATCCAGGTCAGCAAGGTACCGAGGATGCGCTGGGAAACGCCGTCGTCGGCATCGCCCGCAGAGAGCCCCTTCTCGATTTCGTCCATCCACAGCAGGCACGGCGCCATGCGTGCCGCCTCGTCCAGCGCCTGCCGCAGGTTCTTTTCAGTTTCGCCGATGTATTTGTTGTAGAGGGCGGCGAAATCCAGCCGCAACAGCGGCACTTTCCAGCTTCCGGCGACCGCCTTGGCGACCAGGCTTTTGCCCGCCCCCTGCACCCCGAGCAGCAGGATCCCCTTGGGGGCCGGCAGCCCGGGGGCCAGCGCCGGGTTCTGGAACACCGCCTGCCGCTGGCCGACCCAGGTCTTGAGGCGCCCGAATCCGCCGACATCGTCCAGCGTGACGTCGGGCAATTCCATTTCAAGCGCGCTCGCCTTCTGGTCCTGCTTGAATCGCGCAATGCGTTTGACATCGCCGAGGTTGAGTTCGCCGTCCACGTTGATGGCCTGGCGAATCAGACGTTGCGCTTCGTCTTCGCCCAGTCCGGCGAGTTGATGCACCAGCAGCGGCAGGATGTCGCGGTCGATGCGCAGACTGCGCCGCGTGTCGCGCTGCCAGCGGTCGAGTTCCTCTTTCAACAGGCTGCGCACGCGGTCCGCCGTGATGCCCGGCATGGCAAGCCGCGCCGACATGCGGGCAAGCTCGGGCGGCAGGTCCAGTCCCGGGCTGACGAACAGCAGCGTGCGGTCGCGGCGGTAATGATCGAAGGCGATTTCGCGCACCAGTCGCACATTCAGCGGATTGGCGAGAAACGGATGGGCGTCCAGAAACACATAGAGCCCGTTCTGCGGCGTCGCATCGACATGCTTCAGCGCATCGGTCAATTCAGTGGTGTTATAGATCGCAGTCGTTTCCGTGCTGCGTTTGAGGCCGTCCGCAAGACTCCAGACAAACAGCGGAACCTCCCGCGCCGTGCAGATTTCCCGCACACGCGCGAGCAGACGCGATTCCTCATGCGTTTCACTGACCAGAATCGGGAAGCGCGCATCGATCAGCGCGTTGAGGTCTTGACTGAATTCCGGCATGTCGAGGCACGATCAGCGTCGTGCGATTTGAGAAAGCCGCAAGATTATCGTGCAGGCAGGCTTCATGCCAGCGGCCAGCGCCGAATCACGTCGTAATGCATGCCGTCGGACTCGCGGCGCGAGACCACCAGCACGAAATCCCTGATCGGCCAGTGCACCGGTTCGCATTCCGGCACCGCGCCGCCGACGGAATTGCGCAGCAGGGTGACATGCGGCACATGCGGTCGGGCATCGACGCAATAGCCGGCTTCCCGCAGGGCGGCATTCAGCGCACCGACCAGCTCGACATAGGGCGGCGGCGTCTGGCTCGCCCCCAGCCAGCCGATGCGGTTGTGGCGCCAGTAGCCGGCCTGGTCGAGGACCAGTTCGAACGCGTCGGTGCGGACCGTGTCGGCGCAGGCAGTCAGGGCATCCAGTTGATCCGCAGGCGTGCTGCCGAGAAAAGCCAGGGTGATGTGCAGGGTCTCCGCGCGCATGCGGCGGCCGCCCCAGTGCTGATGCAGCCACTTGCCGGTGCGGTCGAGCGCGTGGCGGGTGGTCTCGTCCGGCCACAGCGCGAAGAACAGCCGCAACGTGTCGGGATCGGCCGCGCCGGACTCTGTCGAGCTTGCCTTAGTCACGCGCGATCAGGCACACCGCTTCCGCCGCGATGCCCTCGCCGCGCCCGGTGAAGCCGAGTTTTTCAGTGGTGGTGGCCTTGACGTTGACATGCTCGATGGAAACGCCGAGGTCATCCGCGATGTGCGCAGTCATCCGCGCGATGTGCGGCGCCATTTTCGGCGACTGCGCGATGAGGGTGGCGTCGACGTTGCCGACGCGCCAGCCGCGCGACTTCAGCTGTTCGGCCACCCGGCGCAGCAGGATGCGGCTGTCGATGCCGGCGAACGCGGCGTCGTTATCCGGGAAATGCCGCCCGATGTCGCCCAGCCCGGCCGCGCCCAGCAACGCATCGCAGATCGCGTGCAGCAGCACGTCGGCGTCCGAATGTCCGGCCAGCCCGAGGTCGTGGGGAATGTCGACGCCGCCGATGATGAGCTTGCGGCCGGCGGCGAAAGCATGCACGTCGAAGCCATGGCCGATTCGGAGTTCAGTCATTCAGATGCTCCAGGATGAGGCTCGCCAGGCGCAGATCCTGCGGATAGGTGACTTTGAGGTTGCGGCTGTCCGATTCAACCAGGCGCGGTTGCAGGCCGAGTTGTTCGATGGCGGACGCTTCGTCGGTCATGTCACTGCCGGCCGCGCGCAAGGCTTCGCTCAATTTTCCATGGCGAAACATTTGCGGAGTCTGCGCCTGCCACAGGCCGGCGCGCGGCACGGTGGCCTCGGCCCGCGCCCCCGACGCCCCGTCGGCAGAGGCACGTTTCAGGGTGTCGGCCACCGGGACCGCGAGCAGGCCGCCGACGGCATCATCCGCCACCTCGTCGAGCAACAGGCTCAAGGACTCTGCCGGCAGGCACGGCCGCGCGGCGTCGTGCACCAGCACCCAGTCGTCCGCTGCGCACTGTGTCGCCATGGCCTCCAGCCCGTTCAACACCGTTTCGGCGCGGGTGGCGCCGCCGCAGCGCAGCACCTGCAGACGGTCTTCCCAGCCGGCCCATTCGTAGCCGTCCCACCACGCGTCATTGGGTGAGAGCACGACGAACAGCTTCGAAATGCGGGGTTCGCGCGCCAGGGCGATGAGGGCGTGTGCGATCAACGGGATCGAGTTGAGCGGCATATATTGCTTGGGCATCTCGCCACCCATGCGCGTGCCGGTCCCGGCCGCGGGTATCAATGCGTAAAACCTCATGCTTCACCGCCCGGCGCCAGCACGTCGCGGTTGCCGTTCGACTGCATCGACGACACGAGTCCTGCGCGCTCCATGTCCTCGATCATGCGCGCAGCGCGGTTGTAGCCGATGCGCAGCTGGCGCTGCACCGACGAGATCGAGGCGCGGCGCGTTTTCAGCACGTAGGAGACAGCCTGGTCGTACAGCGGATCAGCTTCCGCCGCTTCGCCGAATTCGCCGCCCCCCTCCCCAGTTTCTTCCAGCGATTCGAGCACGCCTTCGATGTATTCGGGTTCACCCAGCGATTTCAGGTAATCGACGACACGATGCACTTCAGCGTCGGACACGAAGGCGCCATGCACCCGTTGCGGGTGCCCGGTTCCGGGCGGCAGATAGAGCATGTCGCCCTGCCCCAGCAGCGCCTCGGCGCCCATCTGATCGAGAATGGTGCGCGAGTCGATCTTGGACGATACCTGAAAGGCGATGCGCGTCGGGATGTTGGCCTTGATCAGGCCGGTGATGACGTCGACCGACGGACGCTGCGTCGCCAGGATCAGGTGGATGCCCGCCGCGCGCGCCTTCTGTGCCAGCCGCGCGATGAGCTCCTCGACCTTCTTGCCGACCACCATCATCAGGTCTGCGAGCTCGTCGATCATCACCACGATCATCGGCAGGGTTTCCAGCGGCTCCGGGTTGTCCGGCGTCAGGCTGAACGGGTGGGTGAGCGGCGTACCGGCTTTCTTGGCGTCGCGCACTTTCTGGTTGTAGCCGGCGAGGTTGCGCACGCCGACCGCCGACAGCAGCTTGTAACGCCGCTCCATTTCGCCCACGCACCAGTTGAGCGCGCTGGCAGCCTGCCGCATGTCGGTGACCACGGGCGCCAAGAGGTGCGGGATGCCTTCGTAGATCGACAGCTCCAGCATCTTGGGGTCGACCATGATCATGCGCACCGCGCTCGGATCGGACTTGTACACCAGCGACAGGATCATCGCGTTGACGCCGACCGACTTGCCCGAGCCGGTGGTGCCGGCGACCAGCAGGTGCGGCATCTTGCCGAGATCGGCCACCACGGGGTTGCCGGCAATGTCCTTGCCCAGGGTGATGGTGAGCGGGCTCGAACTGTCGTGATAGGCCCTGGAGCCGAGAATCTCGCTCAAGCGCACCATCTGCCGCTTCGGGTTGGGAATCTCCAGCCCCATGGTGTGCTTGCCGGGAATCGCCTCGACCACGCGAATGCTGATCACCGACAGCGTGCGCGCCAGGTCCTTCGCCAGGTTGACGATCTGGCTGCCCTTCACCCCCACCGCCGGCTCGATCTCGTAGCGTGTGATCACCGGGCCGGGCGAGGCCGAGACGACCTTCACCTCGACGCCGAATTCGGCGAGCTTGCGCTCAATCATCAGGGAGGTGAACTCCAGCGCATCGGCGCTCGCGGTTTCCACCGCCTCCTCGGCAGGATCGAGCAGATGCAGCGGCGGCAAGGGCGAGTCGGGCAGATCGGAGAACAACGGCGACTGTTTTTCGGTGACGGCGCGTGTCGATTGCGGCACTTCCTTCACCACCGGCTCGATGCGGATCGGCGGCGCATCGACGCGCTTTTTCTTTTCCACCGACACCATGGCCTCGCGTTTTTGTAACGCCACCTCGCCCAGTTTGCGGTCCCGATAGGCCTGCCAGGTCTGGATCGACTTCCACCAGGCCCGCTCCACCCACTCGCCGACGCGCTCGGCCATGCCCAGCCAAGACACGCCGGTGAACAGGCTGAAACCCACCGCCATCAGCAGCAGCAGGGCCAGCGAACCACCGGTGAACCCCAGCAGCGCGCCCGCCGCCGCCCCGATGCCGGCGCCCAGCACGCCGCCGTGCGCGTCGGGCAGCGTCACCGCCCAGTGCCAGGCGCGCAGCCATTCGACTCCGGTACTGGCAAGCAGCAGCAGGCCGAATCCGCCGAGCCGGAACCAGCGCTGACGGCTGTCCGCCAGCGGGTTTTCATCCAGATGACGAAAGGTATGAATGACATAGGCCAGTGCCAGCAGCACCCACCACCAGGCCGACACGCCGAAAATCATCAGCAGCAGATCGGACAGCCAGGCGCCGCTTTTGCCACCAAGATTATGGATCGCAACGCCTTCGCCGGTGGTGCTGAAGCCCGGGTCGGCCACATTGTGGGTGAGCAGAATTGCTGCCAGCAGCAGCGCGGCAAAGCCAACCAGCAGCGCGCGTGCTTCGCGCAGCAGGCGCTGCATACGGGGCGGCAAAGGAGTCGGTGAACGGGAAGCGGGACGCGCCATGGGAACTCAACAAGCCAAAGTGCTCTGGATTATACCGGGCAGCCCGCATGGAAACGCTGCCGCCAAGTTTGGTTAGAATAGCCAGCTTTCCCATCGTCCGAGCACAGACCATGAGCACCCAACACCACAAACTCGTCATCCTCGGTTCCGGCCCCGCCGGCTATTCCGCCGCCGTCTACGCCGCGCGCGCCAACCTCGCCCCCGTCGTCATCACCGGCATGCAGCAGGGCGGCCAGCTGATGACCACCACCGATGTCGACAACTGGCCGGCCGACGTCGACGGCGTGCAGGGCCCCGAGCTGATGGATCGCTTCCAGCGCCACGCCGAGCGCTTCAACACCGAAATCATCTTCGACCAGATCCACACCGCCACGCTGACCGAAAAGCCCTTCACCCTGATCGGCGACGCCGGCACCTACACCTGCGATGCGCTGATTATCGCCACCGGCGCCTCGGCCATGTACCTGGGACTGGAAAGCGAGCAGACCTTCATGGGCAAGGGCGTGTCGGGCTGCGCCACCTGCGACGGCTTCTTCTACAAGAACCAGGACGTGGCGGTCATCGGCGGCGGCAACACCGCGGTCGAGGAAGCGCTGTATCTCGCCAACATCGCAAAACACGTCACCGTGGTGCACCGCCGCGACACCTTCAAGTCCGAGAAGATCCTGGTCGACCACCTGATGGAAAAGGTCAAGGAAGGCAAGATCTCCCTCGAACTCGACCACACGCTGGACGAAGTGCTGGGGGACAAGACCGGCGTCACCGGCATGCGGATAAAGAGCACCAAGGACGACAGCACCAAGGACATTGCGCTCACCGGCATCTTCATCGCCATCGGCCACAAGCCCAACACCGCCATCTTCGAAGGCCAGATCGAGCTCGAAGGTGGCTACATCGTCACCAAGGGCGGCAACAAGGGCAACGCCACCGCCACCAGCATCGAAGGCGTGTTCGCCGCCGGCGACGTGCAGGACCACATCTACCGCCAGGCCGTCACCAGCGCCGGCACCGGCTGCATGGCCGCGCTCGACGCCGAGCGCTACCTGGACGCGCTCGGCAAGGCCTGAGCGCAGCCCGGGCCAGACGGTGATCCGGCATGAAGCGCGCCCGCGGCAGTGCGCTCGCCCCCGCCTCATTCGAGGCGCTGGCCCGCATGCGCCGCGTGCTGCGCGAGCAGGCCGCGGCGCCGGCCTCGCTTCACCAGGCGCCGCATAAGCCCAGGATTCCTGAAGACGGCACGATGCTGTTTCGTCGCGCCGTCGCCGATGTCGTTCCCCTTCCGCCGTCCAGCCGCGTGGAGCGCACGCGTCCACGCCCCAAGCCGATTGCCCGCCAGCGCCTGCGCGACGAGCAACAAGTCCTGGTCGATGCGCTGTCCGACCCGTGGGACTGGGAAGCCGCGCTCTCCACCGGCGAGGAGCTGGTTTTCTCGCGTCCCGGCGTGCCGGCCGCAGCGCTCAGGAAACTGCGGCGCGGCGGCTGGGTCATCCAGGGCGAACTCGACCTCCACGGCCACACCGGCGACGAAGCACGCGTCGCTCTGGCCGCCTTCCTCAACCGCTGCATGAAGGACGACCGGCGCTGCGTGCGCATCATCCACGGCAAGGGCCACGGCTCGAAAAACCGCCTGCCGGTGCTGAAGAACAAGGTGCGCCACTGGCTCACCCAGCGCGAGGACGTCCTCGCCTTCTGCCAGGCACGCACCGTCGATGGCGGCGCAGGCGCCGTCATCGTGCTGCTCAAATCATCCACCCGTTAAAGAGAACCTCTTCATGAGCGACCCCGTCATCAAAGACTTCGAACTGCCGTCCACCGGCAATACCCCCTTCAAGCTATCGGAGCATCGCGGCAAGAACGTCGTCGTCTACTTCTACCCCAAGGACAACACCTCCGGCTGCACGCTGGAAGGCCAGGAATTCCGCGATCTGTACGCCGATTTCGCCAAGGCCAACACGATTGTCGTCGGCATCTCGCGCGACAGCATCAAGTCGCACGAGGGTTTCAAGGCCGAATTCGGATTTCCGTTCGACTTGTTGGCCGACACGGATGAAAAGGCTTGCGAACTGTTCGGCGTGATGAAGCTGAAGAACATGTACGGCAAGCAGGTGCGCGGCGTCGAGCGCAGCACCTTTGTGTTCGACGTGAATGGGAAACTGGTGAAGAGCTGGCGCGGGTTGAAGGCGCCGGGGCACGCGGCGGAGGTGTTGGGGTTCGTGCAGGGGCTGTGAGCGCGTGACGCCCGACCCGTCGTTGCGAGCGTAGCGAAGCAATCCAGTTAAATGTTGGCGCGAAGCACAACCGAGTAGTGAGGTTTGTGGCTGGCTGAATACCGTTGGCCGGGGGTAGCCCGGCGGCTAGTTCCTTTTCTTGTCTCGCCAAGAAAAGGAACCAAAAGAAGGCGACCCCACATCCCCGCCCTTCGGGTGCCCGAATCCCGAGCCTGCCGGACGGGCGTCGAAGAACTCGCCCCGCTTTTGCTGTTTTAAATTGGTTTTTTGTGAGCGGAGCTCAGACACCTTCGCCGCTGATCCGCCCGACAAGCTCAGGATCCGGCGGGGCTCAAGGGGGGAAGTCAAAACCAGGACGGGCATCTAGCGGTGCCGTATCAAACGCACCATCAAGATAACCAAGAGTAAAAAATACAAGGCGTAAAAGCGGTCATCTTGAATGTACATAATGAGAATTCGAAGTTCTCGAAACATTTCCGCCATCGCTATCCCATCCATCTCAGCTCCCGCTACCAAGTGAAGATAGAGGCAGTCTAGTTAGGGCTTTTCTGCCAGTACATTAACCGGCGTTAATTTTTCTCCAAGCCTACATATGGTAAGAATGCGTGCCGCCGCACTACGTTTTTGGTTTGTGCTTTGTTGTCGTTAGATGCAATGGATGAACAAAGGCATATGTATAGCTCGACTGTTTCCGGGAATGGAAGCGTTCGATCACAGAGCGCTTGTGCTCTTAACTTTCCCTGAGGATCGAAACGAAATCCCCAACGAGCAACAAAACCATGTGAGACGCCCACGTCATCCAAAAGGACCGCAATGTGGTGTTCGATCTCGCCTTTTTTACTTACTACCGAATTGATTCGGGTTGCACTGATTGCAGCAGTTGTTTTCAAGTGCCAATACTGATGCATTGCTTTATCTGCGCAGTCTTTCAGTTCACGCTCATAGAGCAAGGCCCAATCCGCCAAAGCCCAAACCTGATCGTTATCCAATGTAGAGGGGATAGGAAGAGACGTTAAAGAACCGGGATTTCCAGATAGCCTCGCTGCAACACGCTCTAGGCTGTATATGTGCGAAGGTAGTGTCTCGGCCGGAAGGCCGAATCTTCTACCTTCTTCAAAATAAAGCGAGAGCATCCCGCCAACTTTGGCCGCTTTGGCTGGCTCCCAGCCTAAAATTTTCTCAAGGGCTTTTGACATTGCGAGACGTCGGATACGTCTGCCGATTTTGGCTAAGCCTGGGCCTGACGAGTAAGGTTTGTATTGGGTGCTCACGGCTGCATTTTTAGTTCGAGTAAGTATCTGCGCCAGATAAGTATCAATCGGCTAGCTTATTACGTTCCTGATTTTTACTTTCCTCCCCTTACAGACCCGCCGGAAATCGAGCCTGCCGGGTGGATCAGCGGCAAAGGTGTCTGAGCTCCGCTCACAAAAAACAAAATTAAAACAGCAAAGCGGGGCGAGTTCTTTGCCGCCCACCCGACGCGCTTGATCTTCGGGAATTCGGGACTGTCGGGGTCGCCTTTTCTTGGGTTACTTTCTTTTGGCGAGACAAAAGAAAGTGACTAGCTGCCGGGCTACCCCCGGCCAATGGTCAGTGGTCCTGCGAAGCCAACAACTACTCAGTCGTGCTTCGCGCCTCAACCTGAACTGGATTGCTTCGCTTCGCTCGCAATGACGGATGAAGCATCGTGAACCGCAAAAAACCTTTCCACCACCTCCAGCTTCCTAGTCCGCGTCATCGCCGGCAGCGCATTCAGCAACAATCGCCCATATGGCTTGTCCGCCAGCCGGGTGTCGCAAATCATCAACACGCCGCGATCGGTCTCGGTGCGGATCAGCCGCCCCGCCCCCTGCTTCAGGCTGATCGCCGCATGCGGCAGCTGGTAGTCCATGAACGGCTTGCCGCCGTTCTTCTCGGCCTGGGCGATGCGCGCGGCAACCACCGGATCATCCGGCGGCTGGAACGGCAGCTTGTCGATGATCACGACCGACAGCACGTCGCCAGGCATATCGACCCCCTCCCAGAAGCTCTGGCTGCCCAGCAGCACGGCGTTGCCGGCTTTCTGGAAGCGCGCGAGGAGTTCGTTTTTCGGCGCATCGCCCTGCACCAGCAAGGGGTAGTCCCAGCCGCGAAACTTGAAGGCATCGATCATCAGGCCGCGCGCCTTGTCCAGCGCACGCAGGCTGGTGAACAGGATGAACGCGCGACCGCGGCTGACTTCCAGCACCGGCAGGGCGGCCTTGACGACGGCTTCGGTGAATTCGGGGATATTCGGCGCGGGCAGGCCCTGCGGCACGTAGAGCACGCCCTGGCGCGGATAGTCGAAGGGGCTGTCGACGCACAGGGTTTCGGCATCCTCGATTCCCAGGCGCGTTTTCAGGTGGGTGAAGTCGCCGCCGACGGCGAGCGTGGCTGAGGTGAGGATCCACGCCTGCGCGCGCTCGGTGAGCTTGGCGCCGAACATCGCGCCAACGGACAGCGGCGTGGCGTGCAGCAGCAGCGAACTCAGGGTGGTTTCCAGCCAGCGCACGCGGGGGTTCTCGGGATCGTCGGCGCGTTGCCAACTGGCCAGGGTGGCCTGCACACCTTGCGCGCGCTCGAAGCAGTTTTTCAGGTCGGCGTCGCGCTCGGCCTGGGTTTCGAGCAGCTTCGCCATTTCATCCAGCGCCGCGCTCAAGTTCTTCAGCGCATCCGGCCATTTGTCGTAGCGCGTCAGCTCCGCAATGTTCGATTTGACCGGGTTTTGCGGAAACGCCAAGCGCAGGTCGCGCGCGGCCTTGGAAAGATCCTCCGCGGCGCGGCGCAGGGCGGGAAAGTCGCCCGCCTTCACCGCGGCCAGTCGCTTGGTGTCGCCCGCCAGATCCAGCAATTGCGCAACGGACAGGGTTTCGCCGAAGAACTGCGCGGCGGTTTCGGCCAGCTGGTGCGCTTCGTCGAGGATCACGGTATTGCAGGCGGGCAGGAGTTCGGCGACGCCTTCGTCCTTCAGCCACAGGTCGGCGAAAAAAAGATGGTGGTTGACCACGACCACTTCGGCGTCGAGCGCGGCCTTGCGCGCGGCCATGACGAAGCAGTCCTTGTAATGGCTGCATTCGCTGCCGAGGCAGGTGTCGCGGCTGGAGATTGCGTAGTGCCAGGCGGTGGCGTCCTCGGGAATGCCTTCGGCTTCGGCGCGGTCGCCGCTGCTGCTGGTTTCGGCGAAGCGGGCGATTTTCTGCAGCCAGCCAGCATCGTCGCGGTTCGCGAAGCGGCCGTCGGCGAGGTTGCGCTGCAGGTGATGGTGGCAGACGTAATTGGCGCGCCCTTTCAGCAGGGCCACCTTGACCGGCGATTTGAGCGCGCGGCGCGCGGCCGGCAGATCGCGATGAAACAGCTGGTCCTGCAGCGCCTTGGTGCCGGTGGAGATCACGACTTTTCCACCCGACAGCAGGGCGGGAATCAGATAGGCCAGCGTCTTGCCGGTGCCGGTGCCGGCTTCGGCCAGCAGCACGCGGTTGTCGGCGATCGCCCGCTCGACCGCCTCGGCCATGGCGAGCTGCTGCGGGCGCGAGCGCCAGCCGGGCAGCACCGCGGCACAAGCCCCTTCAGTGGAAAAAATGGTGTTCAGATCAAACATGCCGGGAACCTGATTTCGAGCCGGAGTGTACCACCCGGCCGTGGCCGAACGGATCTCGGTTCCCACTTCAGTTTCACAGGTTTACTGCCGTTAGCACCATAAGATACCGTCTACCCGGTCCCGCCATGCGCATTGTTTTATTCTGCCTGCTGATATCGGTATTCCCGGCTGCTGCCCATGCAATGATTGCCCAGCAGGAGATGCGGCCCGGCATTACTGCCAGCGCCGAATACCTGATCGGAGAACGCAGCAAACCTGCCGTGCTGCTGCTGCACGGCTTTTTGCAGACGCGCGATTTCCCCACCGTGGCCACCCTGGCGCGCGGCCTGCAGGACGCGGGCTATACGGTATTGGCGCCCACGCTCAGCCTGAATATTCCCAATCGCGCACAAAGTCTGGCGTGCGAGGCGGTGCACAAGCACAGCCTGGATGACGATGTGTCCGAAATCGGGCGCTGGGTGGACTGGCTAAAATCACAGGGCCACCATTCCATCGTGCTGGTCGGCCACAGCTTTGGCAGCCTGCAGTTGCTCGCCTATCTGTCGCTCAAACCGGATGCGGCCGTAAAAGCCTATATCGGCACTTCGTTGATCGAAGCCCAGATCGGCACGACTGCGCGCTCGGCCCTGATCGCGCAACTGGAAGATCGCGTGCGCGGAAAACAGCGTACGCTGGTCAACCAGACCTTGTCATTCTGCGGAAAATATCCCTCCACGCCCGAAGGCCTGCTGTCGTATGTGCGCTGGGATCAGGCACGCCTGCTGGCTGCATTGAAGCACTCGCCGGTCGGTGTAAAACTCATCATGGGCGGTGCGGACAACATGCTGGAACGGGGCTGGATCAAGGCACTGCAGCATGTGCGGACGCCGATGGTGATCGTGAAAGGCGCCAGCCATTTCATGGATGGCGCGCATGAGTTTGACCTGCTGGATCACACGCTCAAGCATCTTGAAACGATCAAGGCGCCCTGATCCAGATGAAATGGCCCGCTTCCATCTCCATCAAGCAGATCGCGCTCGCTTTCATCGCCGGCCTGCTGGTGCTGGTGAGCCTGATCGGGTACTTCGCCGCCTATCAAACGCGTGCCGCCACGAACAGCCTGGCGCAGCATAATCAGAGCGCGGCGCAGTCCGAGATGGCTGCCGCCGTTCAGCGGCTGTTGAGCCAGACCGAAGAACAGGCCGTCAATCTGGCCCGCTGGGATGAAACCCGGCAACAACTGGTGCTGCCCGAGTATTACACGTACTGGCGGGATCAGCGGGTATACGAAAGCGGCATGCTGAACAGCCGTCTTGTCCGGGCGGCGTTGTACGCCCAGTCAGGCACGCTGCTTGAGGCCAGCCCGGCAAACAACAGGTTTCCGGCCAGGCTGCCGCCGTTTCTGGCCTCCAGTTGGCTGGCCAACGAGGCAGGTGCAATTACGTTGTATTACGCGTTCCCGATATACAACGATGAACAGCAACAGGCCCTGCTTGGCCACGGTCTGATCAAGCTCGATTTCATGTCGGCCCTGTTACAACAGGAAACACTCCACTTCACCGACACCTCCAGCGTCCGCCTGGCACTCAAGCCGGGTGAAATGCTGGCCGTGCCGGAACTGTTTTCGCGCCTGAGCTTCAGCGCCCACCCCGATCTGGACCAACTCCGGCTTCAGACCATCCTGACGCGCACCCTGCTCGGGCTGTTTGTGCTGCTGGCAGCCACTACGCTGCTGGGTTTCCTGGCATACAACCGTCTATTGATACGTCCCTTGGGGCGGCTTTTGCAGGACATCGACGCCATGCAGCACGGCCGCTTCAACCCCAATCCACCGCGTTCGCCGACCATGCGCATCAGCGAACTGGAGAATATCCGCCGCTCGCTGTACGACTACCAGCTGCAATTGCGAGAGCTGCACGGTTCGATGGAAAACCAGAACCGCGAATTTCACTCGCAGGCGCGCCAGGATGCGCTCACCGGCTGCCACAACCGGCGCGCCTACGAAGAAGACTGGGATGATTTCCGCAAAAAATTGGAACTTTCCCCGCAGGGCGTGGCCTTCCTGCTGTTCGACTGCGACCGCTTCAAGACCATCAACGACACCTATGGCCACGCCAAGGGCGATCGCGTATTGAGCATCATCGCCGATGCGCTGGTGATGGCGCTGCGTGCCAACGACCGCCTGTATCGCCTGGGGGGCGACGAATTCGCCACCGTTCTGTTGCGCACCTCGCCAGCGCAGGCCAAGCAGGTCGCGCAGCGCTGCCAGAGCCTGATCGACGCTGCCGGGTTTACCGAGCTTGGCATCATTGAGCCGGTTGGCCTCAGCATCGGTATCGCCTTCTGCGCGGCCGACCAGCTTGAGCATATCGACGAGCTCCCCAAGCAGGCCGACATTGCCATGTATACCGCCAAGCAGCCGGGGCGCAACCGTATTGCGCTGTATGGGGAAGACACCGAGCGCGCCTCGCAGACACTGGTGGCCAGCCGCGAGACCAGCGCTCTGTTCCAGGCACTGACCACCCCCGGCATGATCGAAATGCACTACCAGGCCATTCATGGCCTGCCGGGACGCCAGGTGGATTATTACGAGGCGCTGGCTCGCATCCGTTATCACGGCGATCTCATGCTGCCGGATGCGTTCCTGCCGGTGGTCAGCAGCCGCCGGCTGGAAACCGAATTCGACATGGCGGTGCTGCACCAGATCGATGCCGATCTGTCGTCAGGCCTGTTGCCAACCGGGGCAGGCATCTCGGTCAACCTGTCGGCACAGAGCATTTCGCACCCTGAAATCGTCTCGCAACTGCTGGAGTTGTCGCGCCACAATGCGCACCACCCCTTGATGCTGGAAATCACCGAAACCTCGCTCATCACGCAAATGGCCGAAGTGAGCACCTATCTCGATTTGCTTCGCACCCTGAACTACCGCATTGCCATGGACGACTTCGGCACCGGATATTCGCCGTTGCGCTACCTGGTCGACTTGCCGGTCGATGTAGTCAAGTTCGACATCTCGCTGGTGAACAAGCTGGGAATGGACAACCGCGCCGGCCAGGTGGTGGCGGATTTTGCGCGCATGATGAGCGAAGCGGGGTATTCGCTGGTGGCCGAGGGCGTGGAAACCGAAACCGTGCTGCGCAAGGTTGAAAGCCTGGGCATTGCCCATGCGCAGGGGTATTTGCTGGGGCGGCCCATTCCGCTGACGGAGCTGGCTGCCAGTCTCGCCAGGACCCCGGGGGCCCATGCAGTGCCTGATGCCGCAGGCTCAGTGCTTGCCCGAACGCCAGATGGAAAAGAGGATCCACAGGCTGTTGAGAAACGCGATCAGGAATCCCAGCAGGCCGAACAAGGGTAGGCCGAATAGCTGAGGCCCCCCCTCCACCGTCATGATGATGCTGGAGCCCACCACCAGCGAGGCGGTCAGGATGCCCATGGTCAGCCGGTTGCTGGCGCCGTCCAGCTGGTGGCCAAAATGATCCAGCCGCTTCAGGTCGAGGTCGACCCGCACGCGTCCCCGCCGCATATCCCGCAGCAGATGCCGCACGTCGCGCGGCACATCGGCCAAAACTTCCAGCGTCTCGCGCACACTCTTGCGCCCGCGTGCCAGCAGCGCCTGCGGCGTGTAGCGCTGCTGGATGACGCGCTCCACGAATGGCGTCACATGATCGATCATGTGAAATTCCGGGTTGAGCTGCTGCCCCAGCCCTTCCAGCGTGATCAGCGTCTTGAACAGCAAGGTCAGGTCGGCCGGCAACACCAGGTTGTTCTCGCGCATCAGGGCGGTGACGTCATTCAGCAGCGCGCCGATCTTCACGTCCTTGAGCTGCAGGTCGTCGTAATTTTGCAGCAGCTCCGTGACGTCGTACGCCAGGCGGTCTTCATCGCTCACCGATTCGCCGCTCCAGTCGAGCAGCACCTGCAGCATGGCCTGTTCATCCTTGAGCGTCAGGGCATGCAGCATGTCGACAATCTGGTTGCGCCGGTGATGGGTCAGCATCCCCACCATGCCGAAATCGATGATGCCGATGCGGTTGTCGGGCAGGAACAGGATATTTCCGGGGTGCGGATCGGCATGAAAATAACCGTGCTCCAGCACCATGCGCAGCACCGTATCGGCGCCGCGCGCCGCCAACAGCCTGGGGTCGAGTCCGCTGGCGCGCAACTTGTCCGGGACCACCCCCGCCATGCCGACAATTTCCTCCTGCACATTGACGCGGTCGTTGGTGAATTCCCAATACACCCGGGGGATTTTCACCAGCGGGTCGTCGGCGAAGTGGCGCGCGAACTGGTCGATGTTGCGCGCCTCCTTGGCCAGGTCGAGTTCGCGATTCAGCGAGCGGCGGAACTGCGAGACGATGTGCACCGGATCGTAGCGCCGGGCTTCCGGCATTTCGCTTTCCAGCAATTTTGCGGCGTGCTCCAGAATTCGCAGGTCGGCCCGGACCACGTCCTCGATGCCGGGGCGGCGGATCTTGACGACCACCGGCGTGCCGTCCTTGAGCGTGGCGCGATGCACCTGTGCAATGGACGCAGCCGCCAGCGGCAGCGTGTTGAATTCGGCAAACACCTCCCCGGGCTCGCCCTTGATGGCGGCCACCAGATTGGGGTACAGAATGTCATAGGGCACCGCCGGCACCTGGCTGTGCAACTTTTCGAATTCGACAATCCAATGCGGCGGAAACATGTCGACCCGCGTTGCCAGCAATTGGCCCAGTTTGACGAAAGTCGGGCCCAGCTCTTCCAGGGCACGGCGGATACGCACCGGCGCGTCGAGCTGGCTGATTTCACTGGTGCTGTGCCAGTGCAGAACCCGCCCGGCGCGTTCCAGCACGCCGCTGATGCCCAGGACCCGCACCAGATCGCCCCAGCCATAACGAATCATCACCGAGGCGATTTCATGCAATCGCGGCAGGTCGCGCACGACCGAAATGGTTTCCCAGAGCATCGTTTATTTTTTGGAATCCGTAATGGCGAGAGTGTACCCGCAAGGGGCACGCCGGATTCGTACGCCGCTAAAGCAGCAACGACTCCGCAGTACCCGCAAGGGGCACGCCGGATTCGTAGGGGGGATCAGGAACGCAGGCGTTCGCTCTGCCGTTTGAGCGAATCGGCCAGCGCGTCCAGAATGCCGCTCGCCACCTGGGACAGACGCTCGGTAGCCGTGCTGGCCGATTCGCTCAAGCCGGCGCGCCCCGCCTTGCTGCCGGCTTTGACGCCACCCGCCAACTGCTGCAGCGCTTCCCGCGCCTGCTCGCCGGTGCGGGAACCGCTATATTTCAGGTGGTCGATCAAATAGCCAAGCTCCTCTTTCAGCTTGTCGCCGGACTGGCTGGCGGTCTGCTTGAGGCTGTCGACAAGCTGCGTCTCCAGGTCGCGCAGTTGCTCCAGGCTGGCTTTCAGTTCGTTGTCCTTGAACGCCTTTCCCTGTGCGGCGGCTTCCTGCAAGGCGTAGGAAGCCGCCTGCGCAGCACTGCCGACGGCCGTATCGATGCCGGTCATGGCCTGCTTGAGGCCGTCCTTCATCTCGCCGCCGCGCGCGGCCAGCCCGCTGCCTACCCCTGAGGTGATGGCGCCGACGATTTCGCCGAGGTTTTGCAGCGCCAGGCGGCGTTCGTGCAGCGCACGCGCGGTTAGTTCGCGTACCCGCTCATACAGATCGGGCTCGGACGCCGCAGCCGCGGCTTCGTCGTGCAATTGCTTGAGCTGCGCTTTTTCGAGGATACTGGTTTCACTGTCAGGAAGAGATGGGGCGTCATGCATGATGCAATCCTCAGGGTCAAGATTCGCCGGATTTGGCCGTTTTTCCTGCTTAACTATAGAGCAGATTGTTAGCCCATGAAGCCTGCCCTGCTGCTGTCCCTGTTGGCGTTTCTGTTGGCGTTGCCCGCCTGCGCCAACACCCCGCCCGAAGACATCCCGATGTATGCCGTCAGCCTGATAGGCAGCCCGTATCGCCTTGGCGGAATTTCGCCCGAAACCGGACTCGATTGCAGCGGCTTTGTCGGCCATGTATTCAGGCAGACAATCGGCATCGTGCTGCCGCGCGACAGCCATGCGATCAGCAAAGCCGCGCAGCCATTGGCTAAAACCGAACTCTTGCCGGGAGATCTGGTCTTCTTCAACACCCTCAACCGCGCATTTTCCCATGTCGGCATTTATCTGGGCGATGACCGTTTTGTGCATGCCCCGAGCAGCCGCTCGGGTGCGGTCATGGTCTCCAACCTCAACGACCGCTACTGGCGTGAACGCTTTGACGGCGCAGGGCGCGTCACGCCCCCGGATCATGCCCACCCCCCCGAAATGGTGTCCGACTAGTTCCGGCCCACGCCCGATCCGGTACGGCCTGCTGGGGGCTGCAATTCTGTGTGCGGGCCTGGCACATGCCGCGCAGGATCTCGTTTTTGAAAGCGCAGATGCCGTCAACGAGGGGGCATTGCACTTCCTTGAAACGCTGCCCGCCAAGCCCGTTCACCATCACCAGAACCACATCCGCATCGAGACCGACAGCCTGGCTTCCGGCTGGGTCGGCCTGTCGCAATGTCACGACCATCTCGATGCCGTACCCAGCACGCAAATCACCTTTCGCGAGGGTTTCGTGCGCGACCTCCGGGTGGATGCCTTTACCCATATCAAGGATGCGTGGATCGAAGGCGCCAGCGTGCAATTGCGTCATGTCGAGCCGGGGGCGCGCCTGTGTCTCTCCGCGCAAATCCGCGCGCTGCGCAACACCGGCAATGGCTATTTCAACCTGATCAACGGCCCTTATATGCGCAAGTTCCTGGATGGCTATTACCCCATGCGGGTTACGCTGGCGATTGACTATCCGGCACAGTCGCTGACCCTGATCGACATCTCGCCACCGGCACAGGCCGGATTGGACATCGTCGAGCAGCCAGGCACCATCCGGGTGGAAGCGGTGTTCGAGGGCGAACTGCAAACCATGATCCAGTTCGAGCGAAACTGACGGCCCGTTATTTTTTTTGCCCCAGTATTGATAACGGTTATCATTTGCAGTACGATTCGCAAACACTTACTACTTGAGGATCAACCAGACATGAAACCGACCAAACTGATTGCCGCACTGGCCCTTGTTGCGTCCGCCCTGCCCGCGCTGGCGGAAGAGGTGGTGGTGTATTCCGCGCGCAACGAACAGCTGATCAAGCCGCTGTTCGACGCCTATACCCGCGACACCGGGGTGCAGATCAAGTTCATCACCGACAAGGAAGGCCCGCTGATGGCGCGCCTCAAAGCCGAGGGCAAGAACACCCCGGCGGATGTCCTGCTGACGGTGGATGCGGGCAACCTGTGGCAGGCGTCGGAAGAAGGACTGCTACGCCCGATTCGCTCGGAAACCCTGCAGGCCAACGTGCCGGCTCACCTGCGCGACCCCGCCAACGAGTGGTTCGGCCTGTCGGTGCGCGCCCGCACGATGGTCTACAACACCGGCAAGGTGAAACCGGCCGACCTGTCGACCTACGAAGACCTGGCCAGCCCGAAATGGAAAGGCCGGCTGTGCCTGCGCACCTCGAAGAAGGTCTACAACCAGAGCCTGGTGGCGATGATGATCACCGAATACGGCGAAGGCAAAACTGAAGACATCGTCACCGGCTGGATCGGCAACCTGGCGACCTCGCCCTTCCCCGACGACACCAAGGCGATGGAAGCCGTGGCCGCCGGGCAATGCGACGTCACCCTGGTCAACACCTATTACTTCGGCCGCCTGATGGAGAAAACCCCCAATCTGCCGCTGGCGATATTCTGGCCGAACCAGAACCTCAAGAACAAGGCGTCTGGCGTACATGTCAACATCTCCGGTGCAGGCGTCACCCGCCATGCCAAAAACCCGGCCGGCGCGCAGAAGCTGATCGAGTGGCTTTCGTCGGACAAGGCCCAGAACCTGTTCGCCGACGTCAACCTGGAATACCCGGTCAACCCGAAAGTGGCGCCCGACAAGTCCGTGGCGGCCTGGGGCAGCTTCAGGCAGAACCTCATCAACGTTAAAGAGGCTGGCAGCCTGCAGATCAAGGCCGTAAAATTGATGGATCGCGCTGGCTACAAATAATTTAAGTGATCCACCTTGTCCGCTAACGCTGCTGCTCCAGCAAAAACGCCCTCAGCGGGCGTTTTTGTTTTACCTGTCCGCCGTCCTGGCGGCTGGATGCTGTTTGCCCTGGCGGTGGCCGCGCTGGTACTGGTGCCGGTCGTCGTCACCTTCTCGTCGTTCGCCCAGGTCGAGGGCGACATCTTCGCCCACCTGACCGAATTTGTGCTGCCTGAACTGGTGGGCAACACGCTCTGGCTTGTAGTCGGCGTGGCCATTGGCGTCAGCGTGCTGGGCGTCTCGCTGGCCTGGCTGGTGGCGATGTGCGAATTTCCAGGGCGCCGCCTGTTCGGCTGGGCGCTGCTGCTGCCGATGGCCCTGCCCGCCTACGTCACGGCCTTCGTCGCGATCGGCCTGCTGGATTTCACCGGGCCGCTGCAAACCTGGCTGCGCGAGGCCTGGGGCATCACCGGGCTGCCGGAAATCCGCTCGCGCGGCGGCGTCATCCTGGTCATGTCGCTGGCGCTCTATCCCTACGTCTACTTGATCGCAAAAAATGCTTTCGCGACGCAGGGTGCGATTGCGCTGGAAGCGGCGCAATCGCTCGGCCTGTCGCGCACGCAAGGCTTCTTCCGG
Source organism: Thiobacillus sp. (assembly GCA_019459055.1). Classification (GTDB taxonomy): domain Bacteria; phylum Pseudomonadota; class Gammaproteobacteria; order Burkholderiales; family Thiobacillaceae; genus Thiobacillus. Next base: position 17,370 of record JAIBEI010000032.1, on the reverse strand, counting down.
GTGGCGCTGCCGATGGCGCGGCCGTGGATCGCCGCCGGCTTGATGCTGGCGCTGATGGAAACGCTGGCCGATTTCGGCACCATGGCGATCTTCAACTACGATACCTTCACCACCGCGATCTACAAGGCCTGGTACAGCCTGTTCTCGCTGGCGGCGGCGGCGCAGCTCGCCTCGATCCTGATCCTGTTCGTGCTGGTTGCCGTGGTGTTCGAGCAGCGCTCGCGCACCCGGATGCGTTACGGCGCGGTGGGCCGCAGCGCCGCGCAGCGCCGCATCCAGCTGTCGCCGGCGCTGGCCGGGCTGGCCTTCGTGTACGCCGGGACGGTGCTGGCGGTCGCCTTCCTGATTCCGGTCACGCAACTGGTGCTGTGGACGCGCGAAGTCATCGCCACCGACCTCGATGCCCGCTACTGGACGTTTGCCTGGCATTCGGTGCTGCTGGCCGGCCTCGGCGCGCTGATGGTGGTGGCAGTGGCCCTGCTGCTCGCCTACGCCGGGCGCCAGCGCCCCGGCACCGCGATGATGTGGACGCAGCGGCTGGCCACCATCGGCTACGCCTTCCCCGGCGCGGTGCTGGCGGTGGGCCTGTTTATCCCGGTGGCAGCGCTGGACAACTGGCTGATCGACGCGGGGCGCGCCTGGTTCGGCTTCGAAGGCACCGAAATCCTCAAGGGCACGCTGCTGGTGATGCTGCTGGCCTATCTGGTGCGCTTTCTCGCGGTCGGCTTCGGCCCCGTCGACAGCGGGCTGCACCGCATCACCCGCAACATCGACGAAGCTGCGCGCAATCTTGGCACCGGCGCCGCCGGCTTGCTGACGCAAGTGCATCTGCCGCTGCTGCGCGCCAGTCTGCTCACCGCGGCGACGTTCGCCTTCGTCGACATCATGAAGGAAATGCCGATCACCCTGATGACCCGTCCGTTCGGCTGGGACACGCTGGCAGTGCGGGTGTTCGAGATGACCTCGGAAGGCGAATGGGAGCGCGCCGCGCTGCCTTCGCTCGCCATTGTCATTGCCGGTATCATCCCCATCATCCTTCTGACCTGGCGCGGCGCGCATTCCCATGGCTGAGTCCAATGGCTGAACTGATCCTCGATTCCGTCTCGCAGTCGTATGCCGAACGGCAGATCATCGCCGACCTCTCCTTCACCCTGCCCGAAGGCGCGATCGGCTGCCTGCTCGGCCCCTCCGGCTGCGGCAAGACCACGGCGCTGCGCTGCATTTCCGGCTTCGAACCGATCCAGAGCGGCGAGATCCGCATCGGCGGCGAGGTCGTCAGCCGCCCCGGCTGGATGCTGGCCGCCGAAAAGCGCCGCGTCGGCATGGTGTTCCAGGACTACGCCCTGTTCCCGCACCTGACGGTGGCGAAGAACGTCGGCTTCGGCCTGCGCGGCAAGTCGGCTGCCGAAAAACAGGCGCGCATCGACGAACTGCTGGGGCTGGTCGGGCTGGCCGGCCACGCCAATCAGTATCCGCACCAGCTCTCCGGCGGCCAGCAGCAGCGCGTGGCGCTGGCTCGCGCGCTGGCGCCGCGCCCGCGCCTGATCCTGATGGACGAGCCGTTCTCCAACCTTGACGTCGAGCTGCGCGAGCGCCTGTCGCTCGAAGTGCGCGACATCCTGAAACGCGAGGCCACCACCGCGCTCATCGTCACCCACGACCAGCACGAGGCCTTCTCGCTGGCCGACTGGGTCGGGGTGATGCACCAGGGCCGTATCCAGCAGTGGGACACGCCCTACAACCTGTATCACGAGCCGGCCAACCGCTTCGTCGCCGACTTCGTCGGCCAGGGCGCGCTGGTCACCGGCGAGGTGATCAACGACCACCAGGTGGAAATCGAGCTTGGCGTGCTCGACGGCCACATCCCGGTCGAGTGCGACGCCAGCGGCTGCGACGAATGCGTGCGCAACTGCCGTGTCGACGTGCTGCTGCGGCCCGACGACATCATCCACGACGACGACAGCCTGCTGCTGGCCGAAGTCGAGAACAAGGCCTTTCGCGGCGCCGAATTTCTCTACACCCTGAAGCTGCCGAGCGGCCAGCGCGCGCTGTCCCTGGTGCCCTCTCACCACAACCACGCCATCGGCGAAAAGATCGGCATCAAGCTGGCGGTCGATCACGTCGTGGCGTTTCGCCGCGAATAACGCCCATGCTGCCCCCGTCCCCCCTGCGCGGCCTGCTGTTCAATGTGGGACTTGGCTTTACCGTCTCCCTGTTGCTGATGCTGGCGGTGATCGGACTGGGCGTTACCCAGATGTCTCACCTCAATACCGAGCTGGCGAATGTGGTGTCGATCAACAACGTCAAGACCCGGCTGGCCTCGCGGATGCGCGACGCCATTCGCGACCGGCAGATGCTGATGCACAACATCGTGGTCTCGATCGACCCCTGGGAAAAGGACGCGCTCTTCCTGCAGTTCCAGGAATACGGCGAACGCTACGCCAAGGACCGTAGTCAGCTGGGCGCCATGCTCAGCACGATGGATGAAAAAATACTGATCGATGAACTCGACGCCCTCACCTCCATCAATCAGCCTGTCATGTTCAAGGTGATCGAAGCAGCGCTCGACGAGAATAATTACGGCGCGTTGACGCTGCTGCAGGAAGAAGCCATCCCGCTGCAGAACCGCCTGGTTACGGCACTCGACAACATGACCGTTCTGCAGCGCGAGGCCAACGAGGCGGCGCTCGGAAAAACATTTGCCGCCTATCAGGCCACCCGCAACCTGATGCTGGTGCTGGGCATCCTGGCCACACTGCTGGCGACACTGGTTGCGGTTCTGGTGAGCCGCCGCATGCTGACGCAGACACGTCAGCTGGAAACGGAAAAACAGAAATACCAAACCCTGTTCGAGACCAATTCCGACGCCGTCGTCATCCTCGACGACCAGGGCTTTACCGATTGCAACCCGGCCACGCTGTCGCTGTTCGGCATGGACTCGGTCGCCGAGTTTCTCAAGCATTCCATTTCGCAACTCGGCATGCCAGTTCAGGCCAATGGCGCGGATGCCTATGACCATGCCATGCAGGCCATAACCCAGGCACGCAGCCGCGGACATGCGCTGATGGAGTGGCAGGGACTGCGCCGGGACGGCTCGGTGTTCTCGGCCGAAATCGCCCTGCACGCGATGCAACTCGAAGGCAGGCCGGTGATCCAGGCGATCATGCGCGACGTCTCCGCGCGCCGTGCAGCCGAAGCCGCCAAGGAGGCCGCGCGCGAGGCCGCCCTGCAAATGGCGCGCGCCAAATCGCAGTTCATCGCCAACGTCAGCCATGAAATCCGCACTCCCATGCACGGCATTCTGGGGATGAGCGGGATGCTGCTGAAAACGCCGCTTGACGGCCGCCAGCGCGAGTACGCCGCCACCCTGAAAAGCTCGGCGGAAAGCCTGCTCACCATCATCAACGACATCCTCGATTTCTCCAAGATCGAGGCAGGCAAGCTGGCCATCGAACAGGTCGCTTTCTCGCCGGTCGCGCTGGTGCAAGGCGCGGTCGCGCTGTTCCAGGCGCGCGCGATGGAAAAGAACCTGCATCTGATGCTTGCGCTGCCGCCCAGCCCACCCGTTGCGCTGCTGGGCGACCCCACCCGGATCCGCCAGATTCTGCTCAACCTGATCGACAACGCCATCAAGTTTACGGGCCAGGGAACGGTCGAGTTGCGCGCAGCGTTCGAGGCGTCGAACGACAAGATTCATTGCCTGTTCAGCGTACGGGACAGCGGCATCGGCATCGGCGACTCGACCCAGACTCGCCTGTTTCAGGCTTTTTCACAGGCCGACGCCTCGACCACGCGCCGGTACGGCGGCACCGGACTGGGGCTTTCGATCAGCAGCCAGCTGGCCGAATTGATGGGCGGGCGGCTCACGGTCGAGAGCACCCCCGGCCAGGGCAGCTGTTTCACCCTGGCGCTGGATCTGCCGGCCACCACCTTGCCGCCGGCCGAACTGCCGGCCCAGACCAGCATTCAGTTGCGCGGCCGCATCCTGATGGTGGAAGACCATGCGGTGAACCAGAAGGTGCTGGCCCATCAACTGCGTGAGATGGGGCTGCAGTACGCCGTGGCCGTCAACGGCCTGCAGGCGCTGGATCTTCTTGCTACGGACAACTTCGACCTGGTGCTGATGGATTGGCAAATGCCGGAAATGGATGGGCTGGCGGCCACGCGACAGATCCGCCGCTTGCCGACGGATACCCGCCACATCCCCATCATTGCCCTGACCGCCAATGCCGATGCTGGTTTTCGCGAAGCCTGCCTCGCCGCCGGGGCCAACGATTACCTGAGCAAGCCCTATTCCGAGGCTGCACTGGCAGCCCTGCTGACGCAATGGCTGCCACAGGCCGGAGCGGTGGCCACCCGCGCCCCGCTGCTCGATCTGCCGGCGCTGCATGCGCGTTACCCCGACAATCCGGGGCTGGTGGCTGAGCTGGAAGCGGTTTTTTTCAGCACCACCGAAGCCAGCCTGGCCACGCTCAAGCGTGCGATCGAGCAAGGCGATACCGAAACCTGCCGCAAGGAGGCCCATGCCCTGAAGGGCGCAGCAGCCAGCGTGACGGCCACCGTCATCCGGGAAGGTGCTGCCCGGATCGAGGCGCGCGTGAAGCGGGGGGATCTCGCCGGCGCTGCAACCGAACTGACAGCGCTGGAGAACCTCTTCGGCGCCTACGCGCCGATGCCGCATTGACGCCCGCATTACGGCGCGTAGGATGAAGACATTCCCGTTCGGAAGGCACGTCATGATGCGCACTCTTTCATTCGTTCTTGCCTGGTTTTGCTGCCTGCCGGCATTCGCTGCCGATGCGCCCGCAACGCCCCCTGCGCAAGCCCCCGCCAAAGACTGGCTCGATGTCACGCCCACCCCCTATGGCCCCATGTTGATCCAGCAGGGGGCGCCGCCGCCCTACCGCGACTACCAGATGAGCCGCGTGCTGACGCCGGAGGAAAGGAAGCTCTGGCGTGAAACGGCCATGCCGGCGATGGCCAATTTGGCGCAGATGGATGCGCGCGAGGTGGTCAACCATTTCGCCATCAAATACCAGGCGAAACCCGGCGTCAGCTTCGACGAGGTGGTCGAATCGATGATGCTGCGCGCCAACCAGCTCAACCTGAAGTTCGTCGGCAGCAACCTGATATGGAAGGATTTCCAGACCGTGCTCGGCGATGCCCAGGCACCGCGGGTCGAGGTGTTCAGCTTCTGCGACATCGCCATCGGCCGCGCGCTGCTGAAAATCATTCCGGAAATGGTGGTGTTCCTGCCTTGCCGCATTGCGGTCATGGAAGACGGCGACAAGCACATCTGGGTACTGATGATGGACTGGGACATGACCTGGCTCGACATGGCCGGCAAGAAGATCGGCATGACGCCGGAGCTGCGCCGCGGCGTGCTGGAAATCCGTGAAAAAATGGACAACGTGATGCGCAGCGGCGCCGCCGGCGAGCTATAAGCGCCGCGCCGCGCCACCCAAAAAACCTGAATGCCCGCCGCCGCGGCGGGATGGCACCATACGGGATTCACTTCCGTCGTGTCCGCACCGCATGTCCCTGCCTCCCTCCCCGTTCACCTCGTCGGCCGCGCTGGAACAAGGCTTTGCCGGCGGACTCGTCCAAATGCTGGAGAACCACACCGGCCTCGGCGTGCACATCCTCGTGCTGGCCAATGCTGCCTTCGATGCGGGTCTATGGGCACGCCTATCGCCCGCATTGGCCGCGCATCATGCCAAACTTGCCGCCGCCATCGCCGACACGCTCAGGCGCGGCCACACACTGGACGAGCCGGACGACGACGTGCTGGTTTTTCTCAAGCTGCATGCCATCGGTCCCGAACACGTGAAAAGGCTGGAAAGCCGCCGCGCCGGCCCCTGGGACGTGATGTTCAACCCCATCCGCGCCCTGCGCCCTCCACGCACCAGCGGGATGAAATTCGAAAGCCTGCTGCGCCCCTTCGACCCGGCCGGCTTCCATTTCAACAAGCCCTTCCTCGCCAAGGAAATCCTGTGGGAAGGCGAACTTGCCGGCAAGCCGACGCGCCTGCTCTACAACAAGTTCCCCTTCGCCCGCCTGCACGGCCTGCTGGCGCCGGAACCGGCACGCGAGCTGCCGCAATGTCTCACCCCGGAACTGCACGGCTGGGCCTGGGACCTTTGTGCGGAATCCGGCGTGCCCGGCCTCTGCCTGGGCTACAACAGCCTGGGCGCCGGCGCATCGGTCAACCACCTGCACTTCCAGAGCTTCGTGCCGGCGAGCCCCCCGCCGATGCTGGATGACAGCTTTGCCCACAACGGCGGCGCCCGGCCCTACCCGCTGCCCTGCCAGCGCTTCACCGACCCCGCCGAAGCCTGGTTCGAGCTCGACCGGCTGCACCAGCACAACACACCCTACAACCTCATCTACAGCAGCGACTGCGTCCACCTCGTCGCCCGCGTCCCGCAGGACAGCGCAAAATTGAGTTCGCAGTCGCGTGGCTACGGCTGGAGCGAAATGGCCGGCGCCCTCACCCTGTTCAGCCGGGATGCATTTGAAGGTCTGAGCGCTGCGGAGTTTGAGATGCAACTGGCGAGCTTCGCGACTTGATCCCGGAGAGGATTTCAAACTTCGGCGCTGCCACCCCACGGACAGACCAAAACGACAGCGCGGTTTAGGAAGGTTGGCTGCGGGAAACATCCGACGCATCGTTAACCGTCATTTCCCGCAGCAGGCGTTCGATCTCGTCCGCCGGCGCGGGCTTGCTGAAATGATGGCCCTGGATTTCGTCACAGTGGTGCAACAAAAGGAATTCGCGCTGCGCATCCGTTTCCACCCCCTCGGCGATCGCTTTGCGCTTCATGCTATGGGTCAGGGAAATGATGGCTGCGGAAATGGCCGCGTCTTCCGGATCGGTGGTGATGTTCTGCACAAATGACTGGTGAATCTTGATTTTGTCGATGGGAAAACGTTTGAGGTGGCTCAACGAGGAATAGCCGGTGCCGAAATCATCGATCGAAAAGCGCACCCCCAGGTCATTCAACCGGTCCATCAGGGTGGCGCTTGCTTCCACATTGAACATCACCAGTCCCTCGGTGACTTCGAGTTCAAGATGGTCCGGGGGCAGTCCGCTTTCCCGCAAGGTTCCGGCGATCCGTTCCACCAGGTCCTTTTGCCGGAATTGCCGGGGCGACAGGTTGACCGCGACCGGGGCCGTGCTCAGGCCGGCATCCAGCCAGGCCTTGGCCTGGAAGCAGGCGGTGCGGAGCACCCATTCGCCGAGCGGCACGATCAGCCCGGTTTCCTCGGCCAGCGGAATGAAATCGGCCGGCATGAGCAGTCCCCGGCGCGGATGCTGCCAGCGCGCCAGCGCTTCCATTCCGGTGATCGTGCCGCTGCGCAGATTGACCTGGGGCTGGTAGTAGACCAGCAGTTCGCCTGTTTCCAGCGCGTGGCGCAAATCGTTTTCCAGTTCCAGGCGCTCGACGGCCAGGGTGGTCAGCTCCTCGGTATAAAACTGGTACGTGTCCCGCCCCTGATCCTTGGCGCGGTACAGCGCGCTGTCCGCGTTCTTGAACAGGGTCACGATGTCTTTGCCGTCCCGGGGATACAGACTGATGCCGATGCTGCACGTGACGAAGACCTCATGCCCGAACAGGACAACTTTTTTGGATAGCGCGCCGAGGATTTTCCGGGCCACCGTGCTCGCCGCCCCGGCGTCCTCCAGATTCTCCAGCACGACAGTGAACTCGTCGCCGCCCACGCGGCTGATGGTGTCTTCGTCCCGTACGCATTCCCTGAGGCGCTCGGCCACTTGCTGCAGGAGCAGGTCGCCTGCGGGGTGTCCCAGGGTGTCGTTGATGTATTTGAAGCGGTCGATGTCAAGAAACAACACCGCCATTTGCTTCTCGTTCCGGTACGCCCTGGCCAACGCGTGCTCGGCGCGCGCATTGAGCAGCAGCCGGTTCGGCAGGCCGGTCAGCGGGTCGTGATGGGCCAGTTGATCCAGCCTGGCCTCGGACTCTTTGAGGACGGTGATATCGGAAAATACGCTGACATGATGGGTCACCTGACCATCGTCATCCTTGACGACGCTGATGCTGAGCCACGCCGGATAGTCCTCGCCGTTTTTGCGGCGGTCCCAGAGTTCGCCCTGCCAGTGCCCATGCTCATGGATCGCCTCTCCGATGCGCCGGTAAAAAACCTCATCCTGCCGACTGGAACGGAGCACCTCCGGGCTGCGGCCAATGAGTTCGTCCGCGCCGTAGCCGGTAATCTCGGCGAACGCACGGTTGACGGCAACCACGCGGTTGGCGGCATCGGCAATCATCACACCCTCCTTCGTGTTTTCGAAGACGGTCGCCGCCTGGCACAACTCGGCATTGGACCGGGCAAGTTTCGCAGCATAGTCATTGATTTCCCGCTCGACCCGGCGCGCCACCAGTGCCATCAAGCCGCCGAGCAACAGAATGGCAGCGAAAATGATGCCCACCTGCCATCGCATGGCATCCCAGAAAATGCGGTTCACATCGTCGATATAAATGCCCGAACCGATGACCCATCCCCAGGGAGAAAAGCCTTGCACATAGGAAATTTTCGAAACGGGCCGGGTGAGGCCCGGTTTCGGCCACAGGTAATCGACAAACCCCGCGCCATTTTTCCGGACGGTGTCGGCGAATGCGACAAACAGCCGCTTGCCGTTCGGATCCGTGAAGCCCGACAGGTCCTTGCCATCCAGTTCCGGCATCATGGGATGCATCACCATGCGCGGCTCAAGGTCGTTGATCCAGAAATACTCGCTGCCGTCGTAGCGCATCGTCCGGATCGTGTCGAGGGCAGCGCGCTTCGCCTCGCCCTCGGTCAGCTCGCCACGCTGTTGCAACGAGTGGAAGCGCACAAGCACGCCATGGGCGGATTCGACCAGATGACGGGTCTTGACTGCGCGGTCTTCCATCAGGCGGGAGCGCTCGTCCATCAGCGCAAGCGTGGCGATCAGAACCATGGCGCCGAGCGCCACGGCCACGATCATGAAAAGCTTCGAGCGCAAATTGAAACTCGAGCCTGGCTCACGCTTCATGCTTCGCTCCGCACTCCAAAACGATCGTCTGGCCCTGCATCAAGGCTTCCACGCCCCAGCCGGGAGCGGCCTGGCGCAGTTCGTTCATGATCGCCGACTCGTTGCCGGGTTTGAGGTGCGTGATCCAGACCTCGGGCTGCACCCTGAGCAGCTGCAGTTCCGCCGCCAGAGAATCGGGCCAGTGGTGTTTGGACACCTGCGCGATGTCGGCCAGCGCATTCTCGAACGAGGTCTCGATGATGAGGTGACGCAGGTCGGGAATGGCGTTGAGCGCGGCGATGAAGGCGTCGCTGTGGGTGGTGTCGCCGCTGAACACCAGGCTGCCCGCTTCTGTGGCCAGATGGAGGCCGCACGCCGGCACCGCGTGGATCACCGGCAGCGGGGTGAAGGTGCGGCCATTCAGGGTGAACGCCTCCCCGAGCCCCAAAGGCGCAAACCGCAGCCAGGGCGCCTCCGCACTCGGAATCTCGCGAAAATCCGGCCAAAGCTGCCAGTTGAACAGGTGGCTGGACAAGACCTCCAGCACCTCGGGCAGCGCATGCACCGTCAGCGGGGCGGTACGCAGGTCGCCCACGCTGTCGAGCAGCAGCGGCAGCCCCAGCACATGATCGAGATGGGCATGGGTGAGGAAGATGTGGTCGATCTTCACCAGTTGCTCGAAGTCGAGCGTGGTGATGCCGGTGCCGGCGTCGATCAGCACGTCGTCGTCGACCTTGAGGCAGGTGGTGTGGCGGCCGCTGCCGATGCCGCCGCTGCAGCCCAATACGGTAAGTTTCATGGCTGTTTTTATCGTGGCTATTTGGTGGTGTAGACGAACACGCCGTCCCAGTCTGCGGGCGGGGGCGCTTCGCGGAAATGCGCGAAGCGCGCCAGGTAGATATCGTACAGCGGACGCGGCGCGCGGGCGTTGAGCGCCTGCAGGGCGGCTTCGGCAGCGTCCCAGTCCTGCGCCTGATAGCGCGCGAATGCGGCTTCAAACTCGTCCGCATTCTGGCGCACCGCGTCGGCAAGCCCCTCCTTCGGTCCCAGCGGTTCGTAGATGGCGACCGGGGTTTCCTTGCCCTTGACCCGTACTTCGTCGACTTTCATGAAAGCATGCAGCGGATCGGCGTCGACCGTGAGCTGCGTGACGAGAATGCCGACGCCGTACTGCTTGGTGATGCCTTCGAGGCGCGAGCCGAGGTTCACCGCGTCGCCCATCACGGTGTACGACATACGGAATTCCGAGCCCATGTTGCCGACGCTCATGCGCCCGGTATTGACGCCGATGCCGATCTTGACCTCCGGCCAGCCGCGCGCGGCGAACTCCCGGTTCAGCTGCGGCAGCGCGGCCTGCATGTCGAGCGCGGTCTGCACGGCGCGGGTGGCGTGGTCGTTCAAGTCCACCGGCGCGTTCCAGAACGCCATGATGGCGTCGCCGATGTATTTGTCGATGGTGCCGCGATGCTGCTGGATGATGCGCGTCATCGTCGAAAGATAGGCGTTCAGCACTTCGGAGAGCTCGGTCGGCGGCAGCTTCTCGGAAAAATTGGTGAAACCGCGGATGTCGGAAAACAGCACGCTCATCTCGCGCGACTGCCCTTCCATCGTGTAATGCGCGGGGTTCTGGCTCATTTCGGCGGCCAGTTCGGGCGGCACGTACTGGCCGAACAGCTTGGTGATCTGGCGCTTGCTGCGCGTTGCGGCAAAAAAGCCGTAAGCGGTATTGAGCGCGTACAGGCCGAACAGCGTCAGCATCGGCGCCGCCATCGGCACCACCCAAAAGCGCGACCATGCCGCAGCATAGGCGGCCAGCAGCACCGCCAGCAGGACCATGGCGGCCGCCAGCCCGGCGGTCGGCCCGAAGCGCAGCAGCACCACCGTCAGCAAGGCGCCCAGCAGCAGCACGGCGGCCAGCCGCGCGTCGGCCGCCCACGGCGGCGTGGCGCGCGTGGTGCCGTCGAGCATGCCGGCGATCAGGTGGGCATGAATCTCGACCCCCGGAAAGGCGTTGGAAAATGGCGTCACCCGCAGGTCGGCCAGGCCCGGCGCAGTCGAGCCCAGCAGCACGATGCGATTTTCCAGCTGTTCCAGCGGCGCCTTGCCCGCCAGTACCTGGGCCGCCGAAAGGTAGGGGAAAGGCGAGCCGGCGCGATACGGCACATGCACGGTGCCGTCCGCGCTGAGCGGGACGCGGAGGCCACCCACCTCCAGCCACGGCGACCGATACTGCCGCCCCAGCACCGACTTCTGGTCGATGCCGGCAAGGATCGGATCGCCGCCGAACGCCACCCGCAGGGTGGACGCCGACAGCGCCAGGTGATAGCCCTCGCCGAACGGGCTGATCAGGGCCATCTGCCGCGCCGTGCCGTCCTCGTCGGCCCGCATGTTGAAGAAACCGGCGCCCTGCGCCGCCTGCTGGAAGGCGGCCAGGTTCGCGCCGTAGCCGGTGGGCGGCGGCGTGCCGGGCTGCAGCGGGCTGAAGGCGTCGGCCGGCAGCAACGGCGGCGGCAACACGCCGGTCCTGGCGTCGCCATATCCTTGCGGGATGAAATAATAGCCTAGCGAAATGGGCCGCTCCGCCAGCGCCTGCGCAAAGCGGGCGTCGTAATCGAGGCGCGGCGCAAGCTGTTCGAGGGCCGCCCTGAAGTCGCGGCTGCCCGCCAGATCACGATACGCCAGCTGCTTGAGGGTATCGAGACCCGAACTCGTGTCCGGCTCGGCGAACACCACGTCGAACCCGACCGCCGCCACCCCGTAATGGTCGAACAGCTGCTCGACCAGCGCGGTCATGGTGTCGCGGCTCCACGGCCAGCGGCCGAGGCTTTTCAGGCTGGCCTCGTCGATGTCGAGGATGGCCACGCGATCATCCACCCCGACCGGGGCACTGCGCTTCAGCCAGGCGTCATACAGCCAGTCCTCGGCGCGCTGCATGGACGCGATGTGAATCAGTCCCGCAACATGCGCCGCGATCAGCAGAACAAATAGCGCAGACAGTCCCGCCTGCGCCATGCCGGAAGGAATGCGCCTCACCGGATACGGTAGAAGCGATCCGCCACTTCCTTGCCACGCACGGCGTCGAGACGCCCATCCACCGCCTCACCCAGCGCTGCGAGGCGATCGGCCGGATGCGGGTGGGTCTTGTAGAGCAGGCCGGTACGGCTGTCCTTGGCGGGCAAGCCTGCCATGTCCTGCAATACGCCCGGCAGCCCCCAGGGGGTGTAGCCGGCGCGCGCCGCGTACACCATGCCGACGCGATCGGCCTCGTATTCGGCATTCTTGTCGAGTCCGCGCGCCATGATTTCCGCGCCATTGCCGATCAGGTTCTGCACCACCGGGTCACTGCCCTGCGCCTTGCGGCTGGCAGCCTGTCCCAGCGCACCGATCAGGCTGGACTGCTTCAACACCTTGAGGTGATGCTTCTGGGTGACATGGGCGATTTCATGCCCCAGCACCCCGGCCAGGTCGGCCTCGTTGTTGAGCAGGCGATACAGGCCCTTGGTCACAAAAATATAGCCCCCCGGTGCAGCAAAGGCATTGATATCCTCGGTGTCGAGCACGCCGAAACGCCAGGTGACGTCCGGGCGCCCGCTTTGCAACGCCACCCAGTGGCCAACCAGGTTGACATAATTCTGCAGCTTGTCGTCGCGCACCAGTTGCACCGCACCCAGCAGGTTGCCGGAAATCTGGCTGCCGATGCGGTTTTCCTCCTCCAGCGAGTACTCGCCGAACAGGGCAAAGCCCAGTTGCGCCGCGTCGACTTTCTGCCCGGCCGGGGGCGGCGATGCGGCGGCGCTTTGGGACGCCGCAGGCGCCTGTTTCGTGGTCTGGGACGGTTCCGGCTGAGGCGGCTTGTCCTTGTTCAGCTCCTCTTTAACCCGATCTTCGAGAAACTTGCCCAGATCGAACGCGGCGGCCCCCCCGCTGAAAGAAACCAGCGTAACGGCCAATAGCATCAGTTTGATTTTCATCAGTTGTTCTCCCATGGCGAAGAAGATTGCTCGGGTTTGGGCTTGGGCAGGGCCGGCACCTTGACTGCGACCAGGCCGGACTGGCCGGCGAAGCTTCTGGCCTGCGCCGCGGTCACCTTCAAGGCGTCCAGCCGCGCCAGCTCGTCCGCATTGAATTGGGCCCGTTTCAAATCTTCCTCATTCAGGCCGCGCAGGCCGGCCACCGCGACGACGCGAGTGGGGTCGGAGCGGGTGGTGGCGGCCCCCACCACGTCGCCCACGCCGACCCCGCCCAGCCCGCCCGCCCCTGCACGCACCGAGAGCAGCCGGATCCAGCCAGTGGACTTGCCGGCCTTCACGCGCAGCCAGCCGCCCTGCTTGGCGAGGATCTCGACGCTGACGCCCTTGGGCACGCTGGCCGTCACGCGGGCGCTTGCACTGGGCTGGCTATAGAGCTTGTCATTGCGCAAGACCGTTCCGGACACGGCCCAGGCCGTCGCCGACGCGACGCACAATACCAGCGCGACCGCCGGGATCAAGGATGATTTCATCATGTTTCTTCTCCGTCCAGATTCAAAACTATTGGTCTGTCATTCGACGGTGCAAGCACCGTCGACGTCACAAGCGTCTTATACAGCGTTAAGATGCCGCGATGAATTTTCTTGCGACATCCATCGAATCGCTCGGCGCCAAAGTCACCGGCTGGTTTACCGTCGGTTACGGCATGTTTGCCTTTCTGGCCACGGCCGGCTTGCTGCTGCTGGACCGCACCACATGGAACCGCGCCACTTTCGACGTGGTCGTGAAACAGGTTTACTTTACCGCCGTGCAGATTCTGCATGTATTCATGGGCTACGTACTGGTCATTTCGTGGCTCATCATCACCATTATTCTGTCCACTGCACGCGATTTCGGCCTCACTGCATTCGCCAGCGAAATGACCATTCGCGTGCTGGTGCTCGAACTGCTGCCCTTCCTGACTGCGCTCCTTATTGCCTTACGTTCCGGCAGCGCGATCAACACCGAAGTCGCGCTGATGCAGGTCAACAATGAATTGGATGCATTGGCGCACTGCAAGGTTCCGCCGATGCAGTTCGAGTTTCTGCCGCGGCTGATCGGCGGGGTGGTTTCGGTCGTCACCCTTGCAGGCCTGGCCGGTCTGCTCGCCCTGTTGATGGGCTACCTTACCATCTACGGTGTGAGCACGGCGGGCTTCGAGCCATACACCCAGACCATAGCAAAAATCTTCGATTTCACGATCATGGCCGGGCTGATCGTCAAGTGCGCGCTGTTCGGGCTGGCAGTCACCCTGATCCCGGTCACCGCCGGACTCGAAACGCCGAAAAAACTCTTTATGGTGCCGGTCTCCGTGCTGCGCGGCATGATGCGGGTGTTCTTCGCCATTGTGACGATCGAGGTGGTGTCATTAGCGCTCAAATACATCTGACCCCGTTTGCCGGCCGCGCCGCGCTGATGGCTGCAATTGCCGTGCTGCCGGAAGACGTGGCGCGCGTTGCACTCGATCTGCCGTTGCGGGCGAATCTGTCGGCGCTCGAAAACATTGCGCTGATTCCGCTCTACCAGCGCCATTACAACGCAGCCGAATCGGCCCGGCAGGCGCAGGCCATGCTCGATCAACTGGGCCACGCCGGGATTGCGCTGCTGCGCGACCCCGACATGACGCCGGCCCAGCGCTTCGTGACCAAACTGGCGCGCGCGCTCATCCTCAAGCGCCCGCGCCTGGTGATCGACCGTCCCGGCGCCATGCTTTACGATGTGCCCTATCCCGCCTTCATCGGGCAACTGGCAGCGCGGGCAGAGATGACAGGCACCTGGGAAATTTACGACTTCAGCTGGAACCAGGTTCTCTATAACCAGGCACTTGATTCGGAATGAACAAACTACATTTCAAGGTCGGATTGTTTGCCGTCGCCTCGCTGCTTCTGGCGGGCGCATTCGTGGTGTATCTGCTGCATGCGCGTGGCTTTTTTGAAGACACCTTCCACCTGCAACTCGCCGCAGCCAGCGCCGATGGCGTCGCAGCCGGGGTGCCGGTGGTGTTTTCCGGCATCGAAATCGGCCGCGTCACCACGCTGGGGCTCAATGAAGAAGGCGGCATCGTCATTCGCGCCGAATTCATGGGACGCAATGCCAAGTGGCTGCGGGAGAACAGCACCTTCACCCTCGACAAACCCATCGTCGGCGGCGCCAAGATCCGCGTCGACTCGCCCGATCTCGATGCCCCCGCACTGCCCGACGACGCCACCGTGCTGCTGCTCACCGCTGACATCAGCAAGGAGCTTCCAGTACTGGTCGAACGGGTGAAGGCGGTTCTCGACAATGTCGAATACCTCACCCGCAAGGATGGCGAAATCAATGCCACCCTGGCCAACGTCAAGACGGTGACCGGGCGCATGACCGGCGAATACGGCATGCTGGAAAGCATCCTCGGAAGCCCGGAAAAGGCCCGCGCGGTAACCGATTCTCTCGACAAGACCCGTGCCCTCATCGGCAAGCTCGACGGCCTGGCGGTGAAGGTGGACGGCATGGCCGGCAAAACCGATCAGTGGCTGTTCGCGCCGGACGGCGTGGCCGAACAGACGCGCGAATCGCTGGCCCAGATACGATTGATGCTGAACGACGCGCAATCCAGCCTGAAGAAAGCCGATGCCCTGATGACCAATGCCGTGGAGATTTCCGCCGACGTCAAGGAAGGCACGCAGGACATCGCCGCGCTGCGCGCCGAAATCGACGATGCAGTGAGCAAGGCCAACGCGCTGGTCAACAAGATCAACAAGATGTGGCCGTTTGCGCGCGATCCCGAGGTGAAGCTGCCATGAAGATCCTGCTCATGCTCGCCGGCCTGGTCATGCTTACCGCCTGCCGCGGCGGCCCGCCGCCACCCGACTGGAAAACCGATGCGGCCGACCTGATCGAGCGTTATCAGAAACATGCCCTGCTGGGCGAAAACATCCTCGCCGAGCGCTATTTCCAGAAGGCCGTCGGCGCCACCGGCGGCGCCGGCCGCGTCGCCGAGACCGCGCGCCTGTGGCTGGTGCGCTGCGCCACCCGCCGCGCCATGCTGATCGACGACGCCTGTGCTGAATATGCCGAACTCGCCGGCAGCGCGCCGAACGCGGCGGACCATGCCTACTACCGTTTCCTCACCCTGCGCTGGGACGCCCTCGACGTCGCCCTGTTGCCCAGCCAGCACCACGATCTGGTGCGCGCGCCGGCTGTAAAGCGGCCTGAAGCGCTGAGCCGGATCGCCGATCCGCTGGCGCGCCTGCTCGACGCCAGCCTGCTGGTGATGCGCCAGGAAGCCGATGCCGCCACGCTGACGCTGGCTGCGGAAACCGCCTCGGAGCGAGGCTGGCGGCAGCCCCTGCTGACCTACCTGAAACTGCAGCAACAACAGGCAGCCACCCGGGGCGATCCCACTGAACTGGACCGGCTCGACCGGCGAATTCGGCTGATCGAACAGAGCTTCAGCGGCTCATGAAACAAGGCATCCGCGGCGGGCGGAAGGTGGTGAAAGAACGCCTGCCTGTAACAACTTATAAATAAACGACGGCTGCATTGACAAGCCTGTGCGGCATGATTACCGTGCAGCCTCGGAGGATTTTCCCTTCGTGTACTACAGTCAAGCTGTAACCCAATATTCAATAAAGAGGAGTTCCCATGAAATACACGACAATCGCGCTGGCTGCCCTGGCAGTGCTCGCAACCACCGCACACGCCGCACCCGCCATGATGTCCCCCGAGTGGACCGCGCAAGCTTGCGACGCCTGGAACAAGGACGCCACCCTCACCAATGGCCTGGCTGACCAATGGATCAAGAATGACAAGGGCCGCGGCCACAAGATCATTCACCTGTATCGCACCGACTGCGGCGAGACCACCCAAACCGAAATGAAGATCGTCCCCAAGGACGGCAAGGCCATCTGCGTCTACGGCGGCGCCGTGCAAAACACCAAAATGGATCATGCGGCCGACTACACCATGCACGCCACCACCGAGCGCTGGAACGAAATGGGCGCGGGCCAATATGGCCCGATGAAGGCCATGATGTTCGGTCGCCTCAAGTTCACCGGCCCGAAGATGGAAGCCATGGGTGTGATGGGACCGTTCGGTGCCTTCCTGCAGTTGCCGGGCAAGATCGCCGGCGACCAGGCCTGCCCTGCGAAGTAAGCGGCGTACGCCACACGGAAAAGGCCGGGATCGCTCCCGGCCTTTTTTATGTCACCAGACCACCGAACCGGACTGATTTGATGTAACGATTGTTCATCAAACGATTTATGGCGCGTAGGGTGCACAACGGGGACCCAATTATAACCCCAGGTTGACGGAGTGGACCCAAATAAAAGCAAATGGTGCGAATTAAAAAAACGGGGTTTACTAAAA
>JAIBEI010000037.1 GCA_019459055.1 Thiobacillus sp. | reverse complement strand
CTGCCGGCGGCCTGCCGCTGCTGCAGCCGATGTCCGACATCGCCGGGCGGCTGGCGCCGCAGATGGGCGCGCTGGGACTGCACAAGTCGCACGGCGGCAGCGGCAAGCTGATCAGCGGGATGCCCGGCGTCCCCCCCGCGCACGTGCTCGTCATCGGCGCCGGCGTGGTCGGCATGAGCGCCACACGCACGGCGGCGGGACTGGGCGCACGCGTCACCCTGATCGACCACCAGGCCGACAAGCTCGCCCGCGCCGAAGCGCTGTTCGGCGCGCGAATTGAAACGCGGTTTTCCTCAGCGGACGCGATCGCCGACAGCCTGGCGCACGCCGACATCGTCATCGGCGCCGCACAGATTCCCGGCCGCCACGCGCCGCGCCTGATCAGCCGCGAATTATTGAACCGAATGTCCCCGGGCTCGGTGCTGGTGGACGTCGCCATCGACCAGGGCGGCATCGCGGAAACCTCGCGCCCCACCACCCACAGCAATCCGTTCTTCGTGGCTGAAGGCATCGTCCACTACTGCGTCACCAACATGCCCGGCGCCGTCGCCCGCACCGCCACCGAGGCGCTCACCCACGCCACCCTGCCCTACGTGCAGGCGCTTGCGGCACAGGGCCTCGCCGCGCTGGACGCCGACGCTGGGCTCAAGCAAGGCCTGCAGGTCCACGCCGGAAAAATCACCCACGCCGGGCTGGCGCAGGATCTTGGATTCGGCATGTAGGGCGCATCGCACCCTCGCGGCTGCGGCCCGAGGGCGGGCCTCCTGCAATAAGTGCCACGGCTTGCGCTACACTGATCGTCACTCCCGATCCGTTCCAAGACCATGAATTTCACCCCCCACAACGCCCTGGAAGAACAGCTCGCCGCCGTCCACGCCGGCACGCTCGACCCCGAAACCTTCGTGCTGCAACTGGTGAGCCAGCAGCTGTTCATGCCGGTGCGCGACGAAAAGAACCCCATCCAGGGCTTCCAGCGCTCGACCCAGGCCGAGCCGCTGATCATCGAGGACGAAGACGGCGAGCGCGTGCTGGTCGTCTTCACCAGTCCCGAGCGCGCCAAGCCGTTTGTCGAGCACTACCCCGATTTTTCGGGCGGCCTCTTGACCGAGTTTTCCTGGCTGCTGCGCCGCATCGGCGGCGGCGTGCCGATCGCGCTCAATCCGGGCTGGGACATCGGCATGGATCTCGACGCCGACATGGTCGGCCAGTTACTCGCGCAGCTTCCCCCCGAACACCCGGTCTGACCCCTGCTGCCCACGCCATGCTGCACGATCGCGCCCTTGCCGCCTTCCGTTCCGCCCTTGGTAACGAACGCGTGTTCGACGACGACGCCACCCGCGCGCTCTACGCATGCGACGAAACCCCGCGCCGGGTCGAACCCGACGCCGTGCTGTTCCCTTCGTCGCACGACGATGTGGTGGCACTGGCGCGCATCGCCCTCGAACACCGCATTGCGCTGACCCTGCGCGGCGCCGGTTCCGGCAACGTCGGCGGCGCGCTGCCCGCACCCGGCAGCGTGGTCGTCAGCTTCGAATGCATGCGGCGCGTGCTCGAATTCGACCCCGCCAACCGCCTTATCGTGGTGGAGGCCGGTGTTGTCACCGACGACATCGACCGCATCGCGCGCAGCGCCGGCCTGTTCTACCCGCCCGACCCCGGCAGCAGCGCGTATTGCCGCATCGGCGGCAACCTCGCGATGAATGCCGGCGGGCCGCGCGCCGTCAAGTACGGCGTCACCCGCGATTACGTGCTGGGGCTGCGCGCCGTCACCGGCGACGGCCGCGAAATCCGTACCGGCTGCCGCACCACCAAGGGCGTCACCGGCTACGACCTGACCCGCCTGCTGGTCGGCTCCGGCGGCACCCTCGCGCTCGTCACCGAAGCCACCCTGAAGCTGCTACCCGCGCCGGAAGCCGTCGCCACCCTGCGCGTCTGCTTCGCCAGCACCCGCGACGCGCTCGATGCGGTCAGCCGCGTCATGCACCAGTCCGTCGTGCCCTGCGCGCTCGAATTCATGGATCACCGTTCGATCGACGCCATCCGCCCGACCGGCACGGCGGACGACCTGCCGCCCGACACCCGGGCGCTGCTGATGGTCGAGGCCGACGGCGCCGTAGAGGACCTGCCGCGCCAGATCGCCGCGCTGAAGCAGGCGCTCGGCGGCGCCGGCCTGCTCGAAATCAGGAGCGGCTTCGAACGCGACGCCATCGCGCAACTGTGGGCCGCGCGCAAATCGCTGTCGAACGCGGTCAAGCAGATCGCCCCGCTCAAGATCAACGAGGACGTGGTGGTGCCGGTGTCGCAACTCGCCGACTTCGTCGACTTCATCGACCACACCGCGCACGCGCAAAATTTGGCGGTGGTTTCGTTCGGCCACGCCGGTAACGGCAACCTGCACGTCAACCTGATGGTGCATCCCGACGACGCCGACGAAATGGAACGCGCCCGCCTGGCGCACGAAGCCATCCTGCTGCGCGTGCTGGCGCTGGGCGGCACCCTGTCGGGCGAACACGGCATCGGCACCGAAAAGCGCCGCTTCGTCCCGCTGGAAATCGAACCGGCCACGCTGGCCATCATGCGCAGCATCAAGCAGCAATTCGATCCGCACGGCCTGCTCAACCCAGGCAAACTTTTTCCCGATTGAAAATGACCGCAGAGGCTTTACAAGAACGCAAGGCCTCTATAGAATGCGCGGCTTCGTTGGGGGTATAGCTCAGCTGGGAGAGCGCTTGCATGGCATGCAAGAGGTCAGCGGTTCGATCCCGCTTACCTCCACCAACTTACAGGATGTACCGATGCACAAGCTTGGCATCATCACCACGCTGCTGGGGTTGATACTGAGTGTCGTCGGACTGGTTGTTGGATTTTGGAAGATGATGAATGGCAGTGAGAACGCCGAAGTCTGGATCTCGCTGGTACCATTGGGTTTCGTCGGATTGTTGCTCGGCGTCACCCTGACACAGCTTTCCGATAAACGTTGACGGCGCAAGTCGTGTAGTAAAAATGACGGTTCACACCGTCGTCCGGGTCCCCATCGTCTAGAGGCCTAGGACACTACCCTTTCACGGTAGGTACCGGGGTTCGAATCCCCGTGGGGACGCCACCTTACATTCGGTAAGGGGCAAAAATCCAGTCTCTTCCGGACTGCGATCAAAAACGCAGTGGTAAAAAATGATGCAAAAAAATATAGCGGCCAAAGCCGCTATTTTCTTTTGTGCGCCGCACAACGATCGAGTGTCCGAAGACGAATCGAACACTGCCACGCAGGCCCCGTACGTTCTTGGTCTCGCTCTAAGTAATTCTGAAGTTACCCCCATTGTTACCCCCAAATGTTGCTGGAAATTCCAATTCATTCATTGAGGGCTGCGTAAGCGTATAGTGAAGAACAACAAATGCGGACTATAACGACCGGGAATCCGGCATATATCAACCACAAAGGAGGAACCACCATGAAGCGTATCACCGCGGCAGTTCTCGCAGCACTTGCTTTGTCCGCGACCGTTGCTTGGGCGCACTCAGGCGGTACAAATAGCCAAGGCTGCCACTACAACCACAAAACCGGCGGATACCACTGTCACTAAAATAAAAGGGGGTCGCACCATGAAAATAATTCTCATCCTAGCGCTTGCTGCTGTCGTATCCGCACCGGCTGTTGCTGACCAGTATGTTAAGGGCCACACCCGCAGCGACGGCACCTATGTCGCACCCCACTACCGTAGTTCGCCTAATAGCGTGCAGTACGACAATTACAGCACCAAAGGCAACAGCAACCCATACACGGGGGAGCGCGGCAGCCAGCGGGATACAACGTACGACTACAAGCCTTACGGCAGTCGAAACAATTCAAACAACTGACCCGGGAATCACCCGACCAATAGACCCCGCTTCGGCGGGTTTTTCTATCGGCGTCTCCACTCCCATGGCGGCACCGGGTTAGGGTCATACCATAGCCCACGGCTAGCCCTCAAGATGCTTGAAGCACTGAAGTGAAGGGCGCAAGTCTCGCGCTAGACAGGAATCGGCCAGAACCTGCCGGTCGGGATAACAAAAGAAGACCCGCCCTACCTCCCTAAGCGGTCAGCCAACGTGTACCCGTCACTGTAACCAGCGTCATATGACATTTCCTCATTTTCTTCAGCAGTAGGGCCGCAGCCATAAATAGACAGCAAACCAAGCGACAGGATGATGGCTTTAAAGTACATGGCGTTCCTTTAATCAGGCGCAAGGCATTGCCTGGATGTAGACCCCGCTACAACCTTGCATAGCAAATTCCCGGAACACTCGTTTGATTTTTCACACTCGGCGAACAAAGGCTTGTTGCCTGGCTTGTTGACACGAACCCATGCAGCATACTTACTCACAGCCCTTCCCGTAGGATCACAAATTGCCTTGAAATAAATTTCGCCAACTGTTTCGGGTGCATATTCGGTAAAAACCGCTTTCGGGTCACTATAGCTGCAGTAGTCAAGCACCGAGCCATCTTCCGAATAGGCTAGTGTTTGCTTAGTACGAAGCGTGAATTCTTTGCAGTTGGCCTCGATGTAGTGTTTTGAATTGGCTATTTTCTTACCCGTCCCTGCGCAGTTGTCGCTTTTAGCTGGCGTGTTGATGTACTTGAACCAAGCCCCCTTGTTAGGCCTAACGCTCTGCCTATCAATCTCAATCTCCAACTCTTGGGTAGCCCCAATAAGAGCCCAATCCGCTGCAAACGCGGCCATTGGCATGAACAGTAAGGCTATAAGGATCTTCATGGCTCCCCCATATTGTGATTGTGTCAAAAGCATCTAATTTCATGCTAATCGCTATTTGCGAAGCCGAAAACCATCACCCAATGCGCTTCAATGCCTCGGCTTGCTCCCGTAACAGCCGCGCCAGTTCGCGCAGCAGATCACGGCTTCCGCCCTTATAGCCGCGCATAGCGGATCGCTGCTTACCCTCTTCCGATTTTGGCCCGGTTGACTTCTCCCACGGTTTCCAGCGCCGGATTAGCTCTGCTCTCAATGCCCGATGCTCGGGCGTCCGATAATAGCTCATTGGTTACCCCTGATAGTTGGGACTGCTCGCTTTCAATTTCTCGCGCCTGCGCAGGGGCAGGGATGCCGTTGTTAACTTGCTGGTGTCCTGCCGCAAAGTTCGCCTGCTTCGCGTAAACAATCGGCGGATTCTTGATCGCCGCCAGCGTTTCAAGTGTCGCCCGGCATTGCGATTGCGCCCGTAACGCCATCCGCATGAAACCTTCCAGGTTAGGCATATGGGCCTGCTCCATTGCCCGCTCCGAAAGCCGAACAAACAATGCTTGCAGCGATGATGCTTGATGAATCAGCATCCCCTCGGCGTGAGACATATCTCCACGCTGTACCGCCGCCGCTTGATCGCGCAAGGTCTCCAGCATGGTTGGCGTGTCGATTTCATCCGCAATGTTCTTCGGCTGCATCATCCCTATGATGCGGTGCGCGGCAAGCTCGGGGGATGTTATGAGGCTCGCATAGCATCGCCCTTTCTCGTCAGCGCTCGGGCCTGATACGCAGGGGATCGCCTTTCGCGGGTAGTTCTCGGCTTTGGGTTTTGCTACTGGTTTCTTGGCTTTGCTCATAGTGTTATTCCGGGTCATGATCCAACAACCCTGAAGGCTGACCCAGCAAAGTAGCCATGACCGGCAAAGACCGATAAAGCGCGTTCTCAAGGTCAAGCAAGCCAGGATGTTGCACGGCCAAACGGTTAGCGCCCTGCTTTCCGGCACTTAGTAGGTTTGCAGGCCCGCTGGTCAATCGACCAAGCCCGTACAAGCCCTCGCCAACCAATCGCGGGCTGGTGAATGGCGCGGCAGCAAGCAAGGCCGGGATTGATGCTGGGGAGGTCACGCCAATTCCCAGCGCGCCCGCTTTCTGAATTCCGCCAGACAAGCCGCGTGGCATGGCCGAACTCATTGATTGGCCCGCCAGCGCAGGCATCAAGTCAGCGCCGCCCTTTTCCTCAAGCTGTCTTGCAAGGTTCAGACGGTTGCCGTAGTTCGTTTGGGCGTTGTTTCGCAGCAGGGATTGCAGCTTGCGCACAGCGGCATCCTTGGATGCGTTGCCCTTAGACCCAAGCGACAGGCCGGATTCGATTTCCTTCAGCAAGGCCGATGCTTCCGAGTAGTCCTTCATCACCTTGGAATAGGTCGGCGCTTTGGCGACAATCTCATTCTTGACCGAGTTGTACGCCGTGTCAGCAGCACGCCTTGCCGCCGTCCCGAATTGGGTTGAATCCCGAATGTCGCCAATCGCCTGTTTCAGCGCGTCAAGCCCTTCCGGCGTGTGGTATTCCTTGGGATTGAGTGATGCCCAGTTGTCCACTGTTTGCACGATGTCGTCAACAGTTGACGCGGCATTCCTGTTGATCTGCTGCCCCTTGAAAGATCCCATCGCACGGATGTCAGAAACGGCTTGCTGAATCGGCTTGAAGTCGATCACTGACGCATCGTTTTTAATGTCCACCATGCCGCTTCGGTATGCGGCTGCACGGTCGGCACGCATGTTCTGCAATGCGCCCTTTGCCTCTCCGACCACATCATCGAACGATGCTTTGCCGCGCATGTTGTCCAGGAACTTGGTCGAGCCGGTCTTGCCCGCCGCATAAGCCGCCCTGACCGACTCAGCCCCGGTGCCAGTAGATGCGCCAAGGATATTGCTTGTAGCAGCTCCAGCGCCGCGCTTGACCAGTTGCCTAGCCTTTGCCGCAACCTTCAGCGAAGGCGGGAGCGCGGCCCCAATCATCGCTCCGGTTCCTGCGCTGCCGGGGTCAATCAGCCCGGTCATCGCGCCGCCAGTAATGCCGCCCCCAGCAGAGCGGATGCCCATGTCAGCAGCCCTGCCGGCGAACCTGGTCGCTGCGGGTGCGCCGGTCGAGAATCCACCACTCTTGAGTGCGTTGGCGAACTTGCCTGCGGCCGGGGCTTTGGAAAGCATCGGCAAAGCCAGTACTCCCTTTGCAAGGACATTGCCCACGCCAGCGGTTCCGGCAATCTCGCTGCTGATCTTGCCGGTCTTGTACCCGGCAGATTCTGGGTTCGACCCGATTAGCTCCTGCAACCCGGAGTCAATCGAGGCGCGGCGTTCCCTGTTCAGCCGCAAACCTTCTTCACGTCCGCCGCCCTTGATCCTGTCCCACGGGTAAAGGATGGTTGATCCGATCGACCCAGCGCCACGGATAAGCCCGCCCAATACATTGGCGTCTGTCTGCCGCAGTTGCTTGGCACGGTCAGCCTCGCTCATCTTTGGCATGGCAGGCTTGAGTGCAGGCGCATCCTGTTCCTGCTTTGCGTATGCTTCCCACGGGCCAGACTGTTTCTGCTCCTGATACGCTTCCCAGGGGCCGCTCATTGCTTCAGGCTGTTCGTCTGCCTCAAGCACATATCGACCCCGCGCTTTCGGTGCTGGGGATTCGTCTGCCTCAAGCACATATCGACCCTGCGCTTTCGGTGCCGGGGAAATGATAGGGTCATTCTCCCAGGTGGCTTTACTTCGTTTGGGCGGTGACACTATCGGATCATCTCTCCAGCTTTGTGTGGGCTGAGACCGTGCAAGGTATTGTGAAACCATAGACTGCGCCTGCTCTGGCGTAGTGCCATCGGGAACCTCAAACCGTGCTACACGGCCGTCCTGCATCTGAAAACGTGCGACTGGCATGTTATTTCCTTTCTAATGGGCAGCTTCTGGCCAATGGGGATATGGGCCTGCTGCCGTTCGATCCATATCTGTTGGCAGTACATCTGCCGTGGTTTCTGGTGGGGTGTATGGCTCTGCCACTAGAACGCCCGGATAGCGTTCCAGCACTTCGGCCCGTGTTGCTTCAGGGTGGAAATAAACGATCAGGTGCTCGGTTTCGGAGAAGGCCAGCCACCAGCACCACGAAGTCGCGTCATTGTCTGTTTTCGCTTCCGTGGGGTTTGCTAATGCTAAAGCTGCTAATCCTGCTAATGGTTCGCCCTCCCCCCAGCCATCGTTAGCAGCTTTAGCAGGATTAGCATTAGCAGGACTCACGGATTCACGTTTTCGGATCAGTGCGGCAAGGGTCACGATGCACCTCCCAGCAGGGCAGGATTAACAGCAATCAGTTTCCGTTTACCTTCCTTCTCTGGCCGCGCACGGCCCGCCTCTTCCAGTTCGCGCAATGCGGTTTCAATCGTCGCCTTGCTTCGCAGTCCGCCCGGCCCGAACTGTTGCAGCTTGGCAATCGGGACAAGGTGCGTCCCCTCCCGCTTGCAATACTCGACCAGCCAGGTATCCAGCCGTGCCGCGTCTGCCAGTTCCGCCGGTAGTGCAAGCTCGCCAAAGAATCGCCGGGATTCGTTCAGGTGCCATGCTGCAATCCGGCTTGCCGACTCGAAGCATTCCAGTCCGACAGCGCCGCCCATTCCATGCTCGAATATCTGGAACAGCGCCGCCAGCCGTGCCGCGTTGTCGGCGGATTTGCTCGCCACGTCCCGCACGTCGTAAAGCTCGCCACCGCTGGCTAGTTCGCTCTCGATTGCATCGTGGAAGGCTACCCATGCCGCCTTTGCTTCGGGTGCCAGCATCATCAATGCGGGGGATAGCGCCCCATCCTCATCAATCGGAACCGGGTTCGCCAGAATCGCTGCAATGCGTTTATGAAATGTAGCCAGGTGCGGCCAGTTCTCCGGGGCTTCGGTGAAGGGTCGAAAGCCTTGCGTCGATTCAGGCCACGCCACCAGAAACCGGGCAAGGAATCCAGTCCCACGCGCCAGCCCGCCGGATTTGTCGAAGAAACTTCGCAGGGTCATTTCCTGAATCTGCAAAGCCACGGTTAGCCGCGCCCCCTTGACGGTGAATGATTCCGTAGTCCGCCGCCCTACTGAATGCGATCCGCCATCCCATAGGACATTCAGCAGGCCAAGATTCCGCATAACTGAATCCCCGCTCATGCCGTGCGCTCCGAAAACAATCCCGGCCTCGGCTGAAACTACGCCTGCCGACGGCCAATGCTTTGCAAGCCCCCATGCTAGGTTCTCCGGCGTTTCGTCACCAAGCAATAGCCTCGGCACTCTCGGCGCTTCCGGCTTGTCTCGCTGAATCTCTGCAAGGTCGGCCCGCAGCTTGTCCGTCGGCTTGCCTCCTTTTCCCGCGCCCTTGATCGCCGCCAGAATCCCGTCGCGCTCGGCTTCCCATGCTGCAATCGCGGCCTGATATTCCTTGATCGCCGGTTTCATCGCCTCGGCTTGCTCTTCCTGGTACTGACGGATTGCCGATGTAAAGAAACCGTCGCAGGTTGATTTCCGTTCGCCGCTGTCTGCGATGGTCAGCAGGAACAATCCGACTGGCCCTTGCAGTCGTTCCGCCCGCTTCGCGTCAACGTGGGCTTGTGTCGCCAGCGACAGCGCCGCCAGTGCCGACGATGCCACCATCGGCAAGGGCGCTTTGACGAAGCCCGCCACCTCTTCCACCGCCTCCCGGATAGTTTTTGGCAGCGCGTCGATTGGATAGGGTTCAGGTATCACCTTCGCCGCCAATGGTTGCGGCTCCGGCCAAACTTGACCCGCCAGGATTGGCGCTGTTGCGTTTTCTTGCTCGGGTTGATGCGATGCCCTCTCCGACTCGATTGCGTTCGCTATGGCGCGTCCTACAGCCTCCGCGCCTAACAGTTCCGCCAGATCGTTAAAGTCGGTCGCGCCGTCCGGTCGGTCGGTGCCAAAGTCGGGGATTGCCAGCTTGCCGCCGACGGATTTCGCCGCCTCGACTGCATGGGAATCAGGCGCGCCGGTTGCCTTCACCAGATCGGCCAGTATTACCAGCGCCGCCGACGGGTAGCGTTCGCGCATCGCCTTCGCCACCGCCGACAGATTGCCCGCCGATAGCGCGGCGATTGCCGGCTGCCCGCTGGCTTCCTTCGCCGTTAGCACGGTCGCCACACCTTCACCGATTAGCAGGGTCAGCCCGTCGCCATCGTGTAGCTGTTGCGCCGCCCAATATCCGCCAGCCTTCGCACCACCATAAACAGCGGATTTGTGTCCCTCTTCGTCGATCAGTTCCAGCGTGGAAAGCCCGTCGCCGACTTTGACGGGTGCCACCAGCAAGCGCCCGGCCAAAGATTCACCGCTCGACTTCGGCGCATAGCCCAGGATCGCCGCCACCGCGCCCGCGTCAATCTCCCGCAGGGTTGCCACAGGTGAAACGCGCTTTTGAACAAGGTAGGGATGATCGGGCTTCGCTTCGGTCGCCGCCTTCCAGATCGCCATCGATTTCTTTACTGCTTCGGCACGTTCCAGCGCTGTCCGGGCTTCTTCGCGCGCGCGCGCGTATTGCTCAATCCGTTGGCGCTCCGCAATCTCTTCGGGTGTCGGCCTCTGGTGCGTTCCATCATCGCGCCAGCCGTTCGTCTTGGCCTCATGGAACAGCGTCCCCGCCGTCACCTTGCCATTGATGCGGATGCTCCTCCACACGTCCCGCGCATCTTTGGCGTTGAAGGTGTCGGCTTGCTGGCTCCAACCTTCCCACAGGTCAAAGCCCGCGTCCCCGACTTCGGACTTGATCGCCATGCCCATCTTCACCCAGGTATCGCGGTCGCTAGCTGGAATGAATTGCAGCGCTTCTCGGATGCGGTTGCTCATACCAGCCTACCAAACCGCAGCAAGGCAAAGGTGATGCACACCCCGGCCTCTTTCCAGAAATGCCCACTGGCCGCATGAAGCTGGCGGGTTTCTTCAAGGTCATAGCCAATTAACCAGATACGCCGTCTGATTGCGGCAATCGTGGTTTTCCGGTGCGTCAGTGCGGTAAGATTCTGTCTGTCTGTAGTATTTGGGGTCGCCTGGTGACAGCCAGCGCGACCCTTTGTTTTTGTGATCATGTCGCGCCCCTTATGCCGCTGCAATTAGGGCGCGAATATCCTCGACGCGCCATGCGGTCACACGCGGCCCGAGTTTCACCGGCTTGGGGAAGCGCCCGGATTTGACGCCATTCCACCAGCAGGACTTTTTGACAGGGATGATTGGGGGAATCGGCGGTTCTGCTTTCGGGTCGCCGATTATTGAGCGCAGGCGTAGGAAGCCGGTTTCAGGAAGTTTATTCATTCGGGATGCTCCATTTATGGCCGTTGCCGACCGATATGGAGATCCTAGAGACTGCCCTTGGATGAGATCGAAGCCTCTAATCCAGAGTTTTGTCTTTACGCAATCTCGCCAAGTGCCCGCGTACTGTGTTCTGGGGTATTCCGGTTTTTGTCTCGATGAGTTTCGCCAGTTCGCGCTCCGACGGCTCCCGCGTCCGCCCCGCAAGAATTGCTCTTGCTGCATCAAGCACTGTCTGGCGGTTGCCCTCGCCCTCTTTCTTGTTCCCCTCGGCTCCTTTTCGTCCGAATTCTTTCGCTTGCGCCAATTTGTTTATCCCAATGGGGATAAATTTCAGCGCAACGGCACCATTGTTAATATGCTCCCGCAAGAATTTTCCAGCGGCCTCAAAATTGCCGCTTGCCGCCTTATGTAACGCCTTTTCAATGGCTGCATTTTTCGCAGTCTCCGTTTCAATAGTCAGGACATAAAGGCGAACTCGTTCCGCGAATGCCTCGGGAATTGGGTAAACAGTAATGCCCGCATCTTCAGCTTGAGCCATGATGAACCAACCCAACAGCAGCCCTCCCAAGTCGTAATCGGGTAAATCCAGCGCATCCGCGGGGAATGGTGGCAATGCCATATCGCGCCCTTTCGCGCTGCCCTTAATTGGGTGCCACGCCAGCCGGGTAAGGGTGTCCCGGTTTTCGCCCCGTCGGGCTAGGCGCGGCGTAACTGTTTATGCGGTCTGCGCTGGCCGGAATGGAACTACGTTGCCGCCGTATTGGGTTCTAGCCACGAGCAGTTCGCCCGCGATGCAAGCCGGGGTGTGCTTTTCTTTGAGCGCAATATCTTCCACGATGGCCCCGGTCTTGATCAGCCCAATGATTTGATCGACTAAACGCTCGATTTTGTGCGCCGTGGCGTCGTCATATCGCCACCCACCGCTCTCGCCATCGAGTAATTTGCCTTCCAACATACCGAGAATAATATCGGACGAATTATTAGCCGACTCACGGAAGGCAGCGGGCGACTTGTGCCACGAAGCCACCAATTTCTTGGCGGCCTCGATTTCCTTACGCCCCTGGCTGGGGCGGCACAACGGTGCGGGGCGTGGTAAAGACATCATCCGGTTTTCCCACTCTCTTTCGGCACGAGAATGCTCATCACGGCGGCGCTCCTGTTCCGCATTGGGCAGGATGGCGTGGACCTCGAACGTCGTCTTTGATTTCTTATAGATAGAGATCGCGCCCGGCTCTCTTGCCTCGGGGCAATGTGCAGTTGGCGCCCCTTTTGGCAGCGAGCCATCAGGCAATATCGTGACTATCGTCTTACGCATACCAAGCTGGCCTGGGAATTGGCCGTGGCGCACTAAGCCGGCGGCAACGAGCGATAGTGCAGTGCCTGTATACGAGTCACCCCAAGGGAACTCTTCTTTTTTTACGCCCGGGGCAAACACAGTGGCAAAACTAGGTCTATCCCGCCCAGGAAAGGGAATTCTCACGCTGAAAATTGCGTCCTCGTATGAACGCTCTACCTTCGCGGTGAGGCCGCGCGGGTCTGTAACTCGAAGACTGCGCTTCGGCCCGTTGGGTTCGCCAGGAAACGCCATTCCGGCAGCGATACCAATACTCTGTAACTGCTCCTTCGTGCCGTAGATGAGGTCACCCCATGGGTGCTGCGTATATTCGAGCACGCTGGGTGGTCTAAGATTCGTTACAGCCATGATTGCATCTCCTATTCAGGTGCTTCGCGGTTAGGGCCGGCCGGGTGCTGTAACACCCTTCCGGCCCGCTTTGCCTGATACCGTCAGGCCGCGGTTTTCCCGTGCAGTGGCACCACTTCCCCACCGGCTTCCAGTGCGTCGCAGGTGTCCGCCCAGGCCTGCATCATCTTGCGCCGCTCGGGCAGGTGTTCAGACCGTGCATAGGCGGCCACCGTGCTGTCGGTTTCCTTGTGGTCAAGCTGGCGCTCCATCGCCTCACGGCTCCAGCCCTGTTCACTCAGGATAGAACGCGCCGAAGCTCGGAAGCCATGCACGCACTGGCGCCCCTGATACCCCATCTTGTTCAGCATCTTGCCGACGGTGTTCTCGGATATGACTTCGGCGTCGCCGTAGCCCTTCACCTTGGGAAACAGGTAGGGTGAGTGTCCGGTCAGGTCGTGCAGTTCGCGCAACAGCGCCAGGGCTTGGGTGGACAGCGGGACGGTGTGCGCGGGCAGGGCCTTGCCGGTCTTCATGCGCTTGGCCGGGACTTTCCATTCCTTGGCTTTCAAGTCGATTTCCTCCCACCTGGCAAAGCGGAATTCCTGAGCGCGCACGAAGGTCATCATGGAGAAATAGGCCGCGTGTCTGGTGACAGGATCGTAGCCGGTAGCCTCTCGCAGATCGCGCAGAAATGCGCCGAATTCGCGTCGTTCCGTGATGGCCGGACGGTGGCTGACTTCCGGCTTATGCATGGCGCCGATCAGGTGCGCCGCTGGGTTGTCTTCCGTCCTGCCGGTGGCGACGCCGTAGCGGAATATCTGCCCGCACACTTCACGCAAGCGGACAGCGGTGTAGGCAATGCCACGCGCTTCCACCTTGCGCAGGGTCGACAGTATTTGCGAGGCCTTCACGCTGGCTATCGGCAAATGCCCGATGCCCGGGAAGACGTAGGCCTCCAGTTGGGTCATGGTCTTGTCGGCGGTCGATTTTGTCCACTTCCGCTTCAGCTTCATGGCGTGCCACTCGCGCGCCACAGCCTCAAATGAGTTTGCACGTGCGGCCTGATCGGCCTGCTTGGCTTCCTTGCGATGCTCCCCGGGGTCGGTGCCATTCGCCAGCAGCTTGCGGGCCTTGTCTCGGCTATTCCGTGCGTCCTTCAAGCCAACATCCGGGTACGTGCCAAGGGCCAGCAGCTTCTCCTTGCCCCCGAAGCGATACTTCAGTCGCCACCATTTACCCCCGGCAGGGGTGACCAGCAGGAATAACCCCTTCTCGTCGGCCAGCTTATAGGGCTTGTCTGTGGGCTTGGCCTTGCGAATCGCAGTGTCAGATAGCGGCATAGTGAAATCCCCTAGATTGGGGGTAACCGCTTTGCACGCTTCCCGGTTACCCCCTTACTTACCCCCACTTGGGGGTAGCTTCTAATGGACAATACTAGACCACACCGGACAAAAAGACAAAGAAAAAGCCCGGTTTTATGCGGGCTTTAGGACATTACTGGATTTTGCTGGATGTATTAATGGCGCCCCGAAGACGAATCGAACGTCCGACCTACCCCTTAGGAGGGGGCCGCTCTATCCACTGAGCTACCGGGGCGTGGCGGGCATTGTACCGAATCGCGCATGGATTACCGAGCCGTTCCGGCCCCGCTATGATGCAGGTCGGGAGAACACATGTTGAAATGGATGCTGGGCGGATTGGCGGCGCTGTTGCTGGTGGCGAGTGCGGTCCTGTGGATGCTGCGGCCGGGCGCGCACCGGCCGGAAGGCAGTGCGGCGCCGGATTTCGCCTTACCGGACCAGAACGGCCGGACCCATCGCCTGGGCGATTACACCGGGCGCTGGCTGGTGCTGTATTTCTACCCCCGGGACGACACGCCGGGCTGCACCCGGGAGGCCTGCCGCTTTCGCGACGACATCGGAATCCTGGGCGATCTCGACGCCGCGGTGGTCGGGGTCAGCGTTGACGACACCCGCTCGCACGCCGATTTCGCCCGCAAATACCAGCTGCCGTTTGCGCTGCTATCGGACCCGAACGGGCAGACCGCCGCGGCATACGACAGCCTGCTGAATCTGGGCGTCGTGCGCTTTGCGCGCCGCCGTACTTTCATCATCGCGCCGGACGGCCGCATCGCGGCACGCTTCGACAAGGTCGATCCGGCAGACCACGCGCAGGAAGTGGCCCGCTCCCTGCAGGCTCTGCAACGGACGGCACGACAAGTCCTGCCCCCGGCCAAATAAAGAACTAGACTCAAGGGGTAATCCGCTCCAAGGCGCTCATGCCCCCACAACGTGCATTGCTTCTCACCACCGGCACGGCTTTCGTCGTGCTGATCGCCTTGATTTGCGGGCTGACTTTGAACGGCCTGCTGCAGTTGCAGACGCTGGGCTCGCAATTCAGCACGGTGGTCGAGCACCACAACCGCAAGATCGACCTCATCACGCAAACGCAGGTGGCGGCGCACCTCCGCACCGACAGCCTGTTCCGCATGGCGCTGGCCAACGATCCGTTCGAGCGCGATGCCTATTTCCAGGAATTCAACCGCGCCGGCTTCCTGGTCGGAAGCGGACGCAACGCGCTGCGCCAAATGGGACTCTCCGCCGCCGAGCAGCGCAGCTTTGATACCCAGACCCGGCTGGTCAACGACATTGAATCGATACAGGGACAGGTGGTCGATCTGCTCAACGCCGAACGCAGCGCAGACGCGCACCGGGTACTGGTGCAGGAGGCCATCCCCATCCAGGAAGCGTTCAACCAGCAACTGGCCGACATGCGCAATATCTATCTACAGGAGAACCTGGCCGCCCAGCGGCAGGCACAGCAGACGTACCAACGCACATTTTTGTTCACGCTGGCATTCGGCATCGCGGCGATTGCCCTGGCGCTGCTGATCGCCTGGCGCACGCTGGGGAACATGCGCCTGAAGTCGGTGCAGATAAACGAGCAGATGGTAGAGCTTGAGCGCTCGCGCGCGGCGCTACGCGAAGAGGCCACGCACGATCCGCTCACCGGACTGGCCAATCGGAGGCTGTTTTACGACCGGCTGCAACAGGCGGTCCGCCACGCGCATCGCTACGGCGGCAAGGTGGGCATTCTGTATGTGGACCTGGACCGCTTCAAGGAGATCAACGACCACTATGGCCACCATGTGGGCGACGCCGTGCTGACCGAAGTGGCGAAACGCCTCACTTCCAGCATTCGCGGCTCCGATTCGGTTGCGCGACTGGGGGGCGACGAGTTCGTGATGCTGCTGGAAGCGGTGCAGGGACGGCAGGACTGCCTCGCTGCCGCGCACAAAATCGAGCAGGCGCTGAATTCGGACACGCGTTTCTATGGACTCGATGTGGAAATCGCTGCCAGCATCGGTCAGGCGCTGTACCCCGACGACGGCACTGACGAAGACGCCCTGATTCGCGCCGCCGACGCCGCCATGTACCGGGTCAAATCCGGCTACGAATCGGCGCAACAGCACCGCCTGCCGTTTCAGTGATCCCTGGGTCAGCGCGACCCGGGACGCGCCGCCACGTGCTCGCGGCGGGCCTTGGCACCCCATATCCACACATACTGCATGCCGGAGGCCGTGGCGATGATGAACACCGTCACGAATAACGGCAAGCGCCAGTCGTCCAGCGCCAGCAGGCCGGCCAGTCCGCCCAGCACCAGCGCCAGCAGCGAAAACTCGGCAAACATGTGCGTCTTGCCGAGCCAAGTCGGATGGATCTCAAGATGTCCGGCCAGCCCGCGGTAGCTCAGCGCGCCCAGCACGATGACGCTGTCGCGCAGTAGGATCGCCAGCGTCACCCACAGCGGAATCGCGCCGGCCTGCGTCAGCATCACCAGCGTCACCACCCCGAGCGCCTTGTCGGCAACGGTGTCGAGCGCGGCGCCCAGCTGGGTCAGCTGATCGAGCCAGCGCGCCAGCAGGCCGTCAATGCCGTCCGATATCGCGGCGGCGAGGAACAGCCAGCAGGCCGCTTCCCAGCGCTGCTGCAAAATCAGCCAGCCCACCACCGGAACGGCCGCGATCCGCAGCAGGGTGATGGCGTTCGGCAGGTTGAGTACGCGCTCGCTCATATTGAACCCGGATAATCCATTAGGCGGCACTGCGCGCCTGTGCGAGTGCTGGCGGCGGCTTTGCGGTCATTTTCGCCGCTTTGCTCGGCGTCCATGGAACGACCATGGACTTCTCCCAAGCAACAAAACTGCCTCGCAAACCCGCTCGCCATCATCTCGCACCCTAATGAATTATCCGAGTTCCAACGCTACTTAATACAGGGGCTGCCTGGCAAGCTCGTTCCACAACTTGTCGAGCCTTTTCGCCGACACCGGGTACGGCGTTTTCAATTCCTGGGCGAACAGGGAAATGCGCAGTTCCTCCAACTGCCAGCGGAAGTCCTCCAGCGCCGCTGGGACTGCGCCAAGACCGCCTGAAAGGCGAGCGTCTGGCGGCGTACCCCTTGCGGGTGCCTCGCCCTGCACCTGTCCACGCCGCGCCAGATACTTGTTCTGCAGCGTCAACACGCCGGCCATGCCGCGCGAATCGCGCTGCTCAGCGGCGGGCAGCTTCTCCAGCCGCTTGAGGATGCCGCGCAGGTAACGCGGCAGGTCTTTCAGATGCGTCCACGGCGTGGCGGTGATGAAGTCGGCCGGCAGCAGCGCGGCCAGATGTGCGGTTTCATCGCGCATCGCGGCGGTGAACTGCGGCTTGGCGGCAAGGCGCGCCGCCACCTGCGCGTGCAGGTCGAGGATTTCCGCGACGTCGCGCAGCAGCGCCTGCTTGACCACAGCGATTTTCGGTTTGGCGCGCTCCTTCTGTTTGGCGAAGGCCTTCGCGTCGCGCGGGGTGTCGTCGTCGCCCAGCAGGGCGCGCGTGGCGATGGCATCGATGAGTGCCGCGCGCAGCTGCTCGGGGCTGCCGAAGCCGCGGTATTTCAGCGCCAGCGCGGTTTCGCGGGCGAGATCCTTGTCGAGCTGCTTGAACTGGGCGGCGAGTGCGATCCGCAACAGGCGCACCACGCCGCGGCGGGTGTCCGCCGCCGCCACGTCGGCCGCGTCGAGCAGGCGCAGGTCGACGGATTCGCCGTTGTCGACCAGTGCCGGGTAGCCGATCAGCTCGCGCCCGCCGCGCTTGAATTTCACCTGCTCCGGCAGGTCGCCGAAATTCCATTCGGTCAGATCGGTGCGCTCGAACTCGCTGTCCTCCGCGCCGCCGCCGTAGGTGATGCGCGCGGCGCCCCCGAGCTGCTGGCGCAGCGCGGTGAGATCGCGGCCGCCGGCGAGCTCCTGCCCGCTGTCGTCGATCACACTCACGTTCATCTGCAGGTGGGCCGGAAGCTCGCCCTTCCACTCGTCGGGATGGATGTCGATGCCGCGCTTTTTGTGGATGAAGGCCGCCAGCACGACGGTCAGCGTCTGCTCGCCCGGCTTCGCCACCGAGAGGAAGTCCGTCACCGTGTCGGGCAGCGGAATCAGCGGGCGCCGCTTGTCCTTCGGCAGCGACTTCAGCAGCAGGGTGAGCTTTTCGCGGATGAGGCCGGGCACCAGCCAGTCGACCTGCGCCGGCTCGATGCGGTTGAGCAGGTACAGCGGCAGGTGCAGCGTCACGCCGTCGAGCACGTGGCCGGGCTCGAAGCGATACTTGAGTTTGCACGCCACGCCGTCGACCAGCATGGTCTCGGGGAACAGCGTGTGGTCGGCGCCGAGCGCCTCGCCGAGGATGTCCTCGCGCTTGAGGAACAGGATCTTCGGGTCGGCGGCCTCGGCCTCCGCACGCCATTTTTCGAAGGCCGCGCCGTTGTGGAGATCGGCCGGGATGTGCGCGTCGAACACGCGGAAGATGCGCTCCTCGTCCAGCCACACACCGGATTTCCTCGCCTTGTGTTCGAGGTCCTCGATTTCCTGGATCAGCGCGCGGTTGTGGGCGAGCCACGGCGCCTTCGTGTCGTATTCGCCGGCCACCAGCGCGCCGCGGATGAACAGCTCGCGCGACAGCACCGGGTCGATCGGGCCGTAGTGGATCTTGCGCCGCGGCACCAGGGTGATGCCGTACAGGCTCACGCGCTCGAACGCCACCACGCGCGCGCCGTCCTTTTCCCAGTGCGGCTCGATGAACATGCGCGTCAATAAATGTCGCCCCGCCGCCTCGATCCATTCCGGCCGCACCTCGGCGACGGTGCGCGCAAGCAGCCGCCCGGTGTCGGTCAGTTCGGCGGCCATGATCCACTTCGGGCCTGCGCCAAGACCGCCCGAAGGGCGAGCGTCTGGCGGCGTACCCCTTGCGGGTGCTTTTTTCGCCAGCGCCGAGCCGGGGTGGATCGACAGCTTGATGCCGCGCGCGCCCTGGTAGTTGCCCTCACCCGGCTTGGGCCGACTTTTTGCGTCGTCCGACTTGAAGCCGATGTTGCCGAGCAGGCCCGTCAGGAGCGCCTGGTGGATGGTGTCGTAGCCGGCGTCCTTCTCGTTCTCGCGCAGGCCGAGTTCGGCCATCTGCGCGTGCAACTGGCCGTGGATGTCGCGCCATTCGCGCATCCGCCGCGGCGACAGGAAATGGTCCTGCAGCAGCGTCTGCAGCTGGCGATTGGTCTTCTTGTGCTGCACCTGCTCCTCGTACCAGCGCCACAATTTCAGCCAGCCCATGAAGTCGGAACGCTCGTCGGCGAACAGCTTGTGCTTTTCGTCCGCCGCCTGCGCGCGCTCCATCGGGCGGTCGCGCGGATCCTGCACCGACAGGGCGCTGGCGATGATCAGCACCTCGCGCACGCAGCGCTGCTGCTCCGCCGCCAGCAGCATGCGGGCGATGCGCGGGTCGAGCGGCAGCTTGCCCAGCTTCTTGCCGATCGCGGTGAGCTGCCCCGCTTCGTCGAGCGCATGCAGTTCGGCCAGCAGCTGGTAGCCGTCGGTCACCAGGCGCGAACTCGGCGGGTCGATGAAGGGGAAACCCACCACGTCGCCGAGGCCGAGCGACTTCATGCGCAGGATGACGCCGGCCAGCGACGAGCGCAGCAGCTCGGGATCGGTGAAGCGCGGACGATTATTGAAGTCGGCCTCGTCGTAGAGGCGGATGCAGACGCCGTCGGCGACCCGGCCGCAGCGCCCGGCGCGCTGGTTGGCCGACGCCTGCGAGATCTTCTCGATCAGGAGCTGCTCGACCTTGTTGCGTGCCGAATAGCGCTTCACCCGCGCGCTGCCGGGGTCGATCACGTAGCGGATGCCCGGCACGGTGAGCGAAGTCTCGGCGACGTTGGTCGCCAGCACGATGCGGCGCAGCGCATTCGTCGGCTTGAAGATCGCGTCCTGCTCGGCGACCGACAGGCGCGAGAACAGCGGCAGGATTTCGGTGCCGGGCGGATGGTGCTTTCTGAGCGCCTCGGCGGTGTCGCGGATCTCGCGCTCGCCGGGCAGGAACACCAGGATGTCGCCGGAACCCAGACGCGCCAGTTCGTCGGTGGCGTCGAGGATGGCGGCGATCTGGTCGGGTCCGTCGCGGTCTTTTTTCTCGCGCTCGCCCTTGGCCGGCGTCGCGGGCTCCTCGCGCTCGATCGGGCGCCAGCGGATTTCCACCGGATAGGTGCGCCCCGACACCTCGATCACCGGCGCGTCGTTGAAGTGTTTCGAGAAGCGCTCGGCGTCGATGGTGGCCGAGGTGATGACGACCCGCAGGTCGTCGCGCTGTTCCACCAGCGTCTTCAGGTAGCCCAGCAGGAAGTCGATGTTGAGGCTGCGCTCGTGCGCCTCGTCGATGATGATGGTGTCGTAGCGCGAGAGCAGCGGATCGCCCTGGCTTTCGGCCAGGAGAATGCCGTCGGTCATCACCTTGATCGCGGTGTCGTGACGCACGGTGTCGGTGAAGCGCACCTTGTAGCCGACGATGCCGCCCAGCTCGCCGCCGAGCTCCTGCGCGATGCGCGATGCCACCGAACGCGCGGCGATACGGCGCGGCTGGGTGCAGCCGATCAGCTTGCCGGGACGCACGCCTGCTTCCATGCACATCTTGGGGATCTGCGTGGTCTTGCCCGAGCCGGTCTCGCCGCACAGGATCAGCACGCGGTTGGCCTTGAGCGCGGCAAGGATGTCGTCGCGGCGCGCGGAAACCGGCAGGTCGGGGTAGGTGATGTGCAAGGCGGGGCTCAACATTCAAAAGGCGGATTGTCCGCGGATGAAAAAACTTACTTGTTCCGGATATACCGTGCGTCATCGAAGGTTTCCAGCCAGGCCGGGCGGTACACCGCCATCATGGTGATCGCCATGCCGGTGGTGAACGCTTCGGCCCAACTGATCAGCAAGGTGGCGTAAGGCGTGTAGTAGGAAAACAGATATTCGAGCGAATAGGCGCCGGCCAGGGCCATCAGCGCGGTGGTGGCGAGGCCGATTGCCGCCACCGAAAGCGCCGCGCCGAAGAATCCGTTGCCCAGCACGTAAATAAAAAAATGGTTCGGCAACCGCCGTTCCAGCAGGCGGAAAATACCCCAGCTCACCGCCGCGGGCAGCGCCGCCAGCAGCAGCGCGTCCACGCCCAGCGCGGTCCAGCTGCCGCGCCCGAACGCCGCGTTCGCCAGCAGGATCAGCACGCCGGCGAAGCTGGCGCGCCAGAAGCCGAACATCAGCGTCAGCGCAGCCATGCCATACAGGTGAAACGCCAGCCCCGGCTTGATGCCGGTGCGGATCTGCCACAGCGCCAGCACCGCCACCGTGGCGGCAAGAAACAGGTTCAGCCGCGGCGGTTCGGCAAGGCGGCGCCAGTCGCCCGACATCAGCCAGCGCCACGCCAGCCACGCCAGCCCCAGCCAGCCGACCAGATAAAAGGATGCGGGCAAAACCGTTGCGGATAAGCCCGGCGCGGTAAAATTCATGGGTGGATTTTACGCGATGCGCCGCCCCCTTTCTTCGAGTCCAGCCATGTCCGCCACCCCTGTTTCAAAATCCCCCAACGCCCCGCTCGGCGACGACGAGATCGACGCGCTGGCCGACCTGGTCGACCTCATCGACGAGCGCACCGACGTGCCGGTCTCGCTGGAAGGCCTCGATGGCTTCATCACCGCGCTGGCGTGCAGCCCGCGCGCGATCCCGCCCGAGGAATATTTCCCGGTGCTGCTCGACCGCCCTGACGGCCTCGCCACGGTGTTCAAGGATGCAGCCGACCAGACGCGCTTCCTGGCCCTGTTCAAGCGCCGCTGCAACGAGATCGCCCGTGCGCTCGCCGCGCCGATCGAAAACCTGGCCGACCCCAAGGCGCTGTCGCCGCTGGTCATGGACTGGAACGGCCTCCTGGCCGACCTGCCGCCGGCCGACGCCAAGCGCCTCAAGGACGCCGGCATCCCGCCCTATGCCCAGCTGTGGGCCGCCGGCTTTCTGCTGGCGGTGGAACACTGGGAAGACGACTGGACGCTGCCCGCCGGCAGCAAGGACGAAGCCTTCGTCGACGAGGTGCTCGACCCGTTTTACGTGCTGGCCGCGCCGCTCGACGAACTCAGCGCCGAGGAACTGGCCGTCCGCCGCGAAGACCATCTCGCCCTCGCCCTCTGGGGTGCCTACGAACTGCGCGAATTCTGGCTCGACCGCGGCCAGGCCCCACGCGGCTGACCCTCAAGGAAACACCATGCAGTCCATCGATTTTGTAGGGTGCGCCGGGCGCACCAATAAACGCGCCGAATGGGGCCGTCCCTGCGGCACATAAATCGGTGCGCATGGCGCACCCTACTGACCCCTGACCCCCTGACCCCTGACCCCTGACCCCTGACCCCTGACCCCTGACCCCTGCCC
>JAIBEI010000035.1 GCA_019459055.1 Thiobacillus sp. | reverse complement strand
TGTCCGCATGCCACACCCTACTGTACCCAGAGCCCCTTTCCTCTGACCCCTGTCCCCTGACACCTGACCCCTGACCCCTGACCCCTGACCCCTGACCACCCCAGCAATGAACCTCGTCCTCTTCGATCTCGACAATACCCTGCTCGCCGGCGACTCCGACTACGAATGGGGGCAGTTCCTCATCGCCAAGGGCGCGGTCGACGGCCCCCATTACGAAGCCAGGAACAAGGCCTTCTACGAGGACTACAAGGCCGGCCGGCTCGACATCTACGCCTTCCTCGCGTTTGCCCTGCGCCCGCTCGCCACCCATCCGCGCGAACAGCTCGACGCCTGGCGCGCCGAATACGTGGAAACGCGCGTCAAGCCGATGATCCCGCGGGCCGCGCGCGATCTGGTGAACCGGCACTTGAGCGAGGCCGACCTGGTCGCCGTCATCACCGCCACCAACAGCTTCGTCACCGGGCCGATCGCGAAGGAATTCGGCATCCCGCACCTGATCGCCACCGATCCCGAGGAAATCGACGGCCGCTTCACCGGCGAAGTCGCCGGCACGCCCTGCTTCCGCGAAGGCAAGGTCGTCCGTCTCGAACGCTTCCTCGAGGCCCACGGCACCCGCCTCGACTGCCTCGACAGCAGCTGGTTCTACAGCGATTCGCACAACGATCTGCCGCTGCTGGAAAAGGTCCGCCATCCGGTCGCGGTCGATCCCGACCCCACGCTGCGCACCCATGCCGAAGCGCAGGGCTGGCCGGTGATTTCATTGCGCCATTAATCCTTGCGTCATTAATATTGCAGATAATGCAGGCTTCCACCGCGGATCGATCGAACATGCCCACTCCCACCACCCTTGCCGAAAGCGTCGCGCGCCAGCGCGATGCCCTCGCCAACCTGCTGCGCGAACCGCTGGCGCTGGCCGCCCAGGCCTGCAGCCGGGCCTGGCCGAGCCGCGCCGGCCTCAATGCCGCGCTGACGCATGCGCTGTCGACCATTCCCGCGTGCAAGTATCTGTATGCACTGGACACCCGCGCGATCCAGCTCTCCGACAACATCAGCCGCGAGGGCCTGGTCGAGACGGATTACGGGCGCGACCGTTCCGACCGCCCCTACATGCGCGAAGCGGTGCCGAATCAGGGCTTTCTGCTCACCCAAGCCTACATCAGCCTGCGCGCCAAGCGGCCGTCGCTCACCGCGATCCAGATCGTGCGCGACGACGACGGCCAGGTGCTCGGCTTCGTCGGCGCCGACTTCGACCTGCGCGACCTGCCGATCACCGGCAAGCTGTACGACGAGCCCACCTACTGGCGGCAGATCAAGGGCGACCCGGCAATCCGCAGCGCGGTGTTCCACCAGACCCGCAGCGACAGCCAGATGGACCTCAACCTCGACACCGTACTGGGGGTGATGGAAGAGCTGATGACCGATCACGGCATCTTCCACGGCAAGCTGCATTTTTCCAGCAGCCGCGCCACCGTGTGGCTGGTCGACGACCCCTATCGCTACCGCCTGCTCGACATTCACGCGCTGACCGACCCCAACACCTGCCTGATTTACCCGCACCACGATTACCCGGCCGACGCCGTGGTGCCGCGGGACAAGATCCGCCCGGTGCTCGACGGCCTGCGCGCGCTGCGCTTCATGGACGAGACGTTTTACCTGCGCGGCGGCTCGCTCAACATCTTCAATGGCATGGTCGGCCTCACCTTCTCGTGCGACGGCTCGCATTACCTGCCATGGGACGAATTCCTCAGCAAAGGCTACGATTTCTGGGCCAGCGGCAAGGCGCTCGGCTGAGCGGGAAACATCGGGAACGAGTACCCCTGACGGCAATAGCTTGAATCGCATGCCTCCTGCGGCGGATAATGCGACATTGCGCCGGATCAGCCCATTTTGGAAACCTACATCCTCATTCTCATTTCCACGGTGTTCGTGAACAACATCGTGTTGGCCAAGATTCTCGGCCTATGCCCGTTCATGGGCGTGTCGCGCCGGCTTGAAACCTCGATCAGCATGGGCCTGGCGACGATCTTCGTGCTGACGCTGGCGTCCGGCGCCAGCTACCTCATCAACGAGTACCTGCTCGGCACCGAATTGTTCTATCTGCGCACGCTGTCGTTCATCGTGGTGATCGCCGGCATCGTGCAGTTCACCGAGATGTTCATCCACAAGACCAGCCCGGTGCTGTACCAGGTGCTGGGCATCTACCTGCCGCTCATCACCACCAACTGCGCGGTGCTGGGGATTCCCCTGCTCAACGTGCAGGCGCAGCACGGCTTCGTCGAATCGCTGTTTTTCGGCGCCGGCGGCGCGATCGGCTTCACCCTGGCGCTGGTCCTGTTTGCCGGCATCCGCGAGCGCCTCGACACCTGCGACGTGCCCTCGCCGTTCAAGGGCACCAGCATCGCAATGATCACCGCAGGCCTGATGTCGCTCGCCTTCATGGGTTTCTCCGGGCTGGTGAAATAATGCTCACCGCCATTCTGGTGATGGTCGTCCTCGCCGTGACGGTCGGCCTGGTGCTCGGCTGGTCGGCGGTCCGCTTCAAGGTGGAGGGCAACCCGCTGGCGGAAAAGATCGACGCCATCCTGCCGCAGACGCAGTGCGGGCAGTGCGGCTTTCCCGGCTGCCGGCCCTATGCCGAGGCCATCGCCAAGGGCGAGGCCGACATCAACCAGTGTCCGCCGGGCGGCGAGGAAGGCATCAAGAAGCTCGCCGAGCTGCTGGGCGTGGAACCCAAACCGCTCGACGAAGCCCATGGCGCGCCCAAACCGAAATCGGTGGCCTTCATCGACGAACAGCTCTGCATCGGCTGCACCCTGTGCATCCAGGCCTGTCCGGTCGACGCCATCTCCGGCGCGGCCAAGCAGATGCACACCATCATCGCCGCCGAATGCACCGGCTGTGAACTGTGCGTGGCGCCGTGCCCGGTCGACTGCATTGCGATGGTGCCGATCGCCGAAGATCTGCCGCACTGGAAGTGGAAGTATCCGGTGATCGAGCTGAAGCGCGTCGCATGAGCCGCAAACTGTTCAAATTCAAGGGTGGCGTGCATCTGTCCGAACACAAGGCGGAATCGAATGCGCGTCCGCTCCATGCCGCGCCGCTGCCGGGAAAATTGGTCATCCCGCTGCGCCAGCACATCGGCAACCCCGCCAAGCCAGTGGTCGAGGTGGGCGAGCGCGTGCTGAAAGGCCAGATGATCGGTGCGGCGGACGGCTATATTTCCGCCGCCGTTCATGCGTCGAGTTCCGGCATCGTCACGGCAATTGGCCCGGCCGCCGTACCGCATATCTCCGGCCTGCCCGATCTGTGCATCACCATCGAAACCGACGGCCGCGACGAATGGATCGCCCATGCGCCGCTCGATTACCAGGCGATGGCGGCTGCCGAT
Organism: Thiobacillus sp.; assembly: GCA_019459055.1. Lineage (GTDB taxonomy): Bacteria > Pseudomonadota > Gammaproteobacteria > Burkholderiales > Thiobacillaceae > Thiobacillus. Next base: position 4,524 of record JAIBEI010000035.1, on the reverse strand, counting down.
CTGCGCATGAAACTGCGCGACATGGGCATTGCCGGCCTCGGCGGCGCGGTGTTCCCCAGCGCGGTCAAGCTCGACCCCGGCGCCGCGCATTCCTGCCCCACGCTGATCATCAACGGCGGCGAATGCGAGCCGTGGATCACCTGCGACGACATGCTGATGCGCAACCGTGCCGGCGAAATCCTGCAGGGGGTGGCGGTGATGCGCCATCTGCTGGGCAGCACGGAAATCCTGGTCGGCATCGAGGACAACAAACCCGAAGCCATCGCCGCAATGCAGGCCGCCGCGCAAAGCCTCGACTTCGCGGTCGAAGTGGTGGCGGTGCCGGCAATCTATCCCGCCGGCGGCGCCAAGCAGATGATCGAGACCCTGACCGGCAAGCAAGTCCCCTCCGGCAAGCTGTCCACCGACATCGGCATCCAGGTGTTCAACGTCGGCACCGCCTACGCGCTGGCGTGCGCGGTGCACCACGGCGAGCCGCTGATCTCGCGTCTGGTCACCGTCACCGGCCACGTGCTGCGCCCGCAGAATTTCGAGGTGCTGATCGGCACCCCGATGCACACGCTGATCACGCTGGCGGGCGAGCGCGACGACAGCACCGGCGCGCTGATGGGCGGGCCGATGATGGGCATGCCGATGCCCGACCTTGAGGTACCGGTGGTCAAGGCCACCAACTGCATCCTGGTGAAGTCGAACGCGCTGTTCCCGCCGCTGCCGAAAGCGCTGCCGTGCATCCGCTGCACCCGCTGTGCCGACGTCTGCCCGGCCGAACTGCAGCCGCAGGAGCTGTTTCGCTTCGCCAAAACGGGCGACTTCGGGCGCGCGCAGGAATACCACCTGTTCGACTGCATCGAATGCGGCTGCTGCAGCTATGTCTGCCCCAGCCATATCCCGCTGGTCGATTTCTATCGCTACGCCAAGAGCGAGATCTGGGCGCGCGAGAAGGAAAAGCGTGCCGCCGACCTGGCGCGCGAACGCCACGAATTCCGCGAATTCAGGCTGGCGCGCGAGAAGAAGGAAAAGGCCGAGAAGCTCGCCGCCAAGGCGCAGGCCGCACGGACGCAAGCTGGGCTGGATCAGGCAAAGCGCGCCGAACTCCCTGCCGCACCTGCGCCCGAACTCGCCACCGCGCCCAGCGATGCCGACGCCAAGAAGGCGCTGATCGCCGCCGCGCTGGCGCGCGCGCAGGCGAAAAAAGCCGAGGTTGCGCCGAAAAACACCGACCACCTGCTGCCCGCAACGCAGCGCGAGATCGAGGAAATCGAGGCGCGCCGGGCTAAAATCCACGAGCTGGCGCGCCAGCCGCTGGAATCCGAAGAGAAGAAACCCTGATGCCATCTCCTTTCATCCTTGACCGCAGCAGCGTCACCCAGGTCATGGCCTGGGTGCTGGCCGCCCTGCTTCCCGGCGTTGCTGCATACGTCTGGCTGTTCGGGCCGGGCATCCTGGTCACCCTGGCGCTCGCCACCGTCACCGCGCTGGCGGCGGAAGCGGCGATGCTGAAGGCGCGCGGCTATCCGGCCAAGCCCTTCCTCACCGACTTGAGCGCCATCGTCACCGCCTGGCTGCTGGCGCTGTCGCTGCCCGCGCTGGCGCCGTGGTGGCTGATCGTCACCGGCACGCTGTTCGCCATCGTGGTCGCCAAGCATCTGTACGGCGGACTGGGGCAGAACATCTTCAATCCGGCGATGGTCGGCTATGCGGTGCTGATCGTGTCGTTCCCGGTGCAGATGACGCAGTGGTCCGGGCCGCTTGCGCTCACGGAAACGCCACTCACGCTGGCGCAAAGCGCGACGGTGATATTTGGCGGCGACGTGCCGAAAACCACTCTCGACGCGGTGACCATGGCCACGCCGCTGGATGCGCTGCGAACCGGCCTGCTGCAGCAACTGACAGTGGACGAGATCATGACGCAGCCGATCTTCAGCCAGTTCGGCGGCGTCGGTTTCGAATGGCTGGCCGCGGCGTTTCTGCTCGGCGGGCTGCTGCTGTGGGCGCTGCGCATCATCAGCTGGCAGGTGCCGCTGGCGTTTCTCGCCGGCATCTGGCTCGCCGCCGGCTTCCTGCACTTCTTCGACGCCGGCCGCTTCGGCGCGCCGTGGTTCCACCTGTTCGCGCCGTCGGTGATGCTGGGCGCCTTCTTCATCGCCACCGACCCGGTGTCGGGCGCGACGACGCCGCGCGGCAAGCTGATTTTCGGCTTCGGCGCGGGCCTGCTCACCATCATCATCCGCACCTGGGGCGGCTACCCGGACGGAGTGGCGTTCGCGATCCTGCTGATGAACCTCTCCGTGCCGCTGATCGACCAGTACACCCAGCCGCGCGTTTACGGCACCAGCGGCCGCGGCAAGGAACCCCCGGCGTGATTTCGCAGATCAAGGCCGCCGGCCGCAACGCCCTGCGCACCGGGATGATCCTGTTCGCCTTCGCGGTCGTCGCCACCGCGCTGCTGGCCTTCACTTTCGCCCGCACCCAGTCCACCATCGAGCGCAGCCAGCAAGCCGAAAAACTGGCGCTGCTGAGCCAGGTGCTGCCGCCCGCGCTATACGACAACGACCTGCTCGCCAGCCAGCAAAGCGTGCCGCCCCACGACCTGCTGGGAACGCGCCAGCCGTCCGCGCTGTGGGTCGCCCGGCGCGACGGCGCCGCCACCGCCGTGGTGCTGGAAGCCATTGCGCCCGAGGGCTACAGCGGCAACATCCACCTGGTGGTCGGCATCGATGCAAGCGGCGCCCTCACCGGCGTGCGCGTCACCGCGCACCGCGAAACGCCCGGGCTGGGCGACTACATCGTCCGCAGCAAGAGCGCATGGATCGACCAGTTTGTCGGCAAGTCGCTGACCGTGCCCGAAGCCAAATACTGGAAGGTTGCCAAAGACGGCGGCCGCTTCGACGCCCGCGCCGGCGCCACCATCACGCCACGCGCCGTGGTCAGGGCGGTGCGCGGCGCGCTGGACTATTTCGCCCGCAACCGCGCCGCGCTGCTGGCCGGGAATGAAGCGCCTGACGCCGCACCCAACAAGGAGACGCCGCCATGACCCTGCAGGAATTCCGCTCGATTTTTCACAACGGCCTGTCGAAACAGAACGCCGGCCTGGTGCAGCTGCTGGGGCTATGCCCGCTGCTCGCCATCAGCACCACCGTGGTCAATGCGCTCTCGCTGGGACTGGCAACGACGCTGGTGATGGCGTCCGCCAGCGGCACGGTATCGAGCGTGCGCCATTTCATCCCGCACGAAATCCGCATCCCGGTGTTTGTGCTGCTCATCGCTTCGCTGGTCACGGTGATCGATCTGCTGATGAACGCGTTTGTGCATCCGCTCTATCTGGTGCTGGGGATTTTCATTCCGCTCATCACCACCAACTGCATCGTTCTGGCGCGCGCCGATGCCTTCGCCTCGAAGAACCGCCCCCTGCACAGCGTGGTCGACGCCATCGCGATGGGCCTGGGCCTGACGACGGTGCTGGTGGTGCTGGGCGGCGTGCGCGAACTCGCCGGCCAGGGCACGCTGCTGTCCGGCATCGACCTGGTCTTCGGCGAGGAATCCAAACAGTTCGTGCTGCATGTGCTGCCCGATTACCAGGGCTTCCTGCTCGCCATCCTGCCGCCCGGCGCCTTCATCGCACTGGGCCTGTTGATCGCCGCGCACAACTGGCGGAAGGCCCTTGCCGAGCGGCGCGTCCCGGCTGCCGTGCCGATGGCGGCATGAAGCCGCCGCTGAAAAGGCGCCTCGCCGAACGGTGATGTCGCGACGATGAATGCCATCAAACGACGCGAAATCTTCGCCCGCCTCCGCGCCGCCAACCCCCACCCCGCCACCGAGCTCGAATACCGCACGCCGTTCGAGCTGCTGGTGGCAGTGGTGCTGTCGGCGCAAGCCACCGACAAGGGGGTCAACCTGGCCACCCGCAGGCTGTTTCCGGTCGCCAGCACGCCCGAAGCCATCTACGCGCTGGGCGAAGCGGGGCTCGCCGAATTCATCAGGACCATCGGGCTCTACAAGAGCAAGGCCCGCCACCTCATCGCCGCCTGCCAGATGCTGATCGAGCGGCACGGCAGCCAGGTGCCCGCCGACCGCGCCGCGCTCGAGGCCCTGCCCGGCGTCGGGCGCAAGACGGCCAACGTGATCCTGAATACCGCGTTCGGCCAGCCCACCATGGCGGTCGACACCCATATCTTCCGCGTCGCCAACCGCACCGGCCTCGCCCCCGGCAAGACCGTGCTGGAAGTGGAAAAAAAGCTGCTCAAGACCATCCCGGACGAATTCCGCATCGACGCGCATCACTGGCTGATCCTGCACGGGCGCTACGTGTGCCAGGCCAGGAAGCCGAAATGTCCGGAGTGCCTGATCGCGGATCTGTGCGAGTACAAGTACAAAACCATGCCGGCTGATGGACCCTCTCTCGGGAAACACCATGTGGCCCATTGATTTCGTAGGGTGCGCCATGCGCACCATTGATTCGATGCGCATGGCGCACGCTGTACTTGTTGTTGGTGCGCATGGCGCACCCTACGGGAGTCGCAAATG
>JAIBEI010000024.1 GCA_019459055.1 Thiobacillus sp. | reverse complement strand
GGTGCGCATGGCGCACCTACTGGCTTTAAATCGGCGAACGAATAATCTGCTTCATGTTTAATCCAGGCCATGTTTAATCCCAGCCGCGACCAGGTTCGCCAGTTCTTCTTCGACGTGTGGGCGAAATACCGTGCGGGCCAGCCGCTGACGGGCGCGGAGCAGCCGGCGCTCGAGGTCGTGCTGGCGCATCCGGAATACCATGCCCTGCTCGATCAACCCGAGCGTTATATCGAGCGGGACTACCTGCCGGAGTCCGGCGAGACCAACCCCTTCCTGCATTTGTCGATCCACCTGGCGATCAGCGAGCAGTTGTCGGTCGACCAGCCGCCCGGAATCCGCGACCGCTATCAGCGCCTGCTGAAGCAGCATGGCGACGCGATGGACGCCCAGCACGCAGTGATGGATTGCCTGGCCGAGATGATCTGGCAGGTGCAGCGCCATCAGACGGCGTTTGATTCGGCGGCCTACCTGCGCTGCCTGGACCTCAAGCTCGGCGAGGCCTGAATGTGCTGGTGCCGGACCGCGCTACAGCGCGCGTGAAATCCTTCGCACCGTGTCATCCTCCGGGTGCGGCTCGATCCGGAAACCCAGGGCCTCCACCAGCTTCAGCATGGGACGGTTGGTTTTCAGCACCTCGCCCTCCATCACCTTCACTCCCTTGCCGCGCGCCACATCCATCAGCACGTCCATCAGCTTGTGGCCGATCCCCTGCTTCTGCCATTGGTCGTTGACCACCAGGGCGAATTCGCAGGACGCCCCTTCCGGATTGATGGCATAGCGCGCCACCCCGAGCTCCACTTCGCGGCCGTCGATTTCGGTCAGCGCCAGCAGCGCCATTTCGCGCGAATAGTCGATCTGGGTCAGGCGCGCCAGTGCGACCGGGGACAACTCGCTTACCGCGTCCATGAAGCGGAAATACTTGGATTCCGCGGACAGGCTCTTGACGAAGCCCTGGGTCAGCTCGGCGTCCTCCGGACGGATCGGACGGATCACCACATCGTGGCCACTCGGCAATTGCCAGTGCGACACCAGATGCGCCGGATAGGGATGGATCGCCATGTGGCCGTAGCGGTCGGCCGTCGGCACCCGCGGCGCGATGACGATGCGCGCATCCAGCGCCAGCGCGCCGTGCTCGTCCACCAGCAGCGGGTTGATGTCCAGCTCGGCCAGCCAGGGCAGCTCGCAGACCATTTCCGACAGCCGCAGCAGCACGTTCTCCAGCGCGTCCATGTCGACCGGCGGGCGGTTGCGGAACGGCCCCAGCAGGGTGGCGACGCGGGTGCGCTGGATCAGGTCGCGCGCCAGATAGCGGTTGAGCGGCGGCAGGGTCACCGCGCGGTCGCGGAAGGCCTCGACATCGACGCCGCCGGCGCCGAACACGATCACCGGACCCAGCACCGGGTCGGAAGTCATCCCCAGCAGCACCTCGCGTGCATGCGGACGCGCCGCCATCGGCTCGACCACGATGCCTTCGAGGGTGGCGTCGGGACGCAGGCGCTTGACGTCGGCCAGCATCTCGCCGAAGGCCGAGCGCACCGCCTGGCCGCTCGACAGCCCGAGGCGCACGCCGTTGACGTCGGACTTGTGGGTGATGTCCGGCGAGTTGATCTTCATCGCCACCGGGAAGCCCATCTGCTGCGCCATCAGCATCGCTTCCATCGGGTCGCGCGCGATCATGGTCTGCGCGATCGGGATGTGGAAGGCCGCCAGCAGCGCCTTCGATTCCACCTCGTTCAGCAGGTGACGGCCGTGTGCCAGCGCGCTCTCGATGATGAAGCGCGCGCCCTCGACGTCCGGCGCGGCCTGCTGCGACAGCGGCCCCGGCGTCTGCATCAGCAGGCGCTGGTTTTCGTAGAAGGCGGACAGGAAGGAGAACACCTCGACCGCCGGTTCCGGCGTGGTGAAGTAGGGAATTCCGGCCTGCTTGAACAGGCGCCGCCCCTCGTGCACCTGGGCCTCGCCCATCCAGCAGGTCAGCACCGGCTTGCTCGAGGCCTTCGCCACCTCGATCACGGCCGCGGCCACCTCGGTCGGCCGCGTCATCGCCTGCGGCGTCAGCATCGCCAGCACGCCGTCGACGTTGTCGTCGGCGAGACAGGCGGCCACCGCCGCGCGATACCGCTCAGCGTTGGCGTCGCCGATGATGTCGAGCGGATTGGCCTGCGACCAGTTGGCCGGCAGCACGGCGTTGAGCGTTTCGAATGTCGCTGGCGACAGCTCGGCCATGCGCACCCCCATGTCGATGGCGAGGTCGGTCGCCATCACGCCAGGGCCGCCGCCGTTGGTGACGATGGCCAACCGGTTGCCGGTGGGCTTGATGTGGGTGGACAGCGCCCGTGCCGAGGCGAACAGCTGCAGGATGGTGTTGACCCGCACCACGCCGGCGCGCCGCACCAGGGCGTCGAACACCGCGTCCGATCCGACCAGCGCGCCGGTGTGCGACTGCACCGCTTTCGATCCGGCCTCGTGGCGTCCCACCTTGACCATGACGACGGGCTTGAAGCGGGAGATCGCACGCAGCGCGCTCATGAAACGGCGCGCGTCGCGAATGCCCTCGATGTATAGCAGGACACCCTTGGTCTGCGTGTCGATGGCGAGATAGTCGAGGATCTCGCCGAAATCCAGGTCGGCCGACGCGCCGGTGGAGATCACGCTGGAAAAGCCGATGCCGTTGGTTTCCGCCCAGTCCATCATGGCAGTGCAGATCGCGCCGGACTGCGACACCAGCGCGAGATCGCCGGACAGCGTCGCGCCCTGGCTGAAGGTGGCATTGAGCCCGATGGAAGGCCGCTGGATGCCAAGGCAGTTGGGGCCGATGAAGCGGATGCCGTGTTTTTTGGCCGCCGCCTTCACGCCGTCTTCCAGCGCCACGCCCTGCGCGCCCACTTCGCCAAAGCCGGCCGACAGCACGATGGCATGGCGGATGCCGTGCTGGCCGCATGCCTCCATGATCGCCGCCACCGTGGGCGCCGGCGTCGCGATCAGCGCCAGTTCCGGCACGACCGGCAGCTCGCCGGCCGACGCATAACAGCGCACGCCGAACACCGTCTCGTGCTTGGGATTGACCGGGTAGACCTCGCCCTTGTAGCCGGCATGGCGCAGGTTGCGGAACAGGATGCCGGCGACCGAATCCTCGCGCTCGCTGGCGCCGAAGACCGCCACCGAGCGGGCGTTGAACAGGGGATGAAGATAGTGTTGGGGCATGGTTTGCTTTGGGCGGGCGTACGCCGAATCGATGGGGTCGTGAACGGCCTATGCTAGGCCATCCCCCGTTACCGCGCCATCACGCCGGGCGTATAGTTTGTTTATTCCCCTGATCCCCCCACTCATGCATACCGCCTACATCACCCACCCCAGCTTTCTCCTGCACACCATGGGCGACTGGCATCCGGAGAGCCCCGAGCGACTGCGCGCCATCGACGACCGCCTGCACGCCGCCCACCTGTTCGACTACCTGACGCATCTCGAAGCCCCGCCGGTGCAGCGCAGCCAGCTGCTGCGGGTGCATGACGCCGCCTACATCGACTTCGTCGAAGCGTCCTCGCCCAGCGAAGGCTTCCGCGCGCTCGACCCCGACACCAGCATGAACCCGCACACCCTGGAGGCCGCCCGGCATGCCGCCGGCGGGGCGGTGATGGCGGTGGATCGGGTGATGCGCGGCGAGGTGTCCAACGCCTTCGTCGCCTGCCGCCCCCCCGGCCACCACGCCACCCGCAACCAGGCCATGGGCTTCTGCTTCTTCAACAACGTCGCCGTCGCCGTCGCGCACGCGCTGGAAGCGCATGGCCTCGAACGGGTCGCCATCGTCGATTTCGACGTCCACCACGGCAACGGCACCGAGGACATCTTCACCGACGATCCGCGCGTGATGCTGTGCTCCACCTTCCAGCATCCCTACTACCCGTTCTGCGGCGCCGACACCGCCAGCGACCACATCGTCAACGTGCCACTGCCCGCCGGCACCACCGGCCCCGCCTATCGCGAAGCCTTCACCGCACAGATCACGCCGCGCCTGGAAGCGCACTGCCCGCAGATGCTGTTTTGCTCCGCCGGCTTCGACGGCCACCGCGAGGACGAGATGGCGCAGTTCGGCCTGGTCGAAGCCGATTACATCTGGATCACCGAGCAGGTGATGAGCGTAGCCGCGCGCCACGCAGAAGGCCGCGTCGTTTCGGTGCTGGAAGGCGGCTATGACCTCAGCGCCCTGGGGCGCAGCGCGGCCGCGCACATCAAGACCCTGGCGGCGTTATGAACCATGCAGCCTTGACCCGCGTTGGCGCGAATGCGAGGCAGAAACAGGGAATATTTCCTATGGTCAAAGGCCAGGACATATTCGGCTGCTGACCCCAAAGCTTCCCCACCCCCATGGCCATACGGATCGTACGATTAGGCAGTAGCAGGGCAGACGATGAGGGGCTGCGCATCGGCACGGTACGGCGCCCCCCGCGCGGCGTACGGAAGGAAAACTATGCGTCGAAGGATATCTATGACGTATGGTTTCCGAACCTGTCTCCGAGCGAAGCCCTGCTTCGGGAAGCCTTTCCGGTGACGGACGACAAAACCTGGCGCGCGTTCAAGCGGCGGTTCCTTGCGGAAATGAAGGCGCCCGAAGCGAGGCGGGATCTGGATCTTCTCGCCGCGCTCTCGCACCACGCCAATTTCTCCATCGGCTGTTACTGCGAGGACGAAAGCCGCTGCCACCGATCGATACTGAAAGCGCTGCTCGACATGCGGGGCGCTGAAATCAGGTAAGCCCGACCGCGTTGTTTTGTTATTGGTTTCGCACATGAATAATTTCTTTGCTATTATGAATGAACATTCATTCTATATCAGGATACGCAATGGCTCGCACCCCCGCCAATGTTCAGCCTGGGCAAATAAGTGAGCGGGTTATTGCTGCCGCCCTGCAGCTTTTCACGCAGCGCGGTTATTTCAGCACCTCAGTGCCCGATATGGCACGCGCTGCGCAGGTCAGCGTGGGCTCGATCTATCATCACTTCAAGGATAAGGAAGATGTGGCCCGCGCACTCTATCTGGGGTTGACAGTGGGTTTACAGGAATCGCTGGAAAAAATCGCCATGGACAACGCCACGGCGCACGACCGTTGCCGGGCGATCATGGCGATGCTGTTCGAATTGACAGAGTCGAACCGCGATGCCATGGATTTCATGCTGTATGCGAAGCATCGGGATTTCCTGCCATCCGAGCGCCCCGTGTGCTCGTCCAAGCCGTTTGAAACCATGCGAGCCTTTGTGCAAGGTGGCATGGAGAACGGAGAAATTCGCAATATGGATGTCATGGTCGCAACCTCATGCCTCTTTGGAGGTGCCATCCGGTTGATTACTGCGCGTCTCGACGGCGTTCTTGCCGAGCCCCTCCCGGACAGGCTAGACGCTGTCTGGGAATGTGCTTGGCGTGGTGTCACGGCTTGATCAGGCCGTGTTTTTTTCGTTCATTTCGAACGAATGTTCATTCTAAGGAGATTCAAAATGAAATCCATGGCCATCGTGATACGTGACGACTCTTACGACAAGATCCTCACGCCGCTCGTCTTTGCCTACTTGGCGTCAGCGGAAGGAACTCAGGTCGACATGCTGTTTGTCAACTGGGCAGTCAAAGCCCTCACCGTCGAGGGCGCCGCAAGTTTGTGCATGGACGGCCGGCATGCCGCCGATGAAGCCATGGTGCGTGAAAACGTGGCCAAGGCGGGGCTGCCGAACGACATCTACGAGATTCTCAAGGCCTTGAAATCGACGGGTTGCGTGAGCTTTTACGCATGCAGTCTGGCCGGCGCCATTTTCGGCGTAAACGAGAACAATTTGATTCCCGAAGCGGAAGGCATCGTCGGTGCCTCCTGGTTCCTCAACGACAAAGCTGCCAAAGCGGATCACTGCCAGTACTTCTAAGGAGATCAGTCATGCGTGCATTTACCGTTACCTCGATCCTCGACACCTCCGGCAAATGTTGCCCGATGCCCATAGTGGAAACCAACAAAGCCATGAAGGGGTTGGCTCTTGGTGACATTCTTGAAATCATTGCAACCGACACGGGGACGCAAAAGGACATCCCATCCTGGTGCGAGCGCACCGGCCAGACGCTGCTGTCGACGACAGAAGAGAATGGAGTACTGCGCTACCATGTCAGAAAAGACCGCTGAGCCGCACGGACATTGCTTCGGTTGCGTGTACTTCCCGCCCAATCTTCCTCGGCAGATGTATGCCGAAGAAGACTGGGACATGCTGCAGAAGCACTCGTGTTCGTTTGAGCATCACCCCGGCGATGAGGCGTGCCGGGCATCGCGCAAGACAAGTTGCAGCCTGGTAGACCTGCGAACGTTCAACGCCCAGATCGCGCCTTCCGAGACCTAAGCGCCGACCGCTATAACGCCCACCCCGCCAGTTCCATCGTCCAGCGCACCGCGGCCGCCACCACGAGCGCCACGCCGATGGAGAGCCCGACGGAATAGAGCGCATCGCGCCGGCCGAGCAGCTTCAGCATCATGGCGAAGGTGGACACGCAGGGCACGTAGAAGGTCAGGAACACCAGGAAGGTGGCGATCTGCGTGGTGTCGAGCACGCCCGCCAGCTCCTGCGTGCCGAGGGCGCTGAATACCATCAGCAGGGACAGCTCCTTGCGCAGCACGCCGAACAGAATCGGCACGCCCAGTGCCGCCGGCAGCCCCAGCCACCAACCCGTCACCGGCGTGAGCGCAAGATTGATCCAGTCGTCCATGCCGACATGCCCCAGCAGCGCCAGCACCACGCTGCCCGCCACCAGCAGCGGCAGCACGATGGTGACGATGTCGCGGCTGCGCTCCCAGGTATTGACCAGCAAAGCGCGCAGAGTGGGCACGGCGTAGGGCGGGATCTCCTGGATCATGCCGGGCGTGGTCTCGGGATAGCGGCGCTTCAGGAGCTTGCCGACCAGGCTGACGACGACGGGGACGAGCATGAAGAGCGCGAACACGCCGAAGCCGCCGAGGTATTTGCCGCCCACCGCCAGGATGATGGCCGAACGCGCCGAACAGGGCAGGAAGGTGATCAAGAGCGAGGCCACGGTGCGGTCGCGGCCATGGGTGACGGCGGCGGTGGCGGCCAGCGCCGGCACATTGCAGCCCAGCCCCATCAGAAAAGGCAGTGCTACGCCGCCGTGCAGGCCCAGCCGGTGAAAGCCGCGATCGACCACGAAAGCCACGCGATGCATGATCCCGGACTCTTCCAGCAACACCAGCACCACCACCAGCGGGATCATGTAGGGGATGACGATGCCCGCCAGGCCGATGAAGCCATCCAGCACGGCGCGGGCGACCACCCCTGTGAGGTCGGTCGGCTGCCACGGCGCGGCCCATTCGATCAGGCGTGCGACGGTGAGTGCGTCGAGAAAGGCGCTCACCTCGAACACGACGACCAGCACCAGGGCAAAAATCACCAGCGAGCCGGCAAAGCCCCAGCGCGGGTGCAGAAAAAGGTCATCCGCCCAGATTTGCCAGCGTGGCGGCGCGCCTTCCTGGCCGGGGCGGGTCACCGCCTCGACCAGCTGCGCGGCACGGTGATGGCGGTCGGCATGGATCTCCTCCGCCAGCGGGCGCGGCAAGGCCGCGGCGGCGGCGGCGCGCGCGGCGAGCAGGGTCGCGTGGCGGTCGGGGAAATGCGCCTGCAATTCCTGCGCGAAGTAGCCGTCGTTTTCCGCGAGCTGCAGCGTCAGCAAGGCGGACGGCACCCCGAATGCCGCCGCCACGTCCGGCTGTAGGGCGATCTCGGCAATGGCGCGCAATTGCGCCTCGATGTGCGCACTGGGCGGTTGCGTCGATGGCTGCGCGTGAGCATGTCTGGTCTCGCGCGCGACCCGCACCGCGGTGGAATACAGATCGGCCAGGCCGATGCCCATGTGCGCCACGGTCGGCACCACCGGCGCGCCCAGCTTGGCCGACAGGGCGCGCACGTTGATGAAGCGCCGCCTGGAACGCGCCTCGTCCATGCGGTTGAGCGCAAACACCATCGGCCGGCCCAGCTGCATCAGCTCCAGCGCGAGTTCGAGGTCGCGCTCCAGCGCCGTGGCGTCCATCACCATCAGCAGCACGTCGGGGGCGGCGAAAGCGCTCGCCGGCTGATGCGGCTCGTGCCCGGCGATGGCCGGCCAGTGGTCGCCCCAGAGCAGGTACTTCAGCGTCACGCAGGCATCCGCATCCAGATCGTGCAGGCCGTCGACGGCGGGCAGCGCGACCAGGGAAATCTGGTCGATACCCACCTCGACCAGGCATTCCTCGTACGCAGGGCCGATGCCGGCGAGGCGCTCGTGGCGGGTGGAGGTGGCGGCGGCAGCGCGGAAAATGCTGTGCTTGCCGCTGCCGTCGCGGCCGATGATCGCCACGCGAGGCCGCCCTGCACCGCGCAGGCCAGGGCCGTGGAGAGGGAAGGTATGCGCGGTCGGGGTCATGGGGTAGCGATATTTATATGAGAATGTTTCTCATTTGTATTTGTTTTCGGCGGGACTGTCAATACTGGCATTGCCTGGATCGGCGTCCGTGTTCGCTCCATGGCAAAACCATCGGATGCCGACCGCGCGACCGGCCAGCCGAACGATCAATAGGCGGGGGCCGCCCGCGCCTTCCGCCACGCCCAGGGCGGCGTCGGCGCGGCGTCCTGCCACAGCCCGATCCGTTCGCCCTGCGCCTCGCGCTGCAGCGCCAACATGGTATGTCGATCCGCGCCACGCGCCGACGCCCTGAAGGACTCCGATCCACTACGTGCTGAAGCGCGTCTGGAGTCGTATGTCCACGCCAGGCCGCGCCGCACCAACTCCGCGTTGACCGACCGGGCATCCACGCTAAGGCGCCCCAGTTTGCGGCCGTACGCATCGATGGCGACGATTTCCAGTTGCGCCCGCTGCTTCAGCACCCGTGCCTTCAGCGCTTCGGTGGCAGCCTCGCCAAATGGCTGGCCGATTTCAGGGGCGTCGATATCGGCCAGGCGGACTTTCAGGAAGGCGCGCGATCCGGGGGAATAGTGGTCGGGCTTGAACAGCACGGTGTCGCCGTCGATCACCACGATGACGACGCCGTACAGTGTGTCTGCGCAAACCGTGCCGGACGCGGCGAAGAGCAGCCACAGCGCCAGCATGGTTCTCACCCGGCGAGCATCTCCGCGGCGTGCTGCCGCGTGGTGGCGGTGATTTTCAGCCCGCCGAGCATGCGCGCGACTTCCTCCACACGCGTATCGGCGTCGAGCAATTCGATATTGGACGACACAAAGCTGCCGCTGGCCTGCTTCGCCACCCGCAGGTGCTGCGCACCGCGCGCGGCCACCTGCGGCAGGTGGGTGATGACCAGCACCTGGCGGGTTTCGCCCAGCTTGGCCAGCCGCCGCCCGACCGCTTCGGCCACGCTGCCGCCGATGCCGACATCGACCTCGTCGAAGATCAGCGTCGGCACGCCGGCCACGCCGGACAGCGCGGTCTGGATTGCCAGGCTGATGCGCGACAGCTCGCCGCCCGACGCCACCTTGGCGAGCGGCCCCGGCGCCAGTCCGGGATGGCTGGCAACGAGAAAGCTCACGTCCTCCAGCCCGTGCGCGCGCGGCTCGCCGACGGGCTGTAGCTGGATGTCGAGTTGGCCGCCCGCCAGCGCCAGCTCGTGCATCGCCGCCGTCACCTGTTTCGACAGGGCTGCCGCCGCCTTGCGGCGCAGCACGCTGAGCTGTTTGGCCTGCGTCTGGTACTGCGTCCAGGCAGCATCCTCGGCTGCCTGCAAGGCGTCGAGATCGTCGCTGGCGGCCAGCTCGGCCAAACGCGCCTCGAACTGCTGCAGCAGATCGGCCAGTGCGTCCGGCTGCACCCGGTGCTTGCGCGCCAGCCGGTGCATGTCGGCGAGCAGGCGGTCGAGTTCGGCCAGCCGCTCGGGGTCGAGGCTGAGATGGCCGGCGTAGCGGCGCAGCGCGTGTACCGCCTCGGCGAGATCGGCGCTCGCCGAACCCAGCAGCGCGGCGACCTCCTGCAGGCTGTCGTCCACCGCCTGCATGGCGTCGAGCTGCGCGCTCATTTCGCCGAGGCGGCCGGCCACCGCCGCCTCGCCCTCGTCCAGCCCGTGAATCAGCGCATGGCTGCCTTCGAGCAGGGTAGTGACATGCGCCAGCCGCGCGTGCTCGCTCTGGATTTCGTCCCAGCGCGCGAGGTCGTCCCCCAGCGCGCGCAATTCCTCCACCGCCAGGTTCAGGCCTTCGCGTTCGATCTGTCGCGCCTGGCCGTGGGATTCGGCGTCCAGACGCTGCGCCCGCGCCGCCTGCCAGGCGTGCCAGGCGGCGCTGACCGCGGCAGCCACTTGCTGTGCGCCGGCATAGGCATCGAGCACCTCGCGCTGGGTCTGCGGGCGCAGCAAGGCGTGATGCGCGTGCTGGCCGTGGATGTCGAGCAGGAATTCGGCGGCGTCCTTCAGCTGCGCCAGCGGCGCGGCGCTGCCGTTGATGAAGGCGCGCGAGCGGCCGCCGGCGTCGATCACCCGGCGCAGGATCAGCGTGCCGTCGTCCGCCGCATAGCCCGCCTCGTCGAGCCAGGTCACAAGTGCCGGCAGGCGGTCGATCATGAACTCGACCGCGATTTCGGCGCGCGCCGCGCCGCTGCGCACCACGCCGCCCTCGGCGCGGTCACCCAGCGCCAGCGCCAGTGCGTCGATCAGAATCGATTTGCCCGCACCGGTCTCGCCGGTGAGCACGGTGAGCCCCGGCGCGAAATCGAGCTCGACCGATTCGACCAGCAGATAATTGCGGATGGACAGATGCGACAACACAAGCGCTTACAGCTTCTTGCCCCAGTGCAGCTTCTGCCTCAGGGTGTCGTAGTAACTGTAGGAATGCGGGTGCAGCAGGGTGACCGGGCGGCTGGCGCGGGTGATCCACACATGGTCGCCGCTCTTGAGGTCGAAATGATGCTGGCCGTCGAAGTGGGCGCGCGCGTCGTCGGCAAAGGTCAGGTGCAGCTCGATGCGCGAATGGCTGCCGACCACGATGGGGCGCGCCGACAAGGTGTGCGGGCAGATCGGCACCAGCGTCACCGCCTCCAGCGTGGGATGCACGATGGGCCCGCCCGCCGACAGCGCATACGCCGTGGTGCCGGTCGGCGTGGTGACCACCAGACCGTCGGCACGCTGGCTATAGACGAACTCGCTGTTGATGGCGATTTCCAGATCGATCAGGCGGCCCGAGCCGCCCTTGCCCACCACCACATCGTTAAACGCGGTGGCCTCGAACACGCACTCGCCGGCACGGCGGATCTGCCCGTTCAGCAGGATTCGTTCTTCCGCCACGTACTGGCCGCTGAGGATTTCGGCAACGGCGCCGAACATGTCATCGACCATGATATCGGTAAGAAAACCCAGCCGTCCCTGGTTGATGCCGATCAGCGGCACGCCGTGCGGCGCCACTTCACGCGCGATCGACAACATGGTGCCGTCGCCGCCCAATACCACGACAGCATCGCTTTCAATCGCCAGGTCGCGCAGGGTGCGAACGGGGAAATCCGTGATCTCGAGGTGTTCTGCCGTCTGGGTGGCAAGCAGCACCGCATGCCCGCGCCCTCGCAGAAACTCCCCCAGCACACGCACAGAGGTTTCCATGCCCTGGTTGTCATATTTTCCGACGAGGCCAACGGTGTGGAAGGGGGGGGTTTGCATGGGGCGATTATAAAGGGGTCGGGGGTCAGGATTCAGGATTCAGGGAATGCGCTGCGCATTTTTTGATCGAACCAAAGTTGCCATGCCCCTGCTCCCTGCCCCCTATATAATGGATCCATGCTCAACGACCGCGCCCGCATCCTGCTGAAAACCCTGGTGGAACGCTATATCACCGACGGCGAGCCGGTGGGATCGCGCACCCTGTCGAAGCACGCCGGGCTGGATTTGTCGCCCGCCAGCATCCGCAACATCATGGCCAATCTCGAGGAAAGGGGGTTTGTTTCCAGCCCGCACACCTCGGCCGGGCGGGTGCCGACGCCGCTTGGCTACCGCTTTTTTGTCGACACGCTGCTGACGGTGCGCCCGCTGGACCAAATCGAAGTCAGCCAGCTCGAAAACAGCCTGACGTCGTCCGACCCGCAGCGGCTGATGACCGCAGCCTCCACCCTGCTGTCCGATCTCAGCCGGTTTGCCGGGCTGGTGATGACGCCGCGCCGCAGCCCGGCGTTTCGCCAGATCGAATTCCTCAGCCTGTCGGGAAAACGCATCCTGCTCATCATCGTCACCATGGAGGGCGAGGTCGAGAACCGCGTCATCCTCACCGAGCAGCCGGTCAGCGCCTCCGCGCTGACCGAGGCGGCCAACTACTTCAACCAGCACTTCGCCGGCCACAGTTTCGACCAGGTGCGCGCAAAGCTGCGCGACGAACTCGGCCGCATGCGCGACGACATCACGCACCTGATGTCTGCCGCGGTGGACGCCGGCAGCCAGGCCGCCGGCCAGGAAAACGTGGTGGTATCGGGCAGCCGCAAGCTGCTCGACGTGGAAGAACTCTCCAGCAATATGGGCAGCCTGCGCCGTCTGTTCGACGCCTTCGAGCAGAAGACCGGCCTGCTGCAACTGCTCGACCAGTCGCGCAATGCCACCGGCGTGCAGATCTTCATCGGCGGCGAATCCGACCTGCTGCCATTCGACGAATGCAGCCTGGTCAGCGCGCCCTATTCCGTCGACGGCCAGGTGGTCGGTACGCTCGGTGTCGTCGGCCCCACCCGCATGGCCTACGAGCGCGTGGTGCCGATCGTCGACATCACGGCCAAGCTGTTATCGAGCGCGTTGTCCCACCACTGATGAATTACTTCAAAGAGCCCGAGCACACCCACGGCCAGCCCGCCCGCACCGGCATCCTGCTGGTCAACCTCGGCACCCCCGAGGCACCCACCGCCAGAGCGCTGCGACCCTACCTGAAAGAATTTCTGTCCGACCCGCGCGTGGTGGAAATTCCGCGCGCCGTGTGGTGGCTGATCCTGAACGGCATCATCCTCAACACCCGGCCGAAAAAATCCGCTGAAAAATACGCCGCGATCTGGACCGCCGACGGCTCGCCGCTGAGGGCGCACACCGCAAAGCAGGCCAAGCTGCTGAAAGGCTGGCTCGGTGAAAAAATCGCCAGCCCCTTCATGGTCGAATACGCCATGCGCTACGGCCAGCCGTCGGTGCCCGACACCCTGTCACGGATGAAAGCCGCCGGCTGCGACCGCATCCTGATCCTGCCGTCCTACCCGCAATACGCCGCCTCCAGCACCGCCAGCGCATTCGACGCCGCGTTTGCCTGGCTGCTGAAAACCCGCGACCAGCCGGCGCTGCGCACGCTCAAGCACTACCACGACCACCCCGCCTACATCCACGCCCTGGCCGCCAACATCCGCGACACCTGGCAGATGCACGGCCGCCCCGACGTGCTCGTGATGAGCTTTCACGGCGTGCCGCGCTACACCCTGGACAAGGGCGATCCCTACCACTGCGAATGCCAGAAGACCGGACGGCTGCTGGCTGAAGCGCTCGGACTCGAACCCAGGCAGTTCCGCCTCACCTTCCAGTCGCGCTTCGGCCGCGCCGAATGGCTGCAGCCCTATACCGACAAGACACTGGAAGCGCTCGGTCGCGAAGGCGTGGGGCGCGTCGACGTGGTCGCGCCGGGCTTCACCGCCGACTGCCTGGAAACGCTGGAAGAACTGGCGATGGAAGGCCGCGCCAGCTTCCTGCAGGCGGGCGGCAAGGACTTCCACTACATCCCCGCGCTCAACGAACACCCGCAATGGATCGATGCGCTCGGCCGGATCGCGCTGGAAAACCTGGGCGGCTGGGTCAGCGAAAATCAGGACCGCGACGCCGACGAGGTGTCACGCCTGGCCAGCAAAAAACTGGCCCTCGCCATGGGCGCGCGCAGCTAAACAAACGCCATCCACGGAAAAAAAGGCGTTCCCGCTTCGCAGTGCGGCTCGGGCGAATGCGGCCAATCACAAAACATTGTACGGGTGTCTATTCCAGACATCGTTGGGCTACCAAGCCCAGCGTTTTTAGACGGGACCCGCCACTACCCCCGCTCGTACACCACAAAATCAAACCGTAGCGCATCGCCCTTCTCGCCCATGTGCGACTCGCGCGAGACTTCCCTGAACACGCGCTTGTCGTAATCGGGGAACCAGGCGTCGCCCTCGGCTTCGATGTCCACTTCGGTCAGATACAGGCGGTCGGCGAGCGGGATGGCCTGGGCGTAGAGGTCGGCGCCGCCGATGAAGAAGACTTCGTCGGCGTCCTGGCACAAGGCGATGGCGGCGGGGATGGAGGCGGCGACCAGGCAGCCGTCCTTGCAGTAGTGGGGGTTGCGGGTGATGACGATGTTGGTGCGCCCGGGCAGCGGGCGGCCAAGCGATTCGAAGGTCTTGCGGCCCATCAGGATGGGATGGTTGAGGGTGAGCGCCTTGAAGTGGGCGAGGTCTTCCGGCAGCCGCCACGGCAGGCGGTTTTCGATGCCGATGACGCGGTTTTTGGCGAGGGCGGCGATGACGCTGATGCGCGGTTTTTTCTGATTCATATTCCCTCGACTCTTCTCAAAGCTGCCGTGCCCCTCACGCCTTACGCCTCACGCATTTTCACACTGCCACCGGGGCCTTGATCGCCGGATGCGGGTCGTAACCGGTGAGCGTGAAGTCCTCGAAGCGGAACGCGAAGATATCCTTCACGTCCGGATTGAGCGCCATGGTCGGCAGTGGGCGCGGCGCGCGGGAGAGCTGCTCGCGCGTCTGGTCGAGGTGATTCAGATACAGGTGGGCGTCGCCCAGGGTGTGGACGAAGTCGCCCGGCTCCAGGCCCGTCACCTGCGCCATCATCAGCGTGAGCAGCGCGTAGGAAGCGATGTTGAACGGCACGCCGAGGAAGATGTCGGCGCTGCGCTGGTACAGCTGGCAGGAGAGCTTGCCGTCGGCGACGTAGAACTGAAAGAAGGCGTGGCACGGTGCCAGCGCCATCTTGTCGAGGTCGGCGACGTTCCAGGCCGAGACGATGATGCGGCGCGAATCGGGGTTGGCCTTGAGGGTCTTTACTGCTTCGCTGATCTGGTCGATGGTGCCGCCGTCGGGCTTCGGCCAGTTGCGCCACTGATGGCCGTAGACCGGGCCGAGGTTGCCGTTGTCGTCGGCCCACTCGTCCCAGATCGAGACGCCGTTTTCCTTGAGATAGCGGATGTTGGTGTCGCCCTGCAGGAACCACAGCAGCTCATGAATGATGGAGCGCAGGTGGCATTTTTTGGTGGTGACGAGCGGGAAGCCTGCGGCCAGGTTGTAGCGCATCTGCCAGCCGAAAACCGACAGGGTGCCGGTGCCGGTGCGATCGTCTTTTCGGGTGCCGTGCTCGAGCACGTGGCGCATCAGGTCGAGGTAAGGTTTCATCGTGAAGTGAATTTAGGTTTTGCGGGTGCGGCCTGAACCGCCTGATTATCGCTTAGAACACCGTCGAAGAATCTTGCAAACCGGGTGGCAGGCGCCTGGCCGTAGGCATTCCAGAAGGCGATCTCGAAATCGGCGTTGTCCTGTACGGCCAAAACCAACTGGCGAAAGCGCGCTTCGTCATGCGCGCGCAGCCAGCCGACCAGCAGCATGGACTGGCGATAGAACTCGAAGATGGTAAGCCTGGACGCAGCTGCGCGGTGGCGCTTGCCGGGCGTGTCGCGCGCGGTGAGATTGACCCGCTTGCCGGCCTGGATCGCTTCGAACACCCTGGCGTCGGTCGCATAGTCGGCGCCGCCGCCGTCGGCGACAAGCGAGGCCCAGCCTTCGTGGAACCACACCGGCAGGGTGCTGTGATAATGGCCGATGCGCTGGCCCAGATGCAGGTGCGCCAGTTCGTGTGTCAGCAGCGCGGGCAGCCGGTGGCTTTCCCTGCCGTCGAGATTGGGCGACAGGATCAGGCGGTTGTCAGGCACCACCGCGGCCGACAATTTCGGCGTCAGCACATGGCGCTTGAAGCAGGCGTCGGTGCCGCACACATAGACGCGCGGCGGGCGGGAAAACGGCAGGTAATGCGCCGCCTCGACCCTGGCGATGGCGTCCGGCAAGGCGGCTGCCACGCGCGCGCCGTAGGCCTCGAAACCCGGCTCGACCCACACCCGCGAATCGCCCGCCAGCGGGGCGAAGCGGTCGAGCGGCGTGAGGGCGCGCGGGTCGCTCACGGTGAGCGCGCAGCCCTGCAGGGTCGCCAGCAGGGCTGCCAGGAACCACAGTTTCATGCGTCGAGCACCTGCCAGCGGTCGTCGACCAGCCCTTCCAGCGGCGGGTACTGCTTCTTGTACGCCATCTTGCGGCTTTCGGCGATCCAGTAGCCGAGATAGAGATAGGGCAGTTCCAGCCGCTTCGCCAGCTCGATCTGCCACAGCACGCCGTAGACGCCGAGGCTGTCCCTGTCGCGCGCGGGGTCGAAGAAGGTGTAGACGGCGGAAAGGCCATCCTCGACCTGGTCGATCACCGCGACCATGACCAGATCCTCGCCGTCGCGGAACTCCACCATCACGCTGTCGACGTTGGACGACAGCAGGAACTGCGTGTACTGCTCGGATCCGTCGCGGTCCATGCCGCCGCCGGCATGGCGGCTGCCGAGATAGCTGCGGTACAGCGCGTAGTGTTCTTCCTTGAAATCGAGCGGCAGAAAGCGGGCGCCGAGGTGCTGGTTGCGCTTGAGGCAGCGACGCTGGGTGCGGTTGGGCACAAAGCCGGCCACCGCAACCCGCACCGGCACGCAGGCATGGCATTGCTCGCACTGCGGGCGATAGGTGAACTGGCCGCTGCGGCGGAATCCGGCGTGGATCAACGCGCTGTAGGCATCGGCATCGATCAGGTGAGCGGGCGTGGCGACCTGCGAGCGCGCGCGCCGACCCGGCAGATAGCTGCAGTCGTACTGCGCGGTCAGGTAGAACTGGATGCGCTGGAAAGGCGGTTCAGTCGGGTGCATTAAAAGTAAGCGTCCACGGCCCGGGTAGATGGGGCAATTTTACCAACTCCGCCAGCCGGGCTGTGAACATCGCGCGCGGCATGGTGCGCGCGCCCAGGCTGGCCAGATGGGGCGTTTCCATCTGGCAGTCGATCAGCCCGAAATCCCATTGCTGAAGCTGCCTTGCCAGCCGCACCAGCGCGACCTTGGAGGCGTCGGGTTCGCGGCTGAACATCGATTCGCCATAGAACATGCGACCGATCGCCACGCCGTAGAGGCCGCCGACCAGCCGGCCGTCGTGCCAGGTTTCCACCGAATGCGCGTAGCCCGCATCGAACAGGCGGCTATAGGCCGCCACCATCGCCGGCGAAATCCAGGTGCCGGTTTCACCTTCGCGCGGTCTTGGCGCAGCCCCCGCAGGGGGGGCGCCGCCAGACACTGCGGAAGGGTCGCTGATCAGCAGCGGGGAACCCTCCGGCGTACCCCTAGCGGGTACTCGCCCTCCGGGCGGTCTTGGCGCAGCGCAGGCGCGCATCACCTCGGTGAACGCGGTATCGACGCGCACCTCGAATCCGGAATTGCGGAGGCGCTTGGCGAGCGAGCGGGTGACGCGCACCTCGCCCGGGACCAGCACCATGCGCGGGTCGGGGCTCCACCACAGGATGGGGTCGCCCGGGTTGAACCAGGGAAAAATGCCGTGCCGATAGGCGTCCAGCAGGCGTGCCGGCGACAGGTCGCCGCCCATCGCCAGCAGGCCGTTCGGCTCATGGAGCGCGGTTTCGACCGGGGGAAAGAATGGGGCGCTTTCGAGGCGTTCGCTCATGCCGCCATGGTAGCGGATTCGGCTTTCTGCGGACGCTACCGGCCGCCTGACTGGCGCCTGAACTCTGGCGGATTTTCCGGGCGCTGTGCGGGGAATTTGCAGAAGCGACCCTTTGATAAACAAGGTCTTTGGTATTGATGTGGTCTTTAATGTTGACAAGTTCTTAATTAACCGGATATGTTTATCCTCAATGTGAAATTGATCTCACATAAACCGGTTTTAATCATCAATCACGGGAGACGTGTATGGAAGCGACAACCTACAACTACAAGGTCGTCCGCCAGTTCGCCATCATGACGGTGGTGTGGGGGATCGTCGGAATGCTGGTCGGGGTGACCCTGGCTGCGCAACTGATCTGGCCGGAACTGACCTTCGGCATCGAATGGCTTTCTTATGGGCGTCTCCGGCCGCTGCATACCAATGCGGTGATTTTCGCTTTCGGTGGCTCGGCAATGTTTGCGGTGTCGTACTACATCGTGCAGCGCACCTGCCAGGCGCGCTTATGGGGCGAGAAGCTGGCGGCGTTCACTTTCTGGGGCTGGACGACGGTGATCGTGCTGGCCGCGATCACGCTGCCGATGGGCTACACCAGCTCCAAGGAATACGCCGAGCTGGAATGGCCGATCGACATTCTGATCACAGTGGTGTGGGTGGCCTACGCGCTGGTGTTCTTCGGCACCATCATCAAGCGCAAGGTCAAGCACATTTACGTTTCCAACTGGTTCTTCGGCGCCTACATCCTGGTGATCGCGATTCTGCATATCGTCAACAGCGCCGAGCTGCCGGTGACGCTGACCAAGTCGTACTCGGCCTACGCCGGGGTGCAGGACGCGATGGTGCAGTGGTGGTACGGCCATAACGCGGTGGGCTTCTTCCTCACCACGGCCTTCCTCGGAATGATGTACTACTTCATTCCGAAGCAGGCCGGCCGCCCGATCTACTCCTACCGCCTGTCGGTGGTCCACTTCTGGTCGCTCAACTTCATCTACATGTGGGCGGGTCCGCACCACCTGCAGTACACGGCGCTGCCCGACTGGGCACAGTCGCTCGGCATGGTGTTTTCCTTGATGCTGCTGGCGCCCTCCTGGGGCGGCATGATGAACGGCATCATGACGCTATCGGGCGCGTGGCACAAACTGCGCACCGACCCGATCCTGAAGTTTCTGGTCACCGCGCTGTCGTTCTACGGCATGTCGACTTTTGAAGGTCCGATGATGGCGATCAAGACCGTCAACGCCCTGTCGCACTATACCGAGTGGACCGTCGGTCACGTGCACTCCGGCGCACTCGGCTGGGTGGCGATGATCACCATCGGCTCGATGTACTACCTGATCCCGCGCCTGTTCGGCCGCGAGTCGATGTACAGCACCAAAATGATCGAGTGGCATTTCTGGCTGTCGACCATCGGCGTGGTGTTCTACATCGCCGCAATGTGGATTGCCGGGGTGGCGCAGGGCCTGATGTGGCGTGCATCGAATGCCGACGGCACGCTGACCTACAGCTTCGCCCAAGTGCTCAACACCATGTATCCGTTCTACGGCATCCGACTCATGGGCGGCCTGCTGTTCTTCGGCGGCATGCTGATGATGGCCTACAACGTCTGGCAAACCGTGCGGGCCGGCCGCGTGGTAAATGACGCCCCCATCCCGCAAGCCGTCTACGCCTAAGGAGACCGAACATGATTTCACATGAAACCATCGAAAAGAACCTCGGCCTGCTGATCGTTCTGACTGTTCTCCTCGTCAGTGTCGGCGGCCTGGTGCAGATCGTGCCGCTGTTCTTCCAGACCTCCACCACCACCGCGGTGGCAGGCTTGAAGCCCTACACGGCGCTGCAACTGTCGGGACGCGACATCTACATCCGGGAAGGCTGCGTGGGCTGCCACTCGCAGATGATCCGTCCGTTCCGCGCCGAGACCGAACGCTATGGCCACTACTCGGTGGCGGGCGAGTTCGTCTACGACCGTCCCTTCCTGTGGGGCTCCAAGCGCACCGGGCCGGACCTGCATCGCGTGGGCGGACGCTATTCCGACACCTGGCACGTGGCGCACCTGCTGAACCCGCGCGACGTGGTGCCGGAATCCATCATGCCGGCCTACCCCTGGCTGGACCGTCCGCTGAAGGACGCCGCCATCCAGAGCAAGATGCGCACGCTGAACTTCGTCGGCCACGGCTACAGCGAGCAGGAAATCGCCGCAGCGCCCGCCGAGCTGGAAGGCAAGACCGAGATGGATGCGGTCGTCGCCTACCTGCAGGCGCTGGGCATCCACGCGCCGAAAAACTGAGAGAGCCATGGACAGCGGAATTGTCAGCGGCATAGTCACGATCATCTTCATCGTGGTGTTCATCGGCATCGTCTGGTGGGCCTACAGCAAGAGCAACAAGCAGCGTTTTGAAGACGCCGGCAAGCTGCCCTTTGAAGAAGAAGACGATACGCCCGCCAAAAAAGGAGACAAGCAATGAGTGATTTCACAAGCGGCTTCTGGCCGATCTATATCAGCGTGATCACCCTCGTGAGCATCATCGGCACCTGGGTGTTTCTCAAGTCGCAGACCACCCGCAAGCTCGCGCCTGGTGAAAAACCCGAGCTGATCAAGCATACCTGGGACGGCGATTTGCAGGACTTGAACAACCCGCTGCCGCGCTGGTGGCTGGGCCTGTTCTACGGCACCATGGTGTTTGCGCTGGTATATCTGGTGCTGTGGCCGGGTCTGGGCAATTATGCCGGCGTGCTGGGCTGGACCTCGACGGCGGAATACGAGACAGAGGTGAAAGCCGCCGAAGCCAAGTTCCAGCCGGTATATGCCGGCTTCCTGCAGCAGGACATCGCCACCGTGGCCACCGACCCCGATGCGCGCGCCATCGGCAGGAACCTGTTCCTGACCTATTGTTCGCAGTGTCACGGCTCGGATGCGGCAGGGGCCAGGGGCTTCCCCAACCTGACTGACGGCGACTGGCTGTACGGCGGAGATCCGGACACCATCAAGACCACCCTCACCGGCGGCCGCGCGGGGATGATGCCGGCAATGGGCGTGGCACTCGGCGAGCAGGGGACGAAGGAAGTGGCGAACTATGTACTGTCGCTGTCGGGTCGCCAGCACGACGCTGCGCTGGCCGCCACGGGCAAAACGAAGTTCGCAGAAAACTGCGCTGTCTGCCACACGCCAGAAGGCACCGGCATGAAGGCGATGGGCTCGCCCAACCTCACCGACAAGGTGTGGCTATATGGCGGCTCCGAAGCGGCGATCATCGAGACCATCACCAAGGGCCGCAACGGCGTAATGCCCCGCCTCGACCAGACGCTCGGCACCACTTCCAACAAGGAAGCCAAGCTGCATCTGCTGACGGCTTATGTGTATGGGCTGTCGCGACAGCCGTAACTAAGCAGCGCTCGCCGGGCCGCATCCGGCGAGCCGCTTGAGCGTATTGCCGGCACCATCGACAGTACGCTCAAGCGGCTCAGACCCTCCATGGAAAACGCAGTGACAGACCACAAGCAGCAGCCCACTTCTACCGAAGCCCCGATCGAGCAGGAACTCTATGCGATCCGGCAAGTCATCCAGCCGCGCGCGGTGCATGGGCTGTTCGCCAACTGGCGCGTCGCGCTGGTGCTGCTGACCCAGGCGATGTATTACGGCCTGCCCTGGCTGCAGTGGGACAACCGGCAGGCTGTGCTGTTCGATCTGGCCGCCCGCAAGTTCTACATCTTCGGGCTGGTGTTCTGGCCGCAGGATTTCGTATACCTGACCGGCCTCCTGGTCCTGGCGGCGCTGGCGCTGTTCCTGTTCACCGCAGTGGCTGGGCGGCTATGGTGCGGCTATGCCTGCCCGCAGACCGTGTACACCGAAATCTTCATGTGGGTGGAAAGCTGGCTGGAAGGCGACCACCTCGCGCGCAGGAAACTCGACAAGTCGCCGTGGAGCGCCGACAAGCTGCGCCGCCGCGGCCTGAAGCATTTTGTCTGGGTGCTGATTGCGCTGTGGACCGGCTTCACCTTCGTCGGCTACTTCACGCCGATCCAGATACTGGCCGCCGAAGTGATGAGTGCCACCCTCGGCCCGTGGGAAACCTTCTGGATCCTGTTCTACGGTTTTGCCACCTGGGGCAACGCCGGTTTCATGCGCGAGCAGGTCTGCAAGTACATGTGCCCGTATGCACGTTTCCAGAGCGTGATGTTCGATTCCGACACGCTGACCGTGACCTACGACACCTCACGCGGCGAACCGCGCGGGTCGCGCAGCAAGAAGGCTGACTACAAGGCCCTGGGGCTGGGCGACTGCGTCGACTGCAGCGTCTGCGTGCAGGTCTGCCCAACCGGCATCGACATTCGCGACGGTCTGCAATATGAGTGCATCGGCTGCGCCGCCTGCATCGACGGCTGCGATCAGATCATGGACAAGATGGGCTACCCGCGCGGGCTGATCCGCTACACCACCGAGAACGTGGTGAAAGGAAAATATCCGGACAGCGGCATCCTGAAACATGTCCTGCGTCCGCGCACCATCATCTACACCGTGCTGCTGGCGCTGCTCTCCGGCGCCTTCGTCTACAGCCTCGCCACCCGCGTTCCGCTGCGCGTCGATGTGATACGCGACCGCGTGGCACTGTCGAAGGAAACCGACGAGGGTCTGATCGAAAACGTCTATCGTCTGCAGCTCATCAACAAGGACGGCCAGCCGCATCGCTACACCCTCCAGGCACAGGGCATCGATGGCCTGCAGGTGGTGACGGCCGGCCGCGAAATTGCAGCCGCCCCTTTGCAGACCATCGACATTCCGGTCAGCCTGATTGCCGACCCGGTCGAGCTGAAAGGCCGCTCGATCGAAGTGACGTTCACCATACAAGCCATCGACGACCCGCGCATCCGGGATGAGGTCGCCACCAAATTCTTCAACCGCTAGTTTCGATAAGGCAAGTGCCATGAATACGCTCAGCGCCCCGACAAGCAAGCCCTGGTATCGCGAACCCTGGCCGTGGTTCCTCATCAGCCTGCCCGCCACCGCCGTCATCGCCGGCGTGGCGACGGTCTGGATCGCGGCCACCAGCGCCGACGGGTTGGTGGTCGGCGATTACTACAAGGCCGGACTGGCCATCAACCAGACGCTGGCGCGCGACGACGCTGCGCATGCGCTGGCGCTGACCGCCACCCTGCAACACAAGGATGGCGTCCTGGCGCTGACGCTGGGAGGACGCCTGCAGGAATACCCGGATCAGCTCAATCTCACGCTGGCTCACCCGACCCGTCCGGGACAGGACCAGATACTCGCCTTCAGCCATGCTGGCGGCGGACACTATCGCACGTCGCTGCCCGCCATTCCGGCCGGCAAGTGGCACGCCCTGCTCGCCGATGCTGCAGCCACCTGGCGGCTCTCCGGCGTGCTGCACACCCCATTCAGCCTACCCGTCACACTTACGACGGATGCTGAATCCACCGTTCAAACCAAGGGAGACTGAAATGGACGTCATACTCAATTTGTTGTTTGCCAGCCCGATTGGCCTGTTAAGCCTATTCACCATCCTGTTCATGATCGGCATGGGGATTTACCTGGCGAGTTGGTACAGGCGCAAGATGAACGAGCCCAAAGAATAATCGCCCAGGTGCACGCCATGATGTGCGACGCCTGATCCCGATTATGGGGGGGACGCATCGTAACCGGGGGCACATGTATTATGATATGAACATCTTCAATACTGCTATTACGTTTTCTTTCGAGACGGCGGGACGGGGGCGCAGGACTGAAACCCGCTCCCTTTTATAATGCCGGTTTAAGGGCTTGCCCCCGAGAGAAACCCCTCGTGGCGCATTTCGCGCCGGAGACATTGCAGCAGGGAAGAATGGCTACACCCAGCACCACGTCAAACCGACCCGTATCGGCGCCGAAGTCACAAGCATCGGCATCCGGCTTGCCGGCCCGGCCATCGACCCGATGGTTCGGGGCAGCAATTGCGGGTTTTACAAATAAGCCGTGTCCGACGCCGGCGGCCGGTCCGACCTCTCTCCCGGGCTTTCCGCGTTGTGGCGTCTTTCTGCGGGGCGATTCGTGAGCAAAGCCCCCGAGCTCACGAACGCCCCGTCTTTTTTGGGCTGCTTCCACTGCGGCCTGCCGGTGCCGGACGGAGCCCATTACCCGATCCAGTTCGAGCGTGACACGAAGCAGGCCTGCTGTCGCGGCTGCCAAACGGTGGCGCAAACCATCATCGACAGCGGCCAGGGCGCCTACTACACCCACCGCACCGTGCTGCCCGCCACGCCGCAGCAGGCCGAAGCCGAACTGGCGCAGATGGGCCTCTATGACCTGCCGGAAATCCAGGAAAGCTTCGTGCGGACCGAAACCGAGCACATCCGCGAGGCCGCGCTGATCCTGGAAAACATCGTGTGCGCCGCGTGCATCTGGCTCAACGAGCGCCACATCGCCGGGCTGCCCGGGGTACTCTCGGTGGAGATCAACTACGCCACCCGTCGCGCGCGGGTGCGCTGGGACAACAGCCGCATCCAGCTCTCTGCGATCCTCAAGGCCGTTTCCGACATCGGCTACATCGCGCATCCCTTCGACCCCGGCCGCTCCGACGACATCTACAAGCGCGAGCGCAACACCGCGATCAAGCGGCTGGCGATCGCCGGGCTGGGCATGATGCAGGTGATGATGTACGCGCTGCCGAGCTACACCGCGACCGACATGACCGACGAGATCCGGCTGCTGATGCGCTGGGCGAGCCTGATCCTCACCATCCCGGTGGTGCTGTATTCGGCGTGGCCTTTCTTCATCGGCGCCTGGCGCGATCTGAAACGGCGCATGCTGGGGATGGACGTGCCGGTCGCGCTGGGCGTCGGCACCGCCTTCGTTGCCAGCGTCTACAGCACCTTCTCCGGCCATGGCGAGGTCTACTACGACTCGGTCACCATGTTCGTCTTTTTGCTCCTGACTGGGCGCTTTCTCGAAATGAACGCGCGCCGCCGCGCCGGCGCCGCGGTGGAGGAACTGGTCAAGCTCATCCCCGCCGCCACCACGCGGCTGCCCCACTGGCCGGCGCGCGACGAGGAGCAGGTGCCGGTGGCGCGGCTGGCGGTGGGTGACCATGTGCTGGTGCGCCCCGGCGAGACGCTTCCCGCCGACGGCGTGGTGGTCGAGGGCGACAGCGCGGTGAACGAGGCGATGCTGACCGGCGAATCGCTGCCGGTATCGAAAAGCGTGCATGCCAAAGTGGTCGGCGGTAGCCTCAACCAGGCGAGTCCGCTGGTGGTGCGGGTCGACAGACTCGGCGCCGACACGCGGCTGGCGTCCATCGTGCGCCTGCTCGACCGTGCGCAGAGCGAGAAGCCGCGCATCGGCCAGCTGGCCGACCGCGCCGCCGCCTGGTTCGTCGGCCTGCTGCTGCTGATCACGTTTTTCGTCGGCCTGGCGTGGTATTTCGTCGATCCGTCGCGCACCCTGTGGATCGTGGTGTCGGTCCTGGTCGTCACCTGCCCCTGCGCGCTCGGACTCGCCACCCCCGCCGCGCTCACCACCGGCACTGGGCGCCTCACGCGGCTGGGTTTGCTGACCACGCGCGGCCATGCGCTGGAAACGCTGGCGCGCGCCACCGACCTGGTGTTCGACAAGACCGGCACCCTCACCCACGGCCGCCTCTCGGTGCGCCGCGTGCTGCCGCTCGGCGGACGCAGCGCCGAAGAAGTGAGCCGGATCGCCGCCGCGCTCGAATCCGGTTCCGAGCATCCCATCGCGCGCGCACTGCGCGAGGCCGGATCGGCCAGCCTCAGCGCCAGTGATGTCCGCAACACGCCGGGGCGCGGCGTCGAAGGCACGATCGACGGCCAGACCTATCGCCTGGGCTCGCCGCGCTACGCTGCCGCCGGCGAGACGCCGCCGGAATCCGATGGCGGCGAATACCCAGAAAACGGGCACGCGAGTTGGGTGGCGCTGGCGCAAGGTAGCGAAACCATCGCCTGGTTCGCGCTGGCCGACACGCTGCGCGCAGATGCGGCCGCCGCGCTCGCCGCGCTGCAGCAACTGGGCGTGCGCCTGCACCTGCTGTCGGGTGACGCCGAGCCCGCGGTGAAGGCGGTGGCGCAGCAACTCGGCATTGCCGAGTGGCACGCCGGCGCGCTGCCGGAAGACAAGCTCGCCTACGTCAAGGCGCTGCAGCAGCAGGGCCACATCGTCGCCATGGTGGGCGACGGCATCAACGACGCCCCGGTGCTGGCCGGCGCGCAGGTGTCGATCGCCATGGGCGAAGGCACCGACGTCGCGCAGGCCGCCGCCGACATGGTGATGCTCGGCAGCCGCCTCGCCACCCTGGCCGAAGGCGTGGCGCTCGCCCGCAAGACGCAGCAGATCATCCGCCAGAACCTGGGCTGGGCACTCGGCTACAACCTCATCGCCATCCCCGCTGCCGCGCTCGGCTATGTCACGCCATGGATGGCCGGCATCGGCATGTCGGCCAGCTCGCTGCTGGTGGTGCTGAACGCGCTGCGGCTGTCCGATTTCAAACAACCGGTGAGGGGTGAGGCGTCAGGGGTGAAGGACGCGGCCCTTACGCCTTACCCCTAACCCCTCGCGTATCTCCCCCATGGACATCCTGATCCTGCTGATCCCCCTGAGCCTCGTCCTCGTCGGCGTCATCGCCTGGATCATGCTGTGGGCCGCCAAGAGCGGCCAGTTCGACGACCTCGAAGGGCCGGGACACAGCGTGATCATGGACGACGACAGCCCGCCCCAATCCGACGACGACCCCAAGCCCTAACCGATGCCAGT
The DNA here is from genome assembly GCA_019459055.1 of Thiobacillus sp. GTDB lineage: Bacteria > Pseudomonadota > Gammaproteobacteria > Burkholderiales > Thiobacillaceae > Thiobacillus. Next base: position 12,390 of record JAIBEI010000024.1, on the reverse strand, counting down.
TACGCCGCACGGACGGAATGCGTCCCGGTCAGAAGCGGTCCACCAACACCACCTCGCCCACAGGAAGCTGGCCTGCCCTGGACCACGGTTCCCGAACCCGCTTTCCGAGTGCGACGAACATCGCAATGACGTGCCCCTCGGGCAACCGGATCAATTTCGCGACCTCATCGAAATCCGATAAATCCATCGGACATGAGTCGTATCCCATCTCCTTCGCGGCAAGCATCAATGTCTGGGCGGCAATGCCACATGAGCGCATCGCTTCATCGCGCTGCGTTTGGGGCCGTCCGCGGTAATACTCGCCGATGGCAGCGACCACGCCCTCGCGGACGTCATCGGACGCATTGCGCCAATAGCGATCGGGTTCCTTTTCCCACGCGTTGACGTCCGCGCAAATGACCACCAGCAAGGAAGCCTCCGTAATTTGGGGCTGCATCCACGACACCGCACGAATGGCTTCGCGCAATTCCGGGTTTCGCACCAGAACGAAGCGCCAGTGCTGGATGTTGAACGCGGTCGGGGAAAGCAACGCCAGCGACATGAGTGCATCAATTTCCTGCTCGGTCATCGCGTGGCCGGGATCGAATTGTTTGATCGCGCGCCGTGTTTCGATTGCGGTTCTTACGTCCATTTTGCACTCCTGGTTGGTGAGGTGGCCCAATGCCGGAAGACATGCTATCGGGCGGATCCAGTCTGTGTAAGTATGCACATTCATATCATGTACTTACATTTTGTATACCAAGGAGACCCCCGATGCGCCACAAGCGTTACGACTGTGACTTTGGATGCCCGGTCGAAGCCTGCGTCGAGGTGATCGGCGGCAAGTGGAAAGGGGTCATCCTTTTTCACCTGCTGGGCGGCACCAAACGATTCAACGAACTGTCGCGACTGATGCCTGCGGTGACGCAAAGAATGCTGACCCGGCAGTTGCGGGAACTGGAAGCCGACCAGGTCGTGGCGCGCAAGGTCTATCCTGAAGTCCCACCCAAGGTTGAATACTCGCTGACGGATTTTGGAAAAACGCTCGAGCCGGTGCTGAAAATGCTTCAGGGATGGGGCGCGAACTACCTGGAACAGATCACCCGGATCAGAAAAGAACGCGCATGACACAGTGTCCTGAAGAGACCCCATCCAACATGAACGCAGTCATCCTCTGGTATTTCGCCGACCCGATGTGTTCGTGGTGCTGGGGATTTTCGCCCGTGATCGAGACGCTGCGCGAGGAATTCCACGAACGCGCAAAAATCGCGCTGGTGCTGGGCGGGCTGCGGCCGGGCGAAACCGCGCCGCTGACGACGGCGGGGCGCGAGGACATCCTGCATCACTGGCGGCAGGTGCACGAACGCACCGGCCAGCCCTTTCGTTTCGACAAGGCCCTGCCGCCGGGCTTCGTCTACGACACCGAACCCGCCAGCCGCGCGGTGGTGACGATGGGCGGCATCGAACCGACGCTGATCTTTCCCCTGTTCAGGGCAATCCAAAATGCTTTCTACGCCGAGGGGCGCGACGTCACCCAGGCCGGCGTGCTGGCCGAACTGGCAGCAGGGCTCGGCGTGGATGCCGCCGCATTTCTGCAGGCATTCGACAGCGACGCCGCGCGCGCAAAAACCCAGGCACATTTCAGGCAGGCGCGGCAGGCCGGCGTGCGCGGCTTCCCCGCACTGATCCTGCAGCAGGACGCGCAATTGCACTCGGTCAGCAACGGCTGCCTGCCGCTGGAGGCCGTGCGCGAGGCAATCGACCGTTACCTGCTGCCTGCCGTTTAACTCACACTGCCTATTGTAGGAGCGGCGTCCTCGCCGCGATTTTCGTACCGTCGCAACAACCACGCACCGCCGCCGGCGCATGCGGGCGCAAATCGCGGCGAGGACGCCGCTCCCACAGTAAAATCCACCCACCCTTATCCTGGAGCATTCCCATGACCCGCCTGTCCCTGTTTTCGAACGCGTTGTTGCTCGGCGCACTGATGCTCGGCATCTCCGGCTGCGGCGCCAGCGAGCCCGGTACGCAGACCGTCTCCACCGCCCCCGCCGCCGGCCAACCGGACAACCCGCGCGTGCTGATCGAAACCAGCAAGGGCAACATCACGGTGGAACTGTTCCCCGGCCAGGCGCCGAGGACGACGAAGAATTTTCTGCACTACGTAAAGAGCGGGTTCTACGACGGCACGATCTTCCATCGCGTCATCCCCAACTTCATGGTCCAGGGCGGCGGCATGCTGCCGGACATGACCGAAAAACCCAAGGGCCCGCCCATCCGGAACGAGGCCGACAACGGTCTGGGAAACCTGCGCGGTACGCTGGCGATGGCGCGTACCGCCGACCCGCATTCGGCCAGCTCGCAATTCTTCATCAACCTCAAGGACAACGCCTTTCTCAACCATCGCGGCAGAAGCGGCGACGGCTGGGGCTATGCCGTATTCGGCCAGGTGGTCGACGGCATGGACGTGGTCGACGCCATCGTCGCGGTGCCGCGCGGCAATAGCGGCCCGCACGGCGATGTGCCGGTCGATCCCATCGTCATGCAACGCGTGACGCTGCTGCCCGAGGCGGCCCAGCCCTGAGCCACGCCACCCGGCTGCTGCTGCTCGGACTGGCCGCCCCGCTCGCCATTGCGCTCGGCCTGATGGCCGGCGCGCTGCCGGCCGACCGCGATCTGGCCACGCAGATCCTCGCCGAACTGCGCGGCCCGCGCGTGGCGGCGGCCTTCGCCTGCGGCGGCCTGCTGGCATTGGCGGGCGCGCTGATGCAGACCCTGTTCCGCAATCCGCTCGCCGAACCCTATCTGCTCGGCGTCTCCGGCGGCGCGGGACTCTTGGCCCTGCTGGGCATGGCGGCGGGGCTGGCGTGGCCGTGGATATCCCTGCTGGCGTTTGCCGGCAGCCTCCTGGCGCTGGCGCTCGCCGCCGCGCTCGGCGGGCGGCTCTTGGCGCGCGACCACACCCCGTTGCTGCTGGCCGGGGTGATGTTGGCTGCGGGCTTCGGCGCCCTGATCGCGCTGGTGCTCTCCGTCGCGCCGGCCGAGCGCCTGCCCGGCATGCTGTTCTTCCTGATGGGCGATCTCGCGTGGACCAGCCAGCCCGCGCTGCTGTGGGCCGCGCTGCTGCTGGCGGTGGCCGCCGCGCTGGGCTTATCGAGGCGGCTCGACGTGTTGCAGCTGTCGCCGCTCAAGGCCGCCTCGCTCGGGGTGGCGGTCGCCCCCACCCGATGGGCATTGTTTGCCCTGGCCGGCGCCTGCACCTCGCTCGTCGTCGCACAAGCCGGCAGCATCGGCTTCGTCGGATTGATGGTGCCGCACGCATTGCGAAAACTCGGCTTTGCCGGCCACCGCGTCCTGCTGCCTGCCTGCGCCCTCGCCGGCGGCAGCCTGCTGGTGCTGGCCGACGCGTTGGCGCGCACCGTGATCGAACCGCGCGAACTGCCGGTCGGCGTACTCACCGCCCTGCTCGGCGTGCCGATGATGTTGTGGCTGTTGCGCAGGCCGTGAATACGACAGGATGGGGTGCGGACACACACCCGGAAATATTGTGTACACTTGCACGTATACACTTATCGGAATGGCCCCATGAAAATCGCTAAAGTCTTCAAGCAAGGGAACAGCCAGGCCGTGCGGCTGCCCAAGGAGTTCCGTCTGACCGAGGATGAAGTCGAAATCCGCCGCGAAGGCGAAACAATCGTGCTGTTGCCCAAGTCATCGACTCGCTGGCGGCATGTCCGGGCCTGCCTGGGCAAATTCAAGGGCGAACTCGAACGCAACCAACCCGCGCAACCCGACCAGCGGGATTGGTAAGCATGGCCTGGCTGCTGGACACCAACACCTGTATTTACCTGCTTACCGGAAATCAGCCTGACTACCAGCACAACATCCTCGCCAGACTGGATGCACTGCCGCGCAACGAACGTCCCCTGATTTCCAGCGTTGTATTGTCCGAACTGCAATACGGCGTACGGAAAAGCCGCTGGCGCAAAGCCAATCAGGCGCTGCTGGATGAGTTTCTGCTGGATTTCGATATGAGCGACTATGGCGCGAGTGCTGCCGTTTTTTACGGCGAGCTGCGAACCAGTCTGGAAAAACGCGGCCAGCCCATCGGTTCCATGGACATGATGATCGCCGCCCACGCACTTGCACTGGAAGCCACCCTGGTGACGCACAACTCGCGTGAATTCGCGAGAGTGAAAGGTTTGCGGCTGGAAGACTGGACGGGTTGAAACGCCCTGGATGTTCGCGTTTTTGGCTTGCGCCATGATCGCGCAGCAAGGCTATCTACAACGGCGCTGTACAGACCCATTTTCTTGTCAAAAGGAATTTTGTGAACCGGCAGGCGTTCGCGACTGGGTCTACCTGGGAAAGGTTAGCGACCAAACGTTCTTTATGGACACTATCGATAAGCACCTGTGCATTACCGGAGAGAAGAATTTCAAGCTGATTTCGCGAAAGGTCAAAGAGAATCTCTAGCCACTATGCGGCACAGACATGAAGTTTAACTTATCCATGCACCTAGCCACCCAACAACTCTTTCTCCGTACCGGCACCCGCACGCTGGTCGACTCCCTCGACCTCACCCTCGAACCCGGCGAAGTCCTCGGCATCCTCGGCGCCAACGGCACCGGCAAGTCGACCCTGCTCACCGTGCTGGCCGGCCTCGCCGCTCCTGCGCAAGGACAGGTCTTGCTCGACGGCCAATCGGTGGCCGACCTGCCGCCGCTCACCCGCGCACAACACATCGGCCTGTTGCCGCAGGGCGACGAAGGCGGGTTTTTCGGCAGCGTGGCCGACTTCGTTGCGCTCGGGCATTTCCCGTTCGGCACCGCCCCCGACCTGGCGCCGCACCTCGCCACCTGGGAACTGACCGAACTGGCCCGCCGCCCGCTCGCCACGCTGTCCGGCGGAGAACGCCAACGCGCGCGGCTGGCGCAGCTGGCGGTGCAGGCGCCGCGCATCGCCCTGCTGGACGAACCGCTGACGCATCTGGACCCCGCGCATCAGGCCCGGCTGCTGGCGTGGGCGCGCGGCGAGGCGGATGCCGGACGCAGCGTGGTGCTGACGCTGCACGACCCCAACTGGGCGGCCTGCCACTGCGACCGCCTGCTGTTTCTCTTCGGCAACGGGCGCTGGCAACTCGGCGGCCCCGCCGAACTGCTCACCCCGGCGTCGCTCGAAGCCTTGTACGGCCCCGGCACGGCGACGCTGTGGCGGCAAAAGGGCTGACAAAGCCGGCTGAAAAGGCGCTTGACCCAGCCTGTATAATCGCGATCTGTCCCGCATATAACCGCCCCCGCGCACCCCATGATTCGTCGCTTCATCAACAAAGTATTTGGCCGCAAACCGCGCGGCGCTGCCTCAGCCGCACAGATCCTGACGCAGTCCAAACATGGCATCCGCCGCGACCAGCTTGACGACTGCGCGCTGAAAACCTGCGAGACGCTGGCGCAGGCGGGATACAAGGGCTACCTCGTCGGCGGCGCGGTGCGCGACCTGCTGCTGGGCAAGACCCCCAAGGATTTCGACGTCGCCACCGATGCCACGCCGGAAGAAGTGCGGCGGCTGTTTCGCCGCTCGCGCATCATTGGGCGCCGCTTCCAGATCGTGCACGTGATGTGCGGCCGCGTCACCATCGAGGTCACCACTTTCCGCTCCAACGGCCAGAAGGAAACCGAGGACGAAAACGAGCGGCCGACCGACGAGCACGGGCGGCTCTTGTCCGACAACGTGTTCGGCAACATGGCGGACGACGCCGCGCGCCGCGACTTCACCATCAACGCGCTGTATTACGACCCCCTGAGCGAGGAAGTGCACGACTACTTCGGCGGCGTGGCCGACTGCAAGAAGCGCGTGCTGCGCATGATCGGCGACCCCGAGACACGCTTCCGCGAAGACCCGGTACGCATGCTGCGCGCCGCGCGCTTCGCCGCCAAGCTCGACTTCCATATCGACCCCGACACCCGCCGGCCGGTCGCCACGCTGGCGCCGCTGCTCGCCAACATTCCGCGCGCGCGCATCTTCGACGAGGCGCTGAAGCTCCTGATGTCCGGCCACGCGCTGCGCGGCGTGCACCAGCTGCGCGCCGAGGGCCTGCACCACGGCATGCTGCCGCTGCTCGACACCATTCTGGACGACCCCACCGGCGAGCGCTTCATCACCGCCGCGCTGAAAACCACCGACGCCCGCATCGCGCAGGACAAGCCGGCCTCGCCGGCCTTCCTGTTCGGCACCCTGCTGTGGCCGCAGGTGCTGCAGCGCTGGCGCCAGATCGAGGCCACCGGCGAAAAGCCGCAGCCCGCCCTGTTCCTGGCGATGGACGAGGTGCTCGACGCGCAGCGCGGCCAGCTCGCCATCCCGCGCCGCTACGACGGCATGATCAAGGAAATCTGGGCGCTGCAGCCACGCTTCGAGCAGCGCGGCGGACAGCGCCCGTTCCGCCTGCTGGAGCATCCGCGCTTCCGCGCCGCCTACGACTTCCTGCTGCTGCGGGCGGAATCCGGCGAGGTCGATGCCGAACTCGGCGAGTGGTGGACGCGCTTCCAGGAGGTTGGCGACGACGAGCGCGGCGCCATGCTGCAGGCCGACAGCGCGCCCAAGCCGCGTCGCAAGCGCAAGCGCAAAAAGCCGGGCGAAGCCGCCGGCGAGGCGCCGCCCGCATGAGCGTGATCGCCACCATCGGGCTGGGGGCGAACCTCAACGACCCGGCGGCGCAGGTGGAATACGCGCTGGCCGAGCTCGACCGCCTGCCCGGCACCCGCCTGATCGCACGCTCCTCGCTGTATGCCTCGGCGCCGGTCGGCTACGTCGACCAGCCCGATTTCATCAACGCGGTGGCGCAGGTGGAAACCGATCTCGCCCCACGCGCGCTGCTGGTCGCGCTGCTGGACATCGAACACCGCCACGGCCGCGAGCGCAGCTTCCGCAACGCGCCGCGCACGCTCGACCTCGACCTGCTGCTGTACGGCGATGCGCACTTCCATGAAGAGGGGTTGACGCTGCCGCATCCGCGCATGTGCGAACGCGGCTTCGTGCTGCTGCCGCTGCTGGAAATCGCCCCCGATGCGACGATCCCCGGCCGCGGCCGCGCTGCCGACTGGCTCGATGCGTGTTCGGATCAAAGCGTGTTTCCCCTCCCGCCTGCCGCTGCCGCCGTCAACGCATGAGTCTTTCCCGTTACCGCTACGTCGTCGTGGAAGGCCCGATCGGTGCCGGCAAGACCAGCCTCACCCACAGGCTGGCCGAGCGCATGGAGGCCGACACCCTGCTGGAAAACGCCGGCGACAATCCCTTCCTGCCGCGCTTCTACCAGGAGCCCAGGCGCTACGCGCTGCCGACGCAGCTGCACTTCCTGTTCGACCGCACGCGCCAGCTGCGCGACCTGGCGCAGGGCGACCTGTTCCGCGCCGGCACGGTGTCGGATTTCCTGATCGACAAGGACATGCTGTTCGCGCGACTGAACCTCGACGACGACGAGTTCGAGCTGTACCAGAAGGTGTACGCCGACCTCGCGCCGCAGTCACCGACGCCGGACCTGGTGATCTACCTGCAGGCGCCGATCGACGCCCTGCAGGAACGCGTCAAGCGCCGCGGCGTGGACTTCGAGCGCGCCATGGATGCGGGCTACCTGCAGCGCCTGGCCAACAGCTACAGCGAGTTCTTCCATCGCTACGAGGCCGCCCCCCTGCTCATCGTCAACACCGGCAATCTCAACTTCGCGCAGAGCGAAGACGACTTCGAGCTGCTGGTCGAACGCATGCGCAAGATGCGCGGGCCGCGCGAATTCTTCAACCGGGCGGCATGAGATGAGCGTCACCCTGTCCACCCTCAAGGCGATGCGCAACAACGGCGAAAAGATCGCCGTACTCACCTGCTACGACGCCAGCTTTGCGCGCGTGCTCGACGCCGCCGGCGTCGACGTGCTGCTGGTCGGCGATTCGCTCGGCATGGTGATCCAGGGTCACACCTCGACGCTGCCGGTAAAACTTGCCGAAATGACGTATCACACGCGCTGCGTCGCTGCCGGAACCGGGCGCGCCTTCCTCGTCGCCGACCTGCCCTTCGGCAGCTACCAGCCCTCCCCCGAGCGTGCGTTTGCCGCGGCCGCGCGGCTGATGGCGGCGGGCGCGCACATGGTCAAGCTGGAAGGCGGCGCGGTGATGGTCGACACCGTGGCCTTCCTCACCCAGCGCGGCATTCCGGTGTGCGCGCACCTCGGCCTGTTGCCGCAGTCGGTCAACCAGCTCGGCGGCTACCGGGTGCAGGGGCGCGAGGATGCTGCCGCGGCACAACTGATCGCCGACGCGCGCGCGCTGGAGGCGGCCGGCGCCGGCCTCATCGTGCTGGAAATGGTGCCGGCCGCGCTGGCAAAAACCGTCACCGAGGCGCTCACCATCCCAACCATCGGCATCGGCGCCGGCGCCGACTGCGCCGGCCAGGTGCTGGTGCTGTACGACATGCTGGGCCTGTACCCGCGCGCGCCGAAATTCTCGAAGAACTTTCTGGCCGGTGCCGACAGCATCGAGGCCGCCACGCGCGCCTACGTCGCCGCGGTGAAGGACGGCAGCTTCCCGGCCGCCGAACACGCATTCTGATGCAGGTTATTCATACCGCCGCTGCGCTGCGCGCCGCGCTCGCCGGACAGACCGGCACCGCGTTCGTGCCGACCATGGGCAATCTGCACGCCGGCCATGTTTCGCTGGTCGAGCTGGCGAAACAGTCTGGCCAGCCGGTGGTGGCAAGCATTTTCGTCAACCCGCTGCAGTTCGGCGCCGACGAGGATTTCGAGCGCTATCCGCGCACCCTGGATGCAGACTGCGAGAAGCTCGCCGCCGCCGGCTGCGACCTGGTGTTCGCGCCCGACGCCGGCGAGATGTACCCGGTGCCGCAGACCTTCACCGTGCAGCCGCCCGACAGCCTGGCGAACGACCTGTGCGGCGCGTTCCGACCCGGCCATTTCAGCGGCGTCGCCACCGTGGTGCTGAAACTCTTCAACCTGGTGCAGCCGCACGTGGCGGTGTTCGGCAAGAAGGATTTTCAGCAGCTGTTGGTCATCCGCGAACTGGTGCGGCAGTTCAACCTGCCGATCGAGATCGTGGCGGGCGACACTTTGCGCTGCGCCGACGGCCTGGCGATGAGTTCGCGCAACGCCTATCTCGGCGCATCCGAGCGCATCCAGGCCACACAGCTGCAGCGCGAACTGGCCGCCGTCGCCACAGCCGTCCAGGCGGGCGAACGCGACTTCGAGGCGCTCACCGCCACCGCCGGCCGCCACCTGAAAATGGCGGGCTGGCAGGTCGATTATGTCGCGCTGCGCGATGCCGCGACGCTCACGACGCCCACGCCCGGCAGCGCCCGGCTGGTGGTGCTGGGCGCGGCCTGGCTGGGAAAAACCCGGCTGATCGACAATATCGAGAGCACCTTGGGCAATTCGCCCTGAGGTTTTATAATGGATGTCCCTTTTTTGTTTGTGAGGGCACCGTCATGCAAAGAACGATGCTCAAGTCCAAGCTTCACCGGGCGACCGTCACGCATTCCGAGTTGCATTACGAAGGCTCGTGCGCGATCGACGAAACCCTGCTGGATGCGGCCAACATCCACGAATACGAGCAGATCCAGATCTACAACGTCACCAACGGCGAGCGCTTCACCACCTATGCCATTCGCGCGGCGCGCGATTCCGGCATCATCTCGGTGAACGGCGCCGCCGCGCACAAGGCGAATCCGGGCGACCTCGTCATCATCGCCACCTTCGCCGTCTACAACGAACTGGAACTGGTGCGCTACGCGCCCGAACTGGTGTACGTCGACGCGGACAATCGCATCCTGGACACCCGTCAGGAAATTCCGGTTCAGGCGGCGTAAGCCTGCGTCCACCCAATCAAAAGGCCGGGGAGAACCCGGCCTTTTTTATGGATATCTGGAATCGACTATTGGCCACTGAGCAGAAGAAAAGGAATACTGCCCAAAAGCGTACTTTCCATTCATGCCTGATTCAGCCAGCTCACTCAGACAATAATTCCCGGATTCGCTTCTCCAAATCCGGGCTGTCGGGAGTCACGTGCACGACCCAGTACTGCGTTTTGCCTGCCGTGGGCCTGCCCTGATGCGAGTGCCCCGTCCGCAGGATGAAGGAGTTGTCCTTGGGATTTGCGCTGTGCACGCCATCGCTCTTGTCCAAATCCCAATAGAACGGGCTTGCAAACGGTTTGCCCCGGAGAAGGAGATTGCCCACGGTCTGGGTCAGCTTGCTGCCGTCCCATTCGATCTTCAAACGCCGCCCCTGCAGTAGCGAAATCGTGGCGCCCGGGATGTCCTGGCTTTTTTGAACGACCGGATCTCCAAGCGCCAAATACTGCTCGATCGTCACCTTTGCCGAGGTCTGCATGATGGCCGCCGCTTCGGCCATCGGTTTGGTCACGGGCTCGGCTACGGGCTTACCCTGCTTGACTTGCTCCGGTTGCTCCGGTTGCTGCGGCTGAAGCGCGGGCCGCTTTGCTTCAACACCCGCCTTGAGATCGCTCCTGATGACCGATGAAATCGTCCCGTCGGCGAAACCCGCCTCCTTGAGCCTCACCACCCGATCGACGTTGCCATAATCGTTTTCAATCATGAAGAGGATGACATCCTCACCGAGACCAGAGGTCTTCAGTCGGGTCAGTTCATCGGTGGTCAGTGCGGCCAGCGCAGACCCGGAAGAAACCAGTGCAAAGGCGCCTAGCAAGAAAAAAACAATCGTCTTCATTCCAGAGATCATGGTCAATTTCCTCATCAAACATTCAATCGGCAACTTAAGTACATTGGGGGGAACGGGCGGATAAACGGAGGCGACAAATATTTTCCCGGCGTGGAAATTTTCCCGGAATGGAAAAAAATTGAATGCCGCGCCTGACGAGGATGAAGTGTAAACCATCGGGCTCCACTCGCAGATGGCCGCCATCCCCCGGCCAAACGGATGTGCCGCGAGCACACCGCTTCAGGCTTTCCATTGCCGCGAACCTGCAAGGCAATTGTGTCTATTTCAGCTTCCAGATGTCGGCGTTGTATTCCTGCATGATGCGATCGGTAGAAAAGAAGCCGAGGCCGCGTGCGAGTTCGAGTCTTAGGGGGCGTGACATGGGTTCAGCTTAGACAGGAGATGTGTTTTTGCAAGACCCCGTTGCCAAAAGTGGGGGTCAAAAACAGTATTTCAGCAGCCTGTTAATATGCTGTTGCATTAGAAAATTTGTTGATGCAATGTCTGTCCCGATTCCACTCTACATCGCCATTAAATTTCGGCTCGGTGCGCTGAATAACCAAGCAAATTTCTTTGATGGGATATTGTGTACCCGTCCCCTATTGTTTGTTCGTTGTCTTGCTCGTAGGGATGGCGAAAACGGTGGTGTCGTGGATAGCTAAATAGTAGCGTCCCCCTTTGTTCCTTGTATCAAGGTAAGTAAAATAAAAAAATGACGGCCAAAGCAATGAGACATAGAACTTGCAAAACGGAAGCGGCCATTAATACGATGCCGGCGACAGGACGTTTTTTCTTGAACTCGAAAAGAGCTACGATAGCCGAGCCCGATACATCTGACTTAATGTCGTTGCGGTATTTACTGAGCATCATGGCACGAATAAACGTGAGTAACGCAGCAAGAAGTAGTAAGTAAGGTATAAGGTTTTCATGCATATACCATTCCCTCATCTCTCACTACTGCTGCAAAAAGCTTAAGATAAGTTGTAACCACAAGAATCAGAATACCCGCAATTACGCCAGCAATCCCGAAGTAGCCCAATATTGGCAGCACTGCAGACAATGAAATAACGTCTAACGCATTTCCATAGGATTTAAAATCCCATCCATCAATTGCCGCAGCTATGACAAGGGCAACAACGATGGCCGCCCTGTCCCAAGAGGCTTTGCGCGGCTTCGGGTTTGGTGACGCCGCCGACCCAGTTCATGACCTGCTCGGCGGGCATTTGCACGGTGCCGTAGGCGTAGCGCGCGGGAATGCCGGCGGCGCGCAACAGGGCGATTTCTAGGCTGGCGGTGTCGAAGGCGTTGCCGCGTTTGGATTGCAGGGTGAGGTCTGCGCCCTGGATGGATCCGTAGCTGGGGATGAATTCAATGTTGTTGCGCACCCAGTTGTGGATCTGCACGGGGTTGTTGTTGAGCGCGGCGGCCTGGGCGCGGATGGCGGGGGTGAGCTGGACATCTTCGGTCTCGGCCAGGTCGGCGGCGCTGGGGGTGGGGCCGGCACTTGCGGGCAGGCTGATGCCGGTGAGGCTGCCGGCGGCGGCGAGGGTGTAGGGCTGCCAGCCGTGGAGTTTGCGCGGACTGAACAGGCTGGTCTGGAAGCCTTGTTCGGTTTCGATGGGTGCGCGGACCTTGTTGCTGTGGGTGCCGAAGGGCAGCTTGTTGGGGTCGCCGGG
>JAIBEI010000020.1 GCA_019459055.1 Thiobacillus sp. | reverse complement strand
CTGCCGTAGCCATGATGTCACCACTCTAACAGGTGGGGTTATGGTCAGGGCTGGCGGGGTGTTACCGCACCACGCCAGCCCGCTTCAATTCTTTCCGGCTTCGATCATGCCCGGCCGGCCGGGTGCCCCGCCACGGCCAGGGCGGCTTTCAATTCGCCGGCCAGCGCCTTTTCGGGTTCCGGTGGGGGTGATGTTTTCCCAGTAGCGCCAGGCATCGCGGGGTCATTGGGTCACATCCTTTCGGGAAAATTCGCCGGCTTGGTGGTGGCAGGCAGGGGGAAACCTCCGCGCAAAAATCCGCGGCAAATCCTCCCGGCCGCTTGGGGGCACGATTCCGGCGGGTTCCGATATTGTCCGCTTTTCCCGGTTTCCCGGTTTCGAAAAACGCCGATTTTCAAAACCGGGAGGCTGCAAACCCGCGTGGTTATGAGGTTTTCCCGGTTTCCCGGTTTTCCCGGTTTTAAAACGGAGGGTAGCCGGAAAAGCGGCCGGACTCATGCTGTTTTAGCCTTGAATGGGACCACGTTTTCAACCTTGAGGGCTTCCAGGTAGTCCGCCCAGGCTTGCATCATTTCCCGCCGCTGGGGAAGGTGCTTTGTTCGGTTGTATGCACGGCCCAGCGGGTCCCGGACGGCGTGGGCTAGTTGATGCTCGATTAGGTCAGGACGGAAGCCCAGGACTTCATCCAACACGGTCCGCGCCATCGCTCTAAAGCCATGTCCGGTCATCACTTCCCGCGGGTATCCCATCCGACGAAGCGCCATGTTTACCGTGTTTTCACTCATGGGGTGTTCATGGTCCCGGACGCCAGGGAAGACAAAGCGCCCGCGGCCGGTCAGGGGGTGAAGCGTCCGCAGGATTTCCACGGCTTGGGCCGGAAGGGGGACTAGGTGGCCCGCCTTCATCTTCATTTTTTCCGCTGCGATATTCCAAGTTCCCGCGTCCAGGTCGATTTCGGACCATTCGGCTTGCCGCAATTCGCCGGGCCGGACTAGCAGCATAGGCGCCAGCCGCAGGGCGCATTTAACCGAAAAAGTGCCGGTAAAGCCGTCGATTGCCCGCAGTAGGGGGGTGATTTCCTTGGGTTCCGTGATGGCCGCATAGTGTTTCGGTTTCCAGGGCGTGAGGGCGCCCCGCAGGTCCGCGGATATGTCGCGTTCGGCCCGGCCGGTGGCGATGGCATAGCGGAAAACCTGCCCGCAGTTTTGAGAAACGCGGTGGGCTGTCTCGATGGCGCCGCGATCCTCGATGCGCCGCAACACTTCCAGCAGTTCCGGGGCCTTGATTTCAGCAATTGGGCGGGCGCCCAGCCAAGGGAAAACGTATCGTTCGAGCCGCCCTTTGATTTTTTCGGAATGGCTTTTCGCCCAGCCGGTGGAAAACTTTTGGAACCACTCGCGGGCGATTTCTTCGAAGCTGCCCACAAGGGGGACGCCATCGGCCAGTCGGCGTTCGGTTTCGTGGGCTTGCGCTTGGTGGGCCTTTTTGGCCTTTCGGGCTTCGCTGGGGTCGATTCCCTCCGCCAGCAGGCCGCGGGCCGTTTCGGCGTTCCTTCGCGCCAGGGCCAGCCCCGTTTCGGGATAAACCCCCAGGGAAAGCGTTTTCCTTTTGCCTTCGTGGGTGTAGTCGAGCCGCCACCATTTTTTGCCATCGGGGCGGACCAGCAGATAAAGCCCACGATAAAGCCCGCTGCCGTCCGGAAGGCGGTAGGGGGTAGGTTCGGGTTTGGCCGCCTTGATGCTGGCGTCCGATTTGATGGGTTCCTTTGCCATGCAGTAACTCCCCGTATGCAGTAACAGGAAAAACGCTGTTACTGCGAAAGTTACTGCATAAAGCGCCGGATTGCAATGGAAGTTACTGCGCTTCCCCGGAACTGATTTAGGCTAAATTCCTTGTTTTTATTAGTTTTTCGGACTTCTTCGGAGCCTGCCGGAATGTCTGTTGGTGGAGAGGAGGAGGATCGAACTCCCGACCTCCGCATTGCGAACGCGGCGCTCTCCCAGCTGAGCTACCCCCCCGACGTGGCGAATTATAGCTTTAGCGCTGCGGTGCGGGAAGTGTGGCGAGGCGTTGCGGCAGATTGGGCAGCAGACGCGCGGCGAGCCAGCCGAGCAGGACGCCGCCGCTGTTGGCCAGGGCGTCGAGCAGGTCGGGCATGCGCTCGGGGGTAAGGCCTTGCAGCAGTTCGATGGCCATGCCGAACAGCACCACGGCGATCGCGAGTTTCCAGCGGCTCCGGATGACGAGCTGCGCCCACCAGAATGTCAGCATGGCATAGCCCGCCAGGTGCACGATCTTGTCGGCGTGACCGCTGCTGTCGCCCAGCGCGGGCGGCATCAGCGAGACCACCAGGGTGAGAACGATGCCGAGCCAGCCGAGCACCCGCCATGTTTGCTCGATCATGCCCGGCCGGGTGTGGGTTGGCGCTGCGCCCAGCGCAGCATGATGACGCCGGCGACGATCATCGGCAGCGACAGCCATTGCCCCATGGAAAGCCCCATCCCCAGCAGGCCGAGGAAGCTGTCGGGTTCGCGGGCGAATTCGGCGAGGAAGCGGAACGCCCCGTAGCCGATGAGGAAGACGCCGGAGACGGCGCCGACCGGGCGCGGCTTGCTGGAGTAAAGCCACAGGACGGCGAACAGCAGCAGGCCTTCGCCGGCGAACTGGTAGAGCTGCGAGGGGTGGCGCGCAATGCCGTCGCCTGCCTGCGGGAACACCATGCCCCACGGCAGGTCGGTGGCGCGCCCCCACAACTCGCCGTTGATGAAGTTGCCGAGCCGCCCGGCGGCCAGCCCCAGCGGCACCAGCGGGGCGATGAAGTCGGTCACCGACAGCCAGCGCAGCTTGTGCCGTTTTGCGAACAGCGCCATTGCGATGATCACGCCGAGAAAGCCGCCATGGAAGCTCATGCCGCCTTCCCACAGCTTGAGGATGTCGAGCGGGTTGGCCAGGTATTCCATCGGCTTGTAGAACAGCACGTAGCCCAGCCGCCCGCCGAGGATGACGCCGAGCACGCCGTAGAACAGCACGTCGTCGAGCATGTTCACGGTCCAGCCGGACCACGGCCGATGCGCGATGCACCAGCGCCCGAGCAGGATGACCTGCAGAAAGGCGATGAGGTACATGAGGCCGTACCAGTGGATGGCGACGGGGCCGAGCTGCAGGGCGACGGGGTCGAATTGCGGATGAACGAGCATGAGGTGTCCGGGTGGGGGCGGGGCAGGTAAAATATCCGACTGATTATAGATTGCCTGAGTGACCATCATGCCCGACTACCGTTCTTGGACCACCACCCGCGGCCGCAACATGGCCGGAGCCCGTGCGCTGTGGCGCGCCACCGGCATGAAGGATGGCGACTTCAACAAGCCGATCATCGCGATCGCCAACTCGTTCACCCAGTTCGTTCCGGGCCATGTGCACCTGAAGGACATGGGCCAGCTGGTGGCGCGCGAGATCGAGGCGGCGGGCGGCGTTGCGAAGGAATTCAACACCATCGCGGTGGACGACGGCATCGCGATGGGGCACGGCGGCATGCTGTATTCGCTGCCGAGCCGCGACCTCATCGCCGACTCGGTCGAGTACATGGTCAACGCGCACTGCGCCGACGCGCTGGTGTGCATTTCCAACTGCGACAAGATCACGCCGGGAATGGTGAACGCCGCGCTGCGCCTCAACATCCCGACCGTGTTCGTTTCCGGCGGGCCGATGGAAGCGGGCAAGGTGGTGTGGGAATCCAAGGTCATCAAGCTCGACCTGGTCGACGCCATGGTGTCGGCGGCGGATGACAAATTCAGCGACGAGAAGGTCGACCAGCTGGAGCGCTCGGCCTGCCCGACCTGCGGCTCGTGCTCGGGCATGTTCACCGCCAACTCGATGAACTGCCTGACCGAGGCGCTGGGGCTCTCCTTGCCCGGCAACGGCTCGCTGCTGGCGACCCACGCCGACCGCAGGAACCTGTTCCTCGCCGCCGGCCGCCTGATCGTGCGGAACGCGCGGCGCTACTACGACGACGGCGACACCAGCGTGCTGCCGCGCGCGATCGCCAGCTTCGACGCGTTCGAGAACGCCATCACGCTCGACATCGCGATGGGCGGCTCGACCAACACCGTGCTGCATCTGCTGGCCGCCGCGCACGAGGCCGGGGTCGATTTCACGATGAAGGATATCGACCGCATGAGCCGCCGCGTGCCGCATCTGGCGAAGGTGGCGCCGTCGATCCAGATCTACCACATGGAAGACGTGCACCGCGCCGGCGGCGTGATGGCAATCCTCGGCGAGCTCGATCGCGGTGGCCTGATCCACCGCGACGTGCCGACCGTGCTGACGAAGACGCTGGGCGAACAGATCGACACCTACGACATCCGTCGCACCACCAACAAGGACGTGAAGGATTATTTCCGCGCCGCACCCGGCGGCGTGCCGACGCAGACCGCGTTCTCGCAGGACCGCCGCTTTGCCAAGCTGGACGACGACCGCGTCAACGGCTGCATCCACGACATTGAGCATGCCTACTCGAAGGATGGCGGGCTGGCGGTGTTGTACGGCAACCTTGCCGAGGACGGCTGCATCGTCAAGACCGCCGGCGTCGACGAACACATCCTCAAATTCTCGGGACCTGCGCGTGTGTTCGAATCGCAGGACGCCGCGGTCGAAGCCATCCTCGGCGACAGGATCGTTGCCGGCGACGTGGTGGTGATCCGCTACGAAGGCCCGCGTGGCGGCCCCGGCATGCAGGAAATGCTGTACCCGACCAGCTACATCAAGTCGAAGGGCCTGGGCAAGGCCTGCGCGCTGGTGACCGACGGCCGCTTCTCCGGCGGCACCTCGGGTTTGAGCATCGGCCACGCTTCGCCGGAAGCGGCCGAAGGCGGCACCATCGGCCTGGTCGAGGAAGGCGACACGATCGAGATCGACATCCCTAGGCGCAGCATCAACGTTGCGGTGAGCGACGCCGAACTCGGTCGCCGCCGCGCCGCGATGGACACGAAAGGCGCGCAGGCGTGGAAGCCGGTCAATCGCGTGCGCGAGGTGTCAGCCGCGTTGCGCGCCTACGCCGCGATGACGACGTCGGCCGCGTTCGGCGCGGTGCGCGATGTGTCGCAGGTCGAGCATCCGACCGAAGCGCAGGCGCACGCCGACCCGCTGGCGCGCTTCGCCATCCCCGGCGAGGTGGGCTTTCGCACCGGCGCCGGCGGCCTCACTTATGTCGACATCGACAACCACGGCGGCCGCGCGACGATCTGTCTGCAGGGCGCGCACGTGGTGAGTTTCCGCCCCAAGTCGCAGCAGGAACCGGTGGTGTGGCTGTCCGACGCCGCCTCCTTCGCGCCGGGCAAGTCCATTCGCGGCGGCGCGCCGGTGTGCTGGCCGTGGTTTGGCGCGCACGCCTCCGAGACGGGCTACCCCGCGCACGGCTTCGCCCGCACCGTTCCCTGGGAAGTCGTCGGCACGCGCCGCCGCAACGACGCCAAGACCGAGATCACGCTGCAGCTGGTCGAAAGCGAGCAGACCCGTGCGCAGTGGCCGCACCCGACGCGGCTGACGCTCACCGTGGTGGTCGGCGACAAGCTCGAGATGCAGCTGGCCACCACCAATCTGGGCGATGCGCCGGTGCAGATCGGCGAGGCGCTGCATACCTATCTGCACATCAGTGACATCGGTGCGGTGAAGGTCTGCGGCCTCGAAGGCAGCGACTACCACGACAAGGTCGACAACTTCGCGCGCAAGCAACAGCGCGGCGACATTGCCTTCGGCGGTGAAGTCGACCGTGTCTACGTCGACACGTCCGCCGACTGCGTAATCGAGGACGCCGGCCTCAAGCGCCGCATCCGCATCGCCAAGAGCGGTTCGCTGTCCACCATCGTGTGGACCCCGTGGACCGAAAAAGCCGACAAGATGGGCGACCTGGGTAAAGGCAAGTCCGGTGCCGGCTGGCGCGAAATGGTCTGCGTCGAATCGGCCAACGCGATGGACAACATCGTCACGGTGGCGCCGGGCGAGACGCACACGCTGGCGGTGACGTACAGCGTGGAAGCGCTTTAAATCCTGTTATCCGCGAATACCCGAAGGGCATATAAGGACGCGAAGGAACGCGAAGAAGATCATCAATACCCTAAGCGGATCTTTGGGTTTTCCTTCGCGCCTCTTCGCGTACTTCGCGGATAAGCGTTTTTCAACAAGGAGCAACCATGCGCGTGATTCTGGTGGCCAATCCCAAGGGCGGCAGCGGCAAGACGACGCTGTCGACCAATCTCGCCGGTTATCTGGCCTCGACGGGCGAGCGCGTGGCGATGCTGGACCTCGACCGGCAGAAATCCGCTACCCACTGGCTGGCGATGCGCGACATGGCGCTGCCGGACATCGGGTTGCTGCGCGAGGGGCAAAAACAGGACAGCGACTGGCTGGTGATCGACTCGCCCGCCGGGCTGCATGGCAAGAGCCTCGAACGCGCGCTGAAGCTCGCGCACAAGGTGGTGGTGCCGATCGCGCCCTCACTGTTCGACATCCGCGCCAGCCAGGACTTTCTGGCCGCGCTGCATGCCGAAAAGGCGGTGCGCAAGGCGCATGCTTTCGTCGGAGTGGTCGGAATGCGCGTCGATCCACGCACCCGCGCCGGGGTGACGCTGGAGCAGTTCATGCAACAGCAGGATCTGCCGGTGCTGGCATTGCTGCGCAACACCCAGCACTACGTCAACGCCGCGTTCGAAGGCAAGAGTCTGTTCGACCTGCCGCCTCATATCGCCGGGCGCGACGTGGAGCAGTGGCAGGAACTGATCGACTGGCTGGGCCGCTGATCGCTCCTACATCCCGATTAGTGCGTGGTCGGCTTCATCAAATTGGCCACCTGCGGCTTGACCACGCTCTTGGTCGACGAGCACGAGCCGTCTTCCTGCACGCCCAGCTGGCGCTCGGCTTCGTTTAGCAGGTTGATCACATCGATGTAGAACTTGTCGTTCGCCATCATGCGAGCGGTGCGGCCACCATCGTTGACGGCGAGCACGTCGGCACCATTGTTGATCAGCCATTCCACCACCGGGGCGTCACCGCCGCCGGCCGCCAGCATCAGCGGGGTGATGCCGAAGAAGATGCGCTCGTCGAGCGTGGCGCCAGCCTCGTGCAGCACTTCGATCACCTCGACGTAGCCGCGCTCGGTTTCGCCGTTGTAGGCGGCCTTGGCGAGCGCGGTCCAGCCCTGCGGCGATTTGGCGTTGACGTCGGCGCCGGCTGCAATCAGCACCTGCACCGCCGCGATATGGCCGCCGCGGGCGGCATGCATCAGCGCGGTCTCGCCGGTTTCGTCGGCGGTAGCGTGGTCGGTGCCGGCCTCGAGCAGGCTTTTGACTTGAGCGGCATCGCCCGACTGGGCGGCAGCGAATAATTCCTGGGACATGGTGCGCTCCTGCTGTTGTATGAGAGTGTGGCAAGCGTACAATTGTTGACTGATTTAATCAACTATTAGCCGCCAGGCGCTACCCATCATGCCGAATCGTCTATCCGCCGAACCCAGCCCCTATCTGCTGCAGCACGCCGACAACCCGGTCGACTGGTACCCCTGGGGCGAAGAAGCGCTGGAAAAATCGCGCCGCGAGAGCAAGCCGATCCTGCTGTCGATCGGCTATTCGGCCTGCCACTGGTGCCACGTGATGGCGCATGACTGCTTCGAGGATGCCGAGGTTGCGGCGGTGATGAACCGGCTGTTCGTCAACATCAAGGTCGACCGCGAGGAGCGCCCAGACCTCGACCAGATCTACCAATCCGCGCATCAGCTTTTGACCCAGCGCGGCGGCGGCTGGCCACTCACGGTGTTTCTGACGCCGGACCAGACGCCGTTTTTCGCCGGCACCTATTTCCCCAAGACGCCGCGCTACCAGTTGCCGGGCTTTATCGACCTGATGGAAAACATCGGCCGCGCCTGGCACGAGCGGCGCGGCGAGGTGTTGGCGCAGAACGAGGCGGTGCGCGCCGCGCTGGCGCAGCAGCAGCCCGCGCCGGGCGTGCAGCAGGCCCTGGGCGCCGCGCCGCTGGCGCAGGCGGTGCGCGATCTGGGCGAGGCCTTCGACCCGGTGTGGGGCGGCTTTTCGCGCGCGCCCAAGTTCCCGCGTCCGGGCGAGCTGTTCTTCCTGCTGCGCCAGGCCCAGCAAGGCAATGCGCAGGCGCGCGAGATGGCGCTGGTCTCCCTGCGCAAAATGGCGTCCGGCGGGGTCGTCGACCAGCTCGGCGGCGGCTTCTGCCGCTATTCGGTCGATGAACAGTGGGCGATCCCACACTTCGAGAAAATGCTCTACGACAACGGCCCGCTGCTGCATCTGTACGCCGACGCCTGGGCGCTGACCGGCGAGCCGCTGTTCGCCGACACCGCCGAGGGCATCGTCGACTGGCTGCTGCGTGAGATGCGCGCGCCGGATGGCGGCTTCTATTCCGCGCTCGACGCCGACAGCGAGGGCCATGAAGGCAAGTTCTACGTGTGGACGCCGGACCAGGTGCGCGCGCTGCTCTCCGCCGAGGAATACGCGGTGGCCGCGCCGGTGTTCGGCTTCGATGCGCCGCCGAATTTCGAGAACGCGAGCTGGAACCCCATCCTTGCCCGCCCATTGGATGAGGTCGCAGCCGAATTGGGGCTGAGCGAAAGCGTGGCGACGGCGCGGCTGAAAAGCGCGCGCCAGATGCTCTTCGCCGCGCGCAAAACCCGGGTGCGCCCGGGGCGCGACGACAAGCAGCTCACCAGCTGGAACGCGCTGATGATCGGCGGCCTGGCGCACGCCGGGCGGGTGATGAACCGCCCCGGCTGGGTCGCCGAGGCGCACGCCGCGCTCGATTTCCTGCAGCGGAATCTGTGGCGCGGCGGCCGTCTGCTGGCCAGCTTCAAGCACGGCGAAGCACGCCTCAATGCCTATCTCGACGACTATGCGTTTTTGCTTGATGCGTTGCTGGAAGCGATGCAGGCCGGCTACCGCGAGGCCGACATGGCGTGGGCGCGCGAGCTCGCCGACGTGCTGCTGGCGCATTTCGAGGATACGGCCGCGGGTGGCTTCTTCTTCACCAGCCACGACCACGAAGCCCTCATCACCCGCCCCAAGCCCGGCTACGACAACGCCACCCCATCCGGCAACGGCGTGGCGGCATTCGCCCTGCAGCGGCTGGGCCACCTGCTGGGCGAGACGCGCTACCTTGACGCCAGCGCGCGCTGCCTGCGCCTGTTTCAGGGGCAACTGACCCAGCAGCCGATCGCCTACCCCACGCTGCTTGCCGTGCTCGACGAGACGCTGGCGCCGCCGCGGCTGATCCTGCTGCGCGGCCCGCCGGCGGCGCTGCGCAAGTGGGCGGCGGCGCTGAACCCGAAGCTCGGTGCGCGCGATCTGGTGCTGGTTTTGCCCAACGGATTGAGCCTGCCTGCCGCGCTTGCGAAGCCGGAAGCGGACCAGCCGACCGCCTGGGTGTGCAGTGGCACCGCGTGCCAGCCGCCGGTCACCGATCTGTCCGTGCTGGAGTCGCTGTAGGGCGCGCCGCGCTGTATGTGCGCAGGGCGCCCTGCCAGGGTGGCGCTGTCGCGTCGCGTTGATCAGGGTTTGCGATTTGGAACCCGCGGCGGCGCCTGCTATCAAATGGGTAGCCTGTCCGTCATCGGGAGTCCTCATGGGCACACACACCGAACCCGCAGTTTTTCATCCAAAGGCCGCTCACATGGGCCTGCCGGGCATCCGCCGGGTGGGCTTCGAACAGCCCTTTCAGTGGCTGCGCGCCGGTGCGCGCGATATGGCCAGGGTGTGGTCCCTGAGCCTGTTCTACGGCGTCGTTTTCGCCCTGCTCGGCTACGGCCTGGTGCATGGTGCGCGGGACAAGCCGCACTTGGCGATGGCGCTGATCTCGGGCTTCCTGTTCGTCGCGCCGGTGCTGGCCACAGTGTTCTACAGCCTGAGCCACCGCCTGGAGCAAAACCTCAAGCCGCACAATCTGCTGGCCCCGCTGCTGTCGTGGCGCGCCAATCCCGCCGCGTTCGGATTGTTTGCAGTGATGCTGGTGTTCGTGCTGATTTCCTGGGAGCGCCTGTCGGCGATCCTGGTCGGCTTGTTCCTTGGCGGTTCGGGCATCGGCGGCCTGGCCGAGCTGCTGAGCTTGCGCGCACTGCAGCAGCACACCGAGTTCATGCTGGCCTACCTGGCGTTTGGCGGCGTGCTGGCCCTGATGATGTTCAGCCTTTCAGTGGTGTCGCTGCCGATGATGCTGCACCGCGAGGTCGATTTCGCCACGGCGCTGGTGACCAGCTTCATGGCCACCCGGCATAACTTTCCGGTGCTGCTGCTGTGGGGCGTGCTGATCGCCGGCCTGACCGCGGTCGGCGTGGCGACCAATTTCATTGCCATGGCCGTGATTTTCCCCTGGCTTGGACACGCCAGCTGGCATGCCTACCGTGGGCTGATCGAACACGAATAAAATGTCGTGCACGATTGGTAGCAAATAACCATCCCCACACCTTGCGCCGGGGAGGTTTTCCCTTAATATTGCAGGCGTGATGATGTAATGCACGCCCAAGCCGACTTCTACCCCGACTTCTACGGAGACTGTAATGATGATGAAATTGATGATGACCGCAGCGGCAGCTGCGCTGCTGTTGTCCGGCGCAGCTTCCGCCAACCAGGCGCTGGCGCAGAAGAACGCCTGCTTGTCCTGCCACGGCGTCGACAAGAAAATCGTGGGCCCCGCCTTCAAGGAAGTGGCCAAGAAATATGCCGGCGATAAAGGTGCGCACGACCGGCTGGCGGCCAAGGTGAAAGCCGGCGGCAAGGGCGTGTGGGGCGAGATTCCCATGCCGCCGAACCCGGCTGTCAAAGCCGAAGACGTGTCCAAGATTGTCGACTGGGTGTTGAGCCTGAAGTAATCGGACTGAAGCATCCCGCAAAGGCCGACCCCGTGTCGGCCTTTGTCATTGTGGAAGGCGTGTTTCTGCCGCAAATTTGTTATTGTTGCGGGCAATAACAATTTAGGGGAGCACAGGTGGCGATTCGTCCTTATTTCTTCATCGCGGCCGCAGGGCTATTTCCGCAGATTGCGCAGGCGGCCGAACCCGGCCGGATCGATGCCTTCTTCGGCACCCTCAACGCCTATCTCGCAAGCGTCATTTTCTTCGATGTCTTTCCCGGCGAGGCGGTGATGCCCTTCATCGTCGCCTGGCTGATCGTCGGCGCGGTCTATCTCACCTTCCGCTTCAGCTTCGTCAACTTGCGCATGATGGGCCACGCGTTTTCCGTGCTGCGCGGCAAATACCGCACCGCCGACGACAAGGGCGAAGTCAGCTCCTTCCAGGCGCTGACCACCGCGCTATCGGCCACGGTGGGGCTCGGCAACATCGCCGGGGTGGCGATCGCAATTTCCATCGGCGGGCCCGGGGCGACGTTCTGGATGATCGTCGCGGGCTTTCTGGGCATGACCACCAAGTTCACCGAAGCCACGCTGGCGCAGCGCTACCGCGAGATCCGTCCGGACGGACGCATCATGGGCGGCCCGATGGAATACCTGTCGCGGGGCTTCGCCGAATTCAAGCTGCCGCGCACCGGCAAGACCCTGGCCGGCATGTTCGCCGTCTTCACCGTGCTCGGTTCGTTCGGCGCCGGCAGCGCGTTCCAGGTCAGCCAGTCGCTCGGTGCGGTGCAGGAAGTGTTGCCCTTCTTTCATGACGCGCCGATCGCCTATGGCCTGATCATGGGGCTGGCGGTCGGCGTGGTCATCATCGGCGGCCTGCGCCGCATCGCGCACACTGCCGAGGCGGTGGTGCCGACCATGATCCTGATTTATCTTTCCGCCTGTTTGTGGATCGTCCTTAGCAACGTCGAGCAGGTGCCGCAGGCGCTGAGCATGATTTTCACCGAAGCATTCGCCCCGATCGCGGTCGTGGGCGGCATGGTGGGCGCACTGGTGCAGGGGTTCAAGCGCGCGGCATTTTCCAGCGAGGCCGGCCTGGGGTCGGCGGCCATCGTGCATTCGACCGCCTCGGTCAAATACCCGATACGCCAGGGCATGGTCGCGCTCTACGAACCCTTCATCGACACCATCGTCATCTGCACCATGACCGCGCTGGTCATCGTCATCACCGGCGTCTATAACGACCCGGCCACCCTGGCGCTGCGCGAAGCAAGCAAGGGCGCGGCATTGACCTCGGTGGCATTCGCCACCGTGTCGGACTGGTTCCCGATCATCCTCACCGTATCGGTGGTGCTATTCGCCTACAGCACCATGATCTCGTGGTCCTACTACGGCGAACGCTGCTGGACCTACCTGTTCGGCGAACGAACCTCGATGGTGTACCGCGTGCTGTTCCTGCTTTTCATCGTTGTCGCGTCGGTGGCAAGCGCGGCCAACATGCTCGACTTCACCGACCTCTTGGTGCTGGCGATGGCCTTCCCCAACCTGCTGGGGCTCTATCTGCTGAGCGGCAAAGTGCGCGCGATGCTGACGGACTACCAGGACAAGCTGAAGAGCGGCGAGCTCGATCGCGAGAAGCAGCCGGGCTAATTCAGAGGATGGGTAGGGGGCCCGCCCCCGGGCCGATTGCGGACGGTTGCGCGGTGCGGGCGATCGCGGTTTGGCGGGGGTGGTTCGAGTTGAAGCGGTATAGCTGGCGCTCGGTCAGCACCGCGTCGAGCGGCATGTCCCAGGGCTCGTGCGGCAACGTGTCCACCCGCTGGCATTCGTAGGCAACGCCCACCAGGCGCGGCTTGCGCCACACGCGCCGGTGCCGCATGAAGGCTAGCGTCGCGTCGTAAAAACCGCCGCCCATCCCGAGCCGGTTGCCTTCGAGATCGAACCCCACCAGCGGCATCAGCAGCAGGTCGAGTTGGCGTGCGCGCAGCGGTTTTGCATCGATGGGTTCGGGGATGCCAAAGCGGTTAGGCGCCATCCGCGTGTTGCGCCCCACCCGCCCGAACTGCATCACCCGCCCCCGCCGCGGCAGCATCGGCAGATAGCACGCGCGGTGCATCCACAAGGCCTGGTTGAGCAGGGGGTGAACGTCGAATTCGCCGCCTTGCGGCAGATAAAAGCCGATCCGTTGCGAGCGCAGCAGCAGCCCGTGGCGCAGCGCCAGCCGCAGGGAGGCGCGCGCAGCCTTGCGGCGCTCGGCTGGCGTGAACGCGTTGCGCGCAGCCTTGAGCTGTCGTCTGAGGGTGTATTTGTCCATGAAGAGAAGTGTTCCCCGCCTGTGCCGTGCCGACTGCAGACTCTTGAACCTGGGTCCAAGACGGCCGCGCTCAAAGACGCTTTGGGCACATGAAACGTGTCACGCGCACACCCGCATCGGAATAGATCGCAGCCTTGCACGTATGCATTGGTTCAGAGAAATTGCAACCAGCCTCGAACACCGCAGGGAACAACGCCAGTTTAGAAGAGTTTGTCCTGATCTTCCAGCACTGTGTCGAGCAGGGCGTTGCAATGCGTCAGCCGGGCACGTGTTGCTTCGATCTGGCTGCCGCCGCCCTGGGTCAGCAATTCGTGCGCCAGATTGAGTCCCGCCATGATGGCGATGCGCTCAGCACCGATCACCTTGCTGCTTTCGCGGATCTCGCGCATCTTCTCGTCCAGATAATCGGCCGCCGCAATCAGCGCCGATTCCTCCTCGCGCGGGCACGCCACCTTGTAGGCGCGGCCAAGGATGTGGATTTCGATCGAGCGCGGGCCGGCCATCAGGCGTCCTCCGGCAGGGTGTCGAGCAGCGCCTGCAGCCGCGTCTTGGCGGCCTCCAGTCGGGTCGCCAGATGCTTGTTGTCCTGCTGCGCGGTCAGCACCTGCTGGCGCAGGGCGATGTTGTCCTGCCGCAGCGTGTGGCACAGCTCGGCCACCTGGCGGATCTTGGCTTCGAGGGTATCGAGTTCGGCATGCATGAGCGGGACTATAGCACCCGCAAGGGGTACGCCGGCAGGTGCCCCGCTGCTGCGCAGCGACCCTTCCGCAGGGGGCGATGCGCGGGCGGTCAATCGGGCGATTCGGTGGTTATAATGCGCGGCTTCAGGTGCCGACGCGGCTTTCCGCCGCCGAGGATAAACGGGAAACAGGTGCGCGGCGATTCGCTGCCATGCCTGTGCTGCCCCCGCAACGGTAAGCGCTAAACGGTTCATCACACAGTCACTGGGTTCGCCCGGGAAGGCGATGCACTTCAAGCGCGAGCCCGGATACCGGCCTGAGCCCTGGGCGACGAAAGTCATTCAGCGGATCGTGCAACGCGCCTGCGGGGAAGCGGGCGGCCAAACTGGAAACTCATCATGCGTCAAATCCCTCTCGCGCTTGCCCTGGGCGCGGCTTTCATTTCGCCCGCCCATGCGGAAACCCTGCCGGAATTTGTCGGCGAAACCATTGTTGTGACGCCGACGCGCGCTTCGCAAAAACTGGCTGCCCCGCTACAACACACCAGCGTCATCACGCGAACAGACATCGAATCGTCCACTGCTTCCGATCTGTCTACCCTGCTGCGCCAGGAATCCGGGGTGGAAATCGCCCCGACCGGCGGCCTCGGCGCACAAACTGCGATCCGCATTCGCGGATCGGAATCCGACCATGTGCTGGTGCTGATCGATGGCGTGCGCGTCAACTCGGTGACCACCGGCGCGACGGCCATCGACCAGATCCTGCTCGACGAAATCGAGCGCATCGAAATCGTGCGCGGCAACGTGTCGAGCGTGTACGGCTCCGAAGCGATCGGCGGGGTGGTGCAGATTTTCACCCGGCGCGGCCAGGGCGACATGAAGGTCTCGGGCAGCGCGGCGGCGGGGCCAGACAATTATCGCAAGCTCGCCCTGTCCATCGGCGGCGAACTGGGGGATAGCCGCGTGCGCTTCGGCGCGGCACGCACCCGAACAGACGGATTTTCCAGCGTGCGCAACGAGTTCGTCCCGACGCCGTATACGTTCGCCCCCGAAGATATCGATGACGACGGTTACCGCAACACCACGCTGAATCTGGCGCTGTCGCACCGCATCCAGGCCGGGCATGAGATCGGCCTGACCGCTTTCCGGTCGCGCGGCGATATCGAATACGACGGTGCCTACCAGAATCACAGTGATCAGACGCTGACTTCGCTGAGCGTATTTAGCGAGAACCAGATCACGCAGAGCTGGCACAGCCGCGTACAGCTCTCGCACGGAACGGATGACTTGCGCTCAGACCTGAACGGCCTCGCGACCGATCGCTTCAAAACCCGCAATCGCCAGCTTGGCTGGAACAACGCGCTGAACGTGGGGCAGGGCCTTGTCCGCCTGGGGGTGGAGGGATTGTGGCAGCAGCTCGATACCGATGCCGCCTACAGCGACGATGCGCGGAGGGTGTCCAGCCTCACCGCGGGCTACACGACAGCCATCGGTGCACATGACCTGCAACTGAACGTGCGGCACGACGACTACAGTGATTTTGGCGGCGCCACCACCGGCCTGCTGGGGTATGGCTATCGGCTGACCCCGGCACTGCGCCTGCAGGCAAGCGTGTCGAACGCATTCCGCGCACCCACGTTCAACGAGCTCTATGGACCGTACGGCAGCAATCCCGCGCTCGATCCGGAGCGCGCAAAGAGTGCGGAACTCGGCCTGACCTACAGCGGCGTCTACGGTCTTGCGCGTGCCACCGCATTCATCAGCCGCACCCACGACCTCATCAACTTTGTCCCACCAACCTGGACCGCGACCAACGTCGACCGGGCGGAAAATCGTGGTGTCGAGCTCTCGTGGAGCGGGAAGCTTGTCGGGCTGGATGTGCGCAGTGCACTGACCATCCAGAATCCCGAAGACAAAACGACTGGCCTCGGCTTGTTGCGTCGTGCCGAACAGTTTGGCAGCCTGTCGTTGGGTCGGCAGGCTGGCGCATTCGACTGGCGCGCTGAAGTGCTGGCTTCGGGGCCGCATCCCGACGTCCATGCCACGACCTTTTCCCGTGTCGAGGTGCCCGGCTATGCCGTGCTCAACCTGAACCTGGGCTGGAAACCGGTGCGCGACTGGAAACTCAGTGGCAAACTGGTCAATCTGCTGGACAAGGATTACGCGCTGGTGCACGGTTACAACACGCAGGGTCGCGCTGCCTTCATCGAGTTAGCGTACGCGCCGAAGTAAGGCTTTTCCCGCAAGCGTGCAACAGGGGTGTCCGCCCGGTTGCGCGCGGAGCCAGCCGGGTCCGGAAAATCATTCCGCATTTCAGGACGAGTCGCACATGAACACGGAAACCCCGGATCACAAAGCCCCCCACGATCAATCCAAAGAGGCGCGCCACGCTGCACGCATGGCGCGCAAGAAGGCGCTGATCGACGCCGCGATCGCCGCCGCTGCCGACGAGCGCGGGCTGCTCCTCGTCATCACCGGCAACGGCAAGGGCAAGAGCACCTCGGCCTTCGGCACGGTGGCGCGCGCGCTCGGCCACGGCATGAAAGTCGGCGTGGTGCAGTTCATCAAGAGCCGCACCGACACCGGCGAGGAGGCTTTTCTTGGCAGGCAGCCCGGCGTCGAGTGGCATGTCACCGGCGACGGCTTCACCTGGGACACGCAGAACCGCGAGCAGGACGTCGCCACCGCGCAGCGCGGCTGGGCGATTGCCGCGCGCATGCTCGCCGATCCGGCGTACCAGCTGGTGGTGCTGGACGAGTTGACCTATCTGCTGAGCTACGGCTACCTCGACAGCGACGCCGTGCTGGACGCGCTGGCGCAGCGGCCGCCGATGCAGCACGTGATCGTCACCGGGCGCGCCACGCCGGATGCGCTGATCGAGCTGGCCGATACGGTGTCGGTCATCGCCGACGAGAAGCACGCATTCCGCGCCGGGGTCAAGGCGCAGCCCGGTATCGATCTCTAAGCGCAGCGCCATCAAGCGGCCCCTGCGCGGCATAATTGCCGGGTGAACGCCGTACCCTATATAGGGCGCTTTGCGCCGTCCCCTACCGGTCCACTGCACTTCGGCTCGCTCGTCGCCGCCGTAGCGGGTTGGCTCGACGCCCGCGCGGCGGGCGGGCGCTGGCTCGTGCGCATGGAAGACCTCGACCGGCCGCGCTGCGAACCCGGTGCGGCCGACATCATCCTGCGCCAGCTGGAAGCCTATGGCCTCGCCTGGGACGGCGCGGTGCTGGTGCAGTCGCAGCGCGACGACGCCTATGCCGCGGCGCTGGACGCTTTGAAAGAAAGCGGCGCGGCCTACCCCTGCGCCTGTACCCGCAGCCAGCTCGCGCTGGCGCCGCGCAACCACGAGGGCGAGATCATTTATCCCGGCACCTGCCGCAATCGTTTGCCGGCCGGCGCCATCGCCCGTGCCTGGCGCGTGCGCGTGCCGGATCTGAATGTCCGTTTCCACGACCGCATCCACGGCGACCTGCAGCAAAACCTGGCCCATGAGGTCGGCGACTTCATCGTCAAGCGCGCCGACGGCCTGTTTGCCTATCAGCTGGCGGTGGTGGTCGACGACGCGTTCCAGGGCATCACCCACGTCGTGCGCGGCGCCGACCTGTTGTGGAACACCCCGCGCCAGATTCATCTGCAAACCCTGCTGGGCCTGCCAATCCCGGTCTACGCCCATGTGCCGCTCATCACCAACGCCGCCGGGCAAAAGCTGTCCAAGCAGACGCTCGCCCCCGCCTTGCCCGAGACCGGGCGCCGCGCCGCGCTAACGCAGGCGCTCGCCGCACTCGGCCATGCGCCGCCGGCCGATCTGGTCGGCGCCGGTGCGGAAGAACTGCTGACATGGGTGGTCGCGCACTGGCAAATCGAAAACGTGCCGACCCGCCCCGCGGTTGCCAACCCCGCCCAAGCGCCCGACAATTTGCCTGACCTCTGACCTCTGACCTCTGACCTCTGACCCCTGACCCCTGACCCCTGACCCCTGACCCCCGCCATGGCCCAACTCCCTTCCGCCGTCGAACAAGTCCTGCACGTTCACGCAGCCTTCATCCATGCCGCCGTCAATGCGCTGCGCGACCGCAGCCAGCTGCCCGACCTGATGAAGCAGCTCGATGCCGCCGAGCAGGCCGGCTGGCCGCGTCTGGTCGGCGCGCTGCGCCACGTCGTCAACGGCCGCCGCGACCCCTCGATCAAACTCGGGCTGGACGAGGAAGACAGCATCCTGCTCGATGCCATCCTGCGCGGCCTCGACAACCCCGCCACCCTGCCGCCGCTGAACGCCCAGGCGGATGGCAGCAGCGCCGCCCCCGGGCTGGCCGCGCTGATCGACGCTTCGGCGCGGGGCGACGCGCAGGCGATGTTAGTGCTCGCCAACATGGCCGAGCAGATGCTGAAGGCGGGCGGCGACATGGCCTTGCTGGGCGGGCGGATGCGCCGACTCGTCAACGGCGAGCGCGACACCGACCAGCTGGTCGCCGGCATGGGGCCGCTGGGGCGCGAACTGCTGATCAGCCTGCTCGACGAACTGGCCAGGCTGCGGCCGCAGTAATCTCGCCTGGTTTGGGCGTCGCCATGACGGGCGCGGGCCGCTTTGACAGCGCGCCCCGCAATCGGCTAAAATTCGCGCCTTTTCGGCGGTCCTGTTCCGCCGCAGACGCAGTCCCCAAGGTGATGTAGCTCAGTCGGTTAGAGCATCGGATTCATAATCCGGGGGTCGGTGGTTCAAGTCCACTCATCACCACCAGATCCCTTTTCGTCGCCCGCTTGAATCAAAAGCAGCGGCGAAATCCCAGCCCTCAGTCTATTTACTGTCCCGGCGCCCCTCATGAAAAAAATCTACATCAAAACCTTCGGCTGTCAGATGAACGAGTACGACTCGGACAAGATGGCCGACGTGCTCAATCTGTCCGAAGGCCTGACCCCGACCGACACGCCGGAAGATGCCGACGTGATCCTGTTCAACACCTGCTCGGTGCGCGAGAAGGCGCAGGAAAAGGTGTTCCACGAACTCGGCCGGGTGCGCCATCTCAAGCAGGCCAATCCCAAGCTCATCATCGGCGTCGGCGGCTGCGTGGCGAGCCAGGAAGGCGCGGCGATCGTGGCGCGCGCGCCCTTTGTCGACGTGGTGTTCGGTCCGCAGACGCTGCACCGCCTGCCCGAGCTGATCGCCCAACGCCGCGCGACCGGCCGCTCGCAGGTCGACATCAGCTTTCCCGAAATCGAGAAGTTCGACCACCTGCCGCCTGCGCGGGTCGAAGGCGCGTCGGCCTTCGTGTCGATCATGGAAGGCTGCTCCAAATATTGCACCTTTTGCGTCGTGCCCTACACGCGCGGCGAGGAAGTCTCGCGCCCGTTCGACGACGTCATCGCCGAAGTGGCCGACCTTGCCGGACGCGGGGTGAAGGAAGTCACCCTGCTGGGGCAGAACGTCAACGCCTACCAGGGCGCGCTGGAAGAGGGCGGCACCGCCGACCTCGCGTTCCTGCTGGAGATGGTGCACGAGATTCCCGGCATCGAACGCATCCGCTACACCACCAGCCACCCGCGCGAAATGACGCAGCGGCTGATCGAGGCCTACGGCAGGCTGCCGAAGCTGGTGTCGCATCTGCATCTGCCGGTGCAGTCCGGCTCCGACCGCATCCTGGCGGCGATGAAGCGCGGCCACAGCGTGCTCGAATTCAAATCCATCGTCAGAAAGTTGCGCGAACAGCGCCCCGACCTGTGCCTGTCGTCGGACTTCATCGTCGGCTTTCCGGGCGAGACCGAGGCCGATTTCGAGGCGACGATGGCGCTGATCCAGGAACTCGACTTCGACGCCAGCTTCTCCTTCATCTACAGCAAGCGCCCCGGCACCCCGGCGTCGGACTACCCGGACGACGTGGCGGTCGCGCTGAAAACGCAGCGGCTGATGCGGCTGCAGGCGCAGATCGAGGCGCAGGCGCAGAAGGTGAACCAGGCCATGGTCGGCACCGTGCAACGCGTGCTGGTCGAAGGCCACGCTCGCAAAAATGCGGAAGAACTCGCCGGCCGCACCGACAACAACCGCATCGTCAACTTTGCCGGCCAGCCGCGCCTGATCGGCCGCTTCGTCGACGTCACCATCACCCAGGCTTTGCCGCACAGCTTGCGCGGCGAAGTCGCCATCACCGAAAGCGAAACCGCTTGAAAACCGATATCGTTGAACTGCGCCTGGCCCCGGAAGACAACCGGCGCCTGGCCAACCTGTGCGGCCCGATGGACGAGAACCTGCGGCAGATCGAAGCGGCGTTCGACGTCACCATCGGCCGCCGCGGCGCCAGTTTCCGCGTCAGCGGCGACGCCGCGCAGGCCGAAAAAGGTGCAACCGCAATCGAGCATTTCTACAACCGTGCGCACGACACGCTCTCCCTCGACGACATCCAGCTCGGCCTGGTCGAAATCACCCGCGGCCACGCCGACGACGAAGGTCCGGCGCTGCGCACCCGCCGCGCCGACCTGCGTGCGCGTACCCCGCGCCAGGGCGATTACATCGAGCAGATCCGGAGCCACGACATCACCTTCGGTGTCGGTCCGGCCGGCACCGGCAAGACCTATCTGGCCGTCGCCTGCGCGGTCGACGCGCTGGAGCGCGAGCAGGTCAAGCGCCTGGTGCTGACGCGCCCGGCGGTGGAGGCCGGCGAGCGGCTCGGCTTCCTGCCGGGCGATCTCACGCAGAAGGTCGACCCCTACCTGCGCCCGCTGTACGACGCGCTGTACGACCTGATGGGCTTCGACAAGGTCACGCGGCTGATCGAGCGCCACGCCATCGAGGTGGCGCCGCTCGCCTTCATGCGCGGGCGCACGCTCAACCACGCCTTCATCATTCTCGACGAGGCGCAGAACACCACGGCCGAGCAGATGCAGATGTTCCTGACGCGAATTGGTTTTGGCGCGCGCGCGGTGGTCACCGGCGACCCGACGCAGATCGACCTGCCCAAGCACATCAAATCCGGCCTGATGGACGCCGCCGAGGTGCTGGGCGACGTGCGCGGGATCGCCTTCACCCACTTCCTGTCCGAAGACGTGGTGCGCCATCCGCTGGTCGGCCGCATCGTCGATGCCTATGCCGCGCGTCGCGCGGAAAACGAAAAACGTGGCGCCTGAATTCAGCCTGTCGGTGCAGTTCGCGAGCGACGCGGACGCGCTTCCCGGCCGCGCGCAGGTCCGGCGCTGGGTCGCCGCCGCGCTGGAGCATCCCGCCGAGATCAGCGTGCGCATCGTCGACGCCGAGGAAGCGCAGGCGCTCAACCAGGACTACCGCGACAAGACCTACGTGCCCAACGTGCTGACCTTCGAATACGGAGAAATCGGCCACGATGCGTCGGGACGCGGCATTTTGGGCGGCGACGTCGTGATCTGCGCGCCGGTGGTCGAGCGCGAGGCGCGCGAACAGGGCAAGCCGGCGAAGCATCATTACGCCCATATGACCATCCACGGCGTGCTGCACCTGCAGGGCTACGACCATATCGACCCGGCAGAGGCCGAAATCATGGAATCGCGCGAAATCGCTATACTGAAGCAGTTTCACATCCCCAATCCCTATTCTTCCTGACCATTACCCCCCATGGAGTCCGACAGTAGTAGCCCCAAACCGAGCTTGCTCGAGCGCATCTCCCACTGGCTGATGCGCGAACCTGAAGACCGTGAACAGTTGATCGAATTGCTGCACGGCGCTTACGAAAACAGTCTGATGGATGCCGATGCCCTGGCGATGATCGAGGGCGTGCTGCAGGTGTCCGAAATGCGCGTCGGCGAGATCATGATCCCGCGCGCGCAGATGGACGTCATCGACATCAACGATGCGCCCGAAGTCTTCATCCCGCATGTCATCGAAACCGCGCACTCGCGCTTTCCGGTCATCGACAAGGACCGCGACGACGTCATCGGGATTCTGCTGGCGAAGGACCTGCTGCGGCACTACGCCGAATCCGACAGCGACATCCGCGGCATGCTGCGCCCGGCGGTTTTCATTCCCGAATCGAAGCGGCTCAACGTGTTGCTGAAGGAGTTCCGCTCCAACCGCAACCACATCGCGATCGTCGTCGACGAATACGGCGGCGTCGCGGGCATCGTCACCATCGAGGACGTGCTGGAGCAGATCGTCGGCGACATCGAGGACGAATACGACTTCGACGAAACCGAGGACAACATCATCCGCGAAAATGAAGGCGTGTACCGCGTCAAGGCCGGCACCGAAATCGACGACTTCAACCAGACCCTCGGCGCGCATTTCTCCGATGAGGAATTCGACACCGTCGGCGGGCTGGTCGTCTCGCGCTTCGGCCACCTGCCCAAGCGCGGCGAGTCGGTCCAGTTCGACGGCTTCCTGTTCAGCATCTTGCGCGCCGACAGCCGCCGCATGCACGCCGTGCGCGTCACCCGCTTGCCTCAGGAAGAGAACGCGCAGCTGCCGTTGGTGTAAGCCTTGTCAGTGCGGAGGCCCCAAGGGCTGCGGGGTACGACAGACCTTTTATTTGCGTAGCTGGGCAGGGTGGTAGGGTGCACTCCGTGCACCTTCAGGCATCCATCGGTGAACGGAGTGCACCCTACTTAACGCTACGGCACGAAAATCGCGCCTTGGAAGGCTACAGGCTGTGCCGGCGGTCGCCGCGCGCGAAGCCGGCCAGCGGTGCGATGCCGCCCTTGCTCAATGCGATCACCTTGAACAGCTCGCCCATCTCGGCGGGCGACACCAGCCGCTGCATCGCATTGGCCTGCGGCAGGTACGCCGCCGCGTCGCTGGGCGGCGTCTGCATCAGCAGTTCGGTCAGCCCGCTGTTCAGCAGAAAACCCGCCTGGCTGGTATAGCCTGCAAGCTCCAGTCCGGCCGCCGTTCCCGCCCGCGCCACCGCGCTGAAGTCGACATGCGCGGTGAGGTCGCACAAGCCCGGCAGGTAGAACGGATCGTCCAGCGCGTGGTGGCGGTAATGCGCGCGCAGCGTGCCCATGTGGCGCTGCGGGTGGTAGTACTCGCTCTGCCCGAAGCCGTAGTCGATCATCAGGATCACGCCGCGATCCAGGCATTGCGCGAGCGAGGCGATCAGCGCATCGGCTGCCAGGTTGATTTCGGAGACATAGCCGGGCGCGAGATCCAGCGCATTTGTGCGGGCGCGCAGCAGGGAGTCGGCGATGGGGCGGTCCTGCCAGGCGAAGGCCCCGCCTTTCACGATCACGCCACGTGAAAGCGGGCCGTTTTCCGTCCAGTGCACCAGCTCCGCAGGCAGCGCGTCGAGCACCTCGTTGCCAAGGATGACGCCGTTGAAATGCGCGGGCAGCGCGTCCAGCCAGTGCACCCGGCCGGCAAGCTGCGGCAAGTTGCGCGCAAGGACTTCCTGTTGGCGCTGACGCAGGTCGGCGCTCACTTCCAGAATCGAATAGCGTGCGGGCAGCGCATCGAGCCGTTCCAGCTCGCCCAGCAGATCCGCCGCCAACCGCCCGCTGCCGGCGCCGAGTTCCAGCACCTCGCCGCCGGGCTTGTTCCCGATAGAGCGCTCGGCCAGCACCGGCGCGATCGCGTGCGCCAGGGTGCGGCCGAACAGCGGCGTCATCTCCGGGGCGGTGACGAAGTCGCCCGTCGCACCGAACTTCATCGCGCCGGCGGCATAGTAGCCGAGGCCGGGCGCATAGAGCGCCGCGTCCATGTAACGCGAGAACGGAATCCAGCCGCCCGCCGCGTCGATCAGCGTGCGCAGATGCGCGGCGACGCGCTGGCTGTGGGCAAGGGCATCAGGGGTGGGGGCGGGCAGCATGGGTCGGGCAGTTCAGGGATAATGCGGAATGGCTGGATAATCCAGAATCGAGTGACTATAAGGGCGAATCCCGATGCAAGGCAAAGTCGTATTGATTACCGGCGGGGCCAAGCGGGTGGGCGCGGCGTCGGCGCGCCTGTTGCACGCGGCCGGTGCCAACCTGATGATCCATTACCGCAGCTCGGTGGCCGAGGCGCGCGCCTTGCAGGATGAACTGAATGCCATCCGCCCCGATTCGGTGGCGCTGATCCAGGCCGACCTGCACGACACCGGCGGCCTGCCCAGCCTGGTCCACCAGACCGTCGCCACCTTCGGCGGCCTCGACGTCCTGCTCAACAATGCGTCGAGCTTCTACCCCACCCCGGTCGGCGACATCACCGAAAAGGACTGGACCGACCTCATGGGCACCAATCTCAAGGCGCCCATGTTCCTGTCGCAGGCCGCCGCCCCCGAACTCAAGAAGCGCCACGGCTGTATCATCAACATCACCGACATCCACGCCGAGCGGCCGATGAAAAGCTACGTCGTCTATTCCGTCGCCAAGGCCGGCCTGGTGGGGCTCACCAAATCGCTGGCGCGCGAACTGGCGCCCGAAGTGCGCGTCAACGGCATCGCCCCGGGGCCGATCATGTGGCCCGAAGGCGACGCGAATTTCGATGAAGTCTCGCGCCAGCGCATCATCTCGCACACCATGCTGAAGCGCGCCGGCGATCCCCACGACATCGCGCTGGCGGTGCGCTTCTTCGCGATGGACACCTACTTCGTGACGGGGCAGATCCTGGCGGTGGACGGCGGGCGCAGCGCGAAGCTCTGATGACGCGTCCGCCCGACGAAACGCCGTAAACACTTCTCCTTGCCTGAAGTCTGTTTGAACCAGACGCCAGGCGCCTCCCATCCCTATTCGTGGTATCCCCGCCGTGCCTGACATGATGGTTTCTGAAGTGAACTGGACTGAAGCAGACGAGCCCCGGTCCGCCCGCTGGCGCGCCGAGAGCGGCGCGCCAGCGCCCAAGCGCGTGATGGTCGCGGACGACCGCATCACGGCCGATGCGGCCTATCGTCTGGCGAGCGAGGGCACCGCGCTGCTGTGGCGCGGCGACTTTCAGAACGCGCGCCAATTGCTGCAGGCCATCGCGCGCCGCATCGACCGTAAATCGCGCAAAGCCGCAGCGTCGCCGATCGAAGCCTTCAACTTTCATCGCCAGGCCCAGTCGCAGCGTGCCCGCACCCTGGGCATGCTGCTCGTGCCGCTGGAGGCGGACTTCAGCATCCCCTTGCGCCGTGCGCCGAATGTGAAAGAGGCCTGTGCCGAAGCCTATGGTGCGGGCGAGGCGCCCTCGGTGGTCTCGCTGCGCGAGTTGCTCGGCGTGATCGGCGCCCACGAGTGGCGCAAAAACGGCGTCGAAGTCCCGGCGCTCGGCGACCGTATCCACCCGCACTACGGCGTGTTTTCGCCGGTGCGCGGCGAGTACGTGGGGCTGGTGGCCGAGGCGCCGCTGCCGTCATCGAAGCTGGCCTTCGACATCGGCACGGGAACCGGCGTACTCGCTGCCGTGCTTGCCAAGAGAGGGGTCAAGCACGTCATCGCCACCGACCAGGACTCGCGCGCCCTGGCGTGCGCACGCCAGAACATCGCCCGGCTCGGCCTTGCGGGGCGGGTGGAAGTTGTCGAGGCCGATCTGTTTCCGCAAGGGCGCGCGCCGCTCATCGTCTGTAATCCGCCGTGGCTGCCCGCGCGCGCCAACTCGCCGATCGAACGCGCGATCTACGACCCGGATAGCCGCATGCTGCTGGGCTTCTTGAACGGGCTGGCGGCGCACCTGGAACCGGGCGGCGAAGGCTGGCTGATCCTGTCCGACCTGGCCGAGCATCTGGGGCTGCGTTCGCGCGAGGCCTTGCTGGCGGCGTTCGACGCTGCGGGTTTGAACGTGGTGGGGCGAATGGACGCCAAACCCACGCATCCCCGCGCCTCGGATGCCACCGATCCGCTCCACGCCGCGCGTGCGGCCGAAGTGACGTCGCTCTGGCGGCTCGCGGCACGAAACCTTTAATCCATCAACGCACCCCGCCACTCAGGAAACGCACCATGAATCCCCGCCGCCATTTGTTTACCTCCGAATCCGTGTCCGAAGGCCACCCGGACAAGATCGCCGACCAGATTTCGGACGCCATCCTGGATGCTTTCATTGCCGAAGAACCCGCGGCCAAGGTGGCCTGCGAAACCTTCGTGGCCGATAACCTGGTGGTGATTGCCGGCGAGTTCAAAACCGTCCGCAAGGCGTTGTTCGACGAGATTCGAGACCGCGCCGAGGCGATCGCCCGTCAGGTGCTGCGCGACATCGGCTACCGCGATACCGAAACCGGAATCGACCCCAACACCTGCGAAGTGCAGGTGCGCTTCAACCACCAGTCGATCCAGATTCACAAAGGCATCACCCTGGCCGGCGGCGACATCGGTGCCGGCGACCAGGGGCTGATGTTCGGCTATGCCTGCGACGAAACTCCCGACCTGATGCCCTACCCGGTCTGGCTGGCGCATCGTCTGGTGCAAAAACAGGCTGAACTGCGCAAATCCGGCGCCCTGCCCTGGCTGCGCCCCGACGCCAAAAGCCAGGTCACCGTCGCCTACGAAGGCCACCAGGTCGCCGGTATCGAAAACGTCATCATCTCCACGCAGATCGAGCGCGATCTCGACCCCGCCTGGGTCACGCAGGAAATCACGCGCGAAATCATCGACCCCCTGGTGCCGATG
The DNA here is from genome assembly GCA_019459055.1 of Thiobacillus sp. GTDB lineage: Bacteria > Pseudomonadota > Gammaproteobacteria > Burkholderiales > Thiobacillaceae > Thiobacillus. The sequence continues at coordinate 51,082 of JAIBEI010000020.1, read as the reverse complement.
GCGTTGCGCACCCCGACCTTCAAGCTGTGGGTCAATCCAGCCGGCCCCTTCGAAATCGGCGGCCCCAACGGCGACACCGGCCTCACCGGCCGCAAGATCATCGTCGACACCTATGGCGGGTCCTGCCCGCATGGAGGCGGCGCGTTTTCAGGAAAGGATCCGACCAAGGTCGATCGCTCGGCGGCGTATATGGCGCGCTACATCGCCAAAAATCTTGTCGCAGCGGGCTATGCAAAACGCTGCCTGGTTCAGCTGGCGTATGCCATCGGCGTGGCCGAGCCGGTTTCCCTGCTGATCGAAACCTACGGCACCGGGACCGTGCCGGATGAAAAGCTGGAAGCGATGGTGCGCAGCACCTTCAAGCTGACCCCGCGCGGCATCATCGACAGCCTCGACCTGCGCCGCCCCATCTATCGGCAGACGGCCGCGTATGGGCATTTTGGGCGGGCCGAGCCGGACTTCAGCTGGGAACGCGTTGACCAGGCGCACAAGCTGGCGCGGTGTAACGCCTGATCTGAATCCGGTATGGCCGCGTCGGCGGGGCTGTCGTTTATCGCAGACAGTCCCCATTCAGGCCGCGATCAGCCCTGACGTTTTCCCCCCTGGCTTCGGGCCAGGGTGGAGCCGAACTGGATCTGTTCCAGTTCGGCTGTCTTTTCTTGAACCGGTTCAGCCGCCTGCGCGGGCGTTTCCGGTACCTTGGTCAGGCGTGCGCCTGCTGAAAGCGTCGCCACGTCGCCGCTCAGGGTGCCGCCTTCCTCGACCATCAGTGCGCCGTAGCGGATCGTCCCGGAGACCCTGCCGGTGGCGTAGATCACCAGCCGCTTGCGCGCGGTCAGCTCGCCTTCGAAGGTGCCGCGCACTTCCGCCACGTCGATTTCGGCCTTGCCCGAGAACACGCCGCCTTCGGCGATGCGAATGTCGCGGCTATTCATCGACGCTTCCACGCGGCCTTCCACCACCAGGATCTCGCAGTCGGTGATTTCAGAGCCCTTCAACTTGATGTTCGGTCCAACGATGAGCTTGTTGCCGGCTTCGCTCGGCGCGTTCTTTGTGGCTTCCGGATAGGCCTCTGCCTTTGGGGCATCGACCGGCTTGGCGGGCTCGGCTCGCTTGGCGGATTCGTGCGTCGAATGGCTCGCCGTAGGGCTGCTCCTGTTCGAATCGGTTTTTACGTTGCCGGGGTGCATAAAGTTCTTGAGCATGGGAATGGACTCTCTCGGTGAGCTGGGTTGCAGAAACGCCATCGCGCGGTTGCGGCCATAAATGGCCGCAACACGGCCCGCTCTGCAATACCCGGGCCAACAGAAAAATCCCTTTAGTAAACAGGCAGATAAGCAATTTGTCCGGAGCGGGTCGGGGCAGCGGACCGCGCCAAATGTCGCTTGACGGCGACGCCCAGTCCGGCTGCCTTGAGAAATGATCCGATAAAACAGAAAGTTAGGACGGGTTGTGTGTGTCGTCGAAATGCGACATACGCTTTGATCGTCTTGCCTTGGGCGGCGCCGACGTTGGCGCGGTTGCCAAAAATCAAGGCTTCATGGCCTTACCCCGTATTCGCGTCTACCCCGCCTCAGGCACCCTCCCCCGGCTGACGCTTTCCCCGTCCCCGGGGCGCAGCGACCAGAACGACAGCGACGACAGCATCGTCAGCCCGCCCAGGGTCAGAAAGGCGTAGTGCAGCGCGCTCGTCACCGCCACGCGGTCGGTTTGCGGCAGGTCGCCCAGATACCAGCCGGCGACCAGCGACCCGCAGGCCAGCCCGAAGCTCATCGACATCTGCTGCATCGAACTGGAAATGGTGCTGGCCATGCTCGAATCGGGCGCATCGATGTCGGCAAAGGCCATCGAATTCATGCTGGTGTATTGCAGCGAATTGAAGAAGCCCATCGCCAGCCCCAGCAGCACGATCAGCCCAATCGGGGTCGCCGGGATCACCAGCGAAAATAGGCACACGACAACCCCGATCATCACCGTATTCACGATCAGGATGCGCCGGTAGCCGAACTGCGCCAGCACCCGCGAAGAGATGAACTTCATGAACATGGCGGCCGCCGCGGCAGGCATCATCAGCAGGCCCGACTGCCAGGCGGGCATGCCGAGCCCGAGCTGGTAGAGCAGCGGCAGCAGAAAAGGCATGCCACCCATCCCCAGACGCGTGATGAAGCCGCCCATCACCGCGATGCGAAACGTGCGCACCCGGAACAGCGCCAGGCGGAGCAGTGGATGGGCCGTCTCGCGGGCATGCAGGAAGTACGCAGCCAGCAGGCTGAGGCTCAGCAACAGCAGCAGGGCTGCCGAGGTCGCGTCGATCTGATGCTCGCCGAAGATTTCCAGCAGCCAGGAAAGCAAAGCCGCGCCGCTGCCGAACAGCACCAGGCCGACGACATCCAGCGGGCGCCGGGGATCGCCCCGGTAAAAGTGCGGATGATCGCCAGCCGCCCCACCGGCATCATCATCGCCGCGCCCACCCCCTGCAGAATGCGCCCCGCCACCAGCATCGGCGCGTTCTGCGCCAGGCCGCACAGAATCGAGGCCAGGGTGAAGATCGTGACCGCGATGCTGAACACGCGGCGCGTGCCGAACCGGTCCGCCATCCAGCCGCTCACCGGAATGCACACCGCCAGGCTCAGGATATAGCTGGTCACCACCGCCTTCAGGCTCAGCGGCGTCACCTGCAGACCCTCCGCGATCGCCGGCACCGCCGTGTTGACGATGGTGGTATCGAGCCCCTCCATGAACAGCGCCACGGCCACGACCCAGGGCAGGTAGGTTTTGACGGTGGAGTTGTTCATCTGTGCGGGGATCGGGGTGGCGGCGGGCAGCGTGGACGTTGCTGCCCAGGGGCGATTGTTTTTCGATATTGCCGTACAATACGGCACTGCCGTATCCTTGTCCAATGTACACCGTCATCGAAACGGATATTTTCGTGCGTGCGGCAGCCCAGGTCTGGACGGATTCGAGCGGGTCGCATTCATCGACTGGCTGGCGGCCAACCCGGATGCGGGCGATGTCATTCCGGGTTCAGGCGGGTGCCGTAAGGTCAACGCGGCGGCGCGCGGGTCATTTATTTCAATCGCCTGGAGAGCGGCGAGGTGGTTGTTGATGGTGTACGTGAAAGCCAAATTCGACAACCTGCCCGTGTCATTTTTGAAACAACTGCGAGAGGCCATTGATCATGGATAAGGAAATGGAACAGTTCCAGAAGGATTTACTGAACTCCGTCCGCCAGATGAAGACGGGCAAAGGTGCCCGGAAAACCCAGGTTGCCCTGTCGCCCATCGCCGAGGCGCGAAGCCGGCTTGGGATGTCGCAAGCCGAGCTGGCCAACCTGATGGGCGTGTCTACCCGCACCCTTCAAGACTGGGAGCAAGGCCGCCGCAAACCCACGGGTGCGGCGCAAACGCTGCTTCGTGTTGCGATTGCGCATCCGGAAGCCTTGCTTGACTTGAAAGCTGCGTAGTAAAGCTGCGCAATGCCCATGCCATGCAGATCATGGCCATTTTCAATGAAATGCCCGGCACCGTGACTTTTTTGCTGCTGGTGGCCGGCTTCGGGCTGGCTGTCGCGGCTTTCAACGCACTGGTTCGCTGGAGCCTGCGTGCGCCGAAAGTGGTGGGGCGGTCCACGCCGGGCACGATGGGGCTGACCTATTCGGAAACGCGAATCCCAACCGCCAACGGAAAACGGATTTCCGCCTGGCTTATTCCGGCACCCGCGCCGGGAGCGTCGCCCGCGCTGGCAGTAATACACGGATGGGGAGGCAATGCAGGGACGATGCTTTCCCTTGCCGGGCCACTGCATCGTGCCGGTTACGCGCTGCTGCTTTTCGATGCGCGCAGCCATGGGCGAAGCGACCCGGATACCTTTTCCTCCATGCCCCGTTTCGCCGAGGATATCGAGCATGCGGTGGACTGGCTCAAATGCCAGCCGGGCGTGGATCCCGGACGGGTCGGGGTGGTCGGCCATTCCGTGGGAGCGGCCGCCGCCATGCTTGCCGCCTCGCGCCGGAGCGATCTGGCGGCCGTGGTCAGCATCGCCGCCTTTGCGCATCCCGAGACGGCCATGCGACGCCTGCTGGCCACCCGGCACGTGCCTTATCTCCCTTTCGGCTGGTATATCCTGCGTTACGTCCAGCACGTGATCGGTTATCGTTTCGACGATATCGCGCCACTCAACACCATTGGGCGCATACGCTGCCCGGTGCTGCTGGTTCACGGCATCGGGGACGCGATGGTTCCCGTAGCGGAAGCACACGCATTGCACGCCCGATGCAACCGGAAGGACAGATTGCTTCTGGTGAAGGGGAGCCATGACCGTTACGAAGATCTGGAGCGCCAGATCGGCGACGTCGTTGTTTTTCTCGATGACGCCATGAAACCTCAATCGCCCACCCCGTACAAAGAACCATGCCGATGATTGATCTACACCAGTTCCGCCCTTTCTGGGGCTTGCCCAATGCCAGTCCGTTCTGCATGAAGGTGGAAACCTATTTGCGGTTTCGCGGCATTCCCTACCAGGTGGTGCCTAGCGGGCCACGCAAGTCGCCGACCGGCAAGATCCCCTTCATCGTGGAGGATGGCCGCAGCATTACCGATTCCGAGGCCATCATCGACCATTTCGAGAGGCGGGAACCGGTGCACCTGGACGCCGGCCTGAGCGAGGCCGAGCGGGCGACAGCTTTTTTCGTGCGCGAACTGGTGGAGGAACAGCTCTATTGGCAGGTCACCTACATGCGCTGGGGCGATCCTGCCGGCTGGGCGGTATTTAGGCCGGATCTGGTGAAATACCTGCACTTTGGCATGCGTGGTCCGGTGCTGTTCCTGTTGCGCCAGATGTTGCTGCGGCAGATGGGCCAGAGAGGGCTTACCCGCGCAGATCCGCAGGGTGCCTACGCCAGGGGCAAGGCGGTTCTGGATGCCCTGGCAGGCCTGCTGGGCGACAAACCCTATTTTCTTGGCGCGGAGCCACGCAGCCTGGACATGAGCCTGTATGCTTTTCTTGCCAACATCCTGGATCAGCCCCACGGCAATCCACTCCAGGCGCATGGCAAGGCGCTCGTCAATCTGGTCGGCTACTGCGCGCGCATGAAAGCGTTGTGCTGGCGGGGATGGTCTATTTAATTAATGATGCCGAGGAAATCGTGTCTCCGCGGTGCGGGGGGAAAAAGGAAAGGCAAGACCTAGCCCAGAGGCCTGCGCGTTAGGTGTAAAGCTCGTCCCAGTCTTCACCAAGCATCCATCGGAGCGCGGACAGCTTGCCGTTCAGCATGCCCCACTCAAAATCTGTCCATGGCCCAACATTGTCCTTGCCGAGCCGTTTTTCGGTGGCGCGCGCAGCCTTGTGTGCGCCCTTCCAAATCTCGTCAATGATCTCATGCTGGTTGTCTCGCTTGCCTTTCTCCCAGGTCGCTCGATCGACGACCTTAATCTTTCCTTTCTCAATAAGGTAGGCCCGGTTCATGTGCCGGTTGTACCAAATCTGTTGGGTCAGGGTGTCCATCGCCTTGAGCATTTCCGTCAAACCGCGGGGCTCCTGCGACCATTCCTGTTCCCACATGAGATGCGTCACCCTCATTGAGTCAATCCTGCGTAGGCATTCTGCTAGGTTGATGAAATACATCGACTTGATGCGCGAGAACGAAGCTGCGAGGTCTGCATGAGGCAGCTTCTGATTGCCGTTCATTAAACTAAAATCGTGCTTGTTATGCGTAACAAAGGCAAACCGCTGCCTCCCTGACGCTGCACGAACGCATTCAAAATATGTCTCGATCAACATGGCGTCAGCCATCGAATTCTTGTTCTCGTGGTGACACGGAGCCTTGCGGTGCAGCGCACGATCGGCGGCTCGAACCTTGATGGCATCACTTTCCTTGATGACGGTTGCGGCAGCGAGGATTTTGTCGATCCGCTCAAGAGTGACCTCGGCCGCTCCACCCACGATAGGAATGCGGTGGTCCACATCTGAAAGATGAGACAAAACCAAGTCCTTCCGCTTGGAATCGCCGTCAGCCTTTCGAATCGCATCCTTCACCAGTTGGAAATGGGTCGATAGGCTCTTCGCGCTCGCCTTGGCGACCCGGTTCCGGTTTTTTCGGAATTCGATGATCACAGTGCTGGGTACGATGAGGTTCAGGAGTCCATCCTTAATCAAATCCTCAATCACAGAAAGCAGGCGCGTCTGCTTCTGATCCTCGGCAAGGTCAAGCCAAACGCTGGAGTCGATTAAGACATTGAACATTAAACAAGCCTTTCAACTGCGAGAGCATGAACGAAAGGAGCAGACACGATTACCTTCCCATGCTCCCGGATTTATATCCCAGATACCACTCCCCCCATTTCCCTATCCCATACTCCAGTGTCGTCACCGGCTTGAATCCCGTATCGCGAACCAGCTCGTCGATGTCTGCGGGAATTAAAAGGGGACAGACCACGATTTATTCACCTTGATTTGTTCATGCATCCAGGCTGGATCAATATCCGCCCCATTCGGCCAGGTCACAACGCCCAAATCGAGGCGCGCTTGGTCGAAACAAGCCTTGTCCTTGAGTGCTTCGAAGATTCCGCACTCCCTGGCAGTCAGAACGGATGAAAAATCCGCGATGCCGTTTGTGCCGTCCATAAACGTGATTGACAAACGATAGTCCGGCAACACAGACAGGGCTTTTACCCGCCAAGGCGCGGCGGGGATTACTCCAGCGGCTTGATCTGCTTCGGGTGTTGTTTGGATTGACATAGATTCCAGTCCTCCATCAGTTCTTCACGATGTTCGATCGCCCATTCAATGGTAAGACTGAGCGCACGCCGGGGCAGGCTGCCGCCGATTACCTCAAGGGTTCGAATAACAATCAAGGCTTCATGTTCCGCATACATCGCATGAAAATGCGGGGGCGCGTGTTCTCGCCAGAACATTTGAATCACGATGCCAAAAAACTGACTGATTGTCGGCATGGCTTACCTCGACATCTGCACGATTATCACCCTGCGTTCCGGGATGTATACCCCCGATACCACTCCACCCACTTCCCGATCCCATATTCCAGCGTCGTCGCCGGCTTGAAGCCGGTGTCGCGAACCAGTTCATCGATATCCGCATAAGTCGCCTGCACGTCGCCGTCCTGCATCGGCAGGAAGTTCTTTTTCGCGGTCTGGCCGAGCGCGGCTTCGATGGTTCCGATGAAGTCCATCAGCTGCACCGGGGTGTGGTTGCCGATGTTGTAGAGGCGGTAGGGCGCGTGGCTCGATGCCGGGTCGGGGTTGTTGTGGTCGAAGTCGGGGTTGGGCTGCGGGATGCGGTCGAGCACCTTGACGGTGCCGTCGGCGATGTCGTCGATGTAGGTGAAGTCGCGCATCATGTCGCCGTGGTTGAAGACGTCGATGGTGCGGCCTTCGAGGATGGCGCTGGTGAACAGCCACGGCGACATGTCGGGCCGGCCCCACGGGCCGTAGACGGTGAAGTAGCGCAGGCCGGTGGTGGGCAGGCCGTAGAGGTGCGAGTAGGTGTGCGCCATCAGCTCGTTGGCCTTCTTGCTGGCGGCGTACAGGCTGACCGGGTGGTTGACCGGGTCGTGGGTGGAAAACGGAATCCTGGTGTTGGCGCCGTACACGGAAGACGAGCTGGCGTAGACGAAGTGCTTGACGCCGTGGTGGCGGCAGCCTTCGAGCAGGTTGGCGAAGCCGACGATGTTCGACTGCACGTAGGCGTGCGGATTCTTCAGCGAGTAGCGCACGCCGGCCTGCGCGGCGAGGTTGATGACGGCGTCGAAGTGGCCCTTCTCGAACAGGTCCTCCATCATCATGCGGTCGGAGATGTCGTCCTTGAGGAAGCGGAAGTTGGGGTAGGGCTTGAGCTGTTCCAGCCGCGCGAGCTTGAGCGCCGGGTCGTAGTAGTCGTTGAGGTTGTCGATGCCGACCACTTCGTCGCCGCGCTTCAACAGGATTTGCGCGACGTGCATGCCGATAAAACCGGCGGAACCTGTAAGAAGAACTTTCATGAATGTCTCCGCCGGTTTCAGAGAAGGCTAACTTGCGCCATGCGCAAGTTAAGTGAGCGAAGCGAATGGCCGGAACTAAAACCGGCCGCGCCGGTGAGCAGGATTTTCATTGTTTGGCCTCCGAAGTGGCGTCGATTCTAGCACCCGGCAGCCGATGGTCTTCGACTTGCCACAGGCACCCGACCGCCTTTGGCTTGGGCATTTATGCCCCCAACGGGGGTACAAGCACCGCCCCTCCCTTACAATCCGCCGATGCCCAAACTGCGCCTGATTCTCGACTGGACGCTCTACCGGCTGGCCCTGCTGCTGGCGGTGCCGCTGATTCCGCTGCGTCTACTGTGGCGCGGCAGGCGCGAGCGCGGCTATTGGCAGCACTGGAATGAGCGGCTGGCGCTCGGGCCCGCGCCGGTGACCGGCGCGCTGTGGATCCATGCGGTGTCGGTCGGCGAGATGCGCGCGGCGCAGCCGCTGGTCAATGCGCTGCGCGCCGCGCATCCGGATGTCCCCGTGCTGTTCACCTGCATGACGCCGACCGGGCGCGCCACCGCCGAAGCGCTCTATGGCGGCTTCGCGCGCATCGTCTATCTGCCCTACGACTACGCCGGTTCAATGCGCCGCTTCATGCGCCGCGTGCGGCCGCGCGTCGGCATCCTGATGGAAACCGAGCTGTGGCCCAATCTGATCCATGCCGCGGCGCGGGCGGGGGTGCCCCTGGTGCTGGCGAATGCACGGCTGTCGGAACGCTCGGCACGCGGCTATGCGCGGCTGCCGGCGTTGACGCGGGCGTGTCTTGCGCGGGTGGATGTGGTTGCCGCGCAGACCGAGGCCGATGCCGCGCGGCTGGAAAAACTGGGCGCAGCTTCAGTCCACGTCGCCGGCAACCTCAAGTTCGACATCGCGCCGCCACCCGAACTGCTCGAACGCGGCGCGGCCTGGAAAGCCAGATGGGGGCAGCGCCCGGTTCTGCTGGCGGCGAGTACGCGCGAGGGCGAGGAGGCGCTATTGCTGCACGCCTTTGCCAAGACCGCGCCGACCGATGTGTTGCTGGTGCTGGTGCCGCGCCATCCGCAGCGTTTCGATGAAGTGGCGGGGCTGATCGAGGCAGAAGGATTGGCGCATCAGCGCCGCAGCACGCTGGATGGGGAACTCGACCCGCAGACGCGGGTGCTGCTGGGCGACAGCCTGGGCGAACTGTTCGCGTATTACGCGGCGTGCGACCTGGCCTTCGTCGGCGGCAGCCTTGCGCCGCTGGGCGGGCAGAACCTGATCGAGGCGGCAAGCGTGGGGCGACCGGTGCTGGTGGGGCCGCACACCTTCAACTTCGAGGAGGCGACGCGGTTGGCGATCGAGGCCGGCGCTGCGCTACGGGTGGACGACGCGGATGGGCTGATGGAAAACGTGTTGAAACTGCTGAGCGATGCGCCGACGCGCGCCCGCATGGGCGAGGCCGGGCTGAGCTTTGCCACGCGCCATCGCGGCGCGGCGGCGCGGGTGGCGGCGCTTATTGCACCGCCGCTGGCGGACGCAGGTACTGGTCGATCTCGGCCAGATCGGCCGGGCTGAGGGTGCCGACGGCGGCCTTGAGCGACAGGCCCGACAGCAGGGACGCGTAGCGTGCGCCGGCCAGGTCGCGTTGGGCGGACAGCACCTGCTGCTCGGCATCGAGCACGTCGAGGTTGGTGCGCACGCCGACCTCCAGACCGAGCTTGGTGGAATCGAGTTGCGCTTTGGTCGAGACCAGCGCCTGCTCCAGCGCCCGCACGCGGGCGACGCCGCTGTTGACGTTGAGCCAGGCCTGGCGGGCTTGCAGGCCGGCTTCGCGGGTGGCCACTTCGACATCCTGGCGCGCCTTTTCCTGGTTGGCGACGGCTTCGCGCACGCGCGAACTGGTCAGCCCGCCCTGGTAGATCGGCAGGTTGAGTTCCAGCCCGACGCTGGCGACCCGGGTATCGACCTGCTGAGGGCCAAAGTTCTGACCGTTGTTGATGGCGTAGCTGGCGACGGCATCCAGCGTGGGATGGTGGCCGGCGCGGTTGCGCTCGACTTCCTGGTCGGCGATGGTCTTGGCGATGCGCTGGATTTCGGCCTGCAGGTTGCCTTCAACGGCGCGCGCGGCCCATTCGTCGATGCTGCCAGGTCCGCCTTTCAGCAGTGCCGGGTCGGTCAGCGTGTCGAGCGTGCCGGGCGGCTTGCCAATGAGTTTTTCCAGCGCACGCAGGCGGATGTTGAGGCTGTTCTGCTCGGCGATTTCCTGCGCGACGGCGAGGTCGAAACGCGCTTGCGCTTCATGGGTGTCGGTGATGGTGGCGGTGCCGACCTCGAAGTTGCGTTTGGCAAAAGCCAGCTGTTCGGTGATGGCGGATTTTTGCGCATCGATGAAGGCGATGTTGTCCTGCGACTCCAGCACGTCGAAATAGGCTTGCGCGACCCGCAGGATCAGGTCCTGCTCGGCGACTTTGAGCTGCATGTCGGCGATCTTCACCTGTTCCTTGGCCTGCGCGTACTGCACCTGATTCTGCTTGCGGTAGACGGGCTGCGCGGCGGTCAGCGCGAGGCTGTTGGAATCGTAATCGGCGTCGCCGTCGGGCAGGCTGGATTCGAGGCTGTTGTAGCGCACGTTGCCGCCCAGATTGACGTTGGGCAGCAGGCCGGCGCGGCCCTGCACCGCCTTTTCCTGGCCGGCTTCGCGGGCGGCGCGGGCGGCGGCATACTGCGCATCGTAGGCCTGCGCGTCGCGGAAAACATCGACCAGGTTCGTTGCGTGGGCAGCGGGCGCCAGTGCCAGCGTCAGTGCGATAAAAAGCGGCTTGAGTTGCATGGTGAATCCAGTCCTTGAAATTTGGGTCAGTAGCGCGGCATGGCCGGGTCGACTTCGTCGGCCCAGGCGGCGACGCCGCCGGACAGGTTGATGACGTCGTCGAACCCTACGGTTTCAAGATATCGCGCCGCATGGAAACTGCGCACGCCATGATGGCAGATGACCACCGTTTCCGCCTGCTTGTTCAATTCCGCCACGCGTGCGGGCAGCTCGTGCATCGGAATCAGGACGGCGCCGGGCAGGCGGCACAGCGTCCATTCCCACGGTTCGCGCACGTCGAGCAGCACAGGGGTGTGCCCGGTTTCGATATGGGCGGCGAGTTCGGCGGGGCGGAACTGGCGCATTAGAGCCTACTCCAGCAGGAATCATGCCCCGCGCCGCCTGCCTGCGGGATGCAGGGCATACCCGACAGCCTTGCGGCTTGGGCACAAGAGGCGCGGGGAGCGAAGTTTGGTCGCTTCAAATGAGCGAGCCGCAACACGGCCATGCGCCCGCAGGCAGGTGGCCCTCCGGGTTGAGACCAGGATCGGCGTCTGCGGCGTTGCAGCGCATGGCAAGGGAATGACCCTTGCCGGCGCACTGTGCCTTGCATCCATCCGATCCTGGTCTCAACGTGGGGCATGATTCCTGCTGGAATAGGCTCTGTCATTCAGAACACGAATGCGGCGGGTTGCGGCGCATTCACCAGCGGCGCCACGCAGGTTTCAAACAAGGTCACGCTGCGGGTGGCGCCGGGTGCGGTGCGGGTGATCAGTTGCGCATGCATCACCGGCGCTTCGCCCGTGATGGCGAACAGCCGGCCGCCGACGTTGAGGCGCTGAAGAAACGCCTCCGATAGCAGCGGGGTCGAGCCGGTCAGCACGATCGCATCGAAGCCGGCCGCCTCGGGCCAGTCGCGGGCGGCGTCGGCGGTGTGCAGCGTCACGTTGTCGAAGCCGTGCGCGCGCAGCTTGCGCGTCGCGTCGGCAGTGAACTCGGGAATGATGTCCACCGACACCACGCCGGCGGCCCGGGAGGCCAGCAGTGCGGTGAGGTAGCCGCTGCCGGTGCCGATTTCCAGCACGCGGTCGCCGGGGCGAATGTCGAGTTCCTGCAGCACCCGCGCTTCCAGTTTGGGCGTCCACATCGCCTGGCCGTGGCCGAGCGGGATTTCCATGTCGACGAAGGCCAGCGCCTGGTGCGCTGGCGGCACGAAGTCTTCGCGGCGCACCTTGAGCAGCAGATCCAGCACGTCCTGATTCAGGACTTCCCAGGGGCGGATTTGCTGCTCCACCATGTTGTAGCGCGCCTGCTCGATGTCCATGCGGTACCCTTGAATATCAATAAGTTAGATGTGGTCTTGTCTTGCAATTATTTCACATTTCGGCTAACTTTGGCCGCTTGCCAGGGGTCTCCGGCCTGTTGCTTGACAGGCTGGAGTGAGACATACCCTTTGAACCTGATGCGGTTGAAACCGCCGTAGGGAGGCCGTACCCGGCCTCCGTTTATTCCAGCGAGGCTGTTCGACAGCCTCCAGACTTTATACCAGCGGGGCGTTTCCGACGCCTCCTGATTTCCGGAGCGCCACCATGAACGCCGCCATACCCAACCAAGCCGCCCAATTTACCGCCGCCGCCGCGCACGTCGACGAGGCCGCGGTGCAGCCGCTGCCCAATTCGCGCAAGATCTATGTCGAGGGCAGCCAGCCCGACATCCGCGTGCCGATGCGCGAGATCAGCCAGGCCGACACGCCCTTGATGTATGGCGGCGAGCCCGGGCCGGACGGCGCCCCGGCCCGCTCGGAGCCCAATCCGCCGATTTTCGTCTACGACTGTTCGGGCCCCTACTCCGACCCGGCGGCGAAGATCGACATTCGCCGCGGCCTGCCTGCGCTGCGCACCCGCTGGATCGAGGCGCGCGGCGACACCGAGGTGCTGACCGACCTGAGCTCGGAATACGGCCGCCAGCAGGCCGCGAACCCTGCGCTCACCGCGATGCGTTTCCCCGATCTCGCCCGCACCCCGCGCCGCGCCAAGGCGGGGATGAATGTCAGCCAGATGCACTACGCACGCAAAGGCATCATCACGCCGGAGATGGAGTTCATCGCCATCCGCGAGAACAACAATCGCACCGCCTATCTGGAATCGCTGAAAGCGTCCGGCCCGCTGGGCGAGAAGCTCGCCGTCATGATGAACCGCCAGCATCCGGGGCAGAACTTCGGCGCGAATCTGCAGAACGAGATCACCCCCGAGTTCGTGTGCGCCGAAGTCGCGCGCGGCCGCGCCATCATCCCCAACAACATCAACCACCCGGAATCCGAGCCGATGGTCATCGGCCGCAACTTCCTGGTGAAGATCAACGCCAACATCGGCAACTCGGCGCTTGGATCTTCGATCCAGGAAGAGGTCGAGAAGATGACCTGGGCGATCCGCTGGGGCGGCGACACCGTGATGGATCTTTCCACCGGCAAGAACATCCACGAGACGCGCGAATGGATCATCCGCAATTCGCCGGTGCCCATCGGCACGGTGCCGATCTACCAGGCGCTGGAAAAAGTCGACGGCAAGGCGGAAGAGCTGACTTGGGAAATGTTCCGCGACACCCTGATCGAACAGGCCGAGCAGGGCGTCGACTACTTCACGATTCACGCCGGCGTACTGCTGCGCTACGTGCCGATGACCGCCAACCGCATGACCGGCATCGTCTCGCGCGGCGGCTCGATCATGGCCAAGTGGTGCTTGGCGCACCACAAGGAGAGCTTCCTTTACACCCACTTCGAGGACATCTGCGAAATCATGAAGGCCTACGACGTGGCCTTCTCGCTCGGCGACGGCCTGCGTCCCGGCTCGATCTACGACGCCAACGACGACGCGCAGCTGGGCGAACTGAAGACGCTGGGCGAGCTGACCCAGGTGGCGTGGAAGCACGACGTGCAGGTGATGATCGAAGGCCCCGGCCACGTGCCGATGCAGCTGATCAAGGAGAACATGGACATCCAGCTGGAGCAGTGCCACGAGGCGCCGTTCTACACGCTGGGCCCGCTCACCACCGACATTGCTCCCGGCTACGACCACATCACCAGCGGCATCGGCGCCGCCATGATCGGCTGGTACGGCACCGCGATGCTCTGCTACGTCACGCCGAAGGAGCACCTCGGCCTGCCGAACAAGGACGACGTCAAGGAAGGCATCATCACCTACAAGCTCGCCGCGCACGCGGCGGATCTGGCGAAGGGCCACCCCGGCGCGCAGATCCGCGACAACGCGCTCTCCAAGGCGCGCTTCGAATTCCGCTGGGACGACCAGTTCAACCTCGGCCTCGACCCCGACAAGGCGAAGTCCTTCCACGACGAAACCCTGCCCAAGGAATCGGCCAAGGTCGCGCATTTCTGCTCGATGTGCGGCCCGCACTTCTGCTCGATGAAGATCACCCAGGACGTGCGCGAGTACGCGGCGAAGGAAGGCCTCACCGAAGCCGCCGCGCTGGCCAGGGGGATGGAAGTGAAGGCGGTGGAATTCGTCAAGCAGGGCGCCGAGGTGTACAAGAAGCTGTAATCCACCCATCGTATAATCCGTAGGCGCGCCCGGTTGGCGCGCCTTTTTTTTATGTCCGAAACTTCGCCATGATTGATCCTACCCTGCTGCTGCATGCCCTCATCCTCGGCCTGGTCGAAGGCGTCACCGAGTTCCTGCCGATCTCCAGCACCGGCCATCTGATTCTGGCGGGGCAACTGCTGGGCTTCAACGGCGAGAAAGCCAAGGTGTTCATGATCGCCATCCAGCTGGCGGCGATCTTTGCGGTGGTGTGGGAATACCGGGCACGGCTTTCGCATGTGGCGGTGACGCTGCGCAGCGAGCCGGCGTCGCAGCGGCTGGCGATCAACCTGATGGCGGGCTTCCTGCCGGCGGCGGTGCTGGGCTTCCTGTTCTACAAGGAAATCAAGCATTACCTGTTCAACCCCATCGTGGTGGCGTCCGCGCTGGTCATCGGCGGCGTGCTGATCCTGTGGGCGGAGCGCCGCCGCCATGTCGTCAGCACGCCGACGGTGGACGATCTCAACTGGCGCCGCGCGCTGGCGGTGGGTTTTGCGCAGGCGCTGGCGATGATCCCCGGCACCTCGCGCTCGGGCGCGACCATCATCGGCGGGCTGTTTCTTGGGCTTTCCAGAAAAGCGGCGGCGGAGTTCTCGTTCCTGCTTGCCATCCCCACCATGCTCGCGGCCACGGCCTACGACCTCTACAAGAATTGGCAGCTGTTCGATGCCGGCGACATTCCCTTGTTTGCGGTGGGCGGGATGGCGTCGTTTGTCAGCGCCCTGATTGCCGTGCGCACGCTGCTCAAGTTCGTCAGCCGCCACGACTACACGGTGTTCGCCTGGTACCGCATCGTGTTCGGCGGCGTGGTGCTGGCGACCGCCTACAGCGGCCTGGTTGACTGGGGTGTGGTGTACTGAACCGCTAATCCGCCTTGGGCGGATTTTTTTCGAGTTTGCGCTGCAGGGTGCGGCGGTGCATTTTCAGCGCGCGCGCGGTGGCCGAGATGTTGCCGTCGTGCTCGTTCAGCACTTTCTGGATGTGCTCCCATTCCATTCGCGCGACCGTCAGGGGTTCCGGGCTGACTTCCAGCGCAGCATCCGGCTCGTCGCGCAGCAGCGCAGCGAGGACTTCGTCGGCGTTGGCCGGCTTCGCCAGGTAATGCCGGGCGCCCAGCCGCACCGCTTCGACCGCAGTGGCGATGCTGGCATAGCCGGTGAGCACGACGATGGCGGGTGCGGGCACGCGCGCGGCCAGCATGGCGACGACTTTCAGCCCCGATTCGCCGGGCAGTTTCAGGTCGACGACGGCATGGCTGGGGGCAAACGCTTCCGCTGCGGCCTGGGCGGCGGCGGCGTCGTGCGCCAGCGCCACCTCGAAGCCGCGCTTTTTCATGGCGCGCGACAAGGCATTGGCGAAATCGACGTCGTCCTCGACGATCAAAAGTGTACGGTTCATGCGGTTTGCTTCCATGGCAGGGTGATGCGCACGCGGGTGCCGCCGCCGTCGCGTTCGGCGAGGGTGAGGTCGCCGCCGAGCCGTTCCAGCGTGGCGTGGGTGAGTGCCAGGCCCATGCCCCAGCCGCGCCCCGGCTTGCCGCTGAACAGTACGCGCCCGGCCTGCGCCTTCTGCTCGGGGGTGAAGCCGGGGCCGCGATCGGCGACGTCGATGAAGAGGACGTCGCCTTCGGTTGCGGCGCTCAATTCGACGACATCGGGCGAGGCGTCGGCGGCGTTGTTCAGCACATTCAGGATCGCCTGCTCCAGCCCGTCGGGCGGGGTGAAGTGACGATGATCGGGCGGCAGTTCGGTCGTGATCTGCGCGTCGGGGCGCAGCATCTGCCAGCGCTCGGCCAGCGCGGCCAGCCAGGTGTCGAGCGGCTGCGCGGCGGGCGGGGTGTCCTGCGCGCGCGCGGCGAGCTGGGTGAGGATGCGCTTGCATGCCTGTGCCTGCTTTTCGAGCAGGCGGCAATCGGCGCCGATGTCGGGGTCGTTGGCGAATTCGGCGGCGAGTTCGTGCGCGGTGGTCTGGATGGTGGCGAGCGGCGTGGCGAGTTCGTGCGCCGCCAGCGCCGCCTGCGTGCCGAGTGCGACGATGCGCTCGTCGCGCAGCTGCTTTTCGCGCAGGGCGGACAGCTCCTGGTCGCGCAGGCGCAGCGCGGCGTGCATGCGCGTGACGAAAAGTGCGATCAGTCCCGCGCTGATGAGGAAGTTGAACCACATGCCGCCCAGGTGCATGCCGTAGGCCGCGATCGGATCGGCCACCGCCAGCGGCTGGTAGACAAACAGCAGCAGTGCGTAATAGCCGCCCGCCACGGCCGCCAGCAGCCACACCCAGCGCGGGCGCAGGCTGATCGCGGCGATGACGACAGGCACCAGCATCAGCGACACAAAGGGGTTGGTTGCGCCGCCGCTGAAGAACGCCAGCACCGCAAACGCGGTGAGGTCGGCCAGCAGGTGCACCAGAAATTCCATCTGCGTCGCGGGAACGTCCCTCCGCAGCCGCCACGCGGTGGAAAGCGAGAACAGCCCCATCAGTGCCAGCACCGCGGCCATCGGCAGCAGCGGCATGCGGATGTCGAGGCCCCAGTGCAGCCACACGATGCCCACTGCCCAGCCGGCGATCAGCGACACCCGCACGGCGAGCAGGCGTCCCAGCAGGGCACGCGCGGGGAGGGTGGAGCGCAGCGTGGGATCGGTCGAAAGCGGCATGACGGCATTGTAATGCGCGCGTCACGATGCGTTGCGGCGTGCGGCAATTTGCCCGGCCGTGGATGAGACGTGCCTCGTTTGAGGCGCAGGCGGCGTTTCACCATGCATCGGCCCTGCACTGAGGGAACGGCCAAGCACTCGGCCAGGCCCGCAAGCGGGCAAGTCGCGGATCGTCGCCCGCCGGTACGTTTTTTATGCCTGGCCTCCGGCCTGAAAGCCGCGCGGCCAAACGCCCCCGGCCTGCCCTGCGACGATTTGTCACATTCCGCGGAGGTGGCCAATAAGAGACAATCGGGTCCCTTTTTATCCCGTCATGCGCCATGAAAACGCCTGCTTTCGTTCCCCGCCTGCTGCCTTTGCTAATTGCCGCCAGCCTGTTGCCTGTCACGGCCAGCGCGGAAGACGCCTCCCCCCTGATGACGATTGTGGTGACCGGCACGCCGGAAGCCGTCGTGCCGTTCGGCGTTGAGGTGGAAAACGTGCAGTCCTTGCGGCCCGCGACCAGCGATTCGGCGAGCCTCCTCAGGGACGTCCCCGGCGTGAGCCTATACGGCTCCGGCGGCGTTTCCAGCCTGCCCGCGATCCACGGCCTGGCGGACGACCGCCTGCGCATCAAGGTCGACGGCATGGACCTGGTCTCGGCGTGCGGTAACCACATGAACCCGCCGCTCTCGTATATCGACCCGACCAGCGTCGACGCCGTCACGGTTTTTGCCGGGCTCGCGCCGGTGAGTTCGGGTGGCGACAGCATCGGCGGCACGATCCTGGTGGATTCGGCCGCGCCGGCGTTCGCGAAGGCGGGCGAAGGCGTATTGACGAAGGGCGAGGCCGGCGTGTTCTACCGCAGCAACGGCGACGCCCGCGGCGGCAACCTGTCGGCGACGATCGCCAGCGAAAAGGTGAGCGTGACCTACAGCGGCTCGACGGTGAAGGCCGACAATTACCATGCCGGCGACAATTTCAAGTCGACCTACATCGACGCCGATGACGGGCACATCGTCGATGCCGACGAAGTCGGCTCCAGCATGTACAAGTCGACCAACCAGTCGATCGCCCTGGCCGCGCGCCATGAAAATCATCTGGTCGAACTGAAACTGGGCCTGCAGGACATTCCCTACCAGGGCTGGCCCAACCAGCGCATGGACATGACCGGCAACGACAGCAAGCAGCTCAACCTGGGCTACGAGGGGCAATACGACTGGGGCAAGCTGGAAGCGCGGGCCTATCATGAAAATACGCGCCACAAGATGCAGTTCTTCGATGACAAGCTTTACTGGTACGGCTCCAACGACGGCGACCCCTATGCCGATGGCGACTCGTCTTGCATTCCCAGTGCGGGAACGGACGGTTGTGCGGCAGGTATGCCCATGGACACCGAAGGGAAGAACACCGGCGCAGTCGTCAAGGCAGACATTCCGCTGTCGGCGCGCGACCTGCTCCGCGTCGGCGGCGAAGTCCAGCAGTACCGGCTGGACGACTGGTGGGATCCGGCCGGAAAGGGGATGGCGCCCAACGTGTTCTGGAACATCAACGACGGCGAGCGCGACCGCCTGGCGGCTTTCGGCGAATGGGAAGCGCAATGGAACCCGCGGTGGTTGACGCAGTTCGGCTTGCGCTACGAAAAGGTCGACATGGATGCCGGCGTGGTGCAGGGGTACAACGCCACGTACACGGCCGACGCGACTGCCTTCAATAATGCCGACCGCGAGAAAACCGACCACAACATCGACCTGACCGCGCTGGCCCGCTTTATGCCAGCCAAAACACAGACCCTCGAATTCGGCTATGCGCGGAAGACCCGCTCCCCCAACCTCTACGAGCGCTACACCTGGTCGACCGGCGGCATGGCGATGCGCATGATCAACTGGTTCGGCGACGGCAATGGCTACGTCGGCAACCTCGAACTGGAACCGGAAATTGCCCATACCCTGAGCGCGACGTTCGACCTGCATGACGCCGCCCAGGAAAAATGGGGGGTGAAAGTCACGCCCTACTACACGTACGTCGACGATTACATCAACGCCACGCCAATCATCGCGCCGGCCACCGATACGGAGTTCGTCTATCTGCGGTTCGCCAACCAGGATGCGCAGCTCTACGGCATCGACATTTCCGGCCACCTGCCGCTGGCAAAAACCGGGCGTTACGGCAGCTTCACGGCGACCGGCATGCTGAATTACGTCAGGGGCGAAACCGCTTCAGGTGAAAAAGACAACCTCTACAACATCATGCCGCTGAACGCGAAACTGGCTGTCGTGCAGCGCCTGCGCAACTGGACCAATACCGCCGAGGTCGTTCTGGTGGACGCCAAGGATGACGTCTCCGATGTCCGCAACGAAATGGAAACCGCCGGCTACGGCCTGCTGAACCTGCGCAGCAGCTACCAGTGGAAGCAGGTGCGCCTCGATCTCGGCGTCGAGAACGTCCTCGACCGGTTCTATGAACACCCACTGGGCGGCGCCTACTTCGGCGAGGGCAAGACCATGTCCGGAACCGGGGTTCCGTGGGGCGTTCCCGTTCCCGGCATGGGCCGTTCGATCTACACTGCGGTCAATGTCCAGTTCTAATAGTTTTACTTACTTTGAGGAGAAACCGATGAAAACGCTTGTTGCTGCCGTGTTGCTGGCCAGTGCCGCCACCCTGCCCGCCTGGGCCGCCAATGTCACCGTCACCGACGCGTGGGCGCGCGCCACCATGCCGGGGCAAAAGGTCAGCGGCGCTTACATGCAGATCCGTTCGGACGCCGATGCGCGACTCGTCAGCGCATCCAGCCCGGCGGTGCCGCGGGTGGAAGTGCATGAAATGAAGATGGACGGCGACGTGATGCGGATGCGCGAAGTGAAGGCGATCGAGCTGCCGAAGGGCAAGACGGTTTCGCTCGAACCCGGCGGCTATCACATCATGCTGATGAACCTGGCGAAACCGATTGCCGCTGGCGAGATCATCCCGCTGGTCCTGACGGTGGAGTCGGGCGGCAAGCAGCAGACCATCGAGGTGAAGGCAGAAGCCCGCGCACCCATGGGCGGCGGCATGCCCATGCAGCATAACCATTAAATAGCCGGTACGCCGGCCGCGCGCGGCGCACTTTTCGGACCGAGGACGGGCCTCCTACAGCGTGCCCTGACCGCTTCCCAGAATGGCGCCGCGTGCGCGCAAGTCGCCGAGCAGCGCGTTGCCGGCTTGCAGGATCATCGCAGGATCTGGATGGCGGCTCTCGGCTGCGATCTGTTCCAGTGCGGCGCGTCCGCTCAGGGTGCCGGGTTCCAGCAGGCTCAGCAGTCGCGCGGTGAAGGCGTTGATTTCGCTGAACTGTATCTGGTCGTCGGCGTCGCGAAACACCAATAGATAGGTTTCGGCAGGCACGACCTTGCGGCGTGGCGCGATGCGCTGCACCGGCCAGTCGTAGCGCAGGTTGGCCAGCACCGGGTTCAGCAGTGGCATACCCGCCATCAAATCGCCCGCCGCATCGAACGCGCGATCCGCGCTGCGGTTCGATACCGACAATACCAGCTCGATCCATTCATAATGCGCCAGCGCAAGCAGATACGGCGGATCGCCTGCGGGCGGCGTCCATTCGCTTTGCAGGAACTGCACGAATTCGTCAGGAATCTGTCGGAAATAGGGCGTGCGGCTGCGGTGCGTGCTGAAGAAAGCGCGCACCAGCTTTGCCCATTTGCGCGCGCCCAGTACCTGACGCAGGACCGGGAAACAGGCCAGCAGGAATCCTTCGATGTTGTTGATGAGCAGTTCGTTGTAGACCTTCATGCGCCGCGCCCCCACGCCCGCGGGTCGCGGATTCGCCGCGGGGTCGCGGATGTGCGCGGTGAAGGCGAGCTGGTAACGCTGGAATTCAGGAAGCGCGGCGGGCGTGTTCATGTCGTTGGTGCTGTGCCTGGATGTGCGTGATGCGCTCGACCTCGCGCGCCAGATCATCCAGCGGCGGAATGTTGAAATCGCGTTCCAGCAGCGTCGGCGCGACGCCGTGGATGCGGTAGCTTGCATCGAGCAGCGCCCACACCGGGTCGATCACGTCGGCGCCGTGGGTGTCGACGAGCAGGTCGTCGGCCTCGTTGTAATGCCCGGCCATGTGCATGTACACAATGCGTTCGGTCGGCAGCGCGCGGATGAATTCGAGCGCGTCGTAGCAATGGTTCACGCTGTTGACGTAGACGTTGTTGACGTCCAGATGCAGGTCGCAGTCGGCTTCAATGAGCACCGCGCGGATGAACGCGATTTCGTCCATATCGGCAATCGGCGACGGCGTGTAGTACGAGGCGTTTTCGATCGCGATGCGGCGTTCCAGAATGTCCTGCGCGTGGCGGATGCGCGCGGCGACGTGTTTCACCGCTTCTTCCGTGAAGGGAATCGGCAGCAGGTCGTACAGGTGCCCGTCATCCGAGCAGTACGACAGGTGTTCGGTGTAGAGCTGGATGCCGTGTGCGTCCATGAACTGCCGCGTTTTGTGCAGCAGCATTTCGTCGAGCGGGGAAGGCCCGCCGAGCGACAGCGACAGGCCGTGGCAGACAAACGGGTAGCGCTCGGTGAAGCCGCGCAGATCGCGGCCATGTGCGCCGCCCATGTCGATCCAGTTTTCCGGAGCGAGTTCAAAAAAATCGATGGCGTCGGGGACCCGGGATTTCAGCGCGGGAATGAGTTCGCGCCGGAACCCCAGCCCCGCACCGGCAAGGCGCAGGGGGTTCACGGAATGCAGCTTATTTCATCCCGCCGCATTTGCCTTGCATCAACTTGCCCATTTCGGTCTTGTCGATCAAGCCATCCTTGTTGGCATCCATATTGGCGAACATGGCTTCGTGCGCCTTGATGAACTCGTCCTTGCTCACATTGCCGTCGTTGTCGGCGTCCATCATGGCCGCGCCACATTTGTTTTCATTGGCCTTGTTCATGGCGCCACATTTGCCCTCAGCTGTTTTTCCAGCCTGGGCAACCATATAGCCCCTGTCCAGGGATTGCATGGCGAAGGGGTTATCGGCAGCCGACGCGAGGGGGGCGGCGGTCATGCCGGCAACAAAAGCAGTGCCGATGGCGGCGATCAGGGTTTTCTTGGACATGGTGTTTCTCTCCTAACAGGTTTAACGACGGTCAAAAAATTACCGGACGAATCCGGCTTGCTGCAAAAGGCTCATGTACCGAGCTTTTTCTGCATTTCCTGCAACTGCTGGTTA
Source organism: Thiobacillus sp. (assembly GCA_019459055.1). GTDB lineage: Bacteria > Pseudomonadota > Gammaproteobacteria > Burkholderiales > Thiobacillaceae > Thiobacillus. The sequence continues at coordinate 28,865 of JAIBEI010000020.1, read as the reverse complement.
AAGCGGACGCAGTTTTTGCGGAGGGCGAGACCGTTGGTCCATGGCGCGCGAGGCGAGTTCCGTGGTTTCTCTGCATGTCGCCTCCATTTCATGCCGCACCCGCCTTCGAGAAGCCGTTCAACTCCAGGCATTGCCGCATGAACACCCGTGCCCGATGCAGCAGTATCAGCAATTCGCCTCAGAGAAATCCAGTTCCTTACAGATTTCTTCGGTTCCCATTCCATCTTTAGCCGATTTTCTTCAAGTCCGACAGGACTGCCAGGCCTTCGCGGTTAAGGGGTGACTTCGCGCCGTCTTCTTTTTTATTGGCGTAAAATCCGCGCAAACTCAACCCGGAGCCGCCATGATCCCCCTCCATACCGCCGCCGAGAAGGCGCACATCCTGTCCGAGGCGCTGCCCTACATCCAGCGCTTCTACGACAAGACCATCGTCATCAAGTACGGCGGCAATGCCATGACCGAGCGGCATCTGATGGAAGCCTTCGCCAAGGACGTGGTGCTGTTGAAACTGGTGGGGATGAACCCTGTTGTGGTGCACGGTGGCGGTCCGCAGATCGCCAGTCTGCTGAAAAAGATCGGCAAGCAGTCCGACTTCATCCAGGGCATGCGGGTGACCGACGAGGAAACGCTCGACGTGGTGGAAATGGTGCTCGGTGGCCTGGTCAACCAGGACATCGTCACCCTAATCAACAAGCACGGCGGCAAGGCGGTGGGGCTGACCGGCAAGGACGGCAACTTCATCCACGCCAAGAAAATGCTGGTAGCGAGCGCGGAAGAGTCCGGCAAGTTTCTCGATATCGGCCAGGTGGGCGAGATCACGGGCATTGACCCGACAATCATCCAGCTGCTCGACTCGGGCGATTTCATCCCGGTGGTCGCGCCGCTTGGCACCGACGCGGAAGGCAATGCCTACAACATCAACGCCGATGTCGCGGCCGGCAAGCTGGCCGGCGTGCTGAAGGCGGAGAAGGTCATTTTTCTCACCAATACCCCTGGGGTGCTGGACAAGGCGGGCGAACTCCTCACCGGCCTGACGCCGCGGCAGGTCGACGAGCGCATCGCCGATGGCACCATCTCCGGCGGCATGATTCCCAAGGTCGGCTATGCGGTCGACGCGGTGAACAGCGGCGTCAAAACCGCGCACATCATCGACGGTCGCGTCGAACACGCCCTGCTGCTGGAAATCATGACCCCGGAGGGCGTCGGCACCCTGATCAAACGAGCCTGAGATTCAGGCTTTCCCCCTATTCAGGTTACGCTGCGTACTGTCAAAGCAGCCGGGAACCGGCACGGGCAGCCCCCTATGCTGAAAATCGATCATGCTGAATAGCAGGGCGTCCATCCGCCTGACATTTGTTCCGCCGCTCATCCTCTTCCTCGGGCTGGTGCTGACCTATGTCCTGCAGGATGCGGCGCGTGAATCCGCCCGCCACGCGTTCCACGACGAATTCGATTTCCGCGTCCACGAGATCATCCAGAACATCCACGCGCGGATGACCCGGTACGAACAGGTCCTTCAAGGGGCCGCCGGCCTGTTTGCGGTATCCAACCCGGTCGAGCGTGACGAGTTCGCGCAATACGTCCGGGCCTTGAAGATCGAGGACAAATATCCCGGCATTCAGGGCGTGGGGTTTTCCCAGTGGCTGCCGGCATCGGAAAAGGCCGCGCACATCGCGAAAATCCGCGCCGAAGGCTTTCCCGGCTATGGCATCCACCCCGCGGGCGTGCGGGACATCTACACGTCCATCGTCTACCTGGAACCCTTCGACTGGCGCAATCAGCGGGCCTTCGGCTACGACATGCATACCGACCCGGTTCGCCAGGCCGCGATGGAAAAATCCCGCAATGACGGCGCCGCCCACATTTCCGGCAAGGTCAAGCTGGAGCAGGAAACCGAACGGGCCGTTCAGCCCGGTTTCCTCATGTACCTGCCGGTCTATCATCCCCGCGCTTCCCGCCAGAATCCGGATGCGCGCCGCGCGAACCTGATGGGCTGGATCTATGCCCCGTTTCGCATGGGGGATCTCATGAACGGGGTGCTGGGCGAGCATTTCGGCGAAATCGTTGCGACCCTGGATCTCAAAATCTACGATGGCGATACGCCGCGGGCGAGCCGGCTGATGTTCGACTCGAACAGCCATGTCCGGCACCCGGATCCCGGGTTCCAGGCCGTCAAGGTGATCACACTTTTCGGCCACCAGTGGACGGTGGCCATCGACTCGCTGCCCGCCTTCGACGCCCGGTTGAAAAACGATGAAGCGAACTTCATCGCCGTTGCCGGCACGCTCGGCAGTGCAATGCTGGCGCTGGTCCTGTGGCTGCTGGTGACGGGGCGGGAGCGGGCGCTGACCCTGGCGGAAGGGATGACCGCGGACCTGCGCCAGGGCGAGGCCAGGCAAGCCCGACTCAACCGCGCCTTGCGCCTGCTCAGCGACTGCAACATGGCGCTCATGCATGCGGAAGAAGAGCACGCGCTGCTGGCAGAAATCTGCCGCCTGTGCGTCGAGCGCGGGGGCTACCTGATGGCGTGGGTCGGTTATGCCGAGCAGGATGAAGCCAAAACCGTGCGCCCCATCGCGCAATCCGGCTATGAAGACGGTTATCTCGACGGCATCGAGATTACCTGGGCCGACACCGAGCTCGGGCGCGGCCCGACCGGCACTGCGATCCGGAGCAGAAAGCCCAGCATCAACCAGGATGTCCTGGCCAACCCGATGATGGCGCCGTGGCGGGAGGCGGCGATGCGGCGCGGCTACCAGTCCAGCATCTCGCTGCCGCTGATCGACGCTGAAATCATGCTGGGCACCCTGACCATGTATGCGCGTGAAGCGCAGGCCTTCGACGCCGAAGAAGTGGGGCTATTGCAGGAGCTTGCCAACGATCTCGCATTCGGCATCACGACCTTGCGGACGCGCTCGGCGCATGCGGCCGCGAAGGAGAAACTGGCTTTTCTGGCCCAGTTCGACCCGCTGACCCATCTGCCCAACCGCTTGCTGCTGCGCGACCGTTTCGAGCGGGCGGCGCTGGTCGCGGAAAACAAGAACGCCACGATGGCGATGCTTTACCTCGACCTGGACAATTTCAAGCAGATCAACGACAGCCTGGGCCATGACGCTGGCGACCAGGTGCTCGTGGCTGCCGTGGAGCGTCTGCAGCGCTGCATTGCGGCGACCGATACCTTGAGCCGCCTGAACGGCGACGAGTTTGTCATCCTGTTGGCCGGGCTGCGTGATATGCCCGGGATTGCCAGCGTGGTCAACGCGATCCGCGATGTCTTCGCCGAATCTCTCGTCATCGAGGGCCATGCGCTGAACATCTCCTTCTCCATCGGGATCAGCCTGTTCCCGGCGGACGGCAAGGATTTCGATGCTGTCCTCAAGTGTGCCGATGCCGCAGTCGGCAGCGCCAAGGCTGCCGGACGCAATACCTTCCGCTTCTTTACGCAGGAAATGAACGCCGATCTGCTGGCGCAGATGCGGCTCACCGGGGAACTGAACAAGGCCGTGCGACAAGGCGAGTTCCTGCTTCACTATCAACCCCAGGTCGACATTCACGATGGCCGGATTATCGGTGCGGAGGCCTTGGTGCGCTGGCAACACCCGGTCGAGGGCCTGATCTCGCCGGCCAGGTTCATCCCGCTTGCGGAGCGCAGCGGCCACATCGTCCAGATCGGCGAGTGGGTGCTGAACGAGGCGTGCCGGCAGGCCCGAAGCTGGATGGATCTCGGTTTGGCGCCGCTGATGGTGGCGGTCAACCTCTCTGCGGTGCAGTTCAAGCGCGGCAACGTGCTGGAGATGGTGACCGCGGCGCTCGCCGACTCGGGCTTGCCGGCGAACTGTCTGGAACTGGAACTGACCGAATCCATCCTGTTGCAGGACATCGACGCGACGATGGAAACCTTGCGCAGCTTGAAGGCGTTGGGCGCCAAGCTTTCCATCGACGATTTCGGGACCGGCTATTCCAGCCTGTCCTATCTCAAGCGACTGGATGTCGACAAGCTCAAGATCGACCAGTCGTTCGTGCGCGACATGCTGACGGATGAAGACGGCGCCTCGATCGTCAAGGCCATCATCCAGCTGGGACACAGCCTTCAGCTCGAGGTCATTTCGGAAGGCGTGGAGACCGAAGCCCAGCTGGCTTTCCTGCGCGGATCCGAATGCGATTCGGCGCAAGGCTACCTGTTCAGCCCGCCGGTTCCTGCCGAGCTGTTTGTCCAGTTTATCCAGAACGACTTCCGCTGGCCGACATGAAGCTGCCCCGGTCCCCTGGACATCCCGCAATATAGAGAGACAGAACATGCGCTACTGGTTGATGAAATCCGAGCCCTCCGACGTCAGTATCGACGACCTCGCCGCCATGCCGAATCAAAGCGTCGCCTGGTACGGCGTGCGCAACTACCAGGCGCGCAATTTCATGCGCGATCAGATGCGGCCCGGCGACAAGGTGCTGTTCTACCATTCGTCGTGTGCCGAGCCGGGCATCGCCGGGCTGGCCGAGGTCGGCGTGGCGGCCTATCCCGACGCTACCCAGTTCGATCCCGCGAACAAGTACTTCGACCCCAAGGCCACGCCGGAAACGCCGCGCTGGTTCAACGTGGACGTGAAGCTGGTGAAGAAGACGCGGCTGATGCCACTGTCCGAAATCCGCGGCTATCCGGAACTCGCCCACATGCGCATCCTGCAAAAGGGCAACCGGCTGTCGATCACGCCGGTCGATCCGGCCGAATACGCGTTCATCGTCAAGCATCTCTGATGCTGGAACTGGCCCCCGCCCTGCTCGCCGCCTACGTCGCGCTCGGCCTGGTGGTCGGCTTCGTCGCCGGCCTGCTCGGCGTCGGCGGCGGGCTCATCATCGTGCCGGTTCTGATCATGCTGCTGCACGCGCAGGGCCTTGCCGCCGGCATGGAACCGCAATTGGCGCTCGGCACCTCGCTGGCCTCGATCCTGTTCACCTCGCTCTCCAGCGTGCGCGCGCACCATCGCCACGGCGCGGTCGAGTGGCCGCTGCTGCGGCGCATTACGCCCGGTATCCTGCTCGGCACGCTGATTGGCGCCATGCTGGCGGCGCAGATGTCGGCCCTGGTGCTGAAGCTGTTTTTTGTCGCCTTCCTGTTTTACGCCGCCATCCAGATGTGGCTGGACTTCAAGCCGGCGCCGCATCGCGAATTGCCGGGGCGCGCCGGGACGACGCTGGCGGGCGGGGTGATCGGTGCGGTGTCGAGCTGGGTCGGCATCGGCGGCGGCACCCTGTCGGTGCCGTTCATGCTGTGGCACAACGTGCCGCTGCACCGGGCGATCGCCACCTCCGCCGCGATCGGCTTCCCGATTGCCGTCGCAGGCGCAGTCGGCTATCTGCTGGGCGGCTGGAATGCGAGCGGCTTGCCCGCCGGCAGCCTCGGCTACATCTATCTGCCGGCGCTTGCCGGCATCGTGCTGGGCAGTGTATTGACCGCGCCGCTCGGTGCGCGCACCGCGCACCGTCTGCCGGTGCGCCCGCTGAAGCGGGTTTTCGCGCTGCTGCTGGGGGTGCTGGCGCTGCGCATGGTCTGGACGTTTTAGGCGACGCCTTGCAGAGTCCTGCCCTGAACGCCTGATTCCATCAATGAATTGCGCTGCGCTGCGCGTAACGATTTGGCGCTTGAGTGGCCGTGTTGCCCGCGTTAGTCTTTCGACACATGCCGATTTTCGTCGCATGGTCGATTCCCTAACCCGTGGAGATATAACATGGCACATTTGCAAGCAGTTCACACCATGCTGCAACCGCAGCAGAACAATTACAGCCAACTGACGACCTATTACGACGAACACAATCAGGTTGCATGGGGCTATATGAATGCAGCGCCTCGCCCCTGTTTTACAGGCGTGTTGCTGCGTGAAATCGTTGACTGGTTTGGACGCATCAGCAAACGACTGGATGATCCGGAATGTACCGACGTGAATTATGCGGTGGTGGCCTCGGCGCACCCCGGAATCTACAACCTGGGGGGCGATCTCAATTTGTTCCGCCAATTGATTGAGGCGCGTGATCGTGAAAGCTTGTACAACTATGCCGAAGCCTGTATTCGCCCACTGTCATTGAATGCCTTGCATCTGGGCCACCCAAATTTGAAGACCATCACCTTGGTGCAGGGTGATGCATTGGGCGGGGGCTTCGAGTGCGCGCTTTCAGGAAATGTGTTGATTGCGGAGCGCGGATCCAAAATGGGATTCCCGGAAATCCTGTTTAATCTGTTTCCGGGCATGGGGGCGATGACCTTGCTTGGCCGAAGGATCGGCTACAGTAAGGCCGAAAAAATCATTTTGAGCGGCAAGCTTTACGCTGCAGAAGAAATGTATGAACTGGGCGTGGTGGATATACTTGCCGAACCGGGGTGCGGCGAGCAGGCAGTCAATGAGTTCATTCGCAAAGAGGCTCGCCAGCGAAATGGGGCGTTGGCGTTGCGCGCGGCGCGCGAGGTGTCGCAACCGATTGTGCATGAGGACCTGATGCGGATTGCCGAAATCTGGGTCGACGCGGCCTTGCGGCTCGAGGCCAGGGATTTGCGCATGATGGAGCGTCTGGTTGCGCGTCAGACCGGTAAGGCCGATAGCGTGAACAGCGGCGGGTCAGCTGTGGTCAGCGCGTAGCTTGTTGGCCTGATAGGCGGCCAGTGCGGTCTGTGTCGTGGCCAGCGCAGCGCGCACAGCGTCCAGCCTGTCATGCGCCAGTCGGGTTGCGAGTTCGAACGCCTTGATGCGCTCGGCTTCGGCGCATCGCTCTGCCAGCGGGTTGGCGCCGAGATCGCGGGCACCGCCTTTCAGCATGTGCAGATGATGATGCCATTGTCCGTAATCCTGGGCGGCCAGCGCACGTTCGATGTCGCGCAGCGTGCGTCTGCTCTCTTCCTCAAAGCTGGCGAGCAGGTCTTCCACGAAGGCCGCGCCCCCCAGTTGTGCCAGTTCGTTCAGCACGCGCTCATCAAGCTCCCCTTCCGATTGTTCCGGTGACGTTGCCTTGTCCGCAGTGGCGGGCGTCTGCCGGGCGACCAGCTGGGCGATGGCATCAATGAGATCGAGGCTGTTGACCGGCTTGGTGAGGAAACTGTCGGCTCCCGCTTCCTCGCAGGCGGCCTGCGCCTCGGCGCGCGCGTCGGCGGTGAGCATGATGATGGGCAGGTGGCCGTTTTCCATGAACCGCCAGCGTTGCACCACCTCGGGCCCGGACAGCTGCGGCATGTGCATGTCGACAATGGCCAAGTGATAGGTTTGCCCGGCGGATTCGAGCATCGCCAGTGCTTCCTCGCCGTCGTGCGCCAAGTGGACCTCGTGGCCGGCGTGTTCCAGCAGGCCGCGAATCACCCGCTGGTTGACCGGGTTGTCTTCCGCCACCAGGATGCGCAGGCGGGCGTTTTGACCGGACTGCGCCAGGAAGCGATTGGCCAGCGACACCACGTTGGCCGGCATGCCGTGGCTGACGACCGCGTGGATGGCGTTGAACAGCAGGGTGGTGTTGACCGGCGTGCGCAGCACCGAGGCATAGCCTTCGCGCATCATCAGGGTGTCGTCGTGCGGCAGGGCGATGCTGGCGTCGGATTCAATCAGGATGACCGGGAGCGTGGCCAGCCGGGTGCCGTCGCGCAGCAGATGCAGAAAGGCCACGGGGTCACCCGGCAGCGCGCTGCGTTCCACCACCACCGCGCCCACAAGCGTTCCGCCCGACGCATTGGCGGACAACTCGGCGGCGAGCCGGCTGGTGCTGTCCACCGTCACGGTTTCGGCCCCCCAGTTGCGTATGACCGCCTGGAGGCGGGTCGCAAGTTCGTTCCCCGCCAGGATGGCCACCCGCATCGGCGCGTCGAAATGTTCGTCGGATGCAGGGGCCGGGGCAGCCTGCAGGGAAAACGGCAGCTCGAACCAGAAGGTCGTGCCTTCGCCCTCGCGGCTATGCAGGCCGATTTGCCCGCCCAGCGTCTCCACCAGTTGCTTGGCGATGGTGGTGCCCAGCCCGCTGCCGCCGAAGCGGCGGGTGACGGACGGATCGGCCTGGGTGAAGCTGTCGAAGATGCGTGCCTGCGCGGCTTCCGGAATGCCGATGCCGGTGTCGACGACCTCGAAGCGCAGCCGTTGCGGATGGCTTTTCCCGGCCGGGCGGACGTACACGTCTATCCGCCCCTGTTCGGTGAACTTGATGGCATTGCCGATCAGGTTGATGAGGACCTGGCGCAGGTGACGCGCATCGCCATGCAGGTGAAACGGCGTCTGCGGCGCAATGTGCGCCGCCAGCACCATGCCCTTGCCCTGGGCCAGGGTCTGCATCATGGCGACCGTGCCGTTGACCAGACGGTGCAGGTCGAAATCCTCGTCGGTGCTGACGATGCGCCCGGCTTCGATGCGCGAGATGTCGAGCACATTGTCGATCAGTTCCAGCAGGGTGTTGGCCGATGCGCGGATGATCTGGGCGAATTCCTGCTGTTCCTTGTCGAGTTTCGTCTCCGCCAGCAGGTCGGAGACGCCGATGACGCCGTTCAGCGGCGTGCGCAACTCGTGGCTCATGTTGGCGAGGAAAATGGATTTTGCCTGATTGGCTTTCCGCTCGCGCTGAATCGCAGAATGGACCTGCTTCAGCAGTGACGCCGTATAGAGCGGCACTGCGATCATGGAAAGCAGAAACGCCACCCCAATGGACATGTGAATGCTCCAATATGGCGAGTAAGCGAGAACCAGCAAAAAACCGGTAATCGCCATGGCCGTGGCGGCGTACAGGTAGGCAACACCATATCTAAAGCCGTTGCCAAGCGTGACCCACAGATAAACAACCAACAGGGGGCTGCCGGCTTCACCCGTGTAGGTCAGAAGAAATGAGCAGGTCGCATAATCCATTAACATCGCGACAATGCGGCGTGGCGGGGAGGCGGCGAGGTTGGCCAGCGAAAGTGCAACGATCAGTACGGCCAGCCCTGTGAATAAGACACTGACAAACTGGGCGGTGATGCGCGTGGCGCCATCGAGCGCCGCCACATCGCTGGAGAAGTACGCCAGAAAGATAAGCCCGATGACGACCCGGATCAGCGCTTGCTGAAACTCGGTATCCGGCCGGCTGCGAATCCGTTTGAGCAGACGCTGTAAGAACTCAGGCATCGACATATGAAGCATGGCCTTCATGCGTCGGTTACGCCTGGGGATCACCCAACTCGCGCATGATGGCGGCCACGGCATCGAGGCGCTGTTCGAACGCGCGCACGCAGACGGGGTCGAAATGCCTGCCGCTTTCGGACTGGATGTAGTGCAGGGCGTCCTGAAACGTCCACGCGCGCTTGTAGGGGCGATTGGAGGTGAGCGCGTCGAACACGTCGGCCACCGCCACAATGCGCGCAGCCAGCGGGATGTTTACGCCGGCCAGGCCCTGCGGATAACCGCTGCCGTCGAATTTTTCGTGATGGCCGAGCGCGATCACTGCGCCCATCTGCAGGTAGCGCGAGGGGCTGTCGGCCAGGATTCCGTGGCCGATCAGCGGGTGACGACGCATGATGGTCTGCTCTTCCAGAGAGTGCCGTCCGGGCTTCAGAAGAATCCGGTCGGGAACGCCGATCTTGCCGATGTCGTGCATCGGCGCGGCGGTTTCGATCTCGTCGCATTCCATCGCGGTAAGACTGAGTTCCTCGGCGATCAGGCGGGCGTATTTCGCCATGCGGATAATGTGGTTGCCGGTTTCCATGTCGCGGTATTCGCCGGCTTTGGCAAGCTTCATCAGGGTTTCGCGTTCGCGCGTGCGCACCTCGCGGGTGGCCAGCACCACCTGCTCTTCCAGCCACAGTGCGCGATCGGCCAGCATTTTCTGGCTGCGCCGCAGGGCCAGCAGGTTGAGGCAGCGTGCGCGGTATTCCTGCGGGTCGATCGGCCGGATGAGGAAGTCGGTGGCGCCGTTTTCCAGCGCCTGATAACGAATCTGGCGGTCCTCCACCACGGTGACGATGATCAGCGGCACGTCGGCCAGACGGCGCTCCGCACGGACGCGGCGGGTGAATTCGATGCCGTTCATGCCCGGCATGCGGTAGTCGCTGATGATGAGGTCCGGCGTCACGCGCTGCATCTGCGCCAACGCGTCCAGCGGATCGGCAAAGCTGTCCACCACCACATCGGGCTCCAGCGTGCGCGCCAGGCCTTCGAGCAGGCTGCGCGCAGTGCTGCGGTCGTCGACGATCACCACCCGCGCCCCGTGGCGCAAGCGCGTATTACGCGGCGGGGCGGTCGGCAACGAGGATGGTACGATGCGCAGGGGTTTGGCGGTCACTTCTTCCTACCTTGAGCAGTTGATGTTTCCACGGTTTCGTTGAATTATCGGTTCCACGAATAATGAACTTTAACGCGCAGGAGAGACGAAATGAAGAAAAACATGGTGTTTGGTCTGGCGGCTGGATTGCTTGCACTGCTTTCGCTGACGGCGTTTGCCGAGCCGGTGGCGGATTATGCGCGCGAGAAAAAGTGGGCGGATGAAATCGTGCCCGGACTGGTGGTGGGCGATCCGGTCTATCTGGAGACACCGCGCGGCCACCACAAGTTCCTCACGCTGTTTACCCCGGCGGACACCGGCAAGGCGGCCATTGTCGTCCACGGCATGGGCATCCACCCCGACTGGGGCATGGTCGGCACCCTGCGCACCGAACTGGCCGACCGCGGCTTTGCCACCCTGTCGATCCAGATGCCGGTCCTCGCCGCCGACGCCACGGGTGAAGCCTACCCGCCGACCTTCCCGGAGGCCGCCGAGCGCATTGCCGAGGCGGTCGACTTCCTCAAGGCCAAGGGCTACAAGCAGATTGCCATCGTCTCGCACAGCATGGGCTCGCGCATGAGCCGCGTATACATGGCGGGCAAGCCCGACCCCGCGGTGAAGTCGTGGGCGAGCCTGGGCATTTCGGTCGATGACTACAAGACTGTGAAACGGCCGATTCTCGACCTGTATGGCGACAACGACCTGCCGCAGGTGCTGGCGAACGCAGGCAAGCGTAAGCAGAGCCTGGCGGTCAAGGATTCAAGGCAGGTGATGATTGCCCGCGCCGACCATTTCTTCACCGGACACGAAAGCGAGATGCTGGCGGCGGTGGCGGACTTTCTGAATGCGACGTTGAAATAAAATCCTCTCCACGAAGTTCGCGGATAAGGTTTTTGTTTATCCCAGCAGGCGCGACATCGCCTCGCGGTATTTCTCGCTGGTCTTTGCGACGATTTCCGCGGGCAGTTCCGGTCCCGGCGCCTGCTTGTTCCAGCCGCTCGCTTCCAGCCAGTCGCGCACGAACTGCTTGTCGAAGCTGGGCGGGTTGCTGCCGGGCCGGTATTGGTCGGCCGGCCAGAAACGCGACGAATCCGGGGTCAGCGCCTCGTCGATCCACACCAGGTGCCCTTTTTCATCCAGCCCGAATTCGAACTTGGTGTCGGCGATGATGATGCCGCGCGTCAGCGCGTATTCCGCCGCAGCCTTGTACAGCGCGAGGCTGACGTCGCGCACCTGCTTTGCCAGGTCGGTGCCGATCAGCCCGGCCATTTGTTCAAACGCGATGTTTTCGTCGTGGGCGCCGGCCGCTGCCTTGGTCGACGGGGTGAAGATCGGTTGCGGCAGGCGGTCGGCCTGTTTCAGCCCGGCCGGCAGTGCGATGCCGCATACCGACTGGCTGGCCTGGTATTCCTTCCAGCCTGAACCCACCAGATAGCCGCGCACGATGGCCTCGACCGGCAGCGCCTTGAGTTTTCTTACCACGATGGCGCGACCGGTCACCTGGCCGCGTTCGTTTTCGGCAACCACCGATTCCGGCGCGATGTCGAGCGCCTGACTCGGCACGACGGCTTTGAGCTTGTCGAACCAGAAGGCCGATACCTTCGTCAGCACTTCGCCCTTGCCGGGAATCGGCGTCGGCATCACCACGTCGAAGGCGGACAGACGGTCGGTGGTGACGATCAGCAGCTTGTCGTCGCCGACGGCATAGATGTCGCGCACTTTGCCCTTATGGATCAGCGGCAAGGAAGCGATGCTCGATTCGAGCAGGGGGTGGCCGAGGAGCGGTGCGGACATGGCAGACGAGGCAGGATCGGAAGAGCCGGCATTATAGCCGCCGCGATAAAGGTCGCTTTGCTCGTACACGCCGCGCAGTTCGCGCAGCGCCACCAGCAGCACCGCCGCCAGCGGCACCGCCAGCAGCACGCCGACAAAGCCGAACAGCTGGCCGAATGCGGCCAGCGCGAAGATGACAGCCACCGGATGCAGGCCGACCCGTTCACCGACGATGCGCGGGGTGATCACGTAGCCTTCGAAAAGCTGGCCGACCATGAATATTCCCACCACCCAGGCCACCCCGCTCCAGTCGGCAAACTGCAACAGCGCCACCAGCAAGGCCAGCGTCAGGCCCAAGCCGATTCCGAGAAAAGGCACGAAGGACAGCAGTCCGGTGAGAATTCCGATCGGCAGGGCGTAGTCGAGACCCAGCACCCACAGTGCAATGCCGTGGTACAGCGCGAGGATGGTCATGACCGCCAGCTGCCCGCGCATGAATTCGCCGACCACCGCGTCCATCGCGCGTGCCACGCGTGTGACACCCGCCATCCAGTCGCGTGGCACCAGCGTGGCGACGCGCGTCACCATCACGTCCCAGTCCTTCAGCAGGTAAAACATCACCACCGGAATCAGCAGCAGGTTGACCAGCAGGCCCAGGATGGCAAGCGCGCCGGTTTGCAGGGAAGGCAGCCAGCTGTCGCTATTTTCGGTCGCCTGTTCGGTCATCCAGCTTTTGAGCGCATCGAGGTTGGGGGCGATGGCGATGCCGAAGGTCTGCTGCAGCCAGGGCAGGAAGCGGGTTTGCAGCAGGTCGAGGAAGGCCGGAAGGCGCTGGCTCAGTTCGGCGATTTGGCCTTGAAACAGTGGCAAGGCAATCAGAATCAGGCCAAGGACGGCGAGTCCAGCCAGCACGATCACCGCAGCGGTTCCAAACATGCGCGACCAGCCGTGCGCTTCCAGGCGGTCGACCAGCGGGTCGAAGATGTAGGCCAGCAGGGCGCCGGCCAGGAAGGGCGTGAGAATGGGGCCGAGCAGGTAGATCAGCCCGCCCGTGACGAGCAGCACGGAGAGCGCGAGCCAGGGGAGGTGGAACGGGCGGGGAGTCGACATAGGCGGTAAAATACCGCACTTTTTGCATTTTGGAGCCGGGCGTGTCATCCATTTCCTATAAAGATGCCGGCGTCGATATAGACGCCGGCGATGCGCTGGTCGAGCGTATCAAGCCGCTGGCCAGGCGCACCATGCGCCCCGAAGTGCTGACGGGGATCGGTGGCTTCGGCGCGCTGGTCGAGATTTCGAAGAAATTCAGGGAGCCGGTGCTGGTTTCCGGCACCGACGGCGTCGGCACCAAACTCAAGCTGGCGTTCGAGCTGAACCGCCACGACACCGTCGGCATCGACCTGGTGGCCATGAGCGTCAACGACATACTGGTGCAGGGCGCCGAGCCGCTGTTCTTCCTCGATTACTTCGCCTGCGGCAAGCTCACCCTCGACACCGCCGAAGCGGTGATCGCCGGCATCGCCACCGGCTGCGAGCGGGCCGGCTGCGCGCTGATCGGCGGCGAAACCGCCGAGATGCCCGGCATGTATCCGGAAGGCGAGTACGACCTGGCCGGCTTCGCCGTCGGCGTGGTGGAAAAATCGAAAGTCATCGGCGGCCAGGACATCGTCGCGGGCGACGTGGTGCTGGGCCTGGCGTCTTCCGGCGCGCATTCCAACGGCTATTCGCTGATCCGCAAGCTGATCGATGTGTCCGGCATCGACCTCGGATCGGACTTCCACGGCCGTCCGCTTGCCGACGCCGTGATGGAACCGACGCGGATTTACGTCAAGCCGCTTTTGGCGCTGATCGAAACGCTCAACGTAAAAGGCATGGCGCACATCACCGGCGGCGGCATCACCGGCAACCTGCCGCGCTGCCTGCCCGAAGGCGTCGCCGCGCGCGTCGACTTCGCCAGCTGGACGCAGCCGCCGCTGTTCGACTGGCTGCAGCAGGTCGGCAACGTCGAGCCTGCCGAAATGCTGCGCACCTTCAACTGCGGCATCGGCCTGTGCGTCGTGGTGGCCGCAAGCGACGCCGCAGCGGCAATGGCGCACCTCACCGCAAGCGGCGAAACCGTGTGGCGCATCGGCGATATCGTCGCCCGCCCCGACGGCGCGGAGCAGGTTATCTATCAGTGACCACTCGCGTCGTCGTGCTGCTGTCCGGGCGTGGCAGCAACTTTCAGGCGATTGCGGAGGCACGACTGCCGATTGAAATTGTCGCCGTCATCAGCAACCGGCCCCATGCCGCGGGGCTGGACTATGCGCGCGCACACGGCCTCACCGCCCTTGCGCTCGACCACACCGCGCACCCCGACCGCGCAGCCTTCGACGCCCTGCTGGCCGAGGAAATCGAGCGCCACCGGCCCGACCTGGTGGTGCTGGCGGGCTACATGCGCATCCTCAGCCCGGCCTTCATCGCGCGCTTCGAGGGCCGCCTGCTGAACATCCATCCCTCGCTGCTGCCGATGTTCCCGGGGCTGAAAACCCATGAGCGTGCGCTTGCGGAGGGGATCAAGATCCACGGCTGCACGGTGCATTTCGTCACCGCCGCGCTCGATCATGGCCCCATCGTCATCCAGGCCGCGGTGCCGGTGCGCGCGGACGACACCCCCGACACGCTGGCGGCGCGGGTGCTGCAGCAGGAACACCGCATTTATCCCCAGGCCGTTCGCTGGTTTGCCGAAGGGCGACTGGAAATAAACCGCGGCCGGGTAAACTTGAAGGACGATCCGACGTCACAGTCTGTGTTTCCCACCGGAATGTGATCATGCTCAAGACCCTGCTTCTTGCGACCGGCCTGTTCGCCGCCGCAGCCCAGGCGGCCCCGCAGCAAATGAACCTGGTGTACGACCTCTACCGCAACGGCCAGAAACTCGGCCAGGTGACCGACACCTTCACCCGCAGCGGCAACCGCTACACCCTCACCAGCGAAACGCGTGCGGACGGCCCGCTGGAAATGCTGTGGTCGGGTGTCATTCGCCTCGAAAGCACCGGCCTGGTCACCCCCCAGGGCCTGCGTCCCGCGCAATTCCGGCACGCCCGCAGCGATGCGCCGCACAAGCTGGCGACCGCGCGCCTCGACTGGAAGCAGCGCAGCATCGCCTGGCAGTACAAGGGCAAATCGTGGACGGCCGATGGCTTGCTCGATGGCACGCAGGATCAGCTGTCGCAGGTGTACCAGTTCATGTTCACGCCCAGCCTGCCCGCCGACTACAGCCTGCAGGTGGTGAGCGGACGCAATCTCAACGACTATCGCTACGCGAAAAGCGAGGGCGGCAATCTGCAGACCCCCTTGGGCGCATTGGCCACCCGCCAATACCGGCGCATCACGCAAAAACCCGATGAAAAAACCATCACCGTGTGGATTGCCCCCGCACGCAATAACCTGCCGGTGCAAATCCGGGTGAGCGAAGACGGCGTCACCCTCGAGCAGCGCCTGGTGCGTGCCAGCGTCAAGAACTAGTGTTGCGAATCAGAAACAGCGGGACAAATGAAACCGATGGATTATTTCGCCAGGCTAGGCGCAGACCCGCAGCCGTATGGGGTATACGGCAAGGGGCTGCAACGACGCATGGCGGAAAAAGACGCTGTTTCATGTTTCGATATTTCTGATTCGCGACACTAGCTGCGATGGGGCGCAGCGCTCGCCCATGGTGGCTGGCTCTGGCGGGATCGCTGCTGCTGCATGGTGCGCTGCTTGGGGGGCTGACCTGGTCCCTGCCGCAGTGGCAGGCCCAACCCGAATCGCTTCCCATCGAGGCGCGGCTGATGCCGTCGCCGCCGGTTGCGCCGCCGCGCCCTTCGGTGAAACCGCCTGTTCCGCCATCGCGCCCCAAGCCTGTCCCATTGCCTGAACCGGTCGAAAATGTCGCAGAAGCGGCCATCCCGGAAGCCGCCCCTGACGTCGCCATGGCCGCGCCGCCCGATGAACCACCGGCGGTTGAAATGCCCGGGCCTGAGCCGGAGCCGGCGAGCCCGCCCGCAGCAGAGGCCGAACCGGCAGCGCCCCCGCTGAACCCGCTGCCGCCGCGCCTCGACCTGCATTTCCAGGTGCGCTACGGGCTGGTCAGAGGCGAACAGACATTGGTGTGGATCAACGAAGGCGATCGCTACACGATCACCAGCGTGGCCGGCGCCACCGGCCTTGCAGGCGCGCTTTATCGTGGCCGCTTCGTGCAGACCAGCCGCGGCCGCATTGCGCCGAGCGGCCTGGTGCCGGAAGAATTCTGGGATCAGCGCGGCGACAAGCGCAGCAGCGCGCGCTTCGACGCGGCCAGCGGCACCCTCACGTTACATCCGGCCAAAGGCGCGCCGCGCCATTTTTCCTATACCGGCGACGTGCAGGACGCGCTGAGCCTTATTTTCCAGATGGCGCTGACCGCCCCGCCATCGGGCAAACAGCTGGCCTACGCGGTGTTCAACGGCAAAAAGCTGCGTCACTACACGTACGATGTGCGCGGCGAAGAAATTCTGGAGACCGCGCTCGGTCCGCTCCGAACGCTGCATCTTGCACGCCAGACCGGGGATGACGGCCGCTTCGAAATCTGGCTCGCCATCGACCGGCATTACCTGCCGGTGCGCGTGCTGCGGGTCGAGGAATCCGGTGCGGAAGGCGAAATGGCGATCCGGGCGATTGATTTTCCGGAATAGGGGGGCGCAGCAGGCGTCCTATTGCCGTCGAACTGCACGGGTTGCCGCCTAGGCCCGAGGCTGTAGGGTGCGCCGTGCGCACCGTATTTGAATACCGCGTGCACGGAGTACACCCTTGCTGATTGCCCGTCACACCATGCGTAGGGTGCACTCCGTGCACCGATCAATGCCTGCGAACCATGAACGGCTACGAAAACGTCGATTCATCCCGTCATCGCCAGGCACGAAGCTGTAGGTGCGCCGTGCGCACCGAACCGGCCCGTGCACTCTGTGCACGCGGTATTCAGAAACGGTGCGCACGGCGCACCCTACAGTGGGACCGTTTTGGATACCCCG
Organism: Thiobacillus sp.; assembly: GCA_019459055.1. Taxonomy (GTDB): domain Bacteria; phylum Pseudomonadota; class Gammaproteobacteria; order Burkholderiales; family Thiobacillaceae; genus Thiobacillus. The sequence goes on along the minus strand of JAIBEI010000020.1, from coordinate 11,814 downwards.
TTTCGGAGCCTTCGCCCATCAGCAATCGCATATCGCACAGGTGCTGGAAGGTGCACGGAGTGCACCCTACTCGCTGATTGCCCGCCGCGGCCCGACCGGGATGCCGGTGACCCGCGTGCCGGGCTTGATGCCTTTGCCGCGGAATGCGCCCTGCGGCACTTCGAGTGCGTAGCGTACCGGGGTTTGCGGGCAGTGGGCGCCCAGGGTCTGCGGTTGCATGTCCTCGATGTTGACGATGGCACCGTCGTCGGCGAGGAAGGCGATCGACAGCGGGATGAGGGTGTTTTTCATCCAGAAGCAGTGCATGTCCTTTTTCGGGAAGATGAACAGCATGCCGGCATTGTCATCGAGATGCGTGCGTTGCATCAGGCCCCGCATCTGTTGCTGCGGGGTGCGGGCGACTTCGACTTCAAAGACATGCGCGCCGGCCTGAAGTTTGGTTCGCGGGGCGGGCGAAGCGGCCGTCGCGGCCAGCGAGGCGGCCGCGAGCAGCGCGGCGAGGGTTGTCCGAAGCCTACAGGGTGACACGCATTTTCTCCGCCAGTTGTAGGGTGCGCTGTGCGCACCATTGTTGAATTAGCGCGTGCACGGAGTGCACCCTACGCCGGGTCGGAAGCTTGGTTCGGTGCGCATGGCGCACCCTACGGGGCGATTACCTGCCATGCCGGGCTGTAGCGCGGCGAGGGTCCGAAGCCTACAGGGCGGCACGCATTTTCTCCGCCAGCGCCAGCGCGGCGGGCAGGTCGGCGTCGAGCACGTTGAAGTGGCCCATCTTGCGCCCCGGCCGCGCGGCTTCCTTGCCGTACAGGTGCAGCTTGATGTTGTCATGCGCGAGCAGCGCGTCCCAGTGCGGCCCGCCGTCGTGCCAGCGGTCGCCGAGGATGTTGACCATTGCTACCGGCGACAGCAGGCGGGTATCGCCGAGCGGCAGGCCGCATAGCGCGCGCACCTGCTGCTCGAACTGGTCGGTGACGCAGGCGTCCAGCGTGTAGTGGCCGGAGTTGTGCGGGCGCGGGGCGATTTCGTTGATCATCAACTGGCCGCCGGCGACGAAGAACTCGACTGCCATCACGCCGACGTAGCCGAGCTTGTCGGCCACCGCGCGCGCCATCTCGCGCGCCTGCCGCGCCAGCGCGTCGGGCACCCGGGCGGGGACGATGGAGACGTCGAGAATGCCGTTTTCGTGGCGGTTTTCGGCGACCGGGAACAGCGCGCACTCGCCGGCGTCGCTGCGCGCCAGCACCACCGATATTTCAAGTTCGAGCTGGACGAAGCCTTCCAGCACGCAGGGCTGGCCGCCGAATTCGCGGTACGCGGCACGCGCCTCTTCGAGCGTGCCGACCCGGGCCTGGCCCTTGCCGTCGTAGCCGAAGCGCGAGACCTTCAACAGCGCCGGCGCGCCGGTCGCCGTCAGCGCGGCGTCGAGGCTGGCCTCGCTGGCGACCAGCGCGAACGGCGCGGTGGCGAAGCCGTGCTCGCGCAGCCAGGATTTTTCGTGGCTGCGGTCCTGCGCGATGGCGACGGCGTCGGCGCCGGGCGACACCCGGCAATGGTTCGCCAGCTCGATCAGGCTGGCGGCGGGAACGTTTTCGAATTCGGTGGTGACGGCGGCGCAGGCGGCGCCGAGCTGTCGCAGGGCGCCGTGGTCGGTGTAGTCGGCCTGCAGGTGGACGTCGGCCATTTTCCCCGCGGGGCTGGCGAAATCGGGGTCGAGCACCATGACCTTGTAGCCCATGGTGCGCGCGGCGATGGTGAACATGCGGCCGAGCTGGCCGCCGCCGAGGATGCCGAGGGTCGCGCCGGGCAGGATGGGCAGCGGCTTACTCGACATCGGGCAGGTCCATCGCCAGCACCGAATCCGACTGGCCGCGGCGGAACTCGTTGAGCTGCGCCGCGAGAAGGGGGTCGTACCGGGCGATCAGTGCCGCGGCGAACAGCGCCGCGTTGGCCGCGCCGGCCTCGCCGATGGCAAAGGTGGCGACCGGGATGCCCCTGGGCATCTGCACGATGGAGAGCAGCGAATCCATGCCCTTGAGGTATTTCGACGGCACCGGCACGCCGAGCACCGGCACGATGGTCTTGGCGGCGATCATCCCGGGCAGGTGGGCGGCGCCGCCGGCCCCCGCAATGATCGCCTTGAGGCCGCGTGCTTCCGCGGTCGAGGCGTAGTCGAACAGCAGATCCGGCGTGCGGTGCGCCGACACCACCTTGGCTTCGTACGAGATGCCCAGCTGCTTCAGCAGCATCGCCGCGTGCTTCATCACCTCCCAGTCGCTGGAAGACCCCATCACCACACCGACCAGAGGAGCGTTCATATGCCTGACCCGCCGTTAAAAGCGGCATTTTAACGCGAGAGCTGCCTGCAATTCGCGACGCGGCGGTGCGAAATCGCGGCGAGGGCGCCGCTTCTACGAAGCCTCGGGCCTGAAGGGGCGCGCCTCGCCGCGATTTTCGGACTATGGTGATAAGTCCACCGCACAGTTTGGTATCTGCTCGGCAGACCTTTCCGATCCTGAAGGAGGAATCCAATGACCATCCAAACCAGAATGCGCCGCTTGCCGATAAGCGCGGCCCTGTCGGCACTGCTTGTTGCCAGTCCGTTTACCGCGGTTTTCGCCCAGGACCCTCCGCTGGCGCGCACCGCCGGGGATGCCGCGCTCAAGTGGGGCGGCTGTCCTGAATTCATGCCAAAAGGCTGCGAGATTGCGGTGCTCCACGGCGACCCCGCCAAAAACAATGCCGACGTCTTCTTCAAGGTGCCCCCGAATGCGGTGATTCCGCGTCGCTGGCATACCTCGGCCGAGCGCATGGTACTGGTGGCCGGCGAACTTCACGTGACCTATGACGGGCACGCAACCGCTGTGCTCACGCCGGGCACCTATGCGTACGGCCCGGCCCGGATGCCGCACTCGGCGACGTGTGCGGCGGCCGGCCCCTGCGTGCTGTTCATCGCATTCGAATCGCCGGTGGATGCGGTGGCAGGTGAACCGTCGGCCAAGTAGGAGGCCCGCCCCGGGGCCGAAGGTGTGGTGTGAGCGACGGACGTATTCGGGGCGAGTCATCCCCCCACGAGGCCCTGTAGCGCCTTCCAAGGCGCGAATCCCCCAAACAAAACGCCCCGCACAGGGCGGGGCGTTTCGATGCGGCGGGATGCGTTTACACGCAGCCGGTCGGTTTCGGGGTGCCGGCGTAGCGGCCAGCCTGTTTGGCGGGGCCGAACGGGTACAGGTCGAACAGGAATTTCTTGTCGCCCCATTCCGGGCCGAATTCTTCCTTCAGGCCTTTTTGCAGGAAGCGCAGGTTGGGCGCGGTGCCGTTCTGGGCAAAGAAGTCGCGCATGTAGCGGATGATCTTCCAGTGGTTTTCGCCCAGTTCCAGCTTGTCTTCCTTGGCCAGTTCGACGGCCAGTTCTTCGGACCAGTCTTCCAGGTTGACCAGATAGCCTTCGGGGTCGGTTTCGACCATTCTGCCGTTGATTTCACGTTCCATGATTGTCGTCCTTGCGTGTAGTAAAAAATGCGATGGGCGAACCATAGAATAACCAACTAAATTAGTCAACCATTTAGCTAGAGTGGTTATTGAGAATCATTTGCGGGAAATTTTGCCGCCTGCGGCCTTGTAGGCTTCGAGACCGCCTTCGATATAGCGCGCTTTCACGCCCGCGGCCTGTAGGCGATCGACCACACTGTTCGACACGGCGCCGCCGCGTACGCAGTAGATCACCACGTCGAGCGTTCGCGGGAGGGCACCGATCCAGGCGTCGATCTTTTCGGGGTTCTTCCACAGCGCGCCGGGGATGGTTTCGTTGGACGCCGCGTAGTCGGCTTCGCGGCGCACGTCGAATACCAGCGTGGCGTCGGGATCGACCTTGGCGGGTTTGACGGTGCGCGCCAGATCCGCGCATTTCTCGGTTGGATTGTTGCAGCCGCAGCGCTTCAGGGGTTGAGCTTTGGGTTCCATGTTTCCTTTCCGTATCCGTATCCGTTTTCGATGTACGACCTGAAGATAGCGCGGATCGATGCTTTGCGGGCAATGATGTCGACATAAAGATTCTGCCCGGCCACCCGCGCTGCATCAAGGCCAAATTCCCCGCCCGTTTCAGAGTCGGCTGAATAAACCCGGTTTGTTCATTCGCGCGAGATGCTTTGCGTAGGGTGCACTCCGTGCACCTTCTAACAACAATCGGTCCACGGAGTGCACCCTACGCACCATAAATCGTCGGTATGAACTATCTGGAAAAATCAGTTCGAGGGTAGGGTGCGCCATGCGCACCATGGTCTGCACGCTCGCAAGCTGCTGCGCACGGCGTATGTTTCGTAGGGTGCACTCCGTGCACCTTCTAGCGTCAATCGGTGCACGGTGTGCACCCTACCCGCTGCTTGCCCGTTTCAAAAAGTGGTTGAATAAATCAGCCCGAACAGCGCGCACACGCCGATTACCTTCATGATGTCGGCCTTGTACTTCCACAGTGCGACGAACGCGGCGACGGCGACGATGACCGGCGCCCAGTCGAAGGTTCCGGCGAATGGCGCGTCTGCCGTGCCCTGCGGCCAAAAGGTGTGCCAGGCGAAGAATGCCGCGAGGTTGAGGATGACGCCGACCACCGCCGCGGTGATGCCGGTGAGCGGTGCGGTGAAGCGGATTTCGCCGCGGGTGGCTTCGACCAGCGGGCCGCCGGCCAGGATGAACAGGAAGGACGGCAGGAAGGTGAAGAAGGTCGCCACCGCCGCACCCGCCAGACCGGCCGCAATCGGGTTGTCGAACACGCCCTTGGCGACGCCGCCGAGATAGCCGACCCAGGTGACGATCATGATCAGCGGCCCCGGCGTGGCCTCGCCCAGCGCAAGGCCGTCCATCATCTGCGGGCCGGTGAGCCACTGGAAATGCTCGACGCCGCCCTGATAGACATAGGGCAGCACGGCGTAGGCGCCGCCGATGGTGAGGAAGGCCGCCTTGGTGAAGAATTCGCCCATGTCGTAGAGATCGGGCGCGCCCTGGATCGCCAGCATCGCGCCCAGCCAGACCAGCACGAAGGCGCCGAGCTTCGCCGCAATCCTGCGCCAGGTGAAGCGGGCATGGGCCGGCGGCGGGGTGTCGTCGTCGATGATCGCCGGGCCGTACTCCCTGGCGCTGGCGCCGTGTCCGCCGCCGCTTTTGAACATGTGCGGCGCGAGCTTGCCGCCGATCGCGCCGAGCAGGCCGGCGGCCAGCACGATCCACGGGAACGCGATGCCGAAAACGAAAATGCCGACGAAGGCGAGCGCCGCCATCCCCCACAGCACTCCATTTTTCAGCGCGCGGCTGCCGATGCGCCACGCCGCGAACAGCACCACCGCGACCACCGCCGGTCGGATGCCGTAGAAAATTCCCTGCACCCACGGCAGGGTGCCGTAGGCGAGATAGAGGCCGGCCAGCAGCGACAGCAGCAGAAAGGACGGCAGGAAAAACAGCACGCCGGCGATCACTGCGCCTTTCACGCCGTGCATCAGCCAGCTGATGTAGATCGCCAGCTGGGTCGCCTCGGGGCCGGGCAGCAGCATGCAGTAGTTGAGCGCATGCAGATAGCGATGCTCGGAAATCCAGCGGCGCTTCTCCACCAGTTCCTGATGCATCATCGAGATCTGCCCGGCGGGGCCGCCGAAGCTGATGAAGCCGAGCTTGAGCCAGTATTTGAAGGATTCGCCCAGGGTGATGGGCGCGGGTGCGGCGGTGGGGTCGGTGTCCATGCGAATGGCTCCAGGGTGAATGGATGAAACCAGGCTTGGACGGGACACCGTCTTGCGGATGAAGATCCTGACGCCGGGGGCTGGTGCCCCGACTGGCACGATTCTAAGACAGTTTCGCGCAGTCAGCCAAAAGGCTTCCCCGCTCCGGTTCCTGATTGCCCAGCACCCACCCCATGGGGGCAGAGCGGGCCTCCCGCAATCCGCGGTCGTAGGGTGCGCCGTGCGCACCATTTGTTTGAATACCGGTGCGCATGGCGCACCCTACGGGGTGCCGGATCAAGTCCGGCATGACCCCACTGGCGATTAGGGGCGCTCGGCTTCTGCAGCCAGCTGCGCCGGCGCCAGCACGAATTCCTTGAACGCCTGCGCCACCGGCGAGAGGTGTTTGTCGGCGCGGTGGACGACGTACCAGTGGCGCATGATGGGAAAGCCTTCGACCTCAAGCACGGCCAGCCGCTTGAGCGCCAGTTCCATCTCCAGCGTCTGCAGCGAGAGGATGCCGAGACCCAGTCCGGCCTGCACCGCCTGCTTGATCGCCTCGTTGCTGCTCATTTCCATGCTGCTGCGGATTTCCAGCCCGCGGGCGGCGAAGAAGCGCTCCATTGCGCCGCGGGTGCCGGAGCCGGCTTCGCGCACCAGGAAGGATTCGGTTGCGAGGCTTGTCATGGAAATGTTCTTTTGCCCAACCAGCGGGTGGTCGGGCGGGGCGATCACCACCAGCGGGTTGTCCAGGAAGCGGATGGCGTCCAGGCCCAGCCCGTCCGGCACCTGGCCCATGATGGCGAGGTCGATGCGGTTGCCGACAAGCTGGTCCAGCACGGCAGCGCGGTTGGAGACATCCAGGTGGACCGACACCCCGGGGTGCCTGCCGCGAAACCGGGCCAGGATATCGGTGGCGATGACATTCACGGTCGAGGTCGCGGCCAGGTTGAGCTGGCCGCTGTCGATGCTCTGCAGCTGCGCCAGATTGGCCTGCAAGTCGTCCAGCCGCGCGGTGATGGCCTGGCTGGCGTGCAGCACCTCGCGCCCGGCCTCGGTGAGAAAGATCTTTTTCCCCAGCTGTTCGGTGAGCCGCATCCCCAGGATGGCCTCGATTCCCCGCACCTGCATCGAGACGGCGGGCTGCGAGAGGTGCAGCTCCTCGGCCGCGCGGGAAAACGAAAGATGGCGGGCCACCGCATCAAAAACCCTGAATTGGCGCAGCGTCAGTCGGCGCATGGATTAGGCTCTTTCATCGTTATTTATTGGCAGTGGCCAGCGCCGTAGGTGCACTCCGTGCACCGATTGACGCCCGAAGGTGCACGGAGTGCACCCTACCCTGCATCTCACTCTTGAACAAAGCGCCTGCGGGATGCCGAAGGGTAGGGGCTTCAACAACCAACCGCGAAATAACCTTGTTATTTATGGGCAGTGGCCAGCGTCGTAGGGTGCACTGCGTGCACCGATTGACGTCCGAAGGTGCACGGAGTGCACCCTACTCGGCATCTCACTCTAATGAACAATGGGGGCAAGACATGACTTCAACAACCAACAGTGACATCACCTTCACATATAAGAAAAATGATATGGTTTTTATCATAACAATTTAATTTTAATTATAGAAGGCGGTGCGTATAGTCCGCCCTACCGCTTTCAGGGGTATTACGCCTGGAGTCAATGGTTTTTCGTAGGGTGCGCCATGCGCACCAGACCAATGGACGGTGCGCACAGCGCACCCTACGTTATTTATCAAGGAGTCATGCAATGGATCAATCCGCACGTTACGCCGACCTCAGCCTGAAAGAGGAAGACCTCATCAAGGGCGACAAGCACATTCTCGTCGCTTATCACATGCAGCCCGCCACCGGCTATGGCTACCTGGAAGTGGCCGCGCACATCGCCGCCGAGTCCTCCACCGGCACCAACGTCGAAGTCTCCACCACGGACGACTTCACCAAGGGCGTGGACGCACTGGTGTACTTCATCGATGAAGCCAAGGGCGTGATGAAAGTCGCCTACCCGAATGACCTGTTCGACCGCAACGTGACCGACGGCCGCGCCATGCTGGTGTCGTTCCTGACGCTGGCGATCGGCAACAACCAGGGCATGGGCGACGTCAAGCACCTGCAGATGCAGGATTTCTATGTGCCCTGGTCCATGCTGCGCCAGTTCGACGGCCCGGCCAAGGACATCACCGACCTGTGGGACATCCTGGGTCGCTCGCGCACCGATGGCGGCTACATCGCCGGCACCATCATCAAGCCCAAGCTGGGCCTGCGTCCCGAGCCGTTCGCGCACGCCGCGTACCAGTTCTGGCTGGGCGGCGACTTCATCAAGAACGATGAACCGCAGGGCAACCAGGTTTTCTGCCCGGTCAAGAAAGTGATTCCGCTGGTGTATGACGCGATGAAGCGCGCCATGGACGAAACCGGCCAGGCCAAGCTGTTCTCCATGAACATCACCGCCGACGACCATTACGAAATGCTCGCCCGCGCCGATTTCGCGCTGGAAACTTTCGGCCCGGATGCAAACAAGGTCGCCTTCCTGGTCGACGGCTACGTCGGCGGCCCCGGCATGATCACCACCGCCCGTCGTCAGTACCCGCAACAGTACCTGCACTACCACCGTGCCGGTCACGGCGCCGTGACTTCGCCGTCGGCCGTGCGTGGCTACACCGCGTTCGTGCTGGCCAAGATGTCGCGTCTGCAAGGGGCTTCCGGCATCCACGTCGGTACCATGGGCTACGGCAAGATGGAAGGCGGCCGTGATGACCGCAACATCGCCTACATGATCGAGCGCGACTCGGCGGATGGTCCTTACTACCACCAGGAATGGCACGGCATGAAGCCCACCACCCCGATCATCTCCGGCGGCATGAACGCACTGCGTCTGCCCGGCTTCTTCGAGAACCTGGGTCACGGCAACGTCATCAACACCTCCGGCGGCGGCTCCTACGGCCACATCGACAGCCCGGCGGCCGGCGCGATCTCCCTGCGCCAGTCCTACGAGTGCTGGAAGGCGGGCGCCGACCCGATCGAGTTCGCGAAAGAGCACAAGGAATTCGCTCGCGCATTCGAATCCTTCCCCGGCGACGCCGACAAGATTTTCCCCGGCTGGCGCGAAAAGCTGGGCGTGCACAAGTAAGCACCTCCCTGCAGTAAACGCGAACGACGCCCCCGCCCTGCCGGGGCGTTGTTTTTCGTAGGGTGCGCCATGCGCACCATTGATTCGATGCGCATGGCGCACGCTGTACTTGTTGTTGGTGCGCATGGCGCACCCTACGGGAGTCGCAAATGATCGATAAAGACCAGTACAAAATTGAGCAGGAACCGTTCTACCAACAGCAGAAGAACGAAGTCGCGCTGTACGAGGCCGCTTACCGCAACCGCCTGCCGGTGATGGTGAAAGGCCCCACCGGCTGCGGCAAATCGCGCTTCATCGAATACATGGCGTGGAAGCTCGGCAAGCCGCTCATCACCGTGGCCTGCAACGAGGACATGACCGCGTCCGACCTGGTGGGGCGCTACCTGCTGGAAGCCAACGGCACCCGCTGGCTCGACGGCCCGCTCACCACCGCCGCCCGCATCGGCGCGATCTGCTATCTGGATGAAATCGTCGAAGCGCGTCAGGACACCACCGTCGTCATCCACCCGCTCACCGACCACCGCCGCACTCTGCCGCTCGACAAGAAGGGCGAGCTGCTCCACGCGCACCCCGATTTCCAGCTGGTGATTTCTTACAACCCGGGTTACCAGACGCTGATGAAGGACTTGAAGCAGTCGACCAAGCAGCGCTTCACCGCCTTCGATTTCGACTACCCCGAGGCCGCTCTGGAAACGCGGATCGTGGCGGAAGAGACCGGCATGGACGAAACGGTGGCCGCCAAGCTGGTGAAAATCGCCGGCGTCGCCCGCAACCTGAAAGGGCACGGGCTGGACGAAGGCATCTCCACGCGTCTGCTGGTGTACGCCGCGACCCTGATCAAGGACGGCGTGGAACCGGTTGACGCCTGCCGCATGGCGCTGGTACGCCCGATCACCGACGACGCCGACATCCGCGACACGCTGGATCACGCGATCGACGCCACGTTTGCGTGATGCACAAAACCGTGTGAATGTCCCACTATCGCCGTTCCCGGATGGGTGGCGCCACGTACTTTTTCACGGTGGTGACGTATCGCCGACAGCCGCTACTGACCCGGCCGGAAGCGATGGATGCCCTGCGCGAGGCCTTTCGTTCCGTTCAACACGCCCACCCTTTTGAGATGGACGCCGTCGTCATCCTGCCCGATCATTTGCACGCCTTGTGTACGTTGCCTGCGGGCGATGAAGACTTCAGCCGTCGCTGGGCCATGATCAAACGCCTCGTATCCAGGGCGGTCGGGCATCTTGCTGCGCCCGTCGCCACGCCTTCCATGAAAACGAGGCATGAATCCGGATTCTGGCAGCGGCGCTTCTGGGAGCACCTGATACGCGATGACAATGATTTTGCGCGCCACATGGATTACATCCACTTCAACGCCGTAAAGCACGGCCACGCAGGGCGCCCGGCGGATTGGCCGCATTCGAGCTTCCGGAAATGCGTGGAGCGAGGCATTTACCCGGCAGATTGGGCCTCGGGCGTGGAGATCGAAGGTGAATTCGGTGAGTGAAAATACGCAATGCGGTGCACTTTGTAGGGTGCACTCCGTGCACCGCCCATGGAGCAGGCAATGCGGTGCACGAAGTGCACCCTACGTTGAGTGCATGATGAATAGTGCGTGCGTGCTATATGGCGCCACCCTTTGTAGGGTGCACTCCGTGCACCATCCATGGAGCAGACCATGACCGAAACCGAATACCAGCATCCCCTGATGGCGGCCTACTGGAAGCAGCTCGACACCGGCTTTCCGCAGGTGGAGGAGGTGTTCGAGGATGTCATGGCCGAGGCGCTGTCGGTGCTCACGCGCGAAGGGCTTGATGCCTACCTCGAGGCCGGCCGCGTCATCGGCAAGCTGGGGCGCGGCGAGGAGCCGATGCTGGCGTTCCTGGAAGAATGGCCGTCCGCCGCGAAGGCGGTGGGAGAATCCGCTTTGCCGGCGGTGATGGCGCTGATCCAGCGCATGCAGAAGTCGCCCAACGGCCGCGCCATCGCGCCTTTTCTGCAGACCCTGGCGCCGGTGGCGCGGCGCCTGCAATCGCAGGAGCAGTTGCAGTTTTACCTGGATATCACGCTGGATTTCATGGAGCGCACCACCGGCTCCATCCACGGCCACCACACCACGTTTCCCAGTCCGGGCCTGACGGACTTCCTTGCCCAGGCGCCGAACCTGTTCAGCCTGCTCTCGCTGGCCGGCCTGAAGAATTGGGTGGAATACGGCATCCGCAACTACGGCACCCACCCCGAGCGGCAGAAGGATTTCTTCAGCCTGCAGTCGGCCGACAGCCGGGCGGTGCTGCAGCGCGAGCGCCACGGCACCCTGCTGGCGGACGTCGAGCACAAGCTGGACCTGTACCTGCGCGGCCTGTGGCAGGACGGCGACCACCTGGTGCCGTACTCCACCGCGTTCGACGAAATCCGCAAGCCGATTCCGTATTACGACAAGCTCGGCATCCGCCTGCCCGACGTGTACGACGACTTCACTCCCCCCGTAGGGTGCATTCCATGCACCAAAAGCGGTGCGCATAGCGCACCCTACGAAGGCGAATCGCAACGCATATCCGGCATCGATCGCTATCGCGCCGTGCTCGCCCACATCGTCGGCCACCGCCGCTGGTCCGAAGCGCAGATCGCCGACAACTGGAGCCCGTTCCAGCGCATGGCGGTGGAGTTCTTCGAGGACTGCCGCATCGAGACGCTCCTGATCCGCGAATACCCCGGCCTGCGCCGGCTTTTCCTCGCGCTGCATCCGAAGCCGCTGGAAGGCGCCTGCGATCCGGAAACCACTTCCTGCCTGCGCCACCGCATGGCGATGCTGTCGCGCGCGCTGCTGGCAACGGCTGGTGCACAAAGTTCACCCTACGGCGATCCCAACGTGGCTGGTGCGCATGGCGCACCCTACGACGGGTCCAATGTAGGGTGCGCTCGCCCAGCTGCAGCGGTTGGCGCAGGGCCACCAGCATGCGCTGGG
>JAIBEI010000021.1 GCA_019459055.1 Thiobacillus sp. | reverse complement strand
CCATCGATACGGCGGATCTGCGCCAGGCGCTTCAGCTCGGTCCACAGTTCCTGGCCGATATCGCCGGCCCGGCCACGTGTGCGCGGCGCCGGCGCCCCCGCGGGAACCAGCGCGCAGGCCCCCCGCCCGCCCGCCTGGCGGGGGGGGGGTGGGCCTGGGGGCTGGTTCCCGGGGGGGCGCGGGCGCCGCGCACCCGTGGCCGGGCCGGCGATATCGGCCAGGAACTGTGGACCGAGCTGAAGCGCCTGGCGCAGATCCGCCGTATCGATGGCAACGAAGCGGTGCTGCTGCCGCCCGAGCAGGCCTATTTCCTGCGCGAAAATCTGCGCCTGCGTCTGCTGTCGGCACGGCTGGCGTTGATGTCGCAGGACCAGGCGGCGTTCCAGACCGATCTGCGCGCGGTGTCGGAATTGCTGAGCCGCTACTACAACACGCGTGACGCCGGTGTCGCCGCCGCGCTGAAGGAAATCAAGCGCCTGTCCGGTCTGCAGGTCGCCCAGGAACTGCCCACTATCGACGCCAGCCTGGCCGCGCTCGACGCGTACAAGGGAGAGCACTGATGCGCTGGCTGATTTCGCTGATCATCGTCGCGGTGCTGGCCATCGCGCTGGCGATGGCCGGACGCTACGATCCCGGCTATGTGGTGCTGGTCTATCCGCCGTGGCGGGTGGAGATTTCCTTCATCAGCTTCGTGCTGATGCTGGTCGGGCTGGTGGTGGGGGGGGTCGTGCTGCTGCGCCTGGCCATGCTTACCCTCAATCTGCCCGGCATCGTGCGCGAGCAGCGCGCGCGCCGTGCCGCCAGAAAGCGGGAAGAAAACTTTGTTGGCGGCCTCAAGGCGTATACCGAATACCGCTATCAGGACGCCGAGCAATCGCTCGGGCAATGGCAGGGCGACGACACCCGGGTCGGGGTGGCGCGCGTGCTGGCGGCGCGCGCCGCGCAGGAAATGCGTGCCGTGCCGCAGCGCGAGCGCCACCTTCAGGAGGCTGCCGAGCATGGCGCCGAACTTGCCGCGCAGCTGTTCGAGGCCGAGGCGCGTCTCGACGCCAAGGACGCGACCGCAGCCCTGGCGGCGATCAAACGGGCCAAGGAGATCGCGCCGCAGCACACCGCGCTGTTGCGGCTCGAACTCAAGGCGCGCCAGATGACGGGGCAGTGGGATGACGTCGACAAGTTGCTCGAAGCGCTGATGCGCGGCAACGCGCTGGAGCCCGGCGTCGCCGCCCAGATGCGCCGCATGGCCTATGCCGAGAATCTCAAGCGCCGCGCCGAAGATGACCGTGGCCTGCTGGAATACTGGAAGAAGATTCCCGCCGATTCCAAGGTCGATCCCTGGGTGGCGCGCGCCGCCGCGCGTGCCTTCATGCAGCGCGGCAGCCACGACACCGCGCTCGACGTGCTGGAAGCCGCGCTCAACCGCGAGTGGCACGAAGATCTGGCGGCCTTGTATGGCGAAGTGCGCGGCAGCAGCCCGGCGCGGCAGATCGAGCAGGCCGAGAAATGGTTGCACGCCCACCCGCGCGACGCCCAGTTGCTGCTGACGCTGGCGCAGTTGTGCAGCGTGCAGGAATTGTGGGGCAAGGCGCAGAGCTATCTGGAAGCCAGCCTCGCCATCGCGCCCAGCGCCGAGGGCCACATCCGCATGGCCGAACTCAAGACCCAGAGCGGACAGCCGGGCGAAGCCTGCCGGCATTACCAAAAGGCGCTGGTGCTGTGCCGCGCGCAGTAGGCTCTTGGCGCATGGTCGTTGCCGGCGCCACGCCGGGACCGTAAACCCGGCGGGTCGTCAGCCTGCGGGTGCGGTCTCGGCGTCCGCCGCGTAGACGAAGGGGTCGGCGAAGAACTCTTCTTCGGGCAGATTGCGCATTTTCAAGAAGCTGTCGCGCGCAGTGTCGACCATGACGGGTGCGCCGCAGGCGTATACCTGGTAGCCCGACAAATCGGCGAAGTCGGCCAGCACCGCCTGGTGCACGAAGCCGGTGCGGCCCTGCCACGCATCGCCCGGTTGCGGGTTGGACAGCACCGGGATGAAGCTGAAATTCGGGTGTTCGGCCATCCACTGCTGCGGCAGTTCGGCCATGTACAGATCCTTCAGCGAACGCGCGCCCCAGTACAGCACCAGTTCGCGCCGGGTATGTTCGGCAAAAGCGTGCTCCAGCATGCTCTTGATCGGCGCAAAGCCGGTGCCACCGGCGATGAAGATCATCGGCTTGTCGGAATCGTCGCGGATGAAGAAGCTGCCGAGTGGGCCTTTCAGGCGCAGGATGTCGCGTTCCTTCAACGTGGAAAACACCTGGTCGGTGAACAGCCCCCCCGGCACATGACGGATGTGAAGTTCCAGCAGCGCGTCGTCGTGCGGCGGGTTGGCGAGCGAAAAGCTGCGCGCCTTGGCGTCCTTCAGCTGGAAATCGATGTACTGACCGGCAAGAAACTGCAGCCGCTCGCTGGCTGGCAGCTTGATCTTCATCAGCATCACGTCGTCGGCGCGCTTCTCCAGTTTTTCCACCCGGCACGGCAGCGTCTTCACCACGATGTCCTTGGCGGCGCCGATTTCCCTGGCTTCGATGGTGAGGTCGGACAGCGGTGTGGCGCGACAGAACAATGCGCGTCCCTGCGCCTTTTCCTCGTCCTTCAGCGCGGTGGGAGAATGCTCGCCGTAATCGACCTGGCCGGACAGCACCTTGCCCTTGCAGGCCCCGCAGGCCCCGTTGCGGCAGCCGTAGGGTAGCGAGTGGCCCTCCCGCAGCGCGGCCTCGAGAATGGTTTCGTCATCCTCGACGCTGAACTGGTGCCCGCTGGGCTGGATGGTGACGCGATGCGGCATGATGTGAGCTTAAAATGCGGTGACGATTTGTTAAATTATCGCTTGAGTGCGCCGGGTTTTTACCCTTGCGCGGATAGGGTTACAGCGGCATGAAAAAAATATTGATCGTGGGATTCGGCGATGTCGCGGAGCGGCTGGCGCGGCGCTATGCCGGGCAGGCAGAATTCATCGGCATGATCCGTCGCCCCGAACGCGCCGCTGCGCTGCGCGCCCTCGGCGTGACGCCGATTGTCGGCGACCTCGACGTGCCGGCCACGTTGAAGCGCCTGCCGCGCGTCGACGGCGTGTTCCACTTTGCGCCGCCGCCCAATGCCGGCAGTACCGATTCGCGCACCGCACACCTGCTGCACGCGCTGGGACGCCGCCCCCCGGGCACGCTGGTCTACATCAGCACCAGCGGCGTGTACGGCGACTGCGGTGGCAACTGGGTCGCCGAAACGCGCCCGGTGGCGCCGGTGAACGGCCGCGCGGTGCGGCGGGTCGATGCCGAGCGCCGGTTGCGTGCCTGGGGCGCAACGCAGCGGGTGCAGGTGACGATCCTGCGCGCACCGGGAATCTATGCCGCCGATCGCCTGCCGCTGGAACGCATCCGGCGCGGCACCCCGGCGCTGCTTGCGCGGGACGACAGCTACACCAACCACATCCATGCCGACGATCTGGCGCGGCTGGCGTGGGCGGCGCTGTTCCGCGGGCGCTCGCAACGCATCTACCATGCGGTCGATGCGCATCCCATGAAAATGGGCGACTGGTTCGACAGCTGCGCCGACGCGTTCGACCTGCCGCGGCCGCCGCGGATTGAACGTGCCGAGGCGGAAAACGTGTTGTCCGCAGCCCTGCTGTCGTTCCTGCGCGAGTCGCGCCAGCTGTCGAACGCGCGTGCCACGCGCGAATTGCGGCTGAAATACCGCTATCCGACCTCGGACGATTTGCTGCGCGAGATCAAGCAGGCGCGCGGGCAGATGAAGTTGTTTTAACCTGGGAACCGCAGTTGGACGCGCCCGAGGGTGCGTCTGATCGGGTGTCTGCCGCGAAGCAACGACGCCGCGGGCCGGGGCCCGCAAGGAGGCGCGAGAGCGGAGTCGTTGCCGCTTTAGCGGCTTTACGAATCCGGCCTACTCCTTGCGGGTACAAAGGCAGGCGCACGAGCAGGCGTGCCATCGAGCGTGTAGCGGACTCACCCACCGGGTGAACGGCATTGAAGGCACTCAATCTTGTTTTCACGCGGCGTTTGCAAGGGTGACGAGCGGTCAACTGCGGTTTCCAGGTTTAACGCAGCCGGTCGTCCGGCTCGCGCTTGAACTCGCCATCGATCGTGGCGGGTGTTTCGCCCCGTGTGGGAGGGGGTTCGGGGAAGGGAACATCGTCATTCGCCGGCCGCAGCGGGTCACGCTTGCGCCCGGCCCAGGTGCCCGGAATCAGCAGCAGCCCCAGCGCGATCGCATCGCTGATGAAGCCGGGGAAGACAAGCAGGCCGCCGGCGAGCAGAATACGCCCGCTGGCGAACATCGCGGCCAGCGGATTCGCGCCGGACTGCACCGAAAACAGCAGGCGCGCGCCCCAGGCGACGCGCTCGACGCGAATCAGCATGATCCCGGCGATGGCGGCCAGCAGCAGCCACAGCAGCACCCAGCCGCCGATGGCGCTGGCCATCCAGAAAATGCCGATGGCCTCCAGAACCGGAAACGACAACAGCAGTAGCACGATCCAACCAGAGCGCATGAGATGGAACCTTTGTTAATCTTGACAAATTTACCCGATATCGCGAGCGCCGAAAAACTGGCGCATGTGCTGATCGAACGGCGTGCGGCAGCATGCGTGAACGTTTTGGCCGCGTGCCGCTCCATTTATCGTTGGCAGGGCGCAGTGGAAGCGGAAGATGAAATCCCGCTGCTGATCAAAACCACCGCGGCAAACTACACGCTGGTTGAAGAAATTGTTCGTGCGCAGCATCCTTACGACGTACCTGAACTGATTGCCCTACCCATAACGCACGGACTGCCTGCCTATCTCGGCTGGCTGGCCATGGAGACTGAAAAGCATGATCAAGAATAATAAGTGGATTCGTATGCTCGGCGCACTTTCCGCACTTTGGGGCGCGCTGGCGTTTTTTCCAGTGGCCCACGCCGAAGAATTTCTTGACCCGGAAGTCGCGTTCAAGTTCTCGGCGCGTGCGCTCGACGCCAACACGCTGGAAGCGCGCTGGCAGATTGCCGACGGCTATTACATGTACCGCGACAAGTTCCAGTTCGAAGCCGCCGGCGCCACGCTGGGTGCACCGCAACTACCCGCCGGCAAGGTGAAGGACGACGAGTTCTTCGGCAAGGTCGAAACCTATAGCAAGGACGTGCGCATCGCGCTGCCGATCCAGCGCGTCCCAGGCACCGATTCGGTCACCCTGAAAGCCGTTTCGCAGGGCTGCGCCGACGCCGGGCTGTGTTACATCCCGCAAACCGAGAGCATGACGATCAAGCTGCCTGCGGCGGCGGCCGCCGTCGTGGCCGCGCCTGCCGCGCCTGCCGCGCCCGCCGCGCCCGCCGCATCCCGTTCCGCGCTGGATGGCCTGCGCAACCTGCTGGGTGATGGGGGCATGCCGAAACTGCTGCCGCCAGACGATGCTTTCCTGGTTGCCGCCGCGATGCCGGATGCGCAGACGGCAAGGCTCGATTACACGCTGACGCCCGACACCTACCTGTATCGCGACAAGCTCGCCTACGTCGTCAAGTCGCCCGCCGACGTGAAAGTGGCGAGCGTCGACACCCCGGCAGGCGAGGTCAAGGACGATCCGACCTTCGGCCGCACCGAGGTCTACCACCAGGGTTTTGCCGCTGGCGTGACACTGTCGCGCGCGCTTGCCGCCGGCGAGCAACTGGTGCTGGAAGCCACCTGGCAGGGCTGCAACGAGGCGGTCGGCGTGTGCTACCCGCCGATCACGCGCGACTTTACGCTGACCGCGGGTGCGGCCGGCACGGCGGGTGCGACCGCCATTGCCGGCGCACAGGCCGTGCCGGCCGAGCCCGCCAGCGAATCGGACACTTCGCGGATCGAGCGCGTGCTGAAGGGCGGCAGCTTCTGGCCGGTGGTCGCCACCTTCTTCGGCCTCGGCCTGCTGCTGGCGTTGACGCCCTGCGTGTTCCCGATGATTCCGATCCTGTCAGGCATCATCGCCGGGCAGAACACCAAAGTGACCAAGACCAGCGGATTCCTGCTGTCGCTCGCCTACGTGCTGGGCATGGCGATCACCTATGCGGTGGCCGGCGTGGCGGCGGCGCTGTCCGGCACCCTGATTTCCAACGCCCTGCAGAACCCGTGGGCGCTCGGCGTCGGTGCGCTGATTTTCGTCGGCCTGGCGCTGTCCATGTTCGGCTTTTACGAACTGCAATTGCCGAGCGCGCTGCAGAGCAAGTTTTCCGAGCGCGCCAACAAGATGAAAGGCGGCAACTTCTTCGGCGTGTTCGCCATGGGCGCGCTGTCGGCCGTCATTCTCGGCCCTTGCGTCGCGCCGCCGCTGGCCGCCGCGCTGGCCTTCATCGCGCAGACCGGCAATACCGTGCTCGGCGGCGTCGCGCTGTTCGTGCTGGCGCTGGGCATGGGCGTGCCGCTGCTGCTGATCGGCCTGTCCGCCGGCGCCCTGCTGCCGCGCGCCGGCGGCTGGATGAATGCGGTGAAGTACTTCTTCGGCGTGATGATGCTGGCCATCGCCATCTACCTGATCTCGCCGGTCGTTCCGGGCTGGGTCGGCATGCTGCTGTGGGCGCTGCTGCTGATCGCGTGCGCGGTCTTCCTGCATGCGCTCGACCCGCTGCCCGCTCATGCGACCGGCTGGTCGCGCCTGTGGAAGGGCCTCGGCGTGGTGCTGCTGATCGGCGGCCTGGCGATCCTGCTCGGCATGCTGGCGGGCAGCCGCAATCTGCTGCAGCCGCTCGATGTCTTCAAGGGCGGCGGCGTGGCGATGGCGGCCGAGCAGAAAGGCCTGGCGTTCGAGAAGGTGAAGGACGTGGCCGAGCTCGATGCGCGCCTGGCAGCGGCCAAGGCCGACGGCCGCGCGGTGATGCTCGACTTCTATGCCGACTGGTGCGTGTCGTGCAAGGAAATGGAAAGCTTCACCTTCAGCGATGCCCGGGTGCAGGCGCGGCTGGCGGACGTGGTGCTGCTGAAGGCCGATGTTACCGCCAACAGCGACGCCGACAAGGCGCTGCTCAAACGCTTCAACCTGTTCGGCCCGCCCGGGATTATTTTCTGGAACGCCGCAGGCGCGCAGTCGGATTTCACGGTGATCGGCTTCGAGAAGGCCGACAAGTTCCTGGCGAGCATCGACTCGGCGCTGGGACGCTGACGCATCCCGGCAGGCGATTTCACAGCTGCTTTGGCACGTAGTGGATCGGAGTCCTTCAGGGCTGGCGCCGCAATACCGCAACCGCGTCCAGCAGCGGCGTGACGACGGGCTCGATCTTGCGCCGCATCAGTGAGCCGACCGCGGTGGTCTTGAGGAAGATCGAGCGCACACTGTCGGCATCCGCCGCGGCCAGTGCGTCGAGCGCGGCACAATCCATTTCAAATTGCGGCGCAGCGCCGAGCAGGGTCGCACGCGCCGCGTTGCGCGTGGCTTCGTCGGCCTGGCGCAAGGGCGCGCACCACTGCGCCAGCGCATCCAGGGTGTGGTTGACCACTTCCTGAATTTCCGGACGATCGAGAACCAGCGCGACGGTGGCAAGGAAGGTCTGCCCCTGCGCCGACAGCGCTTTTTCCAGCAGCGCGCCGTACGGGTTGCCGGCGAGATGCGGCACGCCGGCGTGATCGGTGCGCGCAGGGCGCGGATTGGGCAGCTGGTCCGGCTGCAGCTCGAGGAAGGCCACGTAATACGAATTGCGGCTGTTGCCGCGCTTCCAGATCGCCAGCCGCTCGGCATCGGTGAGCACACCCGAAACCAGCATCACCGCGACGGTATCGAGAATGCCGACGTCGTCCTCGTGCAGGAACGCCAGGTGGTCGACCAGGAATTGGGCGAGCGTGCGCCCCATGCTGCCCCGGCACACCGCATCGCGCATCAGCATCAGCCGCGCGTTCTCGAGGGTGGGCATGCACCACCAGGCGTAGCGCGCGAGTTCGTCGGTGAGCACGGGCGAGTGCACCACCGCCACCACCGCCTCTTCTTCGGCGATCAACAGCAGCTGCGCCAGATGCTGGATCGACAACCCCGCCTGCGACTGCCGGGTCCAGCGCGTCAGATGTACCGGGTAGCCGCCGGGCGAACCGAGCGCATGACCGGACAGCATCTCGCGCACCCGCTTCAGATAGCGGTCGGCGCGCTCGTTGGGTTTCAGCGGCACGCTGGCCTCGCCCTGCGGCGTCAGCGCCCACAGCGTCATGTTCGATTCGTCGATGCGGACGGCCTTGAGTTCGGTGTTGAACAGGACGTTGAGGCGCAGCTCGTCTTCGGGGGAAAGTTCATCGTTCATGCTGAAAACCTTTTTTCTTCCGCGAATACCCGGAGGGCATAAAGGACGCGAAGAATCGCGAAGGGGAAATCGCTTCGTGAACTTTGCGCCCTTCGCGGATAACGCGCTTAAAGACGCTTGAAGACCTCGCGCGCAGCGGCGATGGTGGCGTCGATGTCGGCGTCGCTGTGCGCGGCCGAGACAAAGCCCGCTTCAAAGGCAGACGGTGCGAGGTAGATGCCGCGGTCGAGCATGGCGTGGAAGAAGCGGTTGAAGGCTTCCTTGTCGCACTGCATCACCTCGGCGAAACTCGCCGGCGGCCTGGCCGCGAAGTAGAGGCCGAACATGCCGCCGACCGAGTCGGCGCAGAAGGTGACGCCGGCGTCCGCTGCGGCCAGGGTCAGCCCCTTCACCAGCCGCTCGGTGCTGGCGGCGAGGCGCGCGTGGAAGCCCGGTTCGGAAATCGCGGCGAGCGTCGCCAGGCCGGCGGCCACCGCGACCGGGTTGCCCGACAGCGTGCCGGCCTGGTACACCGGGCCGGTCGGCGCCAGCTTGTCCATGACGTCGGCGCGGCCGCCGAAGGCGCCCACCGGCATGCCGCCGCCGATGACCTTGCCGAGCGTGGTCAGATCAGGCTTGATGCCGAGCAGTTTCTGCGCGCAGCCGAGATCGACACGGAAGCCGGTCATCACCTCGTCGAAAATCAGCAGCGCACCGTGCGCGTCGCACAGGCGGCGCATCGCAGCCATGAATTCTGCGGTCGGCTTGACCAGGTTCATGTTGCCGGCGAAGGGCTCGACGATGATGCAGGCGATCTCGTTGCCGATCTCGGCGAAGGTGCGCTCGAGTCCGGCGACGTCGTTGTAGTCGAGCACGATTGTCTGCGCGGCGGTTTCGGGCGGCACCCCGGCCGAGGTGGGATTGCCGAAGGTGAGCGCGCCGGAGCCGGCCTTCACCAAGAGGAAATCGGCGTGGCCGTGGTAGCAGCCTTCGAACTTGATGAACTTGTTGCGCCCGGTAAATCCTCTGGCCAGGCGGATCGCGCTCATCGTCGCCTCGGTGCCGCTTGATACCAGACGCACCTTCTCGATGCTCGGCACGAGTTCGACGATGCGGCGGGCGATGGTGAGTTCGGCCTCGGAGGGCGCGCCGAACGACAGGCCGTTGACGGCAGCGTCCTGCACCGCCTTCACCGTGCCGGGGTGGGCGTGGCCGAGGATGGCCGGGCCCCACGAGCCGACGTAGTCGATGTATTCGCGGCCGTCGGCGTCCCACACGCGCGACCCCTTGGCGCGGCTGAAGAACACCGGGGTGCCGCCGACGCTCTTGAAGGCGCGTACCGGCGAATTCACCCCGCCGGGGATGACTTGTTGCGATTGTTCGAAAAGCTCTTCGTTGCGGGTCATTGTTCGGATTCCGTTTCAAATAAATGATTCAGGGCGCGCGCGGCTGCGCGGATGTCGGGCGTGTCGAACAGGGCCGACAGCACCGCGAGGCTGTCGGCGCCGGCGTCCAGCAAAGCGGGCGCACTGGTGAGCGTGATGCCGCCGATGGCGACCAGCGGCACGTGGATCCGCGGCGCCGCCTCGCGCAGCAGGTCGAGGCCGGCGCGCCCGGCGGCCGGCTTGGTCGGCGACGCAAAGAAGCTGCCGAAGGCGACATAGTCGGCGCCGGCGGTCTGCGCGGCCAACGCCAGTTCGAGGCTTTGGTAGCACGATGCACCGATGAGTTTGCTCTTGCCGAGAATGATGCGCGCCTCGCGCAGGCTGGCGTCGTCGCGCCCCAGGTGGATGCCGTCGGCGTCGCACAGATCGGCCAGCCGCAGGTCGTCGTTGACGATCAGCGGCACGCCGAATTGGCGGCACAGCGCGACCAGTTCGCTCGCCTGTTCGTGGCGGCGCGCCACGTCGTCCGATTTGTCGCGGTATTGCACGGCGGCCACGCCGCCTGCCAGTGCCGCTTCGACCTGCGCCAGCAAATGCCCGGTGTCCGCGGTTTCGGGGGTGATGGCGTACACGCCGCCGGGGAATTTTGCCGAATCAGGCATTGCCTTCCGTCTGTCCATCCTGGGCCCAGAAAAAACGCTCGGGGATGTATTGCCCCATGCCGGGACGGAAGGCGGCCTTCAGCGTTTCATAGGTGAAGTGCTGGGCATCGCGCACCGCGGTCGGCACGTCCTGGCCGTACGCCAGCGCGGCCGCGATGGCCGAGGCGAGCGTGCAGCCGGAACCGTGATAGCTGCCGGGCAGGCGGTCCCAGGCATCGGTCTGCACGTGGCCGTTGGCGTCGTAGAGGCTGTTCAGCACGCGCGGCGTGGCTTCGTGGGTGCCGGTGATGAGCACGTATTCACAG
Source organism: Thiobacillus sp. (assembly GCA_019459055.1). Lineage (GTDB taxonomy): Bacteria > Pseudomonadota > Gammaproteobacteria > Burkholderiales > Thiobacillaceae > Thiobacillus. The sequence goes on along the minus strand of JAIBEI010000021.1, from coordinate 44,084 downwards.
CCGAGATCGGTCAGGTGCGCGGCGCAGGCGGCGAGTTCCATGTCGTCCTCGTCCGACTCGAACAGTGCCAGACGGCGCGCCTCGTGGCTGTTGGGCGTGAGAATGCTGGTCTGCGGGATCAGCAGGTCGCGCATGGCGGAGATCATGTCCTCGGTGGCGAGTTCGTCGCCGCGTCCGGATGCCAGCACCGGGTCGAGGATGACCGGGATGTCCGGGTAGTCGGCGAGGATTTCGGCGATGACCGCCATCGACTCGGGGCTGCCCAGCATGCCGAGCTTGAACGCCGCCACCGGCACGTCTTCAAGCAGCATGCGCGCCTGATCCATCACCCATTCGGCATCGATGGCGAGCACTTCGTCGACCCGGGCGGTGTCCTGCACCGTGATCGCGGTGATGACCGACAGCGGATGGCAGCCCATGCTGGCCAGCGTCAGCAGGTCGGCCTGGATGCCCGCGCCGCCGGTCGGATCGGACGCGGCAAAGCTGAGCACCAGCGGTGGCGTGGTTTTGGGGACGAAAATAGGGGGCATGGCGTCGCTGCTTTAGAATCAAGCGCTGATTTTAGCTGATTCCTTTACCTCCCATGTCTGACCCCGCCGAATACAAAAGCTGGATGTGTCTGATCTGCGGCTACATCTATCACGAGGAAACCGGTGCACCCGAGGACGGGATTGCGCCCGGTACCCGCTGGGAGGACGTGCCGATCAACTGGACCTGCCCGGATTGCGGGGCGCGCAAGGACGATTTCGAGAGGGTTGCATTTTGACGTTTGGCTTTATTGTGTCCACCCGCTTAAGAAAGTGCGGGAACCGGCGATAGTAGATGGGCATTATGGCCATAGAATGGCCGCTGCCATGAATCGACCCTGTCAATGGTGCGGCGAGATGAAAACCGGGGTACATATCAATTAGGAGACGGCGATGATTTTGCGATGGATGACAGCATGGGTTCTGCTTGTTTTTTCGGCAAGCGTGTGGGCGGTTTCCCCTTATATTCAAGGAGATCCGGTTGCGGGCGGCAGCGTGCAGGCGGTGGCGGCGGCGGTCGAGGCCAAGCTTAAGGGCGGCGGCTTCAAGGTGGTCGGCAAATATTTCCCCAAAAGCCTGGCGGGGTATGGGGTGGTGATCGCCACCGACGATGCCATGCTCGGCGAAGTGGGTTCGGTGGGTGGTCCCGCCGTGCTGGGTGCGGCGATCCGGGTGGGGGTGAAAGCGGACGGCAGCGTCGCCTACACCAATCCGGATTACTGGTACCGCGCCTATTTTCGCAAGGCCTTTGACAAGAAGGAGGGGGCAGTCAAGGCACTGCAGTCGCGTTTGCAGGGTGCGCTGGGCGCAGGCAAAGGACACGGCGGGGACGAACTGGCCGGCAATCTGACCAACTACCGCTACATGATTGGCATGGAGCGCATCGACTCGTACAAGAACAAACTGGCCGAATACGGCAGCTTTGCCGAGGCGGTGAAGACTGTGCGTGAGAACCTGTCCAAAGGGGTGAGCAAGACGACCAAGGTCTACGAAGTCGTGATGCCGGACCGCAAGCTGGCCGTGTTCGGGGTGGCGATGAACGACAGCGGCAACAGTGATGGTGAATGGATCAAGAAAATCGACATGCAGGACAGCATCGCGGGTCTGCCTTACGAGATTTACGTAATCGACAACGTGGTGGGTTCGCCGCATGGCCGTTTCCGTATTGCCCTGGCTTTCCCCGATGTTGGGATGGGGCAGTTCATGCGCATTTCGTCCCTGCCGAACACCATCGTCGAGACCATGAGTGCCGTTGCCGGTGTCGAGAAAACGTCCAGCGGAGAAGCCTGGCAGTAAGGCTGCGATGTATGCGGACGCGAAGGGGCGCTGCGTTGCAGCGCCCTTTTTCATTCGAGGATCGAAAAGTGCGCATGCGATGGCGGCGGCAGCCGCTAAAGAAGCCGGAGCCGATGCCGTAATGGTAAGCACACAGGGTGTGCGGCAGGTGCTGCGCGCCCGATGTTCTGGTGGAGAAAACGTGTGGATAACGAAGCATTGAAAGGCATCAAAGTGATGGTCATCGATGACAGCAATACCATACGCCGCAGCGCAGAAATATTTCTGAATCAGGCGGGCTGTGAAGTCATCCTGGCGCAGGACGGCTTCGATGCGCTGTCCAAAATTACCGACCACGAGCCGGATGTGGTATTTGTCGACATTATGATGCCGCGACTCGATGGTTACCAGACTTGTTCGCTGATCAAGCGCAACGCCAAATACCGAGCCACCCCGGTCATCATGCTGTCGTCCAAGGACGGCCTGTTCGATCGCGCACGTGGCCGCATGGTGGGATCGGATCAGTATCTGACAAAGCCTTTTACCAAGGACACGCTGCTGACGGCGGTGCGCGAGCACGCGTGCGCCAGAACCTAACTGTTTTTCAAGGAGCATAGATATGGCGATCAGCCGAATTCTGGTTGTGGATGATTCCCCCACCGAACGTTTTTTCCTGTCCGAGTTGCTGGTCAAGAACGGCTACCTGGTCAGCATGGCCGAAAGCGGCGAAGAGGCCGTCGCGCAGGCCAAGCAGACGCTGCCCGATCTGATCGTGATGGACGTCGTGATGCCCGGCATGAACGGTTATCAGGCGACCCGCATGATCGGCAAGGAAGAGGCGACCAAGCACATCCCGGTCATCATGTGCACCACCAAGGGTCAGGAAACCGACAAGGTGTGGGGCATGCGCCAGGGCGCGAAAGCCTATCTGGTGAAGCCGGTGAAGCCGGAAGACCTGCTGTCGCAAATCAAGGCGCTGGGCTGAACGGATTGCCATGGCCAAGAAATTCAATCTGCGCGAATTTCAGACCACGCTTTCGCAGAAGTTGCAGGCGGCGGCCAGTCGCGACAACACCGGCTCCCGCCTGGGCTTCCGGGTGGGCGACGTGAACTGGCTGGTGAGCCTTTCCGATACCGAGGAAGTCATCCCGGTGCCGCCCATCGTCAAGGTACCCGGCGGCTGCCGGTGGTTTCGCGGGGTTGCCAACATACGTGGCAACCTGTTCGCGGTGAGCGATTTTGCCGACTTCATGGGGCAGGGCGTGACCCCCGATCATGCCGATTGCCGCCTGCTGATTCCGCATCACGATTTTGGCGTGAACGCGGCGCTGCTGGTGCGCAGTACCCTGGGCCTGAAAAACATCAACCGCTACCAGTTGCACGGCGATCGCGCGGCCCACTACCCGTGGGTAGCACGCCAGTACGCGGACGAAGCGGGCGCCGACTGGTGCGACATGGATTTCGGGCAATTGCTGGGCAATACCGATTTTCTCAAGGTTGAGGCGCAATTCGGCAACTGACTGGTTATTCAAAACGAGGCGCGCTGGCGCCAATAGTGGGGGATTGAAGCAATGAGCATGGCGATAACGATGAATGGCCTCAAAGGGCTGGCTGGCCGCATGACGGAAAAGGTTACCGGCAAGAGCGGGGGCGAGCATACCGCGCTGATCATGCAGGGGGTACGCAAGTTGGCCGACAAGGAGCCCGGCAAGTCTCCGCTGATCGGCCATTTGCCCGTCGAGAAACAGTATCTCTATATGGGCAGCACCTTGGTCGTTTCGCTGCTGCTGGCAGCCGGTCTCACTGTCTACGGATCAATCCAGCTCGGTAACCGTGCCGCGTACGAAAATCGGGCGGGCGATCTCAAGGTGTTGTCGCAGCGCCTGCCGCTGACCGCCCAGCAATCCGTTCTGGGCAATGTGTCGGCTTTCAAGAAGCTGGCCGAAGGCAAGGCCGCATTTGAAGACACGCTAAACGGGCTGGACAAGGGCGACAGCGAAGTGCCTGCCACCAGCGGCGCGGCGCGTGATTCGCTGGAAAAAATCAGTGCGCAGTGGAAGACCTTCAACCCGCAGGTTGTGCAGATCCTGTCGCAGCAGAAAAAACTGATGGCGCTGAACGAAAACGTCAAGCGCATCAACACCCTGAGTATCGATCTGCAGGAGGTTGCCGAACAGCTTGCCAGCCAGTTGGTCGACGCCAACGGCAGCGTGCGCGAGGTTTCGCGCGCCAACCACCTGACCATGCTGAGCCAGCGTTTGCCGAAGAACGCCAACCTGCTGCTGTCGTCCGACCTGATCGACCCGGAAGTGGTGTTGCAGCTTGAAAAGGACACTACCTCGTTTCGCGACACCGTGCAGGCGCTGATGGAAGGGGGGGCCAGCCGCAGCGAGGACAGCATGCTGACCCTGGAAGATCTGGGCACCAACATGGCCGACATGGTCGAGGCGGTGGGCGCGGTGCTTGCCAATACGCAGCCGTTGCTACAGGCCAAGATGACTGCCAGCAACCTGTTCGCCGGCAGCGACGCGCTGCTCCAGGACACCGAGCAGCTGTCGCAGGACTACCAGTCCGTCGGCGGTGCCGGCTATTTGCTGGCCGCCCTGTTCGGCCTGCTGGCGATCGGCTCGCTGGTGATGCTGGGCCTGGTGAACATCAATGAAACCAAATCGCGGGCACGCAAGAGCGAAGAGGAAAACAGCCGCAACCAGGAAGCGATTCTGCGTCTCATGGACGAACTGGGCGAACTGGCCGAAGGCAACCTCACGATCAACGCCAGCGTGACCGAGGACATCACCGGTGCGGTGGCCGACTCGATCAACTATACGGTGGAAGAACTTCGTAGCCTGGTGCGCGGCATCAACACCGCAACGGTGCAGATGGATCAGGCAGCAAGCCAGGCCGGCCAGGTCTCCGAATCCCTGCAGCAAGCCTCGCGCCGCCAGACCGAGGAAATCGAGGGAACCTCCGCTGCGGTGGTGAGCCTGGCGCAGTCGGTGCAACGGGTGTCGGGCAATGCCGCCGAGTCCGCCCGCGTGGCCGAACAGTCCCTGGCGGCAGCCGAAAAAGGCCAGCAGGCGGTGGCGAACGCCATTGCCAGCATGAACGGCCTGCGCGAGCAGATCCAGGAGACGTCGAAGCGAATCAAGCGTCTCGGCGAATCGTCTCAGGAGATCGGCGAAATCGTCGAACTGATTTCAGACATTACCGAACAGACCAACGTGCTGGCGCTCAACGCGGCGATTCAGGCGGCGTCCGCGGGTGAAGCCGGGCGCGGCTTCTCGGTGGTGGCGGAAGAAGTGCAGCGACTGGCGGAACGTTCGGCCGATGCAACCAAGCAGATCGCGGCGATCGTGAAGACCATTCAATCGGATACCCACGACACCGTGGCGGCGATGGAAATCTCGACCCAGGGCGTGGTCGAGGGCGCCAAGCTGTCCGACGCGGCGGGCCAGACGCTGGCCGAGATCGGCGACGTGTCGAAAACGCTGGCCGGACTGATTGCCGACATTTCTTCGGCCACGCAGAGCCAGGCGGAATCGACCGCCAAGGTGGCCGAAACCATGCAGGACATCAAGTCCATTTCGGCACAGACCAGCAGCGGCACGCAGCAGACGGCCGAATCGATTGGCGGCATGAAGCAGCTGGCGCAGGATCTGAAGAATTCGGTTGCGGGCTTCAAGCTCGCGTAACCGAACCGGCCGCAACGCGAAGCAAGCAGCCGCGAGCGGCCACTGCAATCAACCTCGGGAACAACATACGATGAGTGCCTTACTCGATTACGATACTGGCCCGTTGAACTGGGTGCGCGGGGACATCGATGCCGCCCTGCAGGCCGCCTTGGGCCGCATACAGGCTTACAGTGTCGACGTCGATCTCACCAATGCCCTGCGCCTGGCGCGCGACGATGCGCATCAGGTGACTGGCGCGTTGCGCATGGTTGGCCTGGAAGGCGCCGCTACGCTGGCGGGTGCGCTTGAGTCCTGCCTCGACGACATCAATGAAAACCGTTTGACGGCAAGTGATGAAATCTTGCGCGCCGTGCGCAATGCCATGGAAGGCCTGCAGCGCTGGGTCAAGGACCTAGCCGACGGGCGCGGCAGCGGTGAACTGGCGCTGTTCCCCCTGTACAAGCGCCTACGCGAACTGCAAGGCGCCGAGCGCGTGTTCGAGGGTGAACTGTTTTTCCCCGACCTGCGCACCCGCACGCATGGCAGGAAAGGCAACGACGGCCTGACGCAGGAAGCGCTGAGTGCCGAAGTCCGAGTCCTGCGTGGCGCGTTCCAGCGCGGCCTGCTGTCTTTTTTGCGCAATGTCGAGGCGGACCAGGGTCTGCAGCGCATGCGCGATGCGCTGGCCGCCATCGAGCGCATCGCGCCGTCGCAAGCCTCGCAAACCTTCTGGTGGGCCTGCGTCGGCTTTGTCGACAGCCTGATCGCTCGCGGCGTCGAACCCGATTTCCACGTCAAGCAGCTGCTTGCCCGCGTCGACCTGCAAATGCGCCGCCTGATGGAAGGCTCGCCGCAGGTCGCAGAACGCCTCCTGCGCGATGCGCTCTACTTCGTGGCAAAAAGCCAGGCCCTGGAAGGCCGTGCTGCGGAGGTCCGCGAAACCTTCGGCCTCGACCGCTATCTGCCGGGCCGCGGCATGCTCGATCCCGAAGCGCTGGCACGCATGCGCCCGGTGCTGGACGCCCTGCAAACCGGCCTGAAGGCCGCGCGCGATAGTTGGCATGCCTATGTGGAAGGCAATGACGCCCAGCAGGAGCAGTTTCAGACCCATCTGGCGCGCATGCAGCCGCAGGCGAAGATGCTCGAAAGCAGCGGTTTGATGCCCCTGCTGGACGAGCTGGCGGCGGCAGCCATTGCCGCTGTCGGGCGCGAAGGCGAAGCGCGTGAACAGATGAACCTGGAAGTTGCTTCCACGCTGCTGTTCATGCAAAACGGCGTCGACCAGGAAGACGTTCTGCACGCCGATTTTGCAATCCGCGCCGAAGGTCAGCGGGCACGCCTGAGTGCCCTGATCGAAGGCCGCGAGATGCCGGCCAATGACCTGGAGTCCGCTAGCCAGCGCGAAGCTGAACGCGACATGCTGGTGCATATGGCGCAGGAAGTCGGTCAGAACCTGAGGCAGATGGAAGAAGCGCTGGATGCCTTCTTCCGCGATGTCAACGAGCGTGAAGGCTTGGCCCATCTGCCCGATCTGGCGCAGCAGGCGCAGGGCGCGCTGACCATGCTGGAACTGCCCGATGCCGCTGGCTTGCTTGCCGCCGCCACAGCAACGGCGCAATCGTTTGCCAGCGAAGGCCATCCCGACGAGGCGACCCAGCAACGTCTGGCCACCGCCTTCTCCAGCCTCGGTCTATTTATCGAATCCTACTGCGCCGGGCGTTCCGACGCCGCCAGCGTTTTGCGCCCGGCCCTGACCGAGTTCGGCGTGATCGATGCCGATCACGTGGACGACGACGCATTTGACGACACGGTTGAAGCAGGTCTGCCGGCCCGCAAGGCGGGGGTGCAGGCAGACTATCTTGAGTGGCGCGAGCAACCCGACGCCACCACAAAAAAAAAATTCCTTGATGCCCTGACCGAGCTCAGTCGCGATGCCGAACTGATCGACGACGCCACCCTGAAGCAGCAGACCCGCGCCGCGCTCGACGCCAGCCGGGACGCTGTCGAAGCGCCGCTGGCGCTCGACGCCGACATCGCCGCCTTGACCGGCCTGGCTTTGCCCGAACGGGCTGTGGCTGAAATCCGGCCGGTGTCGGAAGGGGCCGAGCCGCTTGCCTGGGAAACGCCCGCGCCTGCTGCCGCCGAACCGATTGAAATCCTGCCGGTCATCGATGCGCCTGAATTCAGCACGGTCGTCGAAATTGCACAACCGGCGTCCGCAACCGAAACGGCGATTGCCGATCCGGCAGCGGCCAGCGATCCCGCCTCTGCCGGGGGCGCCCTTGTGGCTGCGATCCCAGAATGGGTCGAGCCGGAACTGCTGGAAATCTTCCTGGAAGAAGCCAACGAAGTGCTGGCGGCCATGGGCGAGTCCAGCGATGCCTGCCAGAGCAACCCCGACGACCAGGCTTCGCAGACGATCATCCGCCGCGGCTTTCACACGCTGAAGGGCAGCGGTCGCATGGTCGGCTTGAACGAACTGGGCGAAACGGCGTGGCGCCTCGAACAGCTGATGAACGGCTGGCTGGCCGAGAAAAAACCAGCCAGCAGCGAGCTGCTGCGCCTGATCGGACGCGCCTGCGGTGTGTTCCAGGATTGGGTCGGCGCGCTGCAGGCCAATCAGCCCGTGGCATTGCCGGTGTCCGCTTTGCTGGCCGCGGTTGACCGCGTGGCACAAGGGCAACCGCTGGATGCAGCACCGGAGCCGGTGGCTGCGGCGACCGAGCGCCTTGCGCCGGCTCCGGCCGCAACCGGGGCGGGGTGGACCGAAACGGCGGTGGAGACCGACGTTGCAGCCGAAGCTGCCGCTGAGCCGGAAACCGGGTCAACAATCGCAGCAGAGGGGCCGGAAACCGGGCTGGCAGCCGAGGCGGAACCCGAGTGGCCGCCGCTGCCGGTTATCGAGGTCGAGCCGGCCGCCGGGCATGACGATGCATTCATTGTGCAAGAACAAAACGAGCTTGCGGATGAGGTCGCAATCGAGATGGCCGCAACCGAGTCCGCAGTGGCTCAGGCGGACAATGCGCCGCCGGAAGCGGCCGCGCTGGATGTGGGCGCCCTCATCGAATATGCAATCGCGCCTGCAGCCGCCGAATCCGCAGAACCGGCTGGCCTGGAGAACGCCGGTCTGCCGAGCATCGCAGCCCCTGTGGAATCGGATGCAACGGACGAAATCTGCATCGGCTCGATCAGCCTTTCCACTGGCCTGTACGAGATTTTCATGGCCGAAGCGCATCAGCGCCTGGCGGTGTTGCAGGAAGAAGCCGAACGTCACACCGAGCTTGCCAACAGCACGGTCAGCGAACATGCGCGCCGCGCCGTGCATACCCTGGGCGGCATCGCGGGCACCGCGGGCATCGCCGTGCTGAGCGAATTGTCGCAAGCGCTCGAACAGTACTGGAACCGTTTCGTGCACGTGCCGCTGCCGCCCGCGCATCTGTCGCTGGTTAAGGATACGATCGCGCGCCTGCACGAAATGATCGTGACCATCGAAAGCGAACACCTGCCTGAGCCGGCGTCCGACCTGATCGCAGCCCTGGGCGAACTGGAAGACGAGCAGGCCATGCCGGCCGCCGAATCCAGCTTCACGCCGGCTGCCGAAACCGCTGACGAAATCGCCTTGCAAGCTGCCGAAATACCAGCCGAAGCTGCGGTCGATGAAACACCCGCCAGCGCGCCCTCCGGCCTGCCGGACGTCAGCGCGCTGCTGCCGGACTTCAAGCCCGCTGTAGCAGCGCCGGTATTCGAGCGACGCGAAGTGGCCGATGAAATCGATCAGCAGCTGCTGCCGATTTTCCTCGAAGAAGCCGAGGTGCTGGTGCCGGATACCAGTGCGCAACTGCGCGCCTGGCGCGCCGCACCGGGCGCGGTCGCAGCACGCGATGCGCTGCAGCGCAATCTGCACACCATCAAAGGCAGCGCGCGCATGGTTGGCGCGATGCGCCTGGGCGAATTGACGCACGTGATGGAGTCGCGCGTGATCGCGGTGATCGAGGGCCATCTGGGTGCGAGCGCCGACGTGTTCGACACGCTGGAAGCGCAGCTCGATCGTCTGGCCGATGCGGTGGAACACTTGAAGCTGGGCGATCTTACGCCGCTTGCCGAAGAGGCCGCCGCGCCGCTGCAAGCGCCGATCGAGCCAGTGCTGGCTGATACCGGGGCTGCCCCCGCGGCGGCCGTCACGATGTCCGATCCGCTTGCGGCTGCGCAGCCGGCCACGCGCGACAGCAATGCCCTGACCTTGCGGGTGCGCGCCGACTGGGTCGACCGCATGGTCAACCAGGCGGGCGAAGTGGCGATTGCGCGCTCGCGGATTGAAAGCGAAGTGTTTGCCTTCAAACGTCACGTCAACGAATTGTCGGAAGCCATGGTGCGTCTGCGCGGCCACATTCGCGAAGTCGAGATCCAGGCTGAGTCGCAGATGCAGGCGACCTTCCAGGCCCAGGAGGGGGGCGACGAGTTCGATCCGCTGGAGTTCGACCGCTTCACCCGCTTCCAGGAAGTCACCCGTTTCCTGGCCGAAAGCGTGAACGACATTTCGACCGTGCAGCACATTCTGCTGGCGCGCCTGGGCGAAGCGGATGCCGCGCTGATTCAGCAGATGCGCCTCAACCGCGAGCTGCAGCAGGATCTGCTGCGGGTGCGCATGGTGCCGCTGTATTCGGTGGCCGAGCGGCTGTATCGCACAGTGCGCCAGACCGCACGCGATGTGGACAAGCGCGCCCAGCTCGACATTCAGGGCGGCGAGCTGGAAATCGACCGCTCAGTGTTGGAAAAGGTCACCGCGCCGCTCGAGCACCTGCTGCGCAATGCGCTGGCGCACGGCATCGAATCGGCCGACGCCCGCCGTGCCGCAGGCAAGGCGGAATTCGGTGAAATCGTGCTCTCGGCGCGCCAGTCCGGCAACGAAATGATGCTGACCGTGAAGGATGACGGCGCCGGCCTCAATTACGGGCGCATCCGCGAAAAGGCCGAAGCCAGCGGCCTGCTGCTGCCGGGCGTAGAACCGACCGAATCCCTGCTGGCGCAGATGATCTTTGCCGCCGGCTTCTCCACCGCCGAGACCGTCAGCCAGGTCGCCGGGCGTGGCGTCGGCATGGACGTGGTGAAGAGCGAAATTTCCGCCTTGGGTGGCCGCATCGACATTACCTCTTCACCGGGCGCCGGCACTTGCTTCAACATTTATCTTCCGCTCACCCTGGCGATGACCCAGGCGGTCATGATCCAGGCCGCCAGGCACGATTACGCCCTGCCGACGCCGCTGGTGCAGCAGGTGCTGGAACTCAAGCCGCAGGAACTTGAAAAAGCGATGGCCACGGGCGAAGTGGTGTGGCGCGGCGCGCACTACCCATTCTCCTACCTGCCGCATCTTTTGGGCGACCCCGGAGCGGTACACGAAGTCCAGCGCTACAACCCGGTGGTGCTGCTTGCCAGCGGCGCCAGCCAGGCCGCCGTGCTGGTCGATGCGATCGAGGGCACGCGTGAAATCGTGGTCAAGAACATCGGTCCACAGGTGGCGCGGATTACAGGCGTGGCAGGCGCCACCGTGCGCGGTGACGGGCGCGTGATCCTGATCCTCAACCCGGTGCCGCTGGCGCTGCGCTGGGCCAGCCTGCCGCACACCGCGGCGGAGCGCGCGGCGCCCGCCGAGGCGGTCGAAGTCAGCGCCATCCTGCAACCTCCGCTGGTGCTGGTGGTCGACGATTCGCTCACGGTGCGCAAGATCACCACGCGCCTGCTGGCGCGCGAGGGCTTCCGCGTGGACAGCGCGAAAGACGGCGTCGACGCGCTGGAAAGAATGCACGACCTGATCCCCGACGTGGTGTTGCTCGATGTCGAAATGCCGCGCATGGATGGCTTCGAACTGGCCCGCGTGATGCGTAACGATGAGCGCCTGAAGTCGATTCCGATCATCATGATCACCTCGCGCACGGCGGACAAGCACCGCAACCACGCGCTGGAAATCGGCGTCAACGTCTACCTGGGCAAGCCCTATCAGGAACAGCAGCTGCTAGACAGCATTGCCGAGCAGTTGGAACAGACGGCGGCGGTTCCGGCGTAAGCCGGACACCGTTGGCAGCAGAGAAAAACGGGCTTGATGCCCGTTTTTTTCACCTAGAGTTTGAGGCCCGCGAGGTCGCCGCTGGCCAGCAGGTTTAGTTGCGCGTCCCCCTGCTGCGGATCGCGGTGATAGGTCGCGGTCAGCCGCTGTGCGACTTCCAGCCAGTGCGCTTCGGCGGCTTTCACCACACGGGCCAGTCTGGCGGTATCGCGGGTGTCGAGCCAGCTTTCATACGCCTGCGGCAGCGCCGGAAACAGCGCGCGGCGCAGGCCGGACAGGTTGGCCAGATAGAAATGCAGCGAGCCGATGGCTTCGCGCTCGAGCAGTGTCGGCAGCGTCATCAGGCAGTCGGCCAGATGGTCGCGCACCGCGCGCACCAGCAGCTCGGCATGGCGGGAAGTGAGCTGGCCGAGCATGGCGTTCCAGGCCTCGCCCAGCAAGGATTCGGCGCGTGCCTCGCCGATCTCGTGCAGGATCATCGCCTCGCTTTCGGCCTCGGCCATGCGGTCGAGCCCGCGCTCGATGTCGTGCTCGAAGTCGTAATGGGCAAACGCGCGTCCCAGCGCGGTGTCCTTTTCCTTCCACTGCCATTCCTCGTACTTGTTCCACAGCAGGCGGCGCACCGCGTCCATCCGCAGGAAAATGGCGCCGCCGCGCATCGCCGCCGGCGGGGCGATCAGGTCGCGTGCATATTCGCAGCCGGCCACCAGCACCTGCACGCCTTCGCGCATCTCGGCGCGCTTGAGCTCGGCCAGCACGAAATGCGGCTTGCGAAAATGTCCCAGCCCGCTGCTGTAGACCAGTCCCAGCGGGACCAGCGCGCGGTTGATGTCGTCGGCCTCGAACGGGTCGATGCCGCTTTCGGTGAGTGGAAGCAGTGCGAAATCTTCTTCCTCAACCGTGTCCCACAGGCTTTCGCGCGCGTTCAGCCAGTCGCCCAATTCCTCCTTGGGCAGGCGCGCGCCGTAGGGGATTTCCATCTCCCAGCGGTAGTACTCGCGCATTTCCAGCAGGAAGGTGCACATCGTCATGTCGCGCGCGTGGCGGGCATCGGCGATGGTGCAGTTCTTCTGCACCGTGTCGATGAGGGCGGAGAGATTGTCGACCATGGAGCGCTCCTGAAAACAGCTTCTCTTATCAGTCTACAAGTAAAAACAGCCCGATCAACCGGGCTGTTTTCAGGGGTATTGCAACGCGCCAATCGCTGGTCAGTGGCGGCGGGTGGAGCCGAAGTAATTGAGGTCGGCACGCGAGCGGCGGCTGAGTTCGAAGCGCGCCGCATCGGCACCGCTGAACTGCCCGGCAAGCTGGCCATACACCTCGGTTGCCCAGGCCTTGTCGTTGAGCGCATCGGCGATGCCTTCGGCCCAGCGCAGCTTGTCGGCGGGTTTGCTGAGATGCGTGCCGCACTCGGCATACCATTTCTTCAGCGACTCTGCAGGCAGGGCAAAGCCCCTCAGGCGATCGATGAACTGGATGCAGGCGTCGCCGCTGGGGCAGGTCGCTGCGGCTGTAGCATACAACTCATCGGCCTTGGCGCTGTTGCCCATGGAGGCGTACAGGCGGCCGATGTGGGTCAACGCAAAGTGATCGTTGGCTTTGGCGCGCGCGGCCTCCAGCAGACGGCTGGCTTCAGTCGCATCCCGGGTCGCGGCAAAGCTCGCTTCCGCAAGTTTGGCGAGGTCGTACACCGTGGCGTCGGCATCCGCCGCCAGCGCCGCTTCGCGCATGGCGAGGTAGGCGCGTGCCTTGGACACGCCAAGTTCGCGGTGCTTCAGCTGGGCGGCGGTGACGACCAGATCCTTGAAGGCGATGAAGTCGGTGGCGTTTTCCGCCGCGCGATCGAGCAGGCGGGAGAGCCACTCGGTATCGTCCAGGTTCTTGTCCACGGCGAGAAGGATCGGCTTGTAGCGCGAGAACTGGTAGCCGGTACCGTCGAGCAGGGTCTCGGCCGCTTCGATCAGCTTGGCGGAATAGAACGGGTCTTCCAGTTCCAGCCGCACGCGTTCAGCCAGCGCGAGGAATTGCTTGACGCTGACGGCGTCCTTTTCCAGTTGCTGGAATTCCATATAGCGGGCGTGGTTGGCCTGGCGCTTCTCCAGCTTGACCTTCACCCGGGCGAGTCGCTCGGCATCATCGGCCAGGTGCGCTTCCACCGCGGTTACAAGCCGGTGCATCTCGTCCAGTCCGGCCACCGCGTCCTCGGCCTTGTCCAGTAATGCCGTGGCGCCCGCTTTGTCGCCCACGCCCGCCAGCCCCTCGGCCAGTTCGATATATTCGCCGGTGGCGGTTGCCAGGTCGCCCGCTTTTTTCAGCGCGGTTTGCATGAAAGCGGCATCCCCCGTCTGTTTGGCGGACTCGATCAATGTTTTTGCCGCAGCGAAGTCGGTCGCGCCTTCGAGCGCGCGCTGATACAGCGCCTTTGCCTTTTGCGGATCGCCCAGCGTCTTGGTCACCTCGCCCGCCAGCGCCAGCAGATCGGGCACGCTGGAGAGCTTTTCCGCCGCCTTGTTGAAAATCGCTTCCGCGTACTCCTTGTCGAGCAGGTGTTCGGCCGAGGTGGCCGCCAGCTTGCTGTATTCCACTGCGCGCGAGATTTTCGCCTCGGCCTTTTCCAGCACCTTCTTGGCGAACGCGCTGTCAGCGATCACGCGCATCACGTCCTTCGCGAGGTCGATCAGCGGGTCGAGGTTGTTGGTTTCCTTCAGTGCCTTTTCATAGGCGCCCACCGCTGCCGCCTTGTCGCCCAGCACCTTGAACTTGGCTTCCGCCAGCACGACCTGCTCTTCGCCCGACATGCAGTAGTCTTCCGCGGTCTGCAGCAGTTCCTCGGCGCGAGCCTGCTCGCCCAGCGCCTTGTAGGCGATGGCGCAGGCCGCCAGGTCCTTGGTGAACTGGCAGTCGTCCGCCACGCGGTCCATCAACTCCTTGGCGTAGGCGGCGTCTGCGGGTTCCTGCAGGGCTTCCAGCGCCAGCGCGGCGTAATAGGCGCCGCTGCTGCATTGGGCTTCTTTGGGGGTGAGGGTGTCGCGGGTGGCCATGGTGGGTCTCCAGGTAAACGTCATTCAATTTTCTGATTTTCCGCCTGTGGGCGGTGGCCAGCCAATAAGTAATGTCGATGGCGGTATTAGTGCATGATAGGGGCGTGACTTCGACTGGCTGCCCGTCACGGGGGGCGATTGGATGGAGCATAATCGGGAACGGTCGTTTGTCGGTCTGCCGCTGGCGCAGGCGGGTGCGGAAGCTCCCGGCAGGCCTTGCATGCTGGTCAGGTGCCGCATAGCGTATAAAAATATATTAATGTATTATTTTGATATGATTTGGCTTCTCATGAATGGGGATGATTATGCTCACGCATCTAGTATTGGCAGCGACCCTGCTTGCCGGCCTCGGCATGTCTTCTGCCATGGCCGGGTCGGACGGCGCGAAGCTATACGGGCGCCACTGCGCCGCCTGCCACGGCGCGAATGGTGACGGCGGCATCGGCATACCGCTTTCTTTACGCTCCTTTCAGGCCGGTGCCAGTGACGACTATTTGAGCAAGACCATACGCCATGGCCGGCCGGGTCGGGTCATGCCGGCATTTTCAAAGCTGGACGAATCCGAAATCAAGGCCATCGTGCGTCATGTGCGTAGCTGGAACAAGGGGGCTTCCGCCACCTATACCGGGCAGCACGTGAAGGGCGACCCGGTGCACGGCAAGAAGCTGTTCGCACAATACTGCGCCGCCTGCCATGGCGCGGACGGCGAAGGGGGAAAGGGGACCGGCGTCACCTACTCGCGACCACGGGACCTGCCGATCATGGCGCCTGCACTGCATAACCCGGGTTTTCTCGCCGCAGCGCCCGACGCCATGATCAAGGCGACCTTGATGCATGGGCGGGAAGGCACGCCGATGAAGTCGTTCCTCAAGCAGGGGCTGAAGGAAAAAGACATCGATGACATTGTCAGTTACGTGCGTGAATTCGAAAAGCAGCCCCTGTCAGGAAGCGCAAGGGTATTGAAGGTGGAAAACCCGGTGATCGTCAGGGATTCCCCCTACGATCTGGAGACCACCGTGGAAAACGCCAAGCGGGCGGTGAGCAACAACAATTTCTTCTACGGCCGGGTGCAGACGCTGGAGTATGGGCTGACCGCCCCGGCGGATGAAAACCCGAAACAGGTCATTGTCTATTTTTGCAACATCAGCCTGCTCAACCAGGCGCTGGCCATCGATCCGCGCGTCGGCATGTTCCTGCCCTGCCGCATCACCATTCTGGAGACGAACGGCAAGGTGCAGGTGATGTCGGTCAACCCCAATGTGCTGAGCCGGCTGTTCAATAACTCCGAGCTGAACCGCCTGTGCGATGAAATGACCAAGAGCTATACCGCGATCGTCGAGGAGGCAACGCTATGAAACATTCGTTGAAGTGGGCGGGCGCCGCCTGGCTGACCTTGCTGCTGTGCATGCCCGCTGCTGCGGATGACTTGCTGATGGCGCGCGCGAACCGGATGTTTCCGGAGGCGATGACCCTGCTGCAATCCGCCATTTCCTCGCGGGGCTATACGGTCACGCGCCTGCAGCAAGTGAACGAAAACCTGCAGCGGCGCGAATTCCAGAGCGATATGTATCGCGTGGTGTATTTCGGCAAGCTCGAGGAAGTCAGGCGGGCGACGGCAAGGAACCCGGATCTGATCCCATTTTTGCCGCTCAATATCACGATCTTTGCGGAAGGCGATCAGAGTATTCTGGTGGCAAGCCATCCGCAAATGCTGCAGGAGTTCTTCCCCGATCCCGAACTGAAAGCGTTATTCGAGCGCTGGGAAAAAGACATGGTGGAAATCATGGACGAGGTGCGCGAAGAGAAGTAAGCCGCCGCGGGAATGCCGGCGGGGATCCCGCCGGCGCCTGTCTGCTTCAGTGTTTCGCCGGATGCGGCATCAGCTTGTCGATGTACGCGATCGAGATGGCCGAGAAGACAAAGGTCATGTGGATGACGGTCTGCCACAGCAGCACCTTGTCGGTGAGGTTGGGGGCGTTGATGAAGGTCTTCAGCAGGTGGATCGACGAGATGCCGATGATGGCGGTGGCCAGCTTGACTTTCAGCACGTTGGCATTGACGTGCGACAGCCACTCGGGTTCGTCGGGGTGGCCTTCGAGGTTCAAGCGCGAGACGAAGGTTTCATAGCCGCCGACGATGACCATGATGAGGAGGTTGGAAATCATCACCACGTCGATCAGGCCCAAGACAATGAGCATGATGGCTTCCTCGGTGAGGGTAAAGGTGCCGACGACGAGGTGCTGGAGCTCGATCATGAAGTGAAAGACATAGACCAGCTGCGCGGCGATCAGACCGAGATACAAGGGCACTTGCAACCAGCGGCTACCGAACAGGATGGTGCTGAGGAATGTGCCGCGCGCCTCGGTGGGCGGAATGGTTTGGGGTTTCATGCAGTAAGGGCCAGGGTGTTGAAAAAGGATTACAGGACGTAGCGCGCCAGGTCTTCGCGGGCGGCCAGTGCCGCCAGGCGGGCGGTGACCACGTCGGCGTCGATCATGTAGTCGCCGGTGACGCTGCCGGCATCGAAGGAAATATCCTCCAGCAGTTTTTCCATCACCGTATGCAGGCGGCGCGCGCCGATGTTTTCGGTGCGCTCGTTCACCTCGAAGGCAATCTCGGCGATGCGGCGGATGCCGTCGTCGGTGAACTTGAGCGTGACGCCTTCGGTCGCCAGCAGGGCTTCGTACTGGCGCGTCAGGCAGGCGTCGGTGGCGGTCAGGATGCGTTCGAAGTCTTCCACGTTCAGTGCCTGCAGTTCGACGCGGATCGGCAGGCGGCCCTGCAGTTCGGGGATGAGGTCGGACGGCTTCGACAGGTGGAACGCGCCGCTGGCGATGAACAGGATGTGATCGGTCTTCACCATGCCGTACTTGGTCGAGACGGTGGTGCCCTCGATCAGCGGCAGCAGGTCTCGCTGCACGCCCTGGCGCGAGACGTCGCTGCCGTGGGCGTCGCTGCGGGTGGCGACCTTGTCGATCTCGTCGAGGAAAACAATCCCGTTCTGCTCGACCGCTTCGAGCGCCTGCTGCTTGGTGTCCTCGTCGCTGATCAGCTGTCCGGCCTCTTCCTCGGTCAGCAGCTTGAATGCCTCGCGCACTTTCAGCTTGCGGGCCTGCCGGCGGCCTTGCCCGATATTCTGGAACATGCCCTGCAGCTGCTGCGACAGGTCTTCCATTCCCGGCGGGGTGAAGATTTCCATGCTGGGACTGGCGGCAGCGACCTCGATCTCGATTTCCTTGTCGTCGAGCTCCCCTTCGCGCAGCATCTTGCGGAATCGCTGGCGCGCCGCGCCTTCCTCGCGTTGCGGTTCGGACTCGCCAAGGCCGACGTTGCGCGGCGGCGGCAGCAGCGCGTCGAGGATGCGATCTTCGGCGGCTTCTTCGGCGCGAAACTGAACCTTGGAGGTGGCTTGTTCGCGCATCTGCTTGACCGCGGTTTCCATCAGGTCGCGGATGATGGTGTCGACATCGCGTCCGACGTAGCCGACTTCGGTGAACTTGGTCGCCTCGATCTTGATGAAGGGCGCGTTGGCGAGCCGCGCCAGCCGTCGTGCGATCTCGGTCTTGCCGACCCCGGTCGGCCCGATCATCAGGATGTTCTTCGGCGTGATTTCCTGCCGCAGCGGCTCATCGACCTGCTGGCGCCGCCAGCGGTTGCGCAGGGCGACCGCGACCGCGCGCTTGGCGGCAGCCTGGCCGACGATGTGTTTGTCGAGTTCGTGGACGATTTCTTTGGGGGTCATTGGGAGTGAGGGGTGAGGCGTTAGGGGTGAAGGGGGAGGGTGGCGGTTTCCTCACGCTTTACCCCTCACCCCTCACAGACTTTCAATCACATGATTCTGGTTCGAATAAATGCAGATGTCCCCCGCAATGGTGAGGCTCTTTTTGACGATTTCAAGCGGGGACAGGTCGGTATTTTCCTGCAGCGCGCGGGCTGCGGACTGGGCAAAGGCGCCGCCGGAGCCGATGGCGGCGATGCCGAGTTCGGGTTCCAGCACGTCGCCGTTGCCGGTGATGATGAGCGAGTACTCGCGGTCGGCCACCACCAGCATGGCTTCGAGGCGGCGCAGCATGCGGTCGGTGCGCCAGTCCTTGGCGAGTTCGACCGCGCTCCTCAGCAGATGCCCGGAGTGCTTGTCGAGCTTGGCCTCGAAGCGCTCGAACAGGGTGAAGGCGTCGGCGGTGCCGCCGGCGAATCCGGCCAGGACCTTTTCCTGATAGAGCCGGCGCACCTTGCGCGCGGTGGACTTGATGACGATGTTGCCGAGGGTGACCTGACCGTCGCCGCCGAGGGCGACTTCATTGCCCCGGCGGACGGAGAGAATGGTGGTGCCGCGATATTGTTCCATGAGCGGGATTGTCCTGAAAAAGCGGAGTGGCCGCGAAGGGTGCAAAGGTGAAGGCTGCCCAGTCTTGCCTGCTCGCCGTCGCGCCCTGCGCAAAACCGGGGAGAAAACCGCGGGCAGGCGCCCCGGCCTGCGCGATCGGGGGGCTTGGCGTCAGTCCGGGTGGTGCGGGACGAGTTGTACCAGCTGATCGATGCCCATGACGCGAAAAAGTTCGTGGATAAGCGCATTGTGGCCGCGCAGGGTGATGGTCTTGCCGCTGCCCAGGCACTGCATCAGCACGCTGATGAACTGGCTGACGCTGGCGTAGTCGACGCGGGTGACCTGGGTCAGGTCGACCAGCACGTCGTTGTGGGTGGCGGCATAGCTGCCAAACTGCTGCAGGGCGCTGTCGTTGGCGGGCGTGATTTCACCGGAGAGCTGCAGCGCGTCGTCGTAGGACTCGGCAGGCGGGGCCTGCACCACTTCGGCGGCCTGCACCTCGCTCCAGGATGGCGGCGAAACTTCAAAACGCACGGCGTAGTCCACCGCCAGGTCTTCGAAGTTTTCCTCCTGCCCGAGGGTTTGGTAAAGCTCCAGCAGCAGCAGCCAGTGCACCGCGCGGCTGTGGGTGGCGCGGTTGAGATCCTGCAGCAGCGCAATCAGGCGGTCGACACCGCTGACCTGCAGTTTGCGCTTGGCTTTGCGTGCGGCGGCGAGGATTCGGGCGCATTCATCTGCCCCCGCTTCGTCGACCATCGCGATGCCCGAAAAGTCGATGCGCACCACGGCATTCTTGGCGGTGGCGGCGACGCCCTCGCGCAGGGTGGCGGTCGCTTTTTTGTCGAGCAGGCCGGGCAACTCCAGGCTGGTCGCCTGGGCTTGCTGGAGTTTGGCCGCGCCGTTGCCGCCTATTTTTTGCCAGACGGGAGGCGAGGTCTCGAAGCGCATCGCGTAATCGAGCGCCAGTTGCTCGAATTCCTTTTCGCGGTTCTGGATGCCGTATAGATCGAACAGCATGAGCCAGGCGCGGCGATCGCCCTTGTCCAGAATGTCTTTCAACAAATGCTCGACCGTGTCGGCCTGGCCGCTGGCATAGAGAATGGCGGCTTCGTCCACCAAGGACTGCGGCGAGCCGCTGGTTTCCTCCACCACGATGCCGCTGGTCCCCATGTTCATGGTAAACAGGCTTTCGGTGGGCGGGGCGTCCATGGCGTGAGGGCGCGCCGGCGCGTTTTTTTGCGCGGAGCCGGGAGTCTTGTCCTTGCTTTTTCTGAAAAACGGAAGGGCCACGGAATATGCGTGCTTTGGTCAGAGGTTCGATAGTGAATACTAGCGCTGTCCCCCGCTTGCAGCAAGCCGCAGCAGCGTGCCGGCGAGCAGGGCGAACGCGGTTGTCTAGCCGAACAGCAGGGTCCGTACGAACAGCCAGGGAAACAGGCGGCGCAGCAACATGGGCGGCATTTTACTTGCGCGGCTCGACCGGCGGCACCGGGTCGTAGCCGTGGCTGCAGCCGGGACGGCAGCGGCCGATGCGCTTGGCGGCGAGCCAGCCGCCCCTGAGTGCGCCGTGCTTTTCGATCGCCTCCTTGCCGTATTCCGAGCAGGTCGGCAGGTAGCGGCACTGCCGCCCGAGCCAGGGCGAGAGCGCCAGCTGGTACACGCGGATCGCGCCGATCAGCAGTTTTTGTCCGAGGTTCATGGCGACACCCCGGCAGGGTTTTGCGCCGCACCGGAGAAATCGGCCAGCAGTTTGGCGACGAATTCCGGGTCGAGGTCGCGCACGATGAAGACGAAGCGGCTGCGACGGTCGTCGTCCGGCCAGGCGTCGAGCTTCACTTCCGGATAGAGCACGTGCTGCACGCCGTGCAGCACCGTGGGCTGCGGTTCGTCTTGCAGGTTGACGATGGCCTTGAAGCGCAGCAGGTTCTCGGCCCGGAACGAAGTGAGCATGGAAAGCGCCGACTGCAGGCCGTAGCGATCGAGCGGGGCGTCGAGGACCACCGAAAAAGCCTGGAGGCGCGCATCGTGCAATGCGGCACGGGGCTTGCCGCCGAGCTTTCCAGCGCGGGCGGTCTGGTAGCGCTGCGGTTTCAGCCAGCGCGTCACTTCGAGCGAACGGGTTTCGGCGTTCCACAGGCCGAGGTTCTGGATCACCGTGGGATCGAGTTCGCCGTGCGTCACGGTCACGATGTCGGCGGCCGGGTTCAGCGTCGCCAGCCGTTCGCGCAGTGCGGCCACGCTGTCGGCGGGAGCGAGATCGGTCTTGGTCAGCAGCAGCTTGTCGGCCACCGCGACCTGTTTCACCGCCTCGAAATGCTCGTCCAGCTGGCCCATGGCGAACAGGGCGTCGACCGTGGTGACCACGCCGTCGAGGCGGAAGCGCGCGCGCACCCAGTTGTCGTGCAGCAGGTTGTCGAGCACCGGGGCCGGGTCGGCGATGCCGGTGGTTTCGATGATGACACGCTCGAATGGCGGGATGTCGCCCTTCTGCCGCGCCATCCACAGGTTCTTCAGGGTCGGCGACAGGCTGCCCGAAATCGTGCAGCAGACGCAGCCGCCGGAGAGCAGCGCCAGCGGACCTTCCATTTTTTGTAGCAGTTGGTGGTCGAGCGCGACCGCGCCGAACTCGTTCATCAGGATGGCGGTGCGCGGCAGCGTGCGCACCAGGTGGTTCAGCACCGTAGTCTTGCCGCTGCCCAGAAAGCCGGTGAGCAGGGTGACGGGAAGTGCGTCGGCGTCCTTCAGGGCGTCCATCCTGGGCGCTTCCGCAATATCAGGCGCGCAGTTTTTCCATCATCTCGTGGCGCTCCTGCGCCTCGATCGAGTATTCGGCGGTGGGACGTGCCAGCAGGCGCGGCAGGCCGATAGGATCGCCGGTTTCCTCGCACCAGCCATATTCGCCGCTTTCGATGCGTTTCAGGGCGGAATTGATTTTTTTCAGCTGCTTGCGCTCACGGTCGCGTACGCGCTGCTCCAGCATGTGCTCCTCTTCCATCGAGGCGCGGTCGTTGGGGTCGGCAAAGTTCTCGTTTTCCTTCAGGGCCGCACCGGTGTTGGCGGCATTGCTGAGCATTTCGTCGCGCAGGGCTTCGAGGCGGCTGCGAAAGAACGCCAGCTGGGCTGCATTCATATAGGCGGCAGCCGGCATTTTCAGCAGCTCGGCTTCGGTGAGGGGTTTGGATGAGGTGGGCATCGAGACGCTCCATGAGTCGAAATAAAGGCGAATTTACCGTCCGGACGTGCCGGTGCGGAGGGGCGCAGTCTGAACGTCATACGCCAAAGGTGCAAGCCGTCAGCCTTGGCGCGGGTTGCCGGCTTGCGCTATGACGTCCGTGATTCCACAATGAACCGATACGCTGAGGGTCGCACTGCCCGCGTGACGCCTTGCAAGGAGACGGGATGAAACGCATTGGAATTGGGCTGGCATTGCTGCTTGGAGGCTGTGCCGGGCTTGAGTCGCCGGATCCGGCCTCGCCGTACTACGCCTATTCATCGGGCTGGATGGTGCAGTTGAACCGGCCGCTGACGATTCCGCCGGACGCCGCCACGGTGCGCCTGCAATACGGCCGCATCGTGCCGCGCAACAGCGTGCAGGAGCACGATCCGTTCTGCGTGGTGGAACTGGACACGGTGCGGCCCGGGCCGCAGACCCTGCAGCCGGGGCGCTTCGATGTGTGGCGGGTGACGCGCAGCGTGAACCCGATCGCGGTGGCGCGATCCTCGCCCTACATCCGGACCGGTCTGGTGCTGGACGACGGCAATCCGACCTTCCTCTACTTCATCACCGAATTCCGCCTGCGCGATGCCGCCCAGCCGGATCTTCGCAGCATGACCTGCGCCTGGAACCAGATGGCGCCGGGCAACCAGGGGCTGATGCGCCATCTCACGCTGGGCGAGATCCAGTCGGCGCTGGGCGACTGGATGACCCTGATTCCCCCGAAGGAGAGGATATGAAGCCTGCCGACACCCGTATTTCGCCCAAAACCCAGGTCAGGCTTTCCGACTGGGACGCCGACGACACCGACATCATCGGCAAGGCCAAAGCCGATGCGCGCGCCCGGCTGGACGAATACCGCACGCGGCTCGAAACCCTGCAGGAGCTGCTGTACGCCGAGGGCAAGAACAAGCTGCTGGTCGTATTGCAGGCGATGGACACCGCCGGCAAGGATTCCACCATCCGCCATGTATTCCAGGGCGTCGACCCTTTGGGGGTGAGGGTGGCGGGCTTCAAGGCGCCGACGCCGTACGAACTGGGGCGCGACTACCTGTGGCGGGTGCATCACCATGTGCCGGGCAGCGGTGAAATCGCCATCTTCAACCGTTCGCACTACGAGGATGTGCTGATCACCCGCGTCAATGGCTGGATCGGCGCCGCCGAGTGCAAGCGCCGTTATCGCCAGATCAACGATTTCGAACGCATGCTGGCGGAAACCGGCACCACCATCCTCAAGTTCTATCTGCATATTTCCAGGGATGAGCAGAAGAAACGCCTGGAAGAGCGCCGCGACAACCCGGAAAAGCAATGGAAATTCCATCCGGGCGATCTTGCCGTGCGTGCGCAGTGGGACGATTACATGGATGCCTACGAAGCTGCGATGTCGGCCACCAGCACCGCGCATGCGCCCTGGCACGTGATTCCCGCCAACAGCAAACTGGCGCGCAACCTGATGATTTCCCGCCTGTTGATCGAGTCGCTGGAAGGTCTGAAGATGCGCTACCCGGAGCCGGAGGAAGGGATTTCCGGCACCGTGATTGCCTGAAGGTATATTTGACCAGCGTCCGCGCGGTCAGTCTTTCTTGCGCGCGCGGGGGTGTGTCTGGTCGTAGACCTTGGCCAGGTGTTGCCAGTCGAGGTGGGTGTAGACCTGGGTGGTGCTGATGCTGGCGTGGCCGAGCATTTCCTGCACCGCGCGCAGGTCGCCGGATGACTGCAGCACGTGGGTGGCAAAGGCGTGGCGCAGCATGTGCGGGTGAACGTGCTGGCCGAGTCCCGCCTGCAGCGCCCAGCGGTTGAGCCGCAGTTGCACGCTGCGCGGGGTGAGGCGTGCGCCGCGCTGGCTGATGAACAGCGCGGCGGTAGGTTCGCTCCCGGGGGACATCAGCGGCTGCCGCTGTGGCAGCCAGGCGGCAAGGGCGGCCAGCGCCTGCCGTCCCACCGGCACGATGCGGGTTTTGCGACCCTTGCCGGTGACCTGCGCTTCGCCCGATTGCAGGTTGACGTCGTCGAGATCGAGCCCGACCAGTTCGGCCAGGCGCAACCCGGACGAATAGAACAGCTCGAACATGGCGCGGTCGCGCGCGGCCAGGGCGTCGTCGTTATCAGCGCGGCCGTCGAGCAGTTGGGCACAGGTGTCGGGCGAGAGGATGTCCGGCAGCGTCTTGGCCGCTTTGGGCGGGCGCAGGCCGCTGCAGGGGTTGTTCGCGTAGCCGAGGCGGCGGCAGGCAAAGGTGTAGAACCCGCGCCAGCTCGACAGTTGCCGTGCCACGCTGGTGGCCGCCAGGCCCTGGCCGCGCAGCTTGACGATGGCGCCGCGGATGTCGGTGACCGTGAGTTCGGCCAGCAGCCTGCCGGCGGTCAGTTTGGCGAGCTTGGCCAGATCGCGCTGGTAGGCCGCGACCGTATGCGGCGACAGCCGCCGCTCGGCGGCGAGGTGTTGCAGGTATTGCGCGACCGCGTTCAAGCTAAAAGCCTTTCACCACAGAGGCGCAGAGAACACAGAGGAAAAAACAGGCTTTGCCCGGTTTGCTTTCCTCCGCGTCCCAAGGGATACCGTCCCTGCGGGACATATCTCTGTGGTGGGGCATTCAGGTTTGCCCCTGCATCCGCACCAGCGCGGCGCCAATCAGCTGGCCCAGCCGTTCCAGATACAGCGTGCCCATGCCGGCATAGAAGCGCTTGGCCTCTTCCGAGGCCAGCACCAGCAGCCCGGCGGGCGCCGCAGCAGGCGCGGGCCGCAGCGGAATGCAGGCGAAGGAGCGCAGGTGCGGCGACACCTCGCCGAACCAGTCCTCCGCATCATTCACCGCCAGCGCTCCGCACACCGGCTGCGCCATCGCAGCCACGTGGTCGCGCACGGCCGGCGATACCGGGTCGGTCAGGCCGGGCATGCTGTCTGCCGCAAGGTTCCATGCGCGCAGGGCATGGTGCGGCACTGCAAAGCCTTCGCGCAGATGCAGCGCCAGCGCCGCGACGACGTCCTGCGGCGTGCGTGCGGCCAGCAGGGCCAGCGTCAGCGCATGCAGCTTGTCCGAAATGCCGTCGTTTTCCTCGCCGAACTGGATCAGCTCGGCCAGCTTGTTTTCCAGCATCCGCACCTTGTCGCGCATCGCGATCAGCTGGCGCTCGCCCATCGACACCGCGTGGGTGCCGTGCGGATGCGGGATGTGCAGGTCCGTCAGCAGGGCGGGAAAGTCGTTGAAGAAATTCGGGTGCCGGGTCAGATATTCGGCGATGGCCTGTTCGTCCAGGGTGGTGGGTTGCATGTTCATTCGAGTTCGATCTCCCCTTCAAATACCGTTTCAGCCGGTCCGGTCATGGTGACCGGCTGGCCCTTGCCCGTCCACTCGACGACCAGATCGCCGCCGCGCGTGTGCACGCTGACCGGGCTTTGCAGCCAGCCCTGGCGGATGCCCGCAACCGCCGCGGCGCAGGCGCCGGTGCCGCAGGCCAGCGTCTCGCCGGCGCCGCGCTCGTATACGCGCAGGCGGATGTCGTGCGGGGTCAGCACCTGCATGAAGCCGGCGTTGACCCGTTGCGGAAAGCGCGGATGCGATTCGATCGCGGCGCCGAGGATGTCCACCGGCGCGCTGTCGAGGTCGTTCACCCGCAGCACCGCGTGCGGGTTGCCCATCGACAGCACCGCGATGTCGAGCACGTGCTGGCCGACCTTGAGCGCATAGGTCGGCGCCTCGGCTTCGGCCGCGAACGGGACCTCGGCGGGCGCAAAGCGCGGCGCGCCCATGTCCACCGTGACCTGGCCGTTGTCGAGCAGGCGCGGCTCGATCACCCCGGACGATGTTTCCACCCGGATCGTGGTCTTGGCGGTGAGGCCCTTGTCGTGCACGAAATGCACGAAGCAGCGCGCGCCGTTGCCGCACTGCTCGACCTCGCCGCCATCGGCATTGAAGATGCGGTAGCGGAAGTCGACGTCATCGCGGGTGGGCGCCTCGACCAGCAGGATCTGGTCGCAGCCGATGCCGAAGTGGCGGTCGGCGATGCGGCGGCATTGCTCGGGCGTGAGCGCGACGCTCTGGCGGATGCCGTCGAACACGACGAAGTCGTTGCCGAGGCCGTGCATTTTGGTGAAGCGCAGTCGTGTGCCCGTTTGGGTATTCATGCAGTAAATAACCTGACGTAATCCTTCAAGATGCAGCGGTCCATCACCACCGTCATGCCGCCGGCCTGCGCCTCGCGCGCGGCGGCCTCGGCGACGATGCCTTCCTGGATCCAGATGGCGGCTGGCAAATGATGCAGCGTCGAAAATGGCCGCTGCATGGAGTGTAGCGCCAGGCTTTGTTCGACGATAGCCGGCACGTGCTCGGCGGCGCGAAACACGTTGACCAGATCGACCGCAAACGGGATGTCGGCGAGGCTTGCGTAGGCCTTTTCGCCCAGCACTGCGTCGACCAGCGGGCGCACCGGAATGATGCGGTAGCCGTAATGCTGCATCGCCTGCGCCACCCGGTAGCTCGGGCGCGCAGGCTGCGGCGACAGGCCGACCACGGCGATGGTCTTGACGCATGTAAGCAGGGCGCGCAAGGCGTCGTCGTCGGGGTTTGCGAACGTCATAACGTGTGCTCCATCACATGGTCGTCCATCACGAAGCCGCCGCCGATGTCGAACACGCGCGACTCGACGATTCGGAAGCCGTATTTCTGGTAGGCGGCAATCGCCTGCGTATTGCCACGGTTGACCTGCAGCCACAGTCGTCTGGCCCGCTGCCGGCGCGCCCAGTCCTCGACCGTTTTTTCCAGCGCGGCACCGATGCCGTGGCGCTGGTGGCCCGGGTGGACATAAAGCTTGTCGAGCTTGCAGCCCGATTCATCGAGCATGGCGTGGGCAAAGCCGACCAGCGTGTGGTTCTGCCTCGCCGCCCACCATGCCTGGCGGTGGTCGTCCAGCTGTTCGCGGATGCGCTGCGGCGCATAGCGGTCGGCCAGCATGGCGTCGATCTGCGCCTGCGAAATCAGGGACGGGTAGGTGGCCAGCCACACCACGCGCGCCAGCGCGCTGACGGCGTCGACGTCCGCTGCGGTCAACCGCTGCAGGCTGGGCGGTGCGTCATTCATAGAGACTGGCTTCACCTGCCGGGCGGGTCTTGAAGCGGCGGTGCAGCCACAGATACTGCGGCGGCATTTCGCGGACGCGCGCCTCGATGAAGGCGTTCATGCGCGCGACGTCGGCTTCCAGATCGCCGCTTGGATAGTTTTCCCAGGGCGGGTAGAACCGCACCGCGTAACCGCGCCCCCACGGCAGCTGGCGCGTGACGACCGGGACGATCTGGGCATCGGTGAGCTTGGCCAGGCGCGGCAGCGCCGACAGGGTGGCCGCGGGCACGCCGAAGAAAGGCACGAACACGGCGTTCTGCCTGCCCTGATCCTGATCCGGCAGGTAGTAGAACGGCAGGCGGTCCTTCAGCGCCCTCAACACGGGCTTGATGCCGTCCGACTTGGCGATCAGGGTCGGTGAGGAAAAGCGCGAGCGCCCGTGCAGCATCATTTTGTTGGCGACCGGGTTTTTGGCCGTGGCATACATGGATGCAGCGGTGAAATCCAGCGTCAGCCGCGTCCCCCCCATGTCGAGTCCGACGAAATGGGGCGCCAGCCAGATCACCGGGCGCATGCCGTCGCCCAGCGCGGCCTCGGGGTTGTCGATGCGGATCAGGCGGCGCAGCCGCGCTTCCGACCCCCACCACACCAGGCCGTGCTCCAGGGTGGCGCGGGCCGACGCCTGAAACGTCTGCCGCAGCAGGCGCCGACGCCTGCCGGGGGAGAGGTCGGGAAAGCACAGCGCCAGGTTGGTCTCGACGATGCGCCGCCTTCTCCCGGGGACGAGCGCCAGCAGCCCGCCCAAAACATTGCCAATGGCCGCTTGCAGCGGAAACGGCAGCCAGTGCAGCAGCCACAGGAGCCCAATGCCGAGCCAGACGGGCCACAGCGACGGGCGCAGCAGGGTGTCGGGGCTCATGTTTCGGCTTGGCCGTCAGGGAGCGCGACGCCGCCAGGGCGCTTGTGGCGGTTGTAGCTCCACATGTATTGCGCAGGAAAGCGTCGCACCATCTCTTCAACCCCCTGGTTGATGCGGACGGCGGCGGCGGTCTTGTCTGCCGGCAGCGCAGGGTCCACGGGCATCACATGCAGGCGATAGCCGCGTCCCCAGCTCAGGCGTTCGGCGGCGACAAAAAACGCCGCCGCGCCGGTCTTGCGCTGCAGGCTGGCAACCAGCGTCGGCGTGTAGGCCGGGCGGCCGAAGAAGGGCGCCCATACGCCGTCGCCGCCGGTCGCCACCTGGTCGGGCAGGATGCCGATGCCCTCGTGGCGCTTCAACGCCGCCAGCAGGGCGCGCACGCCCGACAGGTCGGCCGGCACCAGCGTCGCCTGCCCGCGCTGGCGCCCGGCCAGCATCAGCGCGTCCAGCATCGGCTTGCGCGGCGGCTTGTACATGGCGGTGAAGGGGTACCGCGCGGCATAGTACTGGTTGATCATCTCGAAGCAGCCGATATGCGGCGCGATGACGATGATCCCTTTGCCGGCGGCGCGCGCGGCTTCGATGTGTTCCCAGCCGGGAGTGTCCTTGACCAGCTTCAGCACCTTGTCGTACGGGCGCAGCCACACCGCCAGCAGTTCGACGAGGGCCTTGCCCGACTCGCTGATGGCTCGGTGGAACAGGCGCCGGCAATCGCGGCCGGGCGTGCACAGGCCGCTGTCGAGCAGGTTGCCGCGCATGCGTGCGGAATGGCGGCCGGGCGCCCAGTAGATCAGCCAGCCCAGGGCGACGCCGAGGCCGTGCAGCACGGGCAGCGGCAGGCGGGCCAGCAGCTTCAGGAGGAACATCACGCGGGATTGACGGCCGGGGATGCGGCACGGCACAATGCCAGCCTGGATGTTTCACGAGACATCCGGACCAGAGCCGCCGCGTTAATCTTGACAACTTGCGGGCGGGATACAAATACAGCTAAAGCGTCGCCGCTCTGTTGGTCCCCCGAGTCGGTTACGCAGTCGGTAACCGGGACTACAACAGGAGCTGTCATGCAAAAGGATTTCATTTTCACGTCTGAGTCGGTGTCCGAAGGGCACCCCGACAAGATGGCGGACCAAGTGTCGGATGCGGTGCTCGACGCGATTCTAACCCAGGACAAACATGCGCGCGTGGCGTGCGAGACGCTCTTGACCACCGGTCTGTGCGTCATCGCCGGAGAAATCACCACCTCGGCGGTGATCGATTACAACCAGATCGCGCGCCAGACCATCAAGCGCATCGGCTATGACTCGTCCGAGATCGGTTTCGACTACAACACCTGCTCGGTGCTGGTCACCGTCGGCAAGCAGTCGCCCGACATCGCGCAGGGCGTGGACCGTGCGCACGACGATTACCTCGACCAGGGCGCGGGCGACCAGGGGCTGATGTTCGGTTACGCCTGCAACGAGACCCCCGTGCTGATGCCGATGCCGATCCATCTCGCCCACCGCCTGACTGAGCGCCAGTCCGAGCTGCGCAAGGACGGCCGCCTGTCGTGGCTGCGCCCCGATGCGAAATCGCAGGTGTCGATCCGCTACGTCGACGGCAAGCCGCATTCCATCGACACCGTCGTGCTCTCCACCCAGCATCACCCCGAGGTTTCGCATGCCCAGTTGTCCGAAGCGGTGATCGAGGAAATCATCAAGCCGGTGCTGCCGAAGGAAATGCTCACCGCCGACACGCGTTATCTGGTCAACCCCACCGGCCGCTTCGTCGTCGGCGGGCCGATGGGCGATGCCGGTCTCACCGGCCGCAAGATCATCGTCGACACCTACGGCGGTGCCGCCCCGCACGGCGGCGGCGCGTTCTCCGGCAAGGATCCGTCCAAGGTCGACCGTTCCGCAGCCTATGCCGGACGCTACGTCGCGAAGAACATCGTCGCGGCGGGGGTGGCCGACAGGTGCCTGGTGCAGGTCAGCTACGCCATCGGCGTCGCCAGGCCGACCTCGCTGATGGTCGACACCTTCGGCACCGGCAAGATCCCGGAAGCCAGGATCGTCGAGCTGATCCTGGCGCACTTCGACCTGCGTCCCAAGGGCATCGTCAACATGCTCGACCTGCTGCGCCCGATCTACACTCGCACCGCGAGCTACGGTCACTTCGGCCGCGACGAGCCCGACTTCACCTGGGAAGTCACCGACAAGGCGGCCGAACTGAAAGCCGCCGCCGGGCTGTAATCCATGCTGATGCAGGCGCTGACGTTCGGGGTCGGGCTGCTGGCGCTGATCGCCGGCGCCGAGGCCATGGTGCGCGGCGCCTCGCGGCTGGCAGCATCGTGGGGCATTTCGCCGCTGGTGGTCGGCCTCACCGTGGTGGCCTTCGGCACCAGCGCGCCGGAAATGGCGGTGTCGGTCGGCGCTGCGCTGTCCGGTTCGTCCGATCTGGCGATCGGCAACGTGGTCGGCAGCAACATCGCCAATGTCCTGCTGATCCTGGGGATTTCCGCGCTGGTGGCGCCGCTCCTGGTGGCCGAGCAGATCATCCGGCAGGAGATCCCGATCATGATCGGCGCCTCGCTGCTGGTGGCGGTGATGGCGCTCGATGGCGACATCGGACGCGTCGAGGCGGCGCTGTTGTTCGTGCTGGTGATTGCCTACACGATATATCTTGTCGTGCAGTCGCGGCGCGCCTCGCAGGCCGTAGAGGATGAATTCGCCAGCGAAATTCCGACCAGTTCCTGGGACCGCCACTGGGGCGTGCAGACGGCGCTGGTGCTCGGCGGTTTGGGACTTCTGGTGTTCGGCGCCGACTGGCTGGTGGGTGCGGCGGTGGTGTTTGCCAGGCACTTCGGGGTGAGCGATCTCGTCATCGGCCTCACCGTGGTGGCGGTGGGCACCTCGATGCCCGAGATCGCCACCTCGCTCATCGCCGCCTTGCGCGGCCAGCGCGACATCGCCGTCGGCAACGTCATCGGCAGCAACATCTTCAACCTGCTGGCGGTGCTGGGCGCGGCCGGAATGGTGTCGACGGGCGGGCTTTCCGTGCCCGAGGCGGCGCGCAATTTCGACCTGTGGGTGATGCTGGCGGTCGCCTTTGCCTGCCTGCCGATCCTGCTGACCGGGCGCGAGATCGCGCGCTGGGAAGGCGCGGTCTTTCTCGCTTACTACGCTGCCTATACCCTGTATCTGGTGCTCGCGGCGCAGCAGCACGACAGCCTGCCGGCATACTCCGGCGTCATGTTGAGCTATGTGATGCCGCTCACCGTGGTCACGCTGGCGGTCAGTTTCCTGCGGAGACGGCCAGCCGGCTAGGCTATAATCTCGTTTCCGAGGAGCGCTGCGAGGCAGATTCGTCTGTCCCCAGGCTCGGAAAGGCAACAACCGCGCTCCCCCTATTTTCTTAACCCTGCCGGGTTTGGGACGTTGGGTGAGCGACACCGTCGCCAGCCCGGGTTTAGCTAAGCCCCCGCCCTCCCGGCCACATGCAATGGAGCTTTACATGAACGCTGTGGCTGACAAGCAATTCACCGATTTCGTGGTCGCCGATATGTCGCTTGCCGACTGGGGCCGCAAGGAAATTCGCATCGCCGAAACCGAAATGCCGGGCCTGATGGCCATCCGCGAGGAATTCGCGGTCGCGCAGCCCTTGAAGGGCGCACGCATCACCGGTTCGCTGCACATGACCATCCAGACCGCCGTGCTGATCGAGACGCTGACCGCGCTGGGCGCCGTGGTGCGCTGGGCCTCGTGCAACATCTTCTCGACCCAGGACCACGCCGCCGCCGCGATTGCCGCCGACGGCATCCCGGTGTTCGCGGTCAAGGGCGAATCGCTGAAAGACTACTGGGACTACACCCACCGAATCTTCGAGTGGACCGACGGCGGCTATTCGAACATGATCCTCGACGACGGCGGCGACGCCACCCTGTTGCTGCATCTGGGGGCGCGCGCGGAAAAGGATATTTCCGTGGTGGCCAAGCCCACCAGCGAGGAAGAAGAGGTGCTCTACGCCGCGATCAAGGCCAAGCTGGCGGTGGATCCGACCTGGTATTCGGTGCGCCTCGCCGCCGTCAAGGGCGTCACCGAGGAAACCACCACCGGCGTGCATCGCCTGTACCAGATGCACGCGCGCGGCGAACTCAAGTTCCCGGCGATCAACGTCAACGATTCGGTCACCAAGTCCAAGTTCGACAACCTCTACGGCTGCCGCGAATCGCTGGTCGACGGCATCAAGCGCGCCACCGACGTGATGATCGCCGGCAAGGTCGCACTGATCGCCGGTTATGGTGACGTCGGCAAGGGTTCGGCACAGGCCATGCGCGCGCTGTCGGCGCAGGTGTGGGTCACCGAGATCGATCCAATCTGCGCGTTGCAGGCGGCGATGGAAGGCTACCGCGTGGTGACCATGGAATACGCTGCCGACAAGGCCGACATCTTCGTCACCGCCACCGGCAACTTCCATGTCATCACCCATGACCACATGGCGAAGATGAAGGACCAGGCCATCGTCTGCAACATCGGCCACTTCGACAACGAGATCGACGTCGCCAGCATCGAGGGCTATGAGTGGGACGAGATCAAGCCGCAGGTCGATCACGTCATCTTCCCCGACGGCAAGCGGATTATTCTTCTGGCCAAGGGTCGCCTGGTGAACCTCGGCTGCGCCACCGGCCATCCTTCGTACGTGATGAGCTCGAGCTTTGCCAACCAGACCATCGCCCAGATGGAGCTGTGGCAGGAGCGCGATTCCGGCAAGTACCCGGTCGGCGTCTACACCCTGCCCAAGCACCTCGACGAGAAAGTCGCGCGCCTGCAGCTGAAAAAGCTCAACGCGCAGTTGTCCGAGCTGACCGACCAGCAGGCCGCCTATATCGGCGTGCCCAAGACCGGTCCCTACAAGGCCGAGATGTACCGCTACTGATAACATCACCTGAAAAAGGAGCACGCCATGCGTCTACTGCTGCTGTGGATTTTGAATGCTATCGCCCTGCTGGCCGTGACCTGGCTGCTGCCGTCGATTCAGGTGTCGGGCTTCGGCTCGGCGCTCATCGCCGCGCTGGTGCTGGGCTTCATCAATACGCTGGTGCGCCCGGTGCTGGCGCTCCTCACCTTGCCGATCACGGTGCTGACGCTGGGGATTTTTTATCTGGTGCTGAACGGCCTGCTGTTCTGGCTCGCCAGCGCGCTGCTGCCCGGATTCCACATCGAAGGCTTTGTTTCGGCGATGGTCGGCGCAATCCTATACGGCGTCATCGCCTGGGCGCTGTCCGCGCTCATCCCCGACAAAAAGGCATGAACTGGATATGACCGAACGTACATTCAGCTTCGAGTTCTTCCCGCCCAAGACGGCGGAGGGCGCCGAAAAACTGCGTGCAACCCGAAAACAGCTGGCGCAACTCAACCCCAAGTTCTTCTCCGTCACCTTCGGCGCCGGCGGTTCCACCCGCGACCGCACCCTGGAAACCGTGCGCGAAATCCAGGCCGACGGCAGTGAAGCCGCGCCGCACCTGTCGTGCATCGGCTCGACCGAGGAGAACATCCGCGAGATCCTCAACGAATACAAAAGCCAGGGCATCCGTCATCTGGTCGCGCTGCGCGGCGATTTGCCTTCGGGCAGCATGGACGCCGGCGCATTCAACTACGCCAACGAACTGGTGGACTTCATCCGCCGCGAAACCGGCGACTGGTTCGAGATCGAGGTCGCCGCCTATCCGGAAATTCACCCGCAGGCGCGTTCCTACACGGAGGATCTGGCCAGCTTCAAACGCAAGGTCGACGCCGGCGCGAATGCAGCGATCACACAGTATTTTTTCAATGCCGACGCCTACTTCAATTTCGTCGAAGACGCGCGTGCCCTCGGCGTCGCCATTCCCATCGTCCCCGGCATCATGCCCATCGGAAACTACGTGCAACTGGCACGCTTCTCCGACGCCTGCGGCGCCGAAATTCCGCGCTGGCTGCGGAAAAAACTGGAAACCTACGGCGACGACCTGCCGTCCCTGCGCGCCTTCGGGCTGGACGTGGTGACCGACCTGTGCGACCGCCTGCTCGCCGGCGGCGCTCCGGGGCTGCACTTTTACACCATGAACCAGGCCGGGCCGTCCACCACGATCTGGCAACGGCTGGGCTTGTAGCCTCTGCTTACCCGGGCCGCCACGGTTCGGGCCTCGCCACCGCTTTCCACCTGTTCCCCGGTCTGATGATTTGCGGGCTGCCAAACTGGCAGCCACGCAGACGTGGGGCTCGCGGGGACGACCTGCATCCGCTGTCAGCCCGCTTTTCAGCAGGCGCCTTCCTGCGTATCGGCGAAGTCCTACGTGTCTTTCCCCACCCATCAGCCATGATAAGAATGTCCGAAATAAAGGGCATTCCTCAGGAGACCAGCATGGAAAGAATCGAATTACCGGATACCAACGTGAGTGATTTTTCGCAGGCGCGTCGCGCGGCCGTGGAGAAAGCCGGCGAAGTACTCTCTAGTCCCGTTATCGTCGCCTGGAAAGACGACAACAGCGGCAAATCAGCCCCCGAAATTCCGGGCGGCAAGGGCGATCGCTGGCATGACTATGGAGAGAGCAACGAGGGCGTACTGGAATTGCAGGTCGGCAACCCCTACCACTTCATTTTCATGGAGTCCGAGGGTTTCGTCGAACCCGATATCAACCTCGCCTCGCTTGAGGACAACGGGGCGAAGTTCCTGTGTCTTAACGACGCCTGTACCAAAGAAGACTTGGAAAAAATCGGCTATCTTGGCGGTGGTCTCGGCGGCTAGGGCGCGCCACGATGATCCGGGCGCACGTGTTGTCGCCGTCACGGTGACGAGAGCGACGGTAAAGGCTTTACAGCCAGTGGATGCGACCCTGCAGGGTCGCGAGTTCAACCGCGGCGTCCTTGAGTGTCGCGCCGTCGTCGCTTGAACCCACCACCACAGCCTTGTCCGCGACCGGCGGCAGGTTGTCGAGCTTGAACCGGCCCTTGCCGGGCTGATCGCGCAGGAAGCAGCCTTCGTCGAAGAACAGGCGGTCGCCGCTGGCGTCGATTTCTTCGGAGTCGATCGAGTCATAACCAATCAATCGACGAATCTCGGTCAGGCTATCGATCAGGTCGATCAAGCTGACGGTTTTCTGGTTGGTATCGATCAAATAAGCTTTCATGGCGCGATCTTCCAGTGGGGTTGAGGCTCAGTACAAGCAGGCTTTCAATGCCTTCAGGCAGTAGTCGACGTTTTCCTGCTTTGCAGAATAGCCCATCAGGCCGATCCGCCAGATCTTGCCGGCCATATCCCCGAGTCCGGCGCCAATTTCCAGATTGAATTCGGTCAGCAGACGGGCGCGCACCGCGGCCTCGTCGACGCCTTCCGGGACGTAGATCGAGTTGAGTTGCGGCAGGCGCGCCGATTCCTCCACCACATAGCGCAGGCCCATGCCTTCGAGCCCGGTCTTGAGTTTTTCGTGCATTGCGCGGTGGCGCGTCCACGCGTTTTCCAGGCCTTCCTCTTCCAGGATCACCAGCGCTTCGTGCAGGCCGTACATCGGGTTGATCGGCGCGGTGTGGTGGTAGGTGCGCTTGCCGGCGGACTGCCAGTAGCCGAGCACCAGGGTGAGGTCGAGAAACCAGCTCTGCACCACGGTCGTGCGTGCCTTGATGCGCTCGATGGCACGCTCGGAGAACGACACCGGCGACAGGCCTGGGGTGCACGACAGGCATTTCTGGCTGCCGGAATACGCCGCGTCGATGCCCCACTTGTCCATGTAGAGCGGCGTGCCGCCGAGGCTGGTGACGCAGTCCATGATGGTCAAGGCGCCTGCTTCCTGGGCGATTTTTGCGAGTGCCTCGCCATCCGACTGCGCGCCGGTCGAGGTCTCGGCGTGCACGAAGGCGAGAAGCTTCGCGTCGGGATTGGCCTTGAAGGCGTCGCGCACTTTCTGCGGGTCGACCGGCGCGCCCCAGGCGTCGTCGACGATCACCGGCACGCCGCGGGTGCGCTTGACGTTTTCCAGCATGCGTCCGCCGAACACGCCGTTGCGGCAGACGATCACCTTGTCGCCCGGCTCCACCAGGTTGACGAAGCACATCTCCATCCCCGCCGAGCCGGGCGCCGAGACCGGGAAGGTCAGCGCGTTCTCGGTCTGGAAGGCCATGCGCAACATCGACTTGATCTGCTCCATCAGCTCGACGAAAGCGGGATCGAGGTGGCCGATGGTCGGACGCGCCATGGCGTCGAGAATGCGCTGCGGCACGTCGGACGGGCCGGGGCCCATGAGGATGCGCTGGGGGGGGATGAAGGAAGCCGTCATAAACCTTAGTCTCAGTGTTGAAATATCAATTAAAACAAAGGCTTGATTTTACGGGCAAACGGCGGCCCGCCATAATCAGGGGGGCGGCTCGCCCATCAGCGGACGCATTGCCGTCAGCAGGCTATTGAAAATGCGCGGGTGGGTTTTTTCCTGCTCGGCCAGCATCTGCTTCATCGCGTAGCGCTGCTGCGGCTTGGCAAAACACGCCGGGCAGTTCTCGAAAATCACCGGCAGGCCGGAATCTGCGGCGAAGGCGCGGGTCTGGCGTTCGCGCGCGTAGGCGAACGGCCGGATGATGCGCAGGTCGCCGGCGTCGTTGAGGTAGTGCGGCGACATGGTGCGCAGCTTGCCGCCGAACAGCATCGACATCATCAGCGTCTCGGCGAGGTCGTCCAGATGGTGGGCCATGGCGACGACGTTGCAGTTCTGTTCGCGTGCGACGCGGTAGAGGATGCCGCGCCGCATGCGCGAGCAGTAGGCGCAGTAGGAATCGGAGTCCTTGGTCAGCGTCTTCTGCGCCTCGACCATGATCGGCTGCGACTCGAGAAAATAGGGCACGCCGAGTTCGGCCAGGTAGGGCGTGAGCGGAGACGGGTCGTACTGGTCGGACTGCGGGTCGACGGTGCACGCCAGCAGCTCGAATTTCACCGGCGCCTTCTGTTGCAGATGGTGCAGCGTGTGCAGCAAGGAGAGCGAATCCTTGCCGCCCGACAAGCCCAGCAGGATGCGGTCGCCGTCGCGGATCATGCGGTAGTCGCCGATGGCGCGGCCGGCGGCGGTGACCAGCGAGCGTGCCGGCTTCACCCAGCCTGTCGTCATCCTAGAAACCCCGGTTGGACGCACCCGATGGTGCGTCTGGGCGTGTGGCTGCCGCGAAGCAAGGAGGCGGCAGGCCGGGGCCTGCAACAACGAGCGACAAAGGCAGACGCGCGGCCAGGCGTGCTAGCGGGTGCGTAGCGGACTCACCTAAATGGTAAGTGTTATCGAAGGCAACAAACCCGGTATTCATGTGGGCTCCATGAGGTTAAAAGCGGTCGACTGGGGTTTTTAGGATCACGTGTTCATGCGGAAAACTGCAGCGCGTGCAGCTGCGCGTAGCGGCCCTGTTTGGCGATCAGATCGGCGTGGCTGCCGATCTCGACAATGCGCCCGCCTTCCAGCACCACGATGCGGCTGGCGCGCTCGATGGTCGACAGGCGGTGGGCGATGACCAGGGTGGTGCGGTTTCTGATCAGGGTGTCGAGCGCGGCCTGCACGTGGCGTTCGGATTCGCTGTCGAGCGCCGAAGTGGCTTCGTCGAGAATCAGCAACGGCGCATTTTTCAGGATCGCGCGCGCGATGGCGATGCGCTGGCGCTGGCCGCCGGAGAGCCGCATGCCGTTTTCGCCGACCAGGGTGTCGAGGCCGTCGGGCATGGCCTGGATGAAGTCCCAGGCGTGGGCGGCGACGCAGGCGACGCGAATCTCGTCGGGGGTGGCGTCGCGCTTCGCGCCGTAGGCGATGTTGTGCCCCAGCGTGTCGTTGAACAGCACCACGTCCTGCGACACCAGCGCGATATGGCTGCGCAGGTTCTGCAGCCGGATGTCGCGGATGTCGATGCCGTCGAGTTCGATCACGCCGGCGTCGGGGTCGTAGAAGCGCGGCACCAGATTGGCCAGCGTGGTCTTGCCCGAGCCCGAGGCGCCGACCAGCGCGACCGTCTCGCCGGGCGCGATGTCGAGCGTGATGTGGTGAAGCGCCGGCAGCGTCTTGCCCGGGTAGGTGAGCGCCACATCGCGGAAAGAAAGCCGGCCTTCGATGCGGTCGAGCGTGCGGCTGCCGCTGTCGCGTTCGGCGTCCTGGTCGAGCATGGTGAAAATGGTTTCGGCGGCGGCCAGCCCGCGCTGCAGCTGGTCGTTGACGGCGGTGAGCCTTTTGAGCGGCGCGAACAGCAGCAGCATGGCCATGAAAAAGGCGACGAAGCCGCCCACCGTGATGGCGTTGCTGGTCGCCTGCCCCGCCGCGATATAGACGATGGTCGCCAGGGCCACGGCGGCGATGAACTGGATGACGGGCTCGTACACCGCGTTTGCGGCGACGCGCTTCATCTCGAACAGACGCGCCAGATTGGCGGCATGGCGGAAGCGCGTCTGCTCGTATTCCTCGCCGCCGAACAGCTTGACCACGCGATGTCCGCCCACCGCCTCGTCGACCACCTGGGTGAGGTCGCCGATGTTGCGCTGCGCCTTGCGTGACAGCCCGCGCAGGCGCGTGCTGGCGATGCGCACGATCCACAGCGTGAGCGGCACCATGCCGAACACGATCAGGGTCAGCTGCCAGTTCAGCCACAGCAGATAGCCGAGCAAACCCAGGATCGTGACGGTGTCGCGCACCAGGGTGGTGAGCGAGCTGGTGGCCGACTGCGTGACCTGGGTGACGTTGAACGCCAGATGCGCAATAAGCTGGCCGCTCGGATTCTGGTCGAAGTAGCGCGTCGGCAGCGTCATCAGCTTGTCGAACATGGCGCCGCGCAGGTCCATCACCAGGCGGCTGCCCACCCACGCCATGCAGTAGGTGCTGACGAAGCTGGTGACGCCGCGCACCAGGAACAGCACCAGCAGCAGAATTGGTATCCAGCGGATGAAATCCTGGTCCTTGGCGACGAAGCCCTGGTCCAGCAGCGGCTTGAACAGCGCCGGCAGCAGCGGCTCGGTGGCGGCGGTGAGCACCAGCGCGACGAGGGACAGCGCGAACATGCGCCAGTACGGTTTCACATAGCCGAGCAGGCGCAGATACAGCGCTTTGCTATCCGGGGGC
Source organism: Thiobacillus sp. (assembly GCA_019459055.1). Lineage (GTDB taxonomy): Bacteria > Pseudomonadota > Gammaproteobacteria > Burkholderiales > Thiobacillaceae > Thiobacillus. The sequence continues at coordinate 4,915 of JAIBEI010000021.1, read as the reverse complement.
GGCGTCACAGCAGCAGCAGGGTGGCGAGCCCGAGGAAGATGAAGAAGCCCATGCTGTCGGTGGTGAAGGTCAGCAGAACCGACGAGCCGACGGCGGGGTCGCGCTTCATCCGTTCCAGCGTCATCGGAATGAAAATTCCGGCCAGCGCCGCGACGATCAGGTTGAGCAGCATCGCCAGCGCCATCACCCCGCCCAGCGCCAGATTGTCGTACAGCAGCCAGGCGAACACGCCGACCACCGAGCCCCACAACAGGCCATTGAAGAGGGCGACACCGAGCTCCTTCACCACCAGGCGGCGCGCGTTGGCCTGCGTGATCTGGCCGAGCGCCAAGCCGCGCACGATCAGCGCGATGGTCTGGTTGCCGGTGTTGCCGCCGATCCCGGCGATGATCGGCATCAGCGCAGCCAGCGCGGCAAGCTTTTCGATGCTGCCCTCGAATGCGCCGATCACGCGCGAGGCGATGAAGGCGGTGGCAAGATTGATCGACAGCCACATCCAGCGGTTCTTCGCCGAACGCCAGACGGTGGAGAACAGGTCTTCCTCTTCCTTCAGGCCGGCCATCGACAGCATGTCGGCGTCGGCCGATTCGCGGATGTAGTCCAGCACCGCGTCGACGGTGAGCCGCCCGATCAGCCGCCCCTGCGCATCCACCACCGGCGCCATCACCAGGTCGTAGCGCTCGAACGCCTGCGCCGCTTCCTGCGCCTCGTCCTCGGGGTGGAACTTGATGAAATCCTCGACCATCACCGCCGCCACCGAGGCCTCGGGGTCGGTCGTCAGCAGGCGTTTTAACGGCAGCACGCCGATGATCGCGTCCTCGCGGTCCACCACGAACAACTTGTCCAGCTGGTCGGGCAGTTCGCCCAGCCGACGCAGGTAGCGCAGCGCGACTTCCAGCGTGACATCGACGCGGATCGTGACCATCTCGAAATCCATCAGCGCGCCGACGGTGTCCTCGGGATAGGCCAGCGCGGATTGCAGGTGCGCGCGTTTCTGCGCGTCGAGGCTTGTGAGCAGCTCCTGGATCACGTCATGCGGCAGGTCGGCCGCAATGTCGGCGATCTCGTCGGTATCCAGCGATTCGGCGGCGGCCAGCAGCTCCGCCTTGTCCATCATCTCGATCAGCGATTCGCGAACCGAGTCGGAAACCTCCAGCAGAATCTCGCCGTCGCGGTCTGCCTTGACCTGTCCCCACACCAGCCTCCGCTCGTCCAGCGGCAGCGCTTCCAGGATGTAGGCCACGTCGGCCGGGTGCAGCTCTTCCAGCTTGCGCTGCAACTCCGCCAGGTTCTGCTTGTGCACCAGGTTCTCGACCAGATCCTGGCGCGGCCCGCCCTGCCGCTGGACGAGCTCCTCCACCAGCCGCATCTTGGCGAGCAGGGTCTGCACCTGCGCCAGGCTGGTTTCGAGATTGTCCTGCGACTGATTTTCGAGGTTTTCGGTCATGGGAGTTTGGGCAAAAAGCCCCGCGATTGTAACGCGCTATGGATTGCGGGCGCGTGCAGTCATGGTTCCAAAGCTTACAGAGCGAAAGCTTGGCGGAGCGTGATGCCAAATCGGAATAGACAGGGCTCCATTTAGGGCGCCATTCAATGTGCTGAAATTAAATTGATAGATAAATCAGTTGGTTATTCGCATCTACAACTCAAATTGTATAGACGAACCTCACGACAGCCAGGGCACGACCCCCTGCTGGGCGGGGGCGGGCGTGACCTGATCATCGCCGGCGCCGGAGACGACAACATCATCGGCGACGGTCATGTGACTATTTACGAGGGGAACAACACCTGGGACGTAGTGAGAGAAATCGTCCCCATGACCCCGGAGAATGGGCAGACCGGCGACCTGTACAAAATGAACTGGCAAGAAGCGTGGTCCACCTACCCCGAAGCCGTCAAAACCAGTCCCGATTCCTCTGACATTATTTACGCGGGCAACGGCGGCGGCTCATCGATGGCGGGGCCGATGATGACGAAATCCGGGGCAATGGCAGCAATAACGCCATCGCAGGCGATGCGTTCGCGCGGAATTGCGAGCGCAACAAAGATAATATCCATACGAATCATTTGCTTGCGTTCGCCTACGACTAAAGTCGTAGAGACAGGGCGAAGCCGGCACGACATATTCCGATAAACGGATCGGGTGCAATGCCCGGGGCAAGAAAACACACAGCACAGGGGAGTTCACATGCCGAACCATGCCATTGCCGCATGCGTGCCAAGCACGCAGCCGCCGCACCGATCTTTCTTGATGGGGAGAAAGTCATGAACGGAAGATCGCCTGCTGTCCTGCCAGCGTTATATCGAACCGAACCGCGTGCGTGCCGTACCGGGAACGCCGGGGAAAATCGGCTGGATGGGGTTTCAGCGAATGGGGCAGTCTGGAAGGGAGCGGCGCAATGTTTGGGCTGATGGTCTTGCTTGCGCTTGGCGTTTATCTCGCCATCAGCGCGCTGGTGGTGTGGCTATCCGCGCGCTGGGCGAAGAAGCGCGGACGACGGGGCTGGGTGTGGGGCGGCGTAGCCGCCTTCGCCATGTACAACCTGGTGTTCTGGGATTTGATTCCCACGCTGGCCATGCACAAGTACTACTGTGCGACCGAGGCGGGGTTCTGGGTTTACAAGACGCCGGAGCAGTGGGTTAAGGCGAATCCGGGGGTGATGGAGACGCTGAAGCCCTACCCAAATCCCCAATGGGGAAGCATCAAGATGAAAAGCGGTTCAGCCGACAAATTTAACGACAGGTTTGGGAAGCTTGATATACGGGAGAAAAATATTGGAGGCTTTCTGATTCAGCGGAAGGAAAGCTCAATTATCGATCTCGTGACACAAGAAGCTCTTACTCGACGAGTTGATTTCTTAACTGGCCCAAGGGCGGCTGGAGCAGTATGGAAGACGTGGTTGGTCAAGGATTCTTGCTACTCGGGAGAGCAGCAAGCAAGAACGTACTCTTCGCAACGCAGCGTTTTTGAACAGCTCAGGATGATGGAGACCGAATGATGTTAAGCACAAAAGACTTCTTCGAATTGGCGCAACTGGCAGAAGCAAGCTACGCGAATTTCACTGTTCCTGCAGAAAATTATGATGAAGCTTTGGAAGATAAGGACTTCTCCACCATACAAGCTGACACGTTGCTACATAACTGGGATGTCATCACCCACCAGCCCAACACAGATAGCGGTTACTCCTCCACGCTGTTTAAAAGTACTGATCCCGGCGGCGGTTACGTGCTGGCTTTCCGCGGTACGGAAGGCCTGAACTACGACGATCTTCTTTCGTCCGACATCGGCGATATCGTCGGCGACGGTCTGGCGACCAAGCAGATCGTCGACATGTACAACGAATGGCAGCGCATCAACGCGGCTTCGGGAGCCGCCTACGATGCAGCAAAACTGACCTACCTGACGGCCGAATCGGCAGCGTATGCCGATGCCACGCTGAAACTCTCCTCCGCCGACCCGGCGATACGCGCATTGGCGCAGTCGGCAATCGACGCTTTCACGGCTCGTACCGATATCGTGTTTGATGGCTTGGCTGTCTACACCATCGAATTTGCCAGTTCGACAACGCTATTCAGCGATGCGCGCGCCACGGGACTTGGTCTGGCAGAGGATATCGCCGCCAAGGGCCTCACTGTCACCGGCCACAGCTTGGGTGGACACCTGGCTACTACCTTCACCCGGTTGTTTCCCGCAGCCGGCGCAGCGGCGCTCACCGTCAACGGCGCCGGCTATCCAACAGGCAGCACGCCCGGCCTGGGCGGCATGGCGCTCACCAACATCGACAATCTGTTTGCTCTGCTAGGCGGCGCTTCCGGTTTCGATACGAGCCGCATCATCAACGCATACGGCGAGGACATGCCCGAGTTCGTCACCATGGATCAGACCTGGGGTCTTGTGCAGCCTGGCCTCCACCAGTCGGTTTTTATCGAGCAGGACACCCTGCTGGGCAATACTTTTGGCCACGGCGCGAGTCAGATGACCGACTCCCTTGCGGTTTACGATCTGCTCATCCATCTCGACGACAGCCTCAAGAACGGCGTGCCTTCCGCCGTGCTGGCCAAACTCAACCCCCTCTTCGAAGCCGCCAGCAACGACACCGCCTTCAGTCTCGAAGCCATCGTCGGCGCGCTGGGTCGGCTGTTCACCGGGAACGGATTGATCGCACAGGACGACCGCGAATCGCTGTATGGTTTGATCGTCGACATCAAGCAGACCGTGCTTTATCAGCAATCTGAAGGCCTGCTTACGATCCAGGCCCTGACTGAGTTTGATGGCGCCACCATCGCCGCTAAAGCCCAGGCTGACAGCGCGGATGGCCTGGCGTACCGCTACGCACTCGCCAATCTTGTACCTTTTGCCGTAACGGGCGATACGAGTATCTACGCCAGCCATAACATCAACGGCGAACTCGATATTTACGACCCCGCCACCGGAAGCGGTGCGCTCACCGGCCAATACCTCAAGGATCGCGCCGACATGTTGAGCTGGAAGATGAAATACGACATGGGCGCGGAAGACGCGGACGACGACCTGCTGGGTATTTTCGATCGCGACAACAAACTCTATAGTGAAAAATGGGATTCCTGGAAGATCAGCGGAGATTGGGACTTTATCGACCTCGCCACTACCGTGGGCGGCCAGCCTCTTAAACTTGTCATTGACAACCTCGACCTTTCCACCACGACCAATCACCAGATTGTGTTTGGGTCGCGGAATGCGGATAGCCTGATGGGCGATACCTTGTCTGACCACCTCTACGGCATGACCGGCGCCGACACCCTAACCGGCAACGGCGGCAACGACTACCTTGAAGGCGGCCAAGGCCACGACACCTACCTCATCAACCCCGGCGACGGCAACGACACCATCCTCGACACCGACGGCCTGGGCGCCGTCAAATTCGGCACTGTCGAA
>JAIBEI010000009.1 GCA_019459055.1 Thiobacillus sp. | reverse complement strand
CGCTGCCGTGCTGGTGCGGGGGGGCCCCGGGGGGGCCCGGGGGGGGGGGGGGGGGGCGGCCCAACCCCCCCCCGGGGGCCCCCCGGGGGCCCACCTGGGGGTGGTGCGCGCACACCGCCCCCCCCCCCCGCGCCCCCCCGGGGCCCCCCCGCACCAGCACGGCAGCGGTGGCGGGAGGCGCATCGCGCAGGAAGGGCGAAACCCTGGGCAGGGCAAGATGGACGCGTGCAAGCTCGACCACTTCCAGTTTCTGGATCGAACGCGCCAGGTCGATCTCGAGCGCGTGCTGAAAGCGCTGCTGTTCCTGCAGCGACGATGCGCCGAATCTGGGGGCGCGATCGACTTCGTCCTGCGCATCGTCATCGGATTTGGGCAGACCGCGCGCAGCCAAGCGGTAGCGCGCCGCGTGCAACTGGTTGGCCGGCACCTCGATGGCGCCGTCAACGGCAGACAGGCGGTAGGGAATGTCGAGCTGTTCGAGCGCAGTGATGACCTCGCCGCCGGCGCGGTCGGACAGTTGCGCATACAGCACGCGATAGGCAGGCGGGTTGAACCACAGATAGGCGGCGGCCAGGGCGGCCAGCGGCAGGATCACCAGCAGGGCAAGCATGAAGCGGCGCCAGGGGCTCGCTTCCGCGATCAGGTCGCGCAGACTGCTCAGCCAGCCCGGCACTGCACGCACCTCATCTGCATTGCCGGGGTCAGCTGGATCGCGTCTTGCTGGGTACGCTGAGTATTCACACGACGATTATAACCAGTCAGGTGCCGCCACCGCACGCAACACCACCTGCAACTGGCCCGCCCGCTCGCGCCCCTGAAACCACCAGACGCCGCCTTTTTTCACCGTCAGATCACCCGCCTGCCCGGTCAGCAGTCGCATCGCCACCTGCCCCAGCGTGGGTTGATGGCCGACGACCAGCACCGGATAGGGTGCGTCCGGCCAGCCTGCGGCGGCCAGCACGTCTTCGGCGCTGGCACCGGGCGCCAGCGCCGGCACCAGTTCGTATTCGCGTCCCAGCGCCTGCGCGGTCTGCCGGGTGCGGGTGGCCGGACTCGCCAGAATGCGGATGTCCGGCGGCAGCCGTGGATTGAGCCAGTCGACCATGCGCGCCGCCTGCTTGCGGCCGCGGCCGGTGAGTTCGCGCGAGAGGTCGGGGGTCGTATCCTCGGCCTCGGTGTGTCGCCACAAAATGAGTTCCATCCGTCTTACCTCGAAAAATGTCTGATTATTTTGAATGCATGCGGCGCCTATTGTGCGACCAGCGGGAGATCGGAAGATGGCAGGCGTGCACCCCCGCAACACTCGCCTACCAGTAGGGCTTCCATTTCAGGAACGCGCGCATCGGTCCTGCGCTTTCGCCGTCCCCCGCGTCCGCCTGCTGCGCCGCCAGCCAGCCGAGTGCAAAGTCCCGCATCGGCCCCGCGTTCTGAAGAACGTGTGGAGTCGTATGCCCTAAAGGACTCCGATCCACTACGTTCTGAAGAACGTGTGGAGTCGTATGCCCCGGGGTCAGCAAGCCCCACGCGACTCGCGCATCGTTGCTGCGCCCCAGACTATCCTGCGCGTCGCGCAGCACAGCCAGATACCGGGCCTGCCGGCGTTTATGCCCTTCAGGGTGCCCGCCGAACAGGGTCTGGAAAAACTCGGCCGCGTAGCGTTGGCGCTTGACGGCAATGCGCAGGGCATGGCGCTGCGCCGCCTGCAATTGCCCAAAATCGCGCGCGCCGCGGACGATGGGGCGATGGCCTTTCTGCAGCGCCCGGCCCGCCCATTTCTTCAACGGCGACAGCTGGATGAAGCGCTGCGCTTCCGGAACGGCATACCCTGAAGGGCATAAACGCCAGCCGCGCTGCAGCAGCCAGCGTTGCAGCGCCAGCAGCCATGCGCCCGGACGCGCCTGGATGATTGCTGCCTGCATGGCCGCGCGCACCTCGTCCCGATGCGCCTGCAACGCCTGCATGCCGTGCTGCCAGGCTTCGCTGTCCGGGTAATGCGGTGCGATCGCGGGCAGGGTTTCGTCGCACAGCACGTCCCAGTCGCGCGCCGCGCCGAGCGCGCCCGCCAGCGCGCGCAGGCCGTCCATCGATTCATCCGGCGGCACGCACACCCGGCGATACTGGCGCAGCGCCGCACGCAGGCGCCGCAGCGCCACCCGCGCCTGGTGCACATATTCGATGTCGTCGGAGGCCAGTACCCCTGGCAGATTGGCCTGGAACTGCGCCAGGCACACCTGAACAATCGCGGCAAAACCGTCTTCCACGCTCATCACGCGATCCAGCACCAGCGGCACGGACTTGACCGGTTCCGCGCCCTCGCCATGCGCCAGGCGCACGCCCCGCTCGGCCTTGCTGACATCGAACGGCAGACAATCGAGCCGCCCGGCCCACTCCAGCGCCAGGGCGAACAACGCATCCGGCTGACCGGCCTTCAGTTCGAGCTCGATCTCGCAGATCGGCTGACGGCGCTCGCCGGCATGGACCTCGCCCACATCCAGCGCCACCTCGATCTGCGCGCCGCCACGACCCTTGATCAGCCAGGCGGTACGGTGAAAGCGCGTCTCGAACACCGGCGCCAGCTGCGCGCGCAGCGCCTCGGGCACCCACGCCTGCGCCTCGGCCGGGAAACGCGCCCAATCCGGGCTGCCGCGGGTGACCGCCATTTCATATTCGGCGCGGTGCGACAGCCCGCCGCGCCGCTCGCCCTCGGTTTTCAGCGTTTGCAGCCAGCGCCGGCCGATGCGCCGCACCCTCAGCGCCACCCCCTGCGCGCTCAAGGAAAAATCCGGAGTGTCGAAATAGCGGGTGACCAGCAGCTGCCGCACGGGCGTGCTGCGACGGCGCGCCATCCGCCTGAGGAAGGCTTCGACCTGCTGCGGGGGCAACGCAAGCTTGAGTTCGATTTCGACTGAATCGGAAGCGGTCATATTTCTGTCATGCCAGGATTAAGCGCGGGCGTTTATCATTGAAGCACACCACGAAGAAACAATCATGAACCTGCCAAGCCCCGACACCCTGATCAACCGCGAACTCGGCATCCTCGAGTTTCAGCGTCGCGTACTGGCGCAGGCGGACGATCCCGATGTGCCGCTGCTGGAACGGCTGAAGTTTCTCTGCATCTTTTCCAGCAACCTGGACGAATTCTTCGAGGTGCGGGTGGCCGGGCTGAAGGAACAGATCCGCGCCAACACCTCCCAGCGATCCCCCGATGGCATGACGCCAGGCCAGCAATACCGTGCGGTATCGGAAACCGCCCATGCGCTGGTGGCCAGGCAATACGAACTTTTCAACAAGGAAATCATCCCCGAGCTGGCCACCGAGGGCATTCACTTTTTCCGGCGCACCCAGTGGAACGAAATCCAGGCGGCGTGGATCCGCGACTATTTCTTCCGCGAGCTGATGCCGGTGTTGACGCCAATTGGGCTCGACCCCTCGCACCCCTTCCCGCGCGTGCTCAACAAGAGCCTCAACTTCGCGGTCGAGCTGTCCGGACGCGACGCCTTCGGCCGCAATTCCGGCGCCGCCGTGGTGCAGGCGCCGCGCTCCTTGCCGCGGGTGATCCGCATGCCGGAAGACATCGCCGGCTGCGAATACGGCTTCGTCTTCCTGTCGTCGATCCTGCATGCCCACGTCGGCGAGCTGTTTACCGGGATGACGGTGGAAGGCTGCTACCAGTTCCGCGTCACCCGCAACTCCGACCTGTTCGTCGACGACGAGGAAACCAAGAACCTGCGCCAGGCCCTGCAGGGCGAACTGCCGCAGCGGCATTTCGGCGCGGCGGTGCGGCTGGAAGTCGCCGACAACTGCTCGGCCTCGATGGCGGCTTTTTTGCTCGGGCAGTTCGAACTCGACGCCGACGATCTCTACCAGGAACGTGGGCCGGTCAACCTGGTGCGCCTGATGCAGGTGCCGGACTGGGTCGACCGCCCCGATCTGAAGTTCTCCCCCTTCGTCCCCGCCCTGCCCGCCCGCCTGGCCAAACAGGAAGACATCTTTGCGCAGATCAGGAAGGGCGACATCCTGCTGCACCATCCGTTCGAATCCTTTCAGCCGGTGACCCACTTCATCGAGCAGGCCGCCACCGACCCCAACGTCGTCGCCATGCGACAGACGGTCTACCGCACCGGAACCGACTCCAAGCTGATGCAGGCGCTGATCCGCGCCGCGCAGTCGGGCAAGGAAGTCACCGTGGTGGTCGAGCTGTTGGCGCGCTTCGACGAGGAGGCCAACATCAACTGGGCCGCCAGGCTGGAGGAAGTCGGCGCGCATGTGATCTACGGCGTGGTCGGCCACAAGACCCACGCCAAACTGGCGCTGGTGATTCGCCGCGAGGAAGGCGAGCTGCGCCGCTACGCGCATCTGGGCACCGGCAACTATCACGCCCGCACCGCACGCCTGTACACCGACTTCGGCCTGCTGACCGCCGACGAGACCATCACCGCCGACGTCAACAGCCTGTTCACCCAGATCACGGGGCTGGGCAAGGCAGGCAAGCTGAAACGCCTGTGGCAGGCACCGTTCACCCTGCACAGCGAAGTCATCGCCGCGATCAACCGCGAGACCGAACACGCGGCCGCCGGCAAACCCGCCGCCATCGTCGCCAAGATGAACGCCCTGCTGGAGCCGCAGGTCATCGCCGCGCTCTATGCCGCATCGCAAGCCGGGGTGAAGATCGACCTCATCATCCGCGGCGTATGCGCGCTGCGCCCCGGCATCGCAGGGCTGTCCGACAACATCCGGGTGCGCTCGATCGTCGGCCGCTTTCTCGAGCACTCGCGGATCTTCTATTTCAAGAACAGCGGCGACGAGCAGGTATATCTCTCCTCCGCCGACTGGATGGACCGCAATTTCTTCCGCCGCATCGAAACCGGCTTCCCCATCCTCAACCCCAAGCTGAGAAAACGCGTCATCGCCGAAGGCCTCAAGCCCTACCTGCGCGACAACGTTCAGGCCTGGGAGATGCAGTCCGACGGCAGCTATCGCCGCCGCAAGTCCCATCGCGCCAAACCGTACAGCGCCCAGGACATGCTGCTGGCGCTCATTTCGCGCTGATCCTGTCGCCGCCCCGGCCCGCGGGGTGAGCCGTCCACAAAGCTTCACCTGAATGCCACGCCGCTGTCACATGGCGGTGGCCTGATGGCGGCATGTTGAATCGCGTCACGAACCTGCTCCGCGCGCGTCCGGATAGCCAGCCCTGGCAGCCGTCCGACTCCGCCCGCCTGCCCTCCCGGCAGACTGGGCAGCCGACTTCCGACTCTCCTTCAACGGACGCACGCTCGCCCCGCCACTACCGCACCCTGTGGATATCCGATATCCACCTCGGCACGGCCGGCTGCCAGGCCCGTTATCTGCTCGATTTTCTGAAGCACAACGAATCCGACACGCTGTATCTGGTCGGCGACATCATCGATGGCTGGCAATTGCGCCGCGGCTGGTATTGGCCGCGCTCGCACAACGATGTGGTGCAAAAGCTGTTGCGCAAGGCGCGCAAGGGAACGCGGGTGATCTACGTGCCCGGCAACCACGACTCGATGGCGCGGCAGTTCATGGGCCTGGCCTTCGGCGACATCGAGGTGGCCGACGAGGTGATCCACGTCACCGCCGACGGCAGGCGCTTCCTGGTCACCCACGGCGACCTCTTCGACGGCGTGATGCAGCACGCGCGCTGGCTGGCCTATCTGGGCGACACCGGCTACACCCTGATTCTGGCGCTGAACCGCTGGTTCAATGGCATGCGTACGCGCATGGGCTACCCCTACTGGTCGCTGTCGCAATACATCAAGCACAAGGTCAAGAATGCGGTCAGTTTCATCACCGCTTTCGAGAAAGTGATGACAGATGAAGCGCGGCGACGCGATTGCGACGGCGTCATCTGCGGCCACATCCACAAGGCAGAAATTCGACCCCTCGACGGCCTCCTGTATTGCAACGACGGCGACTGGGTGGAAAGCCTGACCGCGCTTGCCGAAACCGCCGACGGCACGCTCGAAATCCTCCACTGGCCCCACTGTCTGGACGAGTCCAGCGCCCCCCGCAAGACAACCGTACTGGAGACACCATGAAAGTCATGATCGTGACTGATGCCTGGTCGCCGCAAGTCAACGGCGTGGTGCGCACGCTCACCACCACGCGCCGCGAAATGGAAACCATGGGCCATCAGGTGAATATCCTCTCCCCGCTTGAATTCCGCACCCTGCCCTGCCCGACCTATCCGGACATCCGGCTGTCCGTGCTGGCGGGCAACGCGGCGCGGCAGCGAATACGGGAATACGCGCCGCACGCGCTGCACATCGCCACCGAGGGCCCGCTCGGCCTCGCCGCGCGCCGCTATGCCCTGGACAACAAGTTGCCTTTCACCACCGCCTATCACACTCGCTTTCCTGAATACGTCCAAGCCCGCACCGGCATTCCGCTCGCCTGGACCTATCGTTTTCTGCGCTGGTTTCACGGCCCCGCCCACGCGGTGATGGCGCCCACCCCCGCCGTCAAATCCGACCTGGAAGCGTTCGGCTTCAACAATGTGGTGCTGTGGTCGCGCGGCGTGGACCTCGACGTGTTCAGGGTGCAGGCGTCGCATCGCCTGGACACCGAGCACCCGATTTTTCTTTATGTCGGCCGGGTGGCGGTCGAAAAAAACGTCGAGGCCTTCCTCAAGCTGGATTTGCCCGGCTCCAAATGGGTGGTGGGCGATGGCCCTGCGCTGGCCGGCCTGCGCGCCAAATACCCCGATGCCCATTACCTCGGCGTGATGAAACAGCCGGAACTGGCCGAAATCTATGCCGCTGCCGACGTCTTCGTGTTTCCCAGCAAAACCGACACCTTCGGCCTGGTGCTGCTGGAAGCCATGGCCTGCGGCCTGCCCGTCGCCGCCTACCCGGTCACCGGACCGATCGACGTCCTCGGCGACTCGCCCGCCGGCGTCCTGCACGAAGACCTGCGCCAGGCCTGCATGGCCGCGCTCGACATCGACCGCCACACCGCGCGCGCCCATGCGGAAAAATTCTCCTGGCGCGCGGCAACCGAACAATTCGTCGGCCATCTGCACCCTGCAGCGGGATGAGCAGGTGAAAGCGGCCCTGCCGTCCGAACCCGCCGCAAGCCCTGGGGACGTCCGCTATTCATTTCCTGGCGCCTTCCCCCGTACCCTCTTCATCGTCCCGGTCCCACCCGCGTCCCTTGCCTTTTTCCTTCTGTTTTTCCGAAGCGGAATCAGCACGCTGTTTCTCGCCGACCGCTTGTGCCGGCATCCCGGGACTTTGAACTCGGCCACGCAATTTCTCATTTCCGGCGGGAGACGGGACGCGTCCTGTGCCTGCACGCTGGCCGTCATTCCCGCTCCTGCCATCGTTGTTCGGCATTGCGCGTTGCGCATCGCCGCGCTCTCCGCGTTCCGCCGGCCGCTGCCCCGTCTGGCCGGCGGGCGCAGGACGGAGATCGCGGACGATGGGCGGGGTCTGGCGGCCGCGCTCTTCGCGCACGGGCTCCTGCGTCACCGCCGGTCGGGGCATGCTTTCAGGCCCGAATATCTGCGCCCCCCTGCGCTCACGCTCGCGGCCGTATGCCGGCTGTTCCTCGCGCTCGCCGATCCCACGGCCGCGCTCGTTGCCGGGCACGACAGTCCCATAGGAAAACCGGCTGCGCAATTTGGTTGAGAGCGGGCGCGCACGGCGATCATTGTCGACATGGTGTGGGACGTCGTTGATATAGACGATGCGGGAAAGGGGGTAGCCATCGCGCACCCCGCTGTCTTGACTGAAGCGCGGCGGCAGCGAACGGGTCCATGACGAATTCCGGAAATGACTGTGCAGATGGCGCGGGATCGGGCGCGCACGGCGATAGTCGTCGACATACCAGGGATCGCCGTCGATGTAGACGACCCGGACGTAGTAGTACCCCTCATAGGAATCGTTTTCACGATAGACAGGGTAGCCCTGCTGGTATCCCCGATCCTCATACTGGCGCGGCGTTTCGGCGCACCCGCCGGCCAAAGCGGCCAGCCCGGCAACAATCACTATGGTGCGAATGTTCATACGGTTCTCCTCATAGATATCTATCAATGAATCATTCCGCTCGTTCGGTCAATGTGCAATCTCTACCACGACCGCTTTAGCGGCGCTTCGCGCCATACTTGAAACCCGCCGACCCGCCCCCATTTCCGTACCACCATATTTGTACGTTTACGGGAGATAAAGGCATGTCCGCCACCAAAGAAACCCTGGGTTTTCAGGCCGAAGTCAAACAGCTGCTGCAGCTGATGATCCATTCCTTGTATTCCAACAAGGACATTTTCCTGCGCGAACTGATTTCCAACGCCTCCGACGCCGCCGACAAACTGCGCTTCGAGGGCCTGTCCGATTCCGCGCTGTATGAAAACGACCCCGACCTCAAGATCCGCATCGCCTTCGACCGCGAAGCGCGCACGCTGACGATCACCGACAACGGCATCGGCATGAGCCGGCAGGAAGTGATCGAGCACATCGGCACCATCGCCAAGTCCGGCACCCGCGAATTCTTCAGCCAGCTTTCGGGCGACCAGAAGAAGGACGCCGCGCTGATCGGCCAGTTCGGCGTCGGCTTCTACTCCGCCTTCATCGTCGCCGACCGCATCACGCTGACCACCCGCCGCGCCGGCCTCACGTCCGAGCACGGCGTGCGCTGGGAATCCGAAGGTGCCGGCGACTACACGCTGGAAACCGTGGACAAGCCCGCGCGCGGCACCGAAATCGTGTTGCATCTGCGCGAAGGCGAGGACGAGTTCCTCTCCGACTACAAGATCAAGTCGATCATCCGCACCTATTCCGACCACATCACCCTGCCCATCGTGATGAAGAAGACCGAATGGAAGGACGGCCTCGAAACGCCCACCGACGAGGACGAAACCGTCAACCGCGCCTCCGCCCTGTGGGCGCGCGCCAAGAAGGACGTCAGCGAAGAGGAATACCAGGAGTTCTACAAGCACGTCGCCCACGACTTCGAGCCGCCGCTGGCCTGGTCGCACAACCGCGTCGAGGGCAAGCAGGAATACATCTCGCTGCTCTACGTGCCGTCGCGCGCGCCGTTCGACCTTTATGACCGCGAGAAGCGGCATGGCATCAAGCTCTATGTGCGCCGCGTCTTCATCATGGACGACGCCGAGCAGCTGATGCCGCAATACCTGCGCTTCGTGCGCGGCGTGATCGACTCGGCCGACCTGCCCTTGAACGTCTCGCGCGAAATCCTGCAGTCGAGCCGCGACATCGACGCCATCAAGGCCGGCTCGGTGAAGAAGGTGCTGGGCCTGCTGGAAGACCTGGCCGAGAACCAGCCGGAGAAATACGTCGAGTTCTGGAACGCGTTCGGCAAGGTGCTGAAGGAAGGCCCGGGCGAGGACTACGCAAACCGCGAGCGCGTCGCCGCCCTGCTCCGCTTCGCCTCCACCCACACCGACACCGACGCCCAAGTGGTGTCGCTGAAGGACTACATCGGCCGTATGAAGGAAGGCCAGAGCGCCATCTACTACATCACCGCCGACAGCTTCGCCGCCGCCAAGCACAGCCCGCACCTCGAAATCTTCCGCAAGAAAGGCATCGAAGTCCTGCTCCTGTCCGACCGCGTCGACGAATGGCTGTCGGGCAACCTGAACGAGTTCGACGGCAAGCCCTTGAAGTCCGTCGCCAAAGGCGGCCTCGATCTGGGCGAACTGGAAGACGAAGCCGAGAAGACCGCGCAGAAGGAAGCCGAGGACGCGATGAAGCCCTTGGTCGAGCGCATCAAGACCACGCTCGGCGAGCGCGTCAAGGACGTCCGCGTCACCCACCGCCTCACCGACTCGCCCGCCTGCCTCGTCACCGGCGAAGGCGACATGAGCGCCAACCTCGAACGCCTGCTCAAGGCCGCCGGCCAGGCTGCGCCCACCGTCAAGCCCACGCTAGAGATCAACCCGACCCACGCGCTGGTCACGCGGCTGGACGGCGAATCCGACGAAGACCGCTTCGCCGACTGGGCCAACCTGCTGTTCGAGCAGGCGCTGCTGGCAGAAGGCGGCCAGCTCGACGATCCGGCGAGTTTTGTGCGGCGGTTGAATGGGTTGTTGGCGATGTTGCCGGGTTGATAAAAAGGCTGCTTGTACTCGAGCGGCCTTCAACCTGTTTTACCTGGCGCGACTGAGATATCAGTCGCGTTTTTATTGATGTTTTTTGCCGGTGTCTTGTTGCGCGCCACCGCGAATACTGGAATCCTAGATGCAAGCCTGCTGCCAGCGGCAGGCGTGTTTGGCCTCGCACCCAATCGTCACACACCAAAATTAAGCCTCACCAAAAAAGACTTAGAATTCCACAAGCCATGTTATACACGGCGCCCGCTCCAGGATATACACCCGCACGGGTGTCTACTTAACGTTAAGCTCAGATCGGCATGCAGTCGCGCATGATCTCTTCGCGAGCGTATTTCCACCAGCGCGAGCAGACAAGGTGGAACTAACAATGTTCTATTTACAATGACTTACAAAAAGAGGGGGAGAAAAATGACGGAGCAAGTAAAGATTTCAATCAGCCTGGCAACGGGCGAAGTAACTATTGAGGCTCCTGCCTCTGCTTTGAGCGAAGTGTTTGATCGCCTGGAGTCGTTTGTTCCCCGTTTACGTGAAATAGCTGAGAGCGCCCGTGAGCATGAAGAGCCATCGCCTGATACTCCTAAAGAGCTAGGATCAGGAGTCGTGACTCCGGCGCCAAGTGCCCATGCTGAGCCTGTCAAGCAACCACCTCAGAAAAAGGCAAGGGGGGGTAGCGGCAAGAATGAATCGTACAAGGCGGCCGATCTTGGCCTCACGCCTGACCAAAGGATTGCCTTTAAGGAATTCTATGCATCAAAGGCGCCTGATAATCAAAGCGATCAGGTCCTCGTAGTTATCTACTGGTTAATTCAGAATACCGGCCGTGAAAAGGTAACCATGGATGAGATCTTTACAGGCCTAAGGACTGTGGGAGAGAAAATTCCCAAGCGAATTTCTTCCGTTCTATCAAACCTTGCTCTCGCGTCGCATATTTCCAAGGAAAGCAACGAGCCTCGTCTTTTGCATATCGGCGAGGATCACGTAATGCATAGCCTTCCGAAGCCGAAGAAAGGTTGATTTTCATATGACCCGCGATGACCTTAAGGACATTCTTCACAATCCTAAGCTGTCACGCCTAGATATACTGGTAATACTTCTATCGGTCGATTCAGGCGGCGTCCGTTCTATCAAGGAACTTAAGGAGCTTGCCGCCTACGGCGGCCTGAGAAAGCCTGCCGGATGGAATATTTCGGACATTCTGTCTCGGTCAAAGGGAATTGCCGTTCGAACAAATGATGGCTGGGAACTGACGAAAGAGGGAAAGCTCCACGCGGCTTCGCTTGGTGCTGATTCAGGCCCTGTCGTAACCGCGAATGCAAGCCTTCGGAAGTGCCTTTCATCCATTACCTCGCCAGACGCGAAAGAGTTCATTGAAGAGGCTGTGAAGTGCTTGGAAGCTCGATACCTTCGTGCCGCGGTTGTTCTCTCATGGGTCGGTGCCGTTTCAGTCCTTCACCAGTATGTCGTATCAAACAAGTTGGCAGAGTTTAATGCGGAGGCGCTCCGCCGAAACTCTGATTGGAAGGCGGCAAAAACTGCTGACGACATTGGAAGAATTAAAGAAGCAACCTTTCTTCAGATTCTGGAGTCGATATCGGTTGTCGGAAAGAATACCAAGCAGGAGCTGGAGGAGTGCCTGAGGTTAAGAAACGCAACTGGCCATCCCACTTCATTGAAGTATGGCGAAAGCAGAGTGGCCTCGCATATCGAGATCCTCATCCTCAATGTGTTTTCTAAGTTCAGCGTCTAACCGTTCGCTGCAGGCGGACGGCCCTGACAAGCGCGGCCTGAACTCACAGGGTCAACCTTAAACAATGACCACCTCTATTTAACTAAAACATGAGACATCGTGCCCAAGAATCAAAGGGGCCAGGCTCGAATTATTTCCAATGAACCTCACTAACTAACGGCACCAGCGATGCCACGCCGCCTTTACCTCACCCGCTCCCACGCCATCCTGCGCATCAAGCGGCGCCTCGAACAGGACAGCTTCCCGCGCATCCAGATGAGCCTGATCGTCGGCCTCACCGGGGCGGCGGGCCTGCTGTTTTCCTTCCTCATGCTGGAGCTGGGCGTCACCAGCATGGCGGTGCGCTATCCGCTTGCGCTGCTGATGGCGTATGGCGTTTTCCTCGTGCTGCTGTGGCTGTGGCTGCGCACCAAGGCGGAGGACTACGCGGATATCCCCGATCTTTCCGGGCTGGTGCCGAGCGGGTCGGGTAATTGCGCCCCTACCTTCGAGGCCGGCGGCGGCAACTTCGGCGGGGGCGGCGCCAGCGGATCGTTCGACGGGCCGGCGTCGTTCGTGCCGATTGAATCCGATTCCTCGCCGCTAGCGGAGGCGACGAGCGCGGTGGGCGACGCCGACGAACTCGCGATTCCCCTCATCACCATCGCCTTCGCGCTCGGCCTCGCGCTGGCCTCGCTGTACGTGGTCTACGCGGCGCCGATGCTGTTTGCTGAACTGCTCGTCGACGGCGCGCTGTCCTACGCGCTCTACCGCAGGATCAAGGCCGCCGACTCGCCGCACTGGCTCGAATCCGCCGTACGCCGCACCGCCCTGCCCTTTGTGCTGACCGGCGTCTTCGTGTCGATCACCGGCGCGGCGATGGCGGCCTATGCGCCGGGCGCGCACTCGATCGGCCAGGTCATGCAGCACACTCAAACCCAACGCTAGCGCTCTCCTATGCAAATCGAAGGCACGCTTACAAAATGGAACGATGATCGCGGTTTTGGATTCATCTCGCCCACTCAAGGGGGGCCGGAGGTATTCGCCCACATCTCTGCCTTTCCCAGGGACGGTCAGCGGCCCCGGCTTGGCGAACGTCTTTTCTTCGAGATCGGAATCGGCAAGGACGGGAAGCAGCAGGCAAAGAACATTGTGTGTCCCGCCCGTCCCGAAAAACCTTATCGCCTGAGCGAACCGGCTAAACGCCATCACAAACCCGGTCTGTTGGGGCGCCTCATTCCGCTTGGATTTGTGATTGCCCTGGGCGCCTACGGATACAGCGAATATACCGGCCGCGTGAATCCGCAAACCGTAACCGAATCCCCAACCAGCGATACGGTGACCGCCGTTGAATCCAGCGACTCCGTGGCAACTGCAGCACAATTCAGCGACTCCCCAGTCTCCGTGTCCTTTCATTGCGACGGTCGAACCCATTGCTCGCAAATGACATCCTGCGCCGAGGCGGAGTTTTTCTTGAATAACTGCCCGAACGTTAAGATGGATGGAGACAGGAATGGACGCGGTCGCGGTGATGGCGTCCCGTGTGAACAACAGTGGTGCAATTAACGGCGACACGCTTTCGCACCCTCACCTTAGCTCGCACCTTGGGCTGTCAGGTACACCAGTAAATGAGACCCATGTAAATGACTTCAGTCAGTTTACCGGGTGTCGGGCAAGCTTTGCGCATGGGCCAGAATGTCGATCACCACCTGCCTGTCGAGTTCCCGCAAGGCCGGCATCTCCTCGGCCGCATGACCGTTCAAGATCGTATGCAGGCCATACCATGGGTTGGCTCTGACCACACGACCCAAGGGCGGTGAGCCAGAGACTTGTCCGTCAAGGTGATGGCAGCCCGCGCAGATAGTCCGATAGTACGGCCCCCCTCTCCCAGCATCACCGCGCACGCTGCCGCTTTTTCGGTCAATGACGGCTTCCATATCCACTTGTCCGGCACTGACGAAATTCGCCAGATCTTGCAGATCACGCTGTTTTAATGCGACATCAAAACGATGTGTGGCGTCACGCAAAACTGCCCCAATTCGCATTGGGTCAACACCTGCCATGGCACGAATCCCCTTGATGCCCGTGGCATAGCGGCCCTTGGCATAGTCGCCCTGATTGCCTTGGTAATCCCAGCCATGGCACGACGAGCAGCGCCAGGTCAATGACGCATCGTTGGCATAGAACCCATTGCGCGGATAAGCGGGGTGTGGCAGGACTTGGCTTTGCGCGCCCACCTCAGTCTGCCAGTCGTCATAAAGACGACCGCCCTTCGCAATCGAGGTCGCCAGATTCAGCGTTGGCAGTGTCTGCAAGTACGCCATCATTTTGGCTGCCACGTCTGTTCCCAGTACGCTCAGGGCAGGCATCTCGCGGCCCGGATGACCATTCGTCAGCACGTGCAGCGCCTCAAAGGGGCGCTGCCGGGCCGAATCGCCCAAGGGGGACACTTCACGCAGTTGGCTGCCATCCTGACCGTGGCAGTTGGCACAGAGCGTGCCGAACACCTTGTCATAGGACGCAGCGGCAGCTTTTTCGCGACGCGACGCCTCGATCACCGCTTGTGAGTCAATCTGCCCCGTACTGACAAAGTTGGCGAGGTTAAGCAAATCGCGCTCAAGGAGAAATGCTTCGTAGCCATGCGTGCCATCCTTGAGCACCTTGACGATTGCGGCAGGATCACTGCCCTGACGATTGCGGATGCCGATGAAGCCGTTATTGCCTTTGTAGTCCCAACCGTGGCATGTCACACAACGCCAGGTGTCGGCGCCGGACAAACCGTTTCTTTTGGACGCCACCAACGGTTGCGTCTGGCTAGGCGCTCGAATCCTCGCTTCGCGGATCCAGTGGTCATATAACCGACCACCACGCACAATCGAGTCCTCATCAGTAGCCGATGCCGGCCCAGAAACCAGGCTGCCAATCGATGCCGCCATAACTGCTAAAGCAAACCATCTCATATGCTCACCTTTCTCTGAAATACCTGCAATGCCATTCAAAACTTTATGGGCGTCAGTGTAGTCCATTCCAACCTGCGGTCTAGGGAAGGTCAGGGCTTCATGTCGAAACGGTGCGCCGAATTGCATAGCAAAAATTAAAAACGGCGTGGAAAAATCCACGCCGTTTTCTTGTACCGATGATTCGGCTGGAAAGAGCGGCAACAGGGTCCGGTCTTGCAATGCAATACGTTATTGCAAGACCTGATCCCAATTTTTCCAACGTCCTCCTGCGGTTCAATAGATTTTTCCAGGATGAGCTGGAAAAAGCAGTTGAAGCCACGAGGTCAGCGCGTGCGGAACGACATGTGACAGGCCACGCAGCTGCTCATGACTTTTTGCAGTGCGGTGTAGGTCTTGGCCGTATCGCCTCCTTTCGCCACCTGGGCGAATTCGCTGCCCGCAGCGTGCATGTCCCACCCCATCTGACGCATTGCGTCCGGCATGAAGCGCCCCGGCCCTTGGCCGGGTGCCACCGCGGCGTGCTTACCCATGGCGCTTTTTCCCAGGCGTTTTTCTGCCGTTTCCGCTGCTGCATCCAGCTTGTTTTCCGCCAGATATCCGAAAATTTCATTCAGTGCCACAAGGTGATCTTGCATGTCGGCACGCATCAGGGCGCGTGGCAGTTCGGGCATGGTAGCCAGCTGGCGGTGATCCTGCGGGGCAGGTTGCTGCGCCAGCGCCAGTGGGGTTGGCAAGAGCAGGGCAAGGGAAATCAGAGCGTGGCGCATGGGCCTCCTTAGTGGGGTTGGGTGCGTAATGCTGCGATGGATTGCCATAGCACGGAGAACGCGGATTTGAGAAACAGGCTGGCGATGGCGCCGCCGACAATAATATCCGGCCAGCGCAACTAGGTGAAGATACAGCGATGCCGGCCACGATCACCCCGAATTATTTAAAGGGGCCAGACTCAACCCATTTCAGCCGAATTGCACAGCAAGAATTAAAAACGGCGTGGAAAATCCACGCCGTTTTCTTGTACCGAGGATTCGGCTGGAAAGGGGTTTTTTACAGCGTCAACGTCCGAATTCACCGGCCTGTTTCGCGCTGGTCCGGTGGAATGATGGGGTGGGGAGCCGCATCAGTTACAGCCACAGCCGGGGTTACATTGAGTAGCGACGATATTGCCTTCCCCTTCTGTGGGATGGCCATCGCGTTTCCACCAGTCGAGCCCCCCCATCAGCTCTTTGACACGGAAACCAAGTTTCGTCATGTTCAGCGCGCCCTTGGTTGAGGCATTGCAACCGATACCGTCGCAGTAGGTGACTACGAGCGCGTTTCGGTCTAAGGCAACCGTCGTTGTATCGCTCATTGTTCGGTGAGGGAGAGACATTGCGCCGGGGATATGCTCCGCGGCAAATGCCTGGGACGAGCGCGCGTCGATGACGATGACGTTCTCTCCATTCTCAAGCGCAACCTTCAGGTCCCATGAGTCTATTTCGTAAGCGAGTTTGTTCGAGTAGTGCCGCAACTGGTCATTGTCCATCGTGGTCCCCAATACATGAGCAGGTTGATGTGGGCGAGCTTGAAGCTTCCCAACGTTCGGGTTCAGGGGCCTGGCGCGGCTTTATGCGCAAGGTCCGGTTGGCAGCAGGATTGGGCGTCGGCGTCATAGCGTTCAACTCGTACCAACGCCAGATCACCAAGCTTTTCGGTTGACACCTGCACGATGTGGGGCCTTATGCCGGCGGCCTTCTTGATTAAGAGTTCAGTTGAGATGCCTTTGTGTGAACTGGCCGAGGTGAATGTATCGACAATCGCATTCTTGATCTTGCAATGCTCGCAATTCGCATCCTTGCCGCACCCAGCCTCTGTGAAGGAATGAACACAGTCGAAAATTTGGCCACCTCTGTGGGACTCGACCTGTTCAGGCTTCTTACCGAACAGTTCCAAAGCCATTCGATTTGCGGTAACGACCTGCCGTGGATTTCCCTGCATCAACAGTACCGGTGCATCGATTGCCTCAAGCAACGTAGCGTAGTCCGATGCTCCAGACAATTTCGAGACACAAACGTCACAAACATCGAAGCTGATACTGCGCGCGGCCTTCGGGCTCAGCGCGATCGGCTTTCCACATACCGTACAGTTCACGGCCATATTCGTTTCATCCAAATTCGGTGCCCAACGTTTTGGGCGGCTGGTGGTTATGCACGTTGTGGCCGAAAGTGATGAATGGCCATGGCAAAGAGCCCAAGAGCAAGCGTGGCAAAGCTAAGCATACCAATGATATTTTTGGCAAGCGTAACAAAACCAGCGACGGAAGCGACGGTCGGCAGATGCGTTGGGTAGAAGAGCAGAAGTACAAACAACAAACTGTTCTCACAGTAGTCGCACACCATGTAAACCAGCGGCAACAAGGCCAGATATTGCCAACCCCCGCCAGAAGGCTTGAGCCGCTTGACGATCAAGCAGATCGACACTGCCAGTAAGCCACCAAGAAGGATGGGGTAAATCAGATCACCCTTCACGATATTGAGATAGGCCGCTCTACCTGGCTCGCCGAATAGCGTGAGTCTGTCGTAGGCTTGTGTCGCCGTGTAGAAAAACTCAACGTCCAGGACGTTTGTTCCCGCTGCGTATGGGCGGATGGCCGAGAGACCAAACGGAACGTCAGCAAAGAAGAAGATCGGCATGTAGATGCCGTATGCGATCAGCAAGGCAATAAGCACTTTCAGACTGCACAGTTGCCGCAGATGGCTGTTCAGGTTATCAAGCACCACCACTCCTTGATGCGCACAATGTAGACGCCCAACAGTTATTCAAGAGACCCATGGGTCCGGACTGAACCGCCCGGGGAGGCTGTTGGTTTACGTCAGACCGCAATGGGTGGCTTGGGGCGAGATCCGATCGTAGTTTGCCTCAGCTTCGGCCGGCGGGATATAGCCGATGGGCTCCGTAGTCGGTGGCGGTTGAATCAGGCACACGATTTTCCCACGCTCGGTTTTCTCCAGCTGCACATGGCCGGCTGTCTCGCGCGTCCACGGGCTAGAATGCTCCTATTAGCCTCAAAAATGAAGGAGACCCCCATGCGATGGGAACGCGGACGACGCAGCGACAACATTGAGGACCGGCGCGGCATGCGGGTGGGCAGAAAAGGTCTGGCCGGCGGCGGCATCGGGGCGATCATCCTGGCCCTGGTGGCGATGTATTTCGGCGTGGATCCGGCGGTGGTGCTGAACCAGGTGGGCAATCAGACACCGACGCAGGAAGAACAGCCCGTTGCGTCCAGCCCGGAGGAGGAACGCCTGAAGGAGTTCATGTCGGTGGTGCTGGCGGACACGGAAGACGTGTGGGGGGCGCTGTTCCAGCGCTCGGGTCAGCGCTACTCGCCGCCGAAGCTGGTGCTGTTCTCCGGCGCGGTGGAGTCGGCGTGCGGTTTCGCCGAGGCGGCGATGGGGCCGTTCTACTGCCCGGCCGACCAGAAGCTGTACCTGGACATGGGCTTCTTCAACGATCTGGCGCAGCGGCACGACGCGCCGGGCGACTTTGCGCAGGCCTACGTAGTGGCGCACGAGGTCGGCCACCATGTGCAGACGCTGCTGGGCATCTCGGAACAGGTGCACGCGGCGCGCCAGCAGGCGGGCAAGACCGGGGGCAACGCGCTGCAGGTACGGATGGAGCTGCAGGCCGACTGTTTTTCCGGAGTGTGGGCGAACCACGCCGACAAGGCGCGGCAGGTGCTCGAGCCGGGCGACGTCGAGGAAGCCCTGGCAGCGGCGGCAGGCGTGGGCGACGACCGCATGCAGAAGCAGGCGCGCGGGTTCGTGGTGCCGGATTCCTTCACCCACGGATCGTCGGCGCAGCGGATGCACTGGTTCAATCGCGGCCTGCAAAGCGGCGATCCGGGGCAGTGCGACACCTTCAAGGCCGAGAAATAGAGTCACCCTACTCACGTCACTACTGTGAGCGAAACAGAATTCGATGCCATCCTTGCAAGGCTCAGGGACCGGACGCACGTCAACTCAACGAATTTCATGCTTGAACAAACCAGACATGTCAAAAAAGGTAATCGCAGACGCTTCGCCCCCGGATCCAAAGAAAAACCGCATCCTTGCATCGCTTCCCGCGCGGGATTACGCGCGCCTATTGCCCGATCTTGAACTCGTTGAGATGCCGTTGGAATGGACGATGTCCGAGTCAGGCGACCATGTAAATTATTTGCATTTCCCGACCAGCGGCATTGTCTCGCTGATTTATTCCCTGGAAGACGGTTCCTCAAGCGAAACCGCTCTGGTGGGTAACGAGGGTTTGGTCGGAATTTCCATTTTCATGGGGGGTGAGAGCATGCCTACCAGCACGGAAGTGCAAAGCGCAGGCAATGCGTACCGACTCAGCCGGAAAGTGATGAAACGGGAATTCTCCTTGGGCGGTGAACTGCAACATATCGCACTGCTTTTCACGCAGGCACTGATTTGCCAGACATCCCAAACTGCAGTGTGCAACCAACACCACTCACTGGATCAGCAAATGTGCCGATGGCTTTTGATGAGTATGGATAGATTGCATGACAATGAAGTGGCGATCACACAACAGATGATTGGGAAGTTATTGGGTGTACGCCGGGAGAGCGTGACCCAAACGGTTGGACAGTTGGAAAAAGACGGATTGATTGTGCACACACGCGGCCGCATCACAGTGGTGGATCGCCTCAAGCTGGAACAGCGAGTATGTGAGTGCTATGCGGTGGTTAAAGATGAGTATGAGCGCTTGCTCCCGCACAGCCGAAGTTCAATGTAAATTGGATAAGCGAGGATTTGTAGCGGCTGTTACTGTATGTGCATCGGGGCCTTGCAATCCAAACCGTCAATGCAAGACCCGTTTTCGTAGTCAATGAGCACCGATGTAAATGGCAGCAGCATGCAAACACTTTTTTCCCTGATCGAATCCCCGTTCCACCCCGACTTCAGCGCCTTGTATCAGAAGCTGGGCATTGCGGCGGAGCGTTTCGACTCCGCCCGCAATCTTCACCGGGCCTTGCAGAAACAGCCGCCGGACTTTTTTGTAGGGGAGTTCATGTACGGCTGGGGCAACAATTACGCCGGCGCGAACATCTCGAATTTGGATGTCACGATCCGGACCCTGCAGCGCTTTGCGCCGCAGGCGAAGGTGGTCGTGTTCATGCATCCCAGTGAAGAACCCCATATCGGCAAGCTGCTGGAACTGTTTCCCATCCATGCCGTGCTGCAATACCCGGTGAGCGAGCAGGCAATGCAGGCCGTATTGCAGCCCCCGGCGTAAATCCGTTATCGGGACACGAGTCGATGCGCATCACGCCCTTCCAGGCACTCGCCTGCCCGCTGGACGGTACGCCCTTGCAGTGCACGGGTTCCGCCTGGATCTGCGCGTCCGGTCACAGTTTCGACATCGCCAGCCAGGGCTACACCAACCTGTTGCCGGTGCAACACAAGCGCTCGCGCGATCCGGGCGACAGCAAGGAGATGGTCGCGGCGCGTCGGCGTTTTCTCACGGCCGGCTTTTACCAGCCGATTGCCGCTGCGGTGAACCGGGCGGTGCTGGCCGATCTGTCCGCTGACGTATCCATCAGCTGCCTCGACGCCGGGTGCGGCGAGGGCTACTACCTGCGCCAGCTGGCGACAGCGGCAGGGGGTGAACAAACCCTGGCGCTGCTGGGGCTCGATATATCCAAATGGGCGGTGCTGTCGGCGGCGAAACAGGACAGTCGCCCCAGCTGGGTGGTGGGCAGCAACGCCAAGCTGCCGGTGCTGTCGGGAACGCTGGACCGGGTGCTGTGCATGTTCGGCTTCCCGGTGTATGCGGAGTTTGCGCGGGTGTTGAAGCCGGGCGGCCTGCTGGTACAGGTCGATTCCGGGCCCGATCATCTGCGCGAACTGCGCGAAATCATCTACCCCAGTCTGAAACCGGAACGCCCGGCCGACCTGCAAACCCCGGCAGGCTTCATCCGCCTGCCGACGGAAACGGTCCGCTTCGCGATCGATCTGACCCATGCCGGGCAGATTGCCGACCTGCTGGCGATGACGCCGCATCTCTATCGCGCCAGCGCCGAGGGCCGCGCGGCGGCCGCTGCGCTGGCGGCCCTGTCGCTCAGTGTGGATGTTCGGCTGACGTGTTTTGTGCGGGGCAACTGATACGCCAATCAACCGGGAACAAATGGATGGCAGTTTTTTTGTTTTTCGGTCTAAGATATTCCACTCCGAATATCCCCCATCCTCACCGAGGCCTGATTCATGAAACGATGGAACGCCAAATACCCCCGCAGATTCGATCTGGGCTCGAATGAAGACTATCTGAAATGGCGCGACGAGAAGTTGGCGGCCTATCCCAAAAATGTCGGTGAGCTGGTGGTTGAACTGGGCGACATGACCGCGATGACCCCCGCCGAAAAAGCCAAGATCCTGGAGACGGTGGAACGGGCCAACATGTGCGTGTACACGGCAGGATCCGCCGAGCTGGAAATGAGTTCCCTGCTGGCCCTGGGAAAGCAGCTCGGCGTCCGCCACACCGACAAATCCGCCCGGCATGCGCAGTCCGACGAACTGACCGATTCAGGCATTTTGAACAAGGCCATCCCGTTTTCCACCCGGCACTGCAACTGGCACACCGACGCCACGTACTACGGATCGGACGACACCATCCAGGCGCTGTTCCTGCTGTGCAAGCGCCCTGCGGTCGAGGGGGGAAGCAACAAGGTTCTGGACCATGAAGTGCTTTACATTCAACTCAGGGACAAGGACTCCGACGCCCTTGAGGTGCTGATGCGCAAAGACTGCTTCAATTACAGGAACCCGGCCACCGGCGAGATCGACCTGCGCCGGGGCGGCAAGGTTTTCTGGACGAACGCCGACGGCCATTTGTGCCACCGGTTTTCCTTCCGGAAAACGGACATGGCCTGGTCCGGCGACAGCGATGTCGCCGCTGCCGGACGCGTGCTGGAATCCCTGATTTCGGACGAGTCGGCGCACGTCATTGAAGGACGGCTGGAATCCGGGATGGGCCTGATTTCGAACAACGTGCTGCATACCCGGGAAAAACTCGTGGACAGCGACGATGCCGCAAAAAAACGGCTGCTTTTCCGCGCCAGGTTCTATGATCGGGTCAATCCCGAATAAGCCGGCTTGAGGGGCAGGCCGTTTTCGCAGCCGGGCGGCGCGGGAACGGCGGCCCCTCGCGCTTTGACCGGGCATACATGTTCGGCCCGGCTTTGCTCCTGCCAGTCCAGCCTTCGGGCTTCATTCCTTCAAATCGCCATGACCAACACGCAACCCACCAGGCTCGACGCCGCGCATTTCGACAGCAAGGCCCGCCAATGGGACGAAAACCCGTTATTCCAGGCGCGCGGGCAAAAAATTGCCCAGGCCATCCGGCAAGCCGTGCCTTTGCACAAACACATGAACGCCCTCGATTACGGCTGCGGCACGGGCCTGCTTTCGTTTCCGCTGAAGGATGAACTCGGCGCGATCCTGCTGGCGGACAGTTCGAGCGGCATGCTCGATGTGCTGGCCGGGAAAATCGCCGCGCAAGGGGTCGGCAACATGACGCCGGTGAAGCTGGACCTGCTCGTCGACCCGCCGCCGGCGCAGCGCTTCGACCTGATCTATACCGCGATGACGCTGCACCACGTTCCCGACACCGACCATATCCTGCGCATCTTCCACGACCTGCTGAAGCCCGGCGGCACCCTGTGCATCGCCGACCTGGAGCAGGAAGACGGCTCTTTCCACGGCCCGGAGGTCGACGTGCATCATGGCTTCGACCAGGCTGACCTCAGCCTGCGCGCCGCAAAGGCGGGGTTTGCCGACATGCAGTTCCAGACCGTATTCAGCATCACCAAGGAAAACGAGGCTGGAACCCGGGACTACCCGGTGTTTTTGATGACCGCACGCGCCGCGCTTTGTAGCGAAGCTTTAACCCGGATTGTTCATTAGAGCGAGATGCTTTGGGTAGGGTGCACTCCGTGCACCTTCGGGGTCAATCGGTGCACGGAGTGCACCCTACGCACCATAAATCGCCATAGGCTGCGCCCGACCTTCATGATGCTGCCAGGCTCGGTTATTGGTTGGCAATTTCTGCCAGGCCGCGAAACACATCATTGAAAGACGCCTCGCGATTCCACACAAAACAAGCCACTTCCGCAACGGCACAAATGGAGAACTCATCGCTCATCATCATCCAGCCCCGAGGCGGCCACCCCTCGATGCCGGAAAGGGTCGCGAGCGCATCGCCGTTGTGGTGCATGATGCGTCCATTCGCGTAACACAACTCTGCGGCCAGTTGCCCGTCGACCTGGTCCAGATCGCCCGCAGATTCCGCCAGGGAACCATCGTCATAAAAACGCAGTGCGGCAACAACGCCCTTGAGCGCAAACAGGCTCTGCAAATCCAACATGTGCAATTCTCCTTTTGCGAGCGCCGCACTCAGGCGGTGGCATTGAAGCGCTGGTAGGCCGCGTCGTAATCGAAATCCTTGCTGCGCGCCAGGATCGCATTGCCATTCATGCCCATCACCACGTGATCCAGGGCCAGGAAGGCAAACCCGCGCTCGGGCAGAAACCCTTTCTGACCCGTCAGCTTCGTCCATCCGGTGGCCTGCATTCGGTAAATCGCCATATTGGCGGCGCACATCTGGGCGACAAGCTCCGCAAAATCGCGCTCGAGATCGCCGCGCGTCTGACCCAGTTCACCCGTGCAAGAAAACTCGATCGCACCGTAAACTCCTGGTAAAGACATCAATTCATCCAATGCCGGCATTTGGCTCTCCTTTCCCTGGCTTGACGATTTCAGCATCGGCCGACTCCTTCATGGCCTTGATCACCTGGTTGAATGAGGCTTGCTGCCCCCGCACGACGCATACGCAGTCGTGAATCGCGACGAAGGACATCTCAGGCCCCCACGTTATCCAGCCGTAACTGCTATCCCATCCCGATTGATCGACCATGCGGCCCAGCAGGCGGCCCTGCATTTCCATGGTCAGCGTAATGGCCGCGCCCAGGGTCGCCATTTTCTCGGCCTCGGTTTCGGTCAATGTCCCCTCGAACTCTTCCAGGAATCCCTTCCTGGAAAAGAGAGCAGCGGCCACCGTGCCGGGCAATTTCACCAACTCGGATGTTCTTGACATGACGCCCTCACAAAATATTTAAGCCACAGGAACGAGTATAGGAAAGTAATCCGTTCGTAACCGCCCTCCCCGATCCGAGACCATGTTGAATATGTCGGGATCATGCGGGCAGGCAGCAGCGGGGGCGCAACCAGTTCCAAAAACAGATCGGCCAACTGCTGGAGGAAAGTGCCGCGGATCGAAGTAAAAAAAGCCGTCAAGACGGCGGGGTGGAAGAAGCTGGCGACAGGCTGCTAGCGCAGGGTGGCTTCTTGAAATTTGTTTGCGCGCCCGATTTCCGCCAGCAGTTCGCAAAGGACGTCAGGCGGCACCGGCTTGATCAGATGCCGGTCAAAACCGGCGGCCTCGCAGCAGGCGCGGGCTTCCGCATCGCCATACCCCGTCACCGCCAACAGGCAGAGGTTTTCTCCCTCCACCTGCTCGTTCCGCAGCCGCCGGGCCACCTCGTACCCGTCCATGCCCTGCAAACCGATGTCGAGCAGGACGACGTGGGGGCGGAAACTTCGTGCCAGTTCCAGCGCCGCTTCGCCGCTGGCCGCTGCCATGACATCGTGGCCCACAACCCGCAACAGCACGAGCATGCTGTCAGCCACGGCGGGGTCGTCGTCGACCACCAGCACCCGGCAGTACGCCGCGGCGGGGCTCTGCGCGTGATGGCCGGGCGTTGCCGTGGCGCCTGACAGGGCCGGCAGCCGGATCGTGAACGTCGACCCCAGCCCCGCCCCTGCGCTGTGCGCGTCGATCTGGCCACCATGCATTTCCACCAGTCGTTTCACCAGGGTCAGGCCGACTCCCAGCCCGCCCTGGCTGCGATCCAGGGTTCGCTCGCCCTGCTGGAACAGATCAAAGATACGTGGCAGCAATTCCGCGGGGATGCCCACGCCGTTGTCGCTTATCTTGATCTCGATGACCTGTCCGAAAGCGCTGGCGTTGAGCGTGATCCTTCCACCCTCTGGCGTGTACTTGGCAGCGTTGTCCAGCAGATTGAGCAGCACCTGGGCAAGCCGCACCGGGTCGCCTTCCAGCTGGACCCCATGCCCGGACAGCGACACCGCGATCCGGTGTCCCCTGGCATCGATCAGCGGGCGGACCATGTCCAGGGCCTGGTTCACCACGGCAGCCAGCTCGACGGGCTCCAGCCTGAGTGTGACCTTGCCGCGCACAATGCGCGAGACGTCCAGCAGGTCGTCCACCAGACGGGTCAGGTGGTCTACCTGGCGTTCGATGGTTTTGCGCACCCACTGCACCTGCGGCTCCTGCGTTCCCAGCCGGCCCAGCACATGCGCGGCGTTGCGGATCGGCGCCAGCGGGTTGCGCAGCTCGTGGGCCAGCATGGCGAGGAACTCGTCCTTGCGTCGATCGGCCTCAAGCAGGGCGAGTTCGGCCTGCTTGAGTGAAGTCACATCTGCCATGACGCCGATCATGCGGCTGCAAGTTCCGTTTTCGGTGTACTCGTAGCGTCCGTGGGCGCTCATCCAGCGGATCGAGCCATCGGGCCAGACGACACGGAACTCGATCACATAGTCCTGGTGCCCGGCATGGCCCTGGTGCCTGGCCATGGCGCGCTGGAGCACTGCCTCAAGGCCGGGGCGGTCCTCGGGGTGGACACGGTCCGTCCAGGCCTGGTAGCTGGGCATGACCTCACCCACCCTGTAGCCCAGGATCTCGTAGTGCCCGCGGGACCAGATGATCTCGCCGCTGGATAAATCCCAGTCCCAGGTCCCTGACCGGCCGATTTCAGTGGCCAGCTGAAAGCGCGCCTCGCTCTCCCGCAGGGCCTGCTCGGCCAGCTTGATGTCGGTGATGTCCTGGGTGATGCCGAAGCCGCCTAGCAATTGCCCGTGCTCGTCGAATTCCAGTTCGGCCTTTTCCCGCACCCATTTCAGCTTGCCGTCCACCACCAGCCGATGCTCGACGTCATAGGGCTCGCCCTGCAAACAGGCCTTCCACATCTTGTCCACATAGGCCTGATCGTCCGGATGCACGGTCGTGAGAAATATCTCATAGGTCAGAGGGACGCCCCTGGGAATGCCGAAGATGCGGTGATTCTCTTCGGACCAGCGCAATTCGTTGCGCCGAAGATTGAGCCGCCAGCTGCCGATCTGGCCGACGGACTGCGCGCGATTCAGGTCTGCCTGGCTGTTGCGCAGCGCCTGTTCGATCCGCTTGCGCTCGGTGATGTCGCGCACTGTGGTGTAGCGGCGGCCATCGAACGCGCCGACCGGGACCGTCTTGCCGTGGGCCTCGACGAGGATACGCCGGCCGTCCTTCCGCAGCATCCCGTGTTCGACGATGCTCTCGCGGCCGAGCCGGATATTTTCCACGACGCGTCCGCGGTCTTCGGGGGGGACCAGTTCCTCGATGAGCCGGCCCACCAGTTCTTCGACCGGATAGCCCATCATGCGCGCGAACTGTTCGTTGCAGTCGAGGAGACGGCCGTGCTCGCTGATGGCGACGCCCTCGAAAGTGGTGGCGGCAAACAGTGCCAGGCGTTCCTCGCGCTCGCGCAAGACCAGTTCGTCGAGTATGCGCTGGCTGACGTCGCGCAGGATGCTGGTAAATATCCGGTGGCCCGCAACACTGATCTTGGAGATCGAGGCTTCCACCGGGAATATCTCGCCATTGGCCCGCCGCGCGCGGACCGAACCGGGGCCCATCGGGTGACGGCACCTCGCCCCGGCATGACCGAAGCTGCGAATGTCCTCCGCATGCTTGAGGCGGACATCCTCAGGCAGCAGCATGTCGAGGGGCTGGCCCAGCGCGGCAGCGGCCGGCAGGCCGAACATCCGCTCGGCTGCCGGGTTGAACAGCACAATGCGAAGGTTCTCGTCCACGCTGACGATGGCGTCCATCGCCGACTCGACGAGCCCCACCAACAACTGTTCGTTCCTGTGCAAATCCGTCAGTGCCTGTTGCGCCTGCCGCAATTCTTCCTGCAAGTGTTCGATGGCTGGTGGGGTGAGCATTCCGGCATCCGGCCGGGAATGATCCTCAAGGACTGGCTGCCCCTCCCCATGCAGGGAGGGTTTCTCTTTTCCGGGTTGCTTGACGGCCATGCCTCCCCCTTTTCATTTGCCTTGTTTTTACTGCTTCCCCACCCACCGTCCCTCAGCCGAACGTCAGTCCCATCGCCTCGCGCACATCCCGCATCGTGTCACGCGCCAGCTCCTGCGCCTTCTCGCAGCCATCGGCGAGGATGTTGCGCACCTGGTCTGGGTTGTCCTCGTAGTATGCGGCGCGCTCGCGGATCGGCGCGAGCTCGGCCAGCACGGCGTCGATCACCGGCTGCTTGCAGTCGAGGCAGCCAATCCCGGCGCTGGTGCAGCCGGCGGTGACCCACTGACGCGTCGCATCGTCAGAATACACGAGATGAAACTGCCATACCGGACACTTGGCCGGGTTGCCGGAATCGGTGCGGCGCACGCGCGCGGGATCGGTCGGCATGGTGCGGATTTTCTTGGTGATGACTTCCGGGTCTTCGCGCAGCGCGATGGTGTTGTTGTACGACTTGGACATTTTCTGGCCGTCCAGCCCGGGCATTTTCGACGCTGCGGTGAGCAGTGCTTCGGGCTCGACGAGGATCATCTTGCCGGAGCCTTCAAGGTAACCGAACAGGCGCTCGCGGTCGTTCATCGACAGATTCTGCGCGTCGTTCAACAGCGCCTTGGCGGACTCCAGCGCCTCGTCGTCGCCCTGTTCCTGATAGGCGGTGCGGCACTCTTCGTACAGCCGCGCCTTTTTCGATCCGAGCTTCTTGACGGCGGCACGCGCCTTGTCCTCGAATCCCGGCTCGCGGCCATACATGTGGTTGAAGCGGCGCGCCAGTTCCCGGGTGAATTCGATATGCGGAATCTGGTCTTCGCCCACCGGAACCCGATTGGCACGGTAGATCAGGATGTCGGAGCTCATCAGCAGCGGATAGCCGAGGAAGCCGTAGGTCGACAGGTCCTTGCTGGTCAGTTTCTCCTGCTGGTCCTTGTAGGTCGGGACGCGTTCCAGCCAGCCGAGCGGCGTCATCATCGACAGCAGCAGATGCAATTCGGCGTGTTCGATCACCCGCGACTGCACGAACAGGGTGGCCTGCGCCGGATCAATGCCGGCAGCAAGCCAGTCGATCACCATGTCGCGCGCGCTCTCATCAATCATCTGCGGCGTGTCGTAATGCGTGGTCAGCGCATGCCAGTCGGCGACGAAAAACAGGCACTGGTATTCGTTCTGCAGGCGCAGCCAGTTTTTCAGGACGCCGTGGTAGTGGCCAAGGTGCAGGCGCCCGGTGGGGCGCATGCCGGAGAGAACGCGGTCGGAATACATTTTTAGGGTCGAGAGTTAAGAGCGGAGAGTCGAGAATGTTTTCGGGTCAGGACAGGACGACCTGGATCAGGCCGACCAGTTGCGCGGATTCGAGGCCGGTGACCAGTGCGATGAGGCCGATGAACAGGGTGATGAGCGGCCACAGGATGATGCCGAGGATGCCAGTGAACAACAGGCCGAGCAGAATGAACAGGCCATAGGGCTCCAGCCGTGAGAACTGGATGGCCTGCTTCACCGGCAACAGGCTGACGGCGATGCGGCCACCGTCTAGCGGTGGCAGCGGAATCAGGTTCAAGGCCATCAGGATGATATTGATGAACACGCCCGCCGCGCCCATCAGCATCAGCGGCGTGCCGGCAAAGCTGCTGCCGAGGGCATGACCCAGCTGGATCATCAGCCCCCAGAACACCGCCATGACGAGATTGATCCCGGGTCCGGCGGCGGCCACCCACAGCATGTCCTGCTTGGGGCGGCGCAGCTGGCCAAAATTGACCGGCACCGGCTTGGCCCAGCCGAACAGGATCATGCCGCCGCCCAGAAGCTTGCTGGCAATCAGGATCGCCAGCGGCACCAGGATGGTGCCCACCGGGTCGATGTGCTTGAGCGGGTTGAGGGTGATGCGGCCCAGCGCGGCCGCGGTCGTGTCGCCGAAGTAGCGCGCGACATAACCGTGGGCAGCTTCGTGCAGGGTGATGGCAAAAATGACCGGCAGCGCGAATATGGCGATTTTCTGGATCAGGCTGAGTTCCATCGTATTAACCTGGCGTCGGGGAGAGGGAAGTCCGGGGGCAGATCACGCCTCGAAATCCGCCGTGTCGCCCTTGCCGAAGCGCACCACGGCGGGCGTATCGGTGGTGAGATCGACCACGGTGGTCGGGGTGAGGCCGCAGGCGCCGCCGTCGATGACCAGATCGACCAGATGCTCCAGGCGTTCGCGGATTTCCCACGGCTCGGTCAGCGGCACGTCCTCGCCGTACAGCAGCAGCGTGGACGACAGGATGGGCTCGCCCAGTTCGGCCAGCAGCGCCTGCACGATGGGATGATCGGGCACCCTGAGGCCGATGGTGTCGTGCTTCTTGTGCAGCAGCCGCTTCGGCACTTCGCGGGTGCCGCGCAGGATGAAGGTGTAGGCGCCCGGGGTGTGCGCCTTCAGAAAGCGGAACTGGGTGTTGTCGACCTGGGCGTAGCGGCCGAGCTCGGACAAATCCCTGCAGATCAGCGTGAGGTCGTGCCCGGTGTCGAGTCCGCGCACCGACAGCAGGCGCATCGCCGCTTCCTTGTCGCCGATGTGGCAACCCAGCGCATAGCACGAGTCGGTGGGATAGACGATCACGCCGCCGCGCTTGAGGATGTCGACCGCCTGCTGGATCAGCCGCGGTTGCGGGTTCTCGGCATGGATATTGAAGAATTGCGCCATAAATGAATGCTTGGATATAAGGGCTCAGGCCATGGAAGGAGAAAGATGGATCGCCAGTTCCGGCCAGTCCTGCCACACCGGCCGGCAGTAGTGCGGCAGCGCCGGCAGGCAGCCGATGTCGCTGCCCTCGTCCGGGGCGTGGAAGTCGGCCCCGCGCGAGGCCTTGAGTCCGAACGCGCGTGCCAGGTCGGCGAACTTACCGTACTCGGAAGGATGGTGGCTGCCGGAGATGACCTCGATGCCCGCGCCGCCCAGCGCGCGGAAGGCATCCAGCAGCAAGTGCAGTTCGCGCGCATTGAAGGCGTAGCGCCCGGGATGCGCGATCACCGCCATGCCGCCGCTGGCGCGGATCCAGCCGACGGCGTTTTCCAGCGAGGTCCATTCGTGCTCGACGTAGCCGGGGTTGCCGCGCGTGAGGTAGCGCTTGAATGTGGTGCGCAGGTCGGGCGCGTGGCCCTGCGCCACCAGCCAGCGCGCGAAATGCGTGCGCCCCACCATCTCCTTGTTGGCGGCATAAGCGAAGGCGCCGTCGTAGGCGCCATGGATGCCCGATCGCGCCAGATCCGCCGCCATGCGTTGCGCGCGTTCGATGCGCCCAAGTCGGATGCCGTGCAGGCCGGCAACCAGTCCGGGGTGCGCGGGATCGATGCGCAGGCCGAGGATATGCACCGTCTGTCCACCCCAGCTCACCGAAATTTCGACCCCCGGAATCAGCGTCATCCCGGCCGCGTCCGCCGCCGCCCGCGCCGCGGCGATCCCGGTGACGTCGTCATGGTCGGTCAGCGCGAGCGCGTGCACGCCGTTGGCCGCGGCGCGGGCGACCACGTCGGCGGGCGACAACACACCGTCGGACACATTGGAATGGCAATGCAGATCGATATTGAGCATCGATGATCGGGATCGGGCGACCAGGGCCAAAAGCGCTTGGTCAGGAGGGGGAATCATAGCAAAATAAGCGGCCGCCCGAATTTCAGCGGGCTGAAGCGCCGTCCGAATGAAAAAAGCACCATGAAAAAACTGCTGTTCGACCTGTTTCCCGTCATCATCTTTTTTATCGCCTACAAAATAGGCGATGCCAATGCCGAAGCCACACGCGCCATCATGGCCAGCGTCGGCCTACCGCAACCGGTGGGCACCGGCGAAAAGCCCGGCATCTACCTCGCCACCCTGGTCGCCATCGTCGCCAGCTTCGGACAGATCGGCTGGGTCAAGCTGCGCGGCCACAAGGTCGAAACCATGCTTTGGGTCACCCTGGGCATCATCCTGGTGTTCGGCGGCGCCACCCTGTGGCTGCACGACGAGAGCTTCATCAAGTGGAAGCCGACCGTGCTGTACTGGATTTTTTCCGCCGTCATTTTTGGCGCTGCGGCCTTTGGCCGCAACGTCATCAAAAGCCTGATGGGCAAACAGATGGAACTTCCTGCCCCTGCCTGGGGTCGGTTGAATGCGAGCTGGGGCGGATTTTTTGCCTTCATGGGGGTTGCAAATCTGATTGTCGCCTTCAACTTCTCGACGGATGCCTGGGTCAACTTCAAGCTGTTTGGCAGCCTGGGGCTGATGCTGGTGTTTGTGATCGGTCAGAGCATGATGCTGACCAAATATCTGGATAAAGCCGATCTGGATCAAGCCAAACTGGACAAGGAAGAAAAACAATAATGCTTTACGCCATCGTCGGACAGGATGTGCCCGACAGCCTGAATCAGCGGCTTACAACCCGCCCCGCGCACGTCGATCGCCTGCAGGCATTGCAGCAGGCCGGACGCCTGCTGCTGGCCGGTCCGTTCCCCGATATCGACGGCAACGATCCCGGCAGCGCCGGCTTTTCCGGCAGCCTGATCGTCGCCGAATTCGACTCGCTTACCGACGCGCAGGCGTGGGCCGATGCCGACCCCTACGTGGCCGCCGGCGTGTATGCCAGTGTCAGCGTCAAACCTTTCAAGAAAGTGTTCCCGCAATGAGCACGACCGATCTGATCCGCCAGCGCCTCGCCGCGCTGGAGCCCGAAACCTTCACCCTGGAAGACGAAAGCGCCCAGCACAAGGGACATGCCGGTGCCGCCTCCGGCGGCGGGCATTTCCGGCTCACGCTGGTGTCGCCCAGGTTCCGCAACCTCTCCACCCTCGCCCGCCACCGGCTGGTGTACGAAACCATGGGCGAGCTGATGCATCGCGATATCCACGCGCTGTCGATTACCGCCTTAACCCCTGAAGAACTTTAAAAGGAATCCACATGCGTCTTGCCCTGCTCCCTACCCTGATCCTGCTGGCCCTTGCCCCGCTGGCGCAGGCACAAACCCCCGCCCCCGCGACGACCGCCCCTGCCGTTGACGCCAGCAAGCCGCTGGCCGTGGTCAATGGCAAGGAAATTCCCGCCCTGTACAGCGAACTGGTCAAGCGTGAAATGGCCCCTGGCCAGCCCGACTCCGCGCAGCTCGACACTCGCGTGCGCGAGTCGCTCATCAACCTGGAACTGCTGTCGCGTGCCGCCCTGGACAAGGGGCTCGACAAGGATCCGCAACTGGCCGCCGCGCTGGATATCCGCCGCAAGGACCAGCTGGCGAAAGCCTATCTGGAAGACTACGTCAAAGCCCACCCGGTCACCGATGCCGAAATTCAGGCCGCCTATGACAAGGCCAAAGCGGGCCCGATCGAGCCGGAATACCGCGCGCGCCACATTCTGGTGAAAACCGAGGCCGAGGCGAAAAAGATCATTGCCGACCTCGGCAAGAAGGCCAAATTCGAGGACCTGGCGAAAAAGCATTCCCAGGACCCCGGCTCTGCCAAGAACGGCGGCGCGCTTGACTGGTCCAATCGGGGCGCATTCGTGAAAGAATTCTCAGACGCCATGGCCGGCCTGAAAAAAGGCGAAACCACCAAGACGCCGGTGAAGACACAGTTCGGCTACCACGTCATCCGCCTCGACGAAACGCGCCAGCCGCAGTTGCCGCCGCTGGATGCCGTGCGCGGCGAAATCACCAAGCAACTGCAGCAGCAGCGCGTCCGCGACGCCATCGCGGCTGCGCGCGCCGATGCAAAAATCGAATAATCAGCTAATAAAAAATATAGGCGGGGCATCGCTCCGTCTTCACCTACAGGGAGCCGAACATGGCCAAAGAACATAATCAACTGCAAGACGTCTTCCTCAACACCCTGCGCAAGGAGCGCATTCCGGTGTCGGTGTTTCTCGTCAACGGCATCAAGCTGATGGGACGGATCGAATCGTTCGACCAGTTCGTGGTGCTGCTGAAAGGCCAGGATCAGGCCGCGCAAATGATTTTCAAACACGCCATCTCGACCATTTCGCCCTCGCGCGAAGTGGTGCTGCCGCCGCGCGACGTCGAGGCGTAAGCTTTCTTAATCGGTAGCGGCGGCCAGCAGGCTGGCCGCCGTTTTTGCGTCCGCCAGGACAGCCACCTTCCCGCGGTATGCCTGCTTGTGAAGCACCGGTAGCCCATCCAGGCTCTGCCTGCCTTTTTTCAGATAGATCACCACATGGCCTTCTGGATGGGCCTCCAGCCAGCGTGCCAGTTCCGTGCCCTGCAATTCGATCAGCGGCGCTTCCAGCCTGCCGAGGAACTGATACTGGGCGTGGTATCTCGCGGCATTCGCAACCGGTCGCCCTGCGTCCTGCACCTGCTTGATCGCCAGCGCCAGCGGCTTGATATCGTAGAGCGGCCCGAGCGCGTGCATTGCCGCCAGTTGTATCGACGCCAGCGTGCCGGCCCCCAGAAGCGTCATGTTCAACAGTGGGGAAACGCCACGGCGGCCAGCCATCCAGCTCGCCCCGCCCAACAGTACCAGCAGCACGCCCGGCCATAGCGGCGGGGGCGTAGCGACCTGAGCGTTCAACGCAGCAACCTGTCCGCTGGCTGCCAGGATCAGCACGCCGCCCAGCGCCACCGTCATCAAGGCAGGCAAGCCCGCACGAGTCCCCGAAAATGCCGACAGCACGCGCGCCGCCAGCAATGCAAACGCCGGAAACAGTGGAACCAGATAATGCGGCTGCTTGCCGCTGATGAAGGAGAACGCGACAAACACCGGCAGCATCCAGGCCAGGCAAAAGCGCATGCCGCGATCGAGACCCACTTTGCGGTGATGCGCCAGCGCCTTCCACAAGCCCGGCCAGACGAACCATGGAAACAGCAGCAGCGGCAGCAGCGGCAGATACCACCAGAACGGCCGCCGGTGGGCGAAGGACTCGACCATGCGGTCGGCGGTCTGACCCCAGAAAATCGCGTTGCGATAGGCCTCGCCCCCAACCTGGCCTGCCGGAATCGCCCACAGCAGCGCGATCGCCGTTCCCAGCAGCAAAGCCAGTCCCACCCCGCCGAACCAGCGCCCCCATGTAAGGCCTGGATGCCACCACAGCGCCAGCACCGTGACCGGCAGCAGGTTCAGCAGGATGACCGGGCCCTTGGTCAGCACGCCCATGCCGATCGCGATCCCCAGCAGGACGAAGCCGCGCCGCTTACCATCGGCGGCAGCAAGTACGCCGTGCATGCCGAACAGCACCCAGAACGCCAGCATCACGTCGAACATGACCGAGGTGGAAAAGACGATCCACAGCTGCGTGCTCACCAACACCAGAGTGGCCTGTCCGCCAAGGCCGGCGCACTGCGGCCACAAGCGGCGGGCGAGCGAATACGTCAGCAGCAAGGCGCCGGCGGAAAACAGCGGCAGCACCAGACGCGGCCACCAGTCGTTGACGCCGAACAGCGCCCAGCCCGCGTGGAACATCCAGAACATGAAAGGCGGCTTGTGGCTGTAGGGCTCGCCGTTCTTGAACGGCACCAGGAAATCGCCACGCAGCCACATTTCCCACGCCACGCTGACGTAGCGCGTTTCATCGATCGGCATCAGCGGCCGCGTCAGCAGCGCCACCGCGGTCAGTGCCGCCAGCAGCAGCAGGCTGAGCAGCAGGCCGCGCCCGGAGGAATCAGGATTTTGCATCAGGTTCAAGGGGTGAAGGGGTGGCTTCATCAAGCGCGGCATCGATCTGCGCGTCAAGGCTTTGGCCGTGGCGGAAATGGCGATACAGCCAGACGCCCAGCGCGCCCGAGATCAGGAACAGGCCAATGGCGAGCGCGAGTGTCAGGGTCGGCGCGATGTGAACGCCGCTGCCGACCAGCGCAAACACCAGCGTCTGCGGCAGATAGCCGAGCAGCGTGCCGGAAAAAAAATGAACGGACCGGATGCTGGAAATGCCGGCAGCCAGATTGGTCAGCAGGTTGCTGCCCACCGGCAGCAGGCGGATCAGCACCGTCATCGAAAACGGGTGGTCGTGGATGAAGCGGTCGAAGCGCCCTGCGCGCTCGCCCAGCCGCTCGTGCAGCAGCCCCTTGCCGAAAAAGCGCGCGTAGGCAAAGCTCAACATGCAGCCCAGCAAGGCGGCCAGCGCGCCGAGCAGCGTGCCCAGACCGACGCTGAAGGCATAGCCGCCGAGAAAGGCGATGATCTGGCGCGGCAGGCCGATCGCGGTGAACAACCCGCCCATCAGCAGAAACAGCAGCGCGCCGTTGAGGCCGTGGCCGCGCACCCGCGCATCGATCCAGGCCTCGTTGACGCTGTTGCCCAGATCGCTGGTCTTGAACAGATAGCCCAGCAAGGCCAGGCTCAGCATCAGCGCCAGGCCCTTGAGGATGACGCGCGCTTTCATTGAGGGGAACGCCGATTGATTCCGTCATCGCGAGGCCCGTAGGGCCGTGGCGATCCAGAACTCGTTGATTCCGCTGTCATCCTGGATTGCTTCGCTTCGCTCGCAATGACAAGGAATGAAATATTCATGTCCTTAGAGATCGGAGTCGGGCTCGATCCGCGGCAGGCGCACCCGACGCTGCAGCCAGGCGACGCCGAACAGATCGACGATCCCCACCCAGAGCCGGTTGTGCACACCGTATTTGGAGGTGCCGCGTTCGCGCGCGCGGTGATGGACCGGAACCGACACCACGGCGCCGCCGTGGCGCATCACCAGCGCCGGCAGGAAGCGGTGCATGTGGTCGAAGTTGGGCAAAGCCAGAAAGGTCTCGCGGGCGAACAGCTTGAGGCCGCAGCCGGTGTCCGGCGTATTGTCGCGCAGCATGCGCGAGCGCACGCCGTTGGCGATTTTCGACGACAGGCGGCGCAGCAAGGTGTCGTTGCGCCGGGCGCGCCAGCCCGCCAGCAATTCCAGATTGGCGGGTTGCGCCGGATTGGTCAGTTGGGCCAGCAGCGCCGGGATATCGGCCGGATCGTTCTGACCGTCGCCATCGAGGGTGGCGACCCATTCATAACGCGCCGCCGTCACCCCGGTCGTCACCGCGCGGCTCTGCCCGCACGATTCGCGGTGGCGGATCACCCGCAGCATCGGGAATCCGGTCTTCAGTGCCTGCAGCCGCGCCTGGGTGGAATCGGTGCTGCCGTCGTCGACGTAGATGATTTCGAACGTGGTGTTGCCGGACAGCGCTGCTGCAATTTCGCGCACCAGCGGCTCGACGTTGTCCTGCTCGTTCTTGACGGGAACAACCACGGAAAGCCTGCCGTGGTAGGCGTATTTCGGCATCGCGTAACGTGGCTGTTGATAGATGTGTGTGGCGGAGAGGGCGGGATTCGAACCCGCGTTAGGATATTATCCTAAACACGCTTTCCAGGCGTGCGACTTAAACCGCTCATCCACCTCTCCGGGAGCGCCGCATCATACCGGAAGCACCTGCGCGCAGCAAATGAAGCCGCCCCTCCGAGCGTTTTTCCCTTCTCGACGCAG
This sequence comes from Thiobacillus sp., assembly GCA_019459055.1. Lineage (GTDB taxonomy): Bacteria > Pseudomonadota > Gammaproteobacteria > Burkholderiales > Thiobacillaceae > Thiobacillus. The sequence goes on along the minus strand of JAIBEI010000009.1, from coordinate 54,969 downwards.
GGAAATTGACGTTCACCTCTTGAAACCCGGCCATTCGCCCCCAACTTTCCGCGTGAACCAATTGGGAGCCCACATGCAGGACGAACTCAACACCGACACGACCCACCCCGAAAAGGAAATCATGCCGAGCCTGGAAGCGCTGCTGAAAGCGGCCGAACTCCAGGCTGCCGAGCATCACGACGCCTGGCTGCGCGCCAAGGCGGAAACCGAGAACATGCGCCGCCGCGCGGTGGAGGACGTCGACAAGGCGCGCAAGTTCGCAGTTGAAAACTTCGCTGGCGAACTGCTGGCGGTGAAGGACAGCCTGGAAGCCGCGCTGGCGGCAGAGTCGCCGAGCGTGGAAAACATGAAGGACGGCGTCGAACTGACCCTGAAGCAACTGACTGCCGCCTTCGGCAAATTCAATTTGCACGACATCGATCCGCTGGGCGAAAAATTCGACCCGCACCAGCATCAGGCGATCCAGGTGGTCGAGTCCGATCAGCCTGCGAACACGGTGGTGACGGTGCTGCAAAAAGGCTACCGCCTCAACGAGCGTACGCTGCGGCCGGCGCTGGTGATGGTTGCCAAGGGCAAGGACGCTTGAAATAGCAGCGACCTCCCCCATATTTCAATCAATTCAATCTCTTTATTAGAAGGAACGCATCATGGGACGCATTATTGGTATTGACCTGGGCACCACCAACTCCTGCGTGGCGGTGATGGAAAACGGCAAGCCGAAGGTGATCGAAAATGCCGAGGGCACCCGCACCACGCCATCCGTTGTCGCCTACACCGAGGACGGCGAAATTTTGGTCGGCGCACCTGCCAAGCGCCAGGCCGTCACCAACGCGAAGAACACCCTGTATGCGGTGAAGCGCCTGATCGGCCGCCGCTTCGATGAGAAGGAAGTGCAGAAGGACATCGGCCTGATGCCCTACAAGATCGTCAAGGCCGACAACGGCGACGCCTGGGTGGAAGTGCGTAGCCAGAAACTGTCCGCGCAGCAGGTGTCGGCTGAAATTTTACGCAAGATGAAGAAGACCGCCGAGGACTACCTGGGCGAGGAGGTGACCGAAGCCGTCATCACGGTGCCGGCCTACTTCAACGACAGCCAGCGTCAGGCCACCAAGGACGCCGGCCGCATCGCCGGTCTGGAAGTCAAGCGCATCATCAACGAGCCGACCGCGGCAGCGCTCGCCTTCGGCATGGACAAGAAGGAAGGCGATCGCAAGATCGCGGTATATGACCTCGGCGGCGGTACTTTCGACGTCTCCATCATCGAGATTTCCGAGATGGACGGTGAACACCAGTTCGAAGTGCTGTCGACCAACGGCGACACTTTCCTCGGTGGCGAGGACTTCGACCAGCGACTGATCGACTACATCGCGGAAGAGTTCAAAAAAGAGCAAGGCGTCGACCTGAAGAAGGACGTGCTCGCGCTGCAGCGCCTGAAGGAGTCCGCTGAAAAGGCCAAGATCGAGCTGTCGTCCGCGCAGCAGACCGAAGTCAACCTGCCCTACATCACGGCGGACGCCTCGGGTCCCAAGCACCTGGCGGTGAAGATCACCCGCGCCAAGTTCGAGGCGCTGGTGGAAGACCTGATCAAGCGCACCATCGACCCCTGCAAGATGGCGCTGAAGGACGCTGGCCTGACCACCTCGCAGATCGACGACGTCATCCTGGTCGGCGGCCAGACCCGCATGCCCAAGGTGATGGACGCGGTGAAGGACTTCTTCGGCAAGGAACCGCGCCGCGACGTCAACCCGGATGAAGCGGTGGCCGTGGGCGCCGCAATTCAGGGCGGCGTGCTGCAGGGCGAAGTGAAGGACGTGCTGCTGCTCGACGTGACGCCGCTCTCCCTCGGCATCGAGACCCTGGGCGGCGTGATGACCAAGCTGATCCCGAAGAACACCACGATCCCGACCAAGGCCTCGCAGGTGTTCTCCACCGCCGACGACAACCAGAGCGCGGTGACGGTGCACGTGCTGCAGGGCGAGCGCGAAGTCGCTTCCGGCAACAAGAGCCTCGGCCAGTTCAACCTCACCGACATCCCGCCCGCGCCGCGCGGCATGCCGCAGATCGAGGTCACCTTTGACATCGACGCCAACGGCATCCTGCACGTGTCGGCCAAGGACAAGGCTTCCGGCAAGGAGAACAAGATCCGCATCCAGGCCAGTTCCGGTCTTTCCGAGGAGGAAATCCAGCGCATGGTGAAGGATGCCGAAGCCAATGCCGCCGAGGACCACAAGGCGGTCGAACTGGCGACCGCACGCAACGCGGCGGACAGCATGATCCACTCGGTGAAGAAATCACTCGCCGAATACGGCGACAAGGTGTCGGCCGACGAAAAGACGGCAATCGAAACCGCGCTGAAGGAATGCGAGGAAGCCGTGCGCGAAGGCGACAAGGACACCATCGAGGCCAAGACCAATGCACTGGCCACCGCCAGCCACAAGCTTGCCGAGCAGATGTACCAGGGCGAGCAGGCCCAGGCGCAGCCGGGCGAAGCCGCCAGTGGCGGCGCGGGTTCGGCCGACGACAACGTGGTCGATGCCGAGTTCGAAGAGGTGAAGGACAAGTAAGGGGGTCAGGCGCGAGGCGTGAGGCATTAAGCCTTGCGCCTCGCCCTGCTGCCCCACCTCACTCCCTAACGCCTCACTCCTCACCCCATGTCAAAACGCGACTACTACGAAATCCTCGGCGTCGCCAAGAACGCCTCGGACGAAGACATCAAGAAGGCCTACCGCAAGCTGGCCATGAAGCACCATCCTGACCGCAACCCGGACGACAAGGGTGCGGAGGAAAAATTCAAGGAAGCCAAGCAGGCCTACGAGATCCTGTCCGACCCGGACAAGCGCGCCACCTACAACCAGTTCGGCCACGCCGGCGTCGATCAGCAGGCAGGCATGGGTGGCGGTTATGGCGGGGGAGCGAGCGGATTTTCCGACGCCTTCTCCGATATCTTCGGTGATATTTTTGGCGGCGGGGGCGGCGGCCGCCGCGACCGCGTCTATCGCGGCGCCGCCCTGCGCTACAACCTGGAAATCGGGCTGGAAGACGCTGCGCGCGGCACCGAGACCAAGATCCGCATCCCCTCCCTGGAAGAATGCGGCGTGTGTCACGGCAGCGGGGCCAAGCCCGGCACCTCGCCGACCCCCTGCACCACCTGCGGCGGGCATGGCCAGGTGCGCATCCAGCAGGGCTTTTTCTCGGTGCAGCAGACCTGCCCGCGCTGCGGCGGTAGCGGCAAGATGGTGGCCGACCCCTGCACGGCCTGCCATGGCGAAGGCCGCGTCAAGAAACACAAGACCCTGTCGGTGAAGATCCCCGCCGGGGTCGACAGCGGCGACCGCATCCGTCTGGGCGGCGAGGGCGAAGCCGGGGTCAACGGCGGTCCGGCGGGCGACCTCTATGTGGTGATCCATCTCAAGGACCACCCGGTATTCAAGCGCGACGGCGACGATCTGCATTGTGAAATGCCGATCAGCTTCGCCACCGCCGCACTCGGCGGCGAGGTTGAAATTCCCACCCTGGAAGGCCATGCCAAGATCAAGATCCCGGCAGAAACGCAATCCGGAAAAGTGTTCCGCCTGCGCGGCAAGGGCATCAAGGGCGTGCGCAGCCATGCCCCCGGCGACCTGCTGTGCCACATGCAGATCGAAACGCCGGTGAATCTGTCCGAGCGCCAGAAGGAATTGCTGCGCGAGCTGGACAGCCTGAGCCCGGGACGCAACAACAACCCGCGCGCGCAGTCGTTCATGGACAAGGTTAAGGCGTTTTTCGAGTAGCAAGCCCTCCGGTTCTGCGGCCACCTGCAGCCCGGAACAGGTAGTATGGCGATGACGCCCGATGCCCCGGCCGGGTTGGATTGCCGGCCGGCCCGCCATGCAGGGCGTTTCTCACCTCAACCGACCGACAGAAGGAGATGGTTCATGCGCAAACCTTCATTGATCGCGGCGAGCTGCGCCGCTTTGTTCACCTTTCCTGCGATCGCGGCAGAGTTGCCCGTTGTCATCAAAATCCCCAGGCTCACCGTCGAGGCTTCGGGAAAAATCGCCCATGCCGCGATGGAGGCCTGCCGCAAGGAGGGCATCCAGATCGGCGTGACCGTGGTCGACCGCAGCGGCGACGCCATGGTGACGCTGCGCGACACCCTGGCGCCGCGCATCACCCTGGAGATCAGCCGACAGAAGGCCTACACGGCGGTCAATTTCAATGCAGCCACCTCCAGCATGGAAAACCGCTTCACTCAGCCGTTCTCGGTCGGCAAGGTCGACGGCCTGGTGTTTTCCGCCGGCGGCGTGCCGATCGAGGCCGCCGGCAACATCATCGGCGCAGTCGGCATCTCCGGCGCGGCGACCGGCGAGCAGGACGAAGCCTGTGCCCGTGCCGGAATCAAGGCAATCCAGTTCGAACTGGAAACCGCGGATCTCTGATCCGGCGCCCGGGAGACATCCTTCAGCCGAGTGGGCCCAGCTCCCAGACCCCTCGGTTTGTCTCTAGCAACCCCATTTACAGACCTGCCGGCATGGTGTGCTTCACCCTTGCAAATACCACATGTACACAAGATTGAGTGCCTTCAATGCCGTTCACCCGGTGGGTAAGTCCGCTACACGCCCGATGGCACGCCTGCTCGTGCGCCTGCCTTTGTCGCGCCTCCTTGCGGGCCCCGGCCCGCGGCGTCGTTGCTTCGCGGCAGACACCCGATCAGACGCACCCTCGGGCGCGTCCAACTACGGTTTCTAGGATGATTCGCGCCACAACCGCCGCCTGATATCCTGATGCCTGCCGATCCCCGGACGACAAGCTGGCAGGCCCTTTCATGACTGACCTCTTCCATAGCGAACACGCGATCGATTTCGAGCGCCGTTTTGGCGGCGTGCGCCGGCTTTACGGCACGGCTGCCTTCGAGCGTTTCCAGCGGGCGCATGTGTGCGTCATCGGTATCGGCGGCGTCGGGGCCTGGACCGCAGAGGCGCTGGCGCGCACGGCTATCGGCCGGCTTACCCTGATCGACCCCGACCATCTGGCCGAGTCCAACATCAACCGGCAGATCCATGCGCTGACGCACGAACTCGGCAGGTCCAAGGTCGAGGCCATGAAAGCGCGCATCCATGCGATCAATCCCCGCTGCCAGGTCAGCTGCGTGGATGCGTTTCTCACGCCCGAGAATGTCGCCGGGCTGCTGGCGGAACGTTTCGATTACGTGGTGGATGCCATCGACAGCGCCCGCGCCAAGACCGCGCTGATCGTCCACTGCCGCCGCCAGCGCATCAGGCTGGTGTGCGTCGGCGCCGCCGGCGGCCAGAGCGACCCCGGCCGGGTGCAGCTGGCCGATCTCGCCCGCACCACCGAAGATCCCCTGCTGTCCAAGGTGCGCGCCAGCCTGCGCCGCGAGCATGGATTTCCGCGCGAACCGGGTAAAAAATTCGGCATCGACTGCGTGTATTCCACCGAGCCCCTCACCTATCCGAGCGTCGAGGGCGGCGTGTGCTACGAACGTCCCGAGGACGCCCATCTGCATGGGCTCAATTGCGCCGGTTTTGGGTCTTCGGTGTGTGTCACCGCCAGCTTCGGCCTGCGGGCGGCGGCGCACGTGCTCACCAGGCTGGCCGCACGGGCAGGGTAAGGTATTGCCCGATCCCGCCGGGCGGCCAGGCTTGAACGCCTCAGTGGCGGGCGGACGCGAACAGCCGGAAGAAATTCTGCGTCGTGATTTCACCCACCGCCTCGGCGGTGATGCCACGCACCCGCGCGATTTCTTCCGCCACGTGCTTGACGTAACCGGGCTGGTTGGTCTGTCCGCGATGCGGCGCCGGCGCCAGGTACGGCGAGTCGGTCTCGATCAGCATGCGCTCCAGCGGGATGGCCGCCGCCACCTCGCGCAGGGCCTTGGCATTCTTGAAGGTGACGATGCCGGAAAACGAAATGTAAAAACCCTGCCCGATTGCAGCTTCGGCCACTTCCAGGCTCTCGGTGAAGCAATGCATCACCCCGCCCGCCTCGCCGGCCTGCTCCTCGCGCATGATGCGCAGGGTATCGTCGGCCGCGGCGCGGGTGTGGATCACCAGGGGCTTTTGGCACGCACGCGCGGCGCGGATATGGGTGCGAAAACGCTCGCGCTGCCATTCGAGATCGCCGCCGAGCCGGAAATAATCCAGCCCGGTCTCACCGATCGCCACCACCTTCGGGTGGTCGGCCAGTGCGACCAGTTCCGCCACCGTCGGCTCAGTGCAGCCCTCGTGGTCGGGATGGACACCGACCGAGGCATAGACATTGGGATGCGCCTCGGCCAGCGCGCGGATCTCGGGAAATTTTTCCAGCTCCACGCTGATGCACAGCGCGTGGCTTACCTGGTTCGCCGCCATGAGGTCGAACACCTCGGGCAACTTGCCGGCAAGGTCGGGGAAATTGATGTGGCAATGGGAATCGATATACATAGGTCAGACACAGGGATCCAAGTCACAAGATGCAAGGCTCCTGAAGGCGCCATGATTTTTGAAGGGACTCGGCGCCGCTCTTGCGGCTTGAATCTTGTACCTGTACTACATGGTGTGCGTGGGACGCACCGATTTTAACGAACCGCCGAGAAAACCTTCAATCTTGTTTTGCGCCGACTTGCCGCTTTCGTTGAAGGCGAACTGCACGCCCACCCCCTGGGTGCGGCTGCCATGCGCGCCCGAAGGCGTCAGCCACACCACCTTGCCCGACACCGGTAGCCTGGCGGGGTCATCCATCAGGGTCAGCAGCATGAACACTTCCTCTCCCATTCTGTAGCTTTTGTTGGTGGGAATGAACAGCCCGCCCCCCTTGATGAAAGGCATGTAGGCCGCAAACAGCGCGGATTTTTCCTTGATCGACAGGGAAAGCACGCCGGGGCGGACGGGTGCTGCGACATCATTGACTGCTGCATTCATATTCAACTCTCTTAGGGCGTGTTCAATCAAACAGATGCCGGTACTGAATCAGCCAGGCTTCCAGCTGCAGGCTGCGGTTGAGCGGATGGGCCAGCGTCCGGCCTTCGTTCGCCTGCATTCTGGCGAGCGCCAGCAGCTTCGCCAGATCGGCCTTTCCCCCCAGCCGCACCAGCACCTCGGAAAAATCGCGGTTGAACTGCACGCTGCCCTGCAACTTGACCGCCAGCAAATCGCCCAGCCACTTGTATGCCACGTTGTGCCAGGTCTGCGGGCCGACCGTTTTGAAGCGGTCACCCAGCGTCACCGGATCAAGCAGGTCGGGACGCGCCAAGCCTTCCAGCACGCTGCGGCGTTCATCCAGCTCGCCGCTGTCGGCCCATCGCTGTGCGTCGAGCGGCGTGCCGCCGGAGAGCGCCAGCAGGTTCTTCGCATCGTCCACACCCTGCCCTGCCAGCCACTGCGCCGCCTGGTCGATTGGCGGCAGGCCGATGTCGAGCCGGGTGCAGCGGCTGCGAATGGTCGGCAGCAGCCGTCGCGGTTGATCCGAGACCAGCACGAACACCGTATGTAACGGCGGCTCCTCCAATACCTTTAACAGGGCATTGGCGGCCGCCAGGTTGAGGCTGTCGGCCGGATTGACCAGCACCACCCGAAACCCCGCACGGTAGGTGGAAAGCTGGACGTAATCGACCGCCTCGCGCGCCTGGTCGACCTCGATAGCGGTGGCCATCCGGGTCTCGCCTTCCTTGCCGGTTTTCTCCTGCAGGGTGACCAGCCGAAAATCCGGATGCCCGCCGGTGCCGAACCAGTGGCAGGCGGGGCACGTACCACAGGCCGTGCCGTCGGCGAGCGGCGCTTCGCACAACAGGGCCTGCGCCCACGCCAGCGCCAGCGCGCCCTTGCCCACCCCGCGTGGCCCGGCCAGCAGCAGGGCCTGGGCGGGACGTCCACGTCCCGCCAGCAGGCGCTGCCAGGACGCTTCCAGCCAGGGATACGGCGCGCTCACGCCAGCCCCTGCAACAGCTGGCCGATTTCGGTCTGCAATTCGGCGATGCTGTGCCGCGCATCCAGCACGCGAATGCGGCCGGGCTCGGCCTGCGCGCGCTCGAGGTAGGCGTGGCGCACGCGGCTGAAAAAGCTGTCGGCCTCGCGCTCGAAACGGTCGGCGGTGCGTGCGGCCGAGCGGCGCGCCTCCGCCACCGCCGGCGGCACGTCGAACAGCAGGGTGAGATCGGGCTGAAAGCCGCGCTGCACCCAGGCTTCCAGCGCAGCGACGCGTTCCGCGGCGATGCCGCGCCCACCGCACTGGTAGGCGTAGCTGGCATCGGTGAAGCGGTCGGACACCACCCACGCGCCACGCGCCAGCGCCGGCAGGATCAGACGCGCCAGGTGCTCCTGGCGCGCGGCGAACATCAGCAGCAGCTCGGTGTCGGCGTCCATCTCCTGGTGCAGCAGAAGTTCGCGCAGGGTTTCGCCGAGCGTGGTGCCGCCGGGCTCGCGGGTGACGATGACCTCATGGCCCTGCCGGCGCAGCCAGTCGGCGACGAAATCCAGATGGGTGCTCTTGCCGGCGCCGTCGACGCCTTCGAGGGTGATGAATTTGCCGGATGCGGTCATCGCTGGTAGCGGTTCACTGCACGGTTGTGCGCGTCGAGGTTGCGGGAAAATATATGAGTGCCGTCATTGCGCGAGACAAAGTACAGGGCATCGGTTTTGGCCGGGTTGAGCGCAGCCCGGATCGCCGCCTCGCTGGGCATCGCAATCGGCGTCGGCGGCAGGCCGATGCGGGTATAGGTGTTGTAGGGCGTGTCGGTTTGCAGGTCGATGCGGCGGAGGTTGCCGTCGAAGCGCTCGCCCAGTCCGTAGATCACGGTGGGATCGGTTTGCAGGCGCATCCCCAGCCGGATCCGGTTGATGAACACCCCGGCAATTGTCGGACGCTCGAATGCCGCGCCGGTTTCCTTTTCCACGATCGACGCCATGATGAGCGCTTCATACGGGGTGCGATACGGCAGGTCCGGCGCGCGGGTTTCCCAGGCGGCCATGAGCTTTCCCCGCTGCAGGCGATAGGCGTGGCGCAATACGTTGAGGTCGGACGAATGCGGTGCGTAGGAATAGGTGTCGGGGAAGAAAAGGCCTTCGGGATGGCTCTGTTCGGCGCCGATCGCCTGCAGCAGCTCGGCATCGCTCATGCCGGCGCTGTCGTGCTTCAACAGCGGCTGCGCGGCAAGGACTGCGCGCACCTCGCGCCAATTCCAGCCTTCGATGAACTGGACGATGGCCTGCGAGACTTCGCCGCGCTGGATCTTGTCATAGAGCTCCAGCGGCGTCAGCGGCCTGTCGAGCGTATACACGCCGACCTTGAGCGTCCCCGCCTTGCCGAGCACGCGGCCGAGCAGCCAGAACACCTGCGCATTGCCGATCACGCCTTCGCGCTCCAGCATCGCGCTCAGGCTCCGCAAGTGGGTGCCGGGAACCACGTTGATGGTCTTCGGCAGGGGCTCGATGCGCAGGGGCTGGTTGGCGTACCAGGCCAACCCGCCGGCCAGCAGCAGCGCTGCCAGCGCGGCAAGCACGAACAATCGCTTAATCGACTTCATCATCCAAGGCGGTTTTCAAAGTATCGGTCCAGCCCGCGGGCGACCAGGTCGCGTCATCCAGGCGGGCCACGCGGCGCACCCCGATGATGCTGTTGCAGATCATCACTTCATCGGCAGCGAGTATAGCGTCTGGCGACAAGCAGGCGATATGGGCGGGGATGCCGCGACGCGCCAGGGCACGCAACAGCCGCGCTCTGGCCACGCCGGCCACCCCGCTCTGACTCAGATCCGGGGTGAACAGTTCGCCCGCCTTCGCAATCAGGAGATTGCTCATCACACCGCCGATCACAGCGCCGCTGTCGTCGCACAGCAGTCCCTCGAAAATTTCGGGGTCGTTCCATTCCGCCCGCGCCAGCACGTTCTCCAGCCGGTTCAGGTGCTTGATCCCGGCCAGCCGCGGCTGCCGCGCCAGGCGCAGCGTGCACCAGCGTGCCGTGACATCGACTGCCGCGTCGGGCCGGGCATGCGGCGGCAAGGGCGTGGACAGCACGATGCGGGTGCAAGCCTGCGCTGCAGGCGGCGCATAGCCGCGTGCGCCGGCGCCCCGCGTGAGCATGATCTTGACGACACCCTGCCCTGCTTCGGCCACCTGGCAGACTTCGGCGAGCAATCCTGCTTCGTCGGGACACGCCAGCGCCAGCGCCGCAGCGTCTGCGGCCAGTTTGGCGTACTGGTCGCGCCACCACAGCGGCTGGCCGGCGTGCGTGCGCAGGGTGCGGAATACGCCGTCGCCGTAGGCCAGCCCACGGTCCAGCACGTTCACGGTTTCTGCGGGCAGGCCATTGACCAGGATCATGGTTCAAGCGCGCGCAGCAGGCCGCGGGCTTTGGCGCGGGTTTCGTCGAGTTCGCGCGTGGCGACGGAGTCGGCCACGATGCCGGCGCCGGCGCGGAAGCTCAGCGCGCGCCCGCGCAACTGGAAGCTGCGGATGAGGATGTTGAAATCGAAGCTGCCGTCGCGATTGATGTAGCCGACGCTGCCGGTATAGCTGCGGCGCGGCGTCTGCTCCAATTCATGAATGATCTGCATGGTGCGCACCTTGGGACAGCCGGTGATGGTGCCGCCCGGAAACACCGCGCGCAAGGCGTCGAGCACGCGCATCTCCGCGCGCAACTGCCCGCAAACGGTGGATTCGATGTGGTGCACGTGGCGGTAGCTGGTGATTTCCATCAGTGCCGCCACCTTCACGCTGCCGGGTTCGCATACCCGCCCCAGATCGTTGCGTTCCAGGTCGACCAGCATGACGTGTTCGGCGCGTTCCTTGGGATGCGCCTGCAGGCGTGCGCGCAGGGCAGCGTCTTCCACAGCATCTTCGCTTCTGGGATGGGTGCCGGCAATCGGCCGCGTTTCCAGGCGGCCACTGCGGTCGAGACGGACCAGCCGCTCGGGCGACGAGCTCACGATCGCCCACTCATCCATCTGCAGCAGCGCCGAAAACGGCGCGGGATTCTTCTCCATCAGCCGCGCAAACAGCGATGCGGGCGCGACCGGGGCGCCGAATTCGGCCTGCCAGCCGCGCGACAGATTCACCTGGAACACATCGCCGGCATGGATATAGTCCTGAATGCGCGCGACCCCTGCCAGAAAGGCGGCAGGGTCGTCCTCCTGCAGGACGGTGAGCGCCGGCAAAGCGGGGACGGGGGGCAGCGCCTGCGCCAGGTCGCGCGCCATGCTGTCGATCAGCGCGTGCCGGCCGGATTCGGCCACCAGTACGCAACGCCCGTTGTGGCGGTCGAACAGGATCGCCGCCGGAATGCGGGTCAGCCAGACGAGGGGGAAATCGGCATCCCCGGCCAGCCCCACGCTGGGCTCGAACAACCCGCCCAGCTCATACGCGAACGCGCACAGCCAGCCGCCGCTAAACGGCAGGCCATGGTCGGATCGGGCGGAGCGGAGCGGCTGAAGCTGCATCGCCGGATGCGCCTGCAATCCGCGCAGGCCATCGGCAACGGTGATGTGCGTGGTGTCCTGCGGAAACGCAAACAGCACATCCCAGCCGGTGTCGCCACTGCCGAGAAACAGGCCGGGATAACGCTGCGGATCGGACGCCTGAAGCCGGACCAGATCAGGCCGCGCTTGCCCTGCCTGCAACGGCCATTCCCGGATCTCGGGCGTGGCCAGGCGGTCCGCGGCGAAGGTCAAGCGCGTTTGAAGACCAGCGAACCGTTGGTGCCGCCAAACCCGAAGTTGTTCTTGAGCGCAAAGTCGATCTTCAGGTCACGCGCGGTGTTGGCGCAGTAATCGAGGTCGCACTCCGGGTCTTGCGAAAAGATATTGATGGTCGGTGGCGACACCTGATGATGCACTGCCAGCACGGTGAATACCGACTCGACGCCGCCGGCGCCGCCCAGCAGGTGGCCGGTCATCGACTTGGTCGAATTGACCACCGTCCTGTAGGCCGCGTCGCCCAGCGCGAGCTTGATCGCATCGGTTTCGTTCTTGTCGCCCATCGGCGTCGAGGTGCCGTGCGCGTTGATGTAATCGATCTGGTCGGCATTGACGCCGGCATCGCGCATCGCGTTCAGCATCGAACGCTTGGGGCCGTCGGTGCTCGGCGACGTCACATGGTAGGCGTCGCCGCTCATGCCAAAGCCCACCACCTCGGCGTAGATCTTTGCACCGCGATTTTTGGCGTGCTCGTACTCTTCGAGCACCAGCACGCCGGCGCCCTCGCCCAGCACAAAGCCGTCGCGATCCTTGTCCCACGGACGGCTGGCAGTAGCCGGGTCGTCGTTGCGGGTGGACAGCGCGCGTGCGGCGGCGAAGCCGCCCAGGCCCAGCGGCGACGTCGCGCACTCGGCGCCGCCGGCGACCATCACATCGGCGTCGCCATGCTCGATCATGCGGGCGGACAGGCCCACCGCATGCAGGCCGGTGGTGCAGGCGGTGACGACCGCCAGGTTGGGGCCTTTTATCCCGTACAGAATGGAAAGGTTGCCGGAAATCATGTTGATGATGGAGCCCGGAATGAAGAAGGGGGAAATCTTCCTTGGGCCGGATTCCATCAGCAGGGTGTGGGTCTCCTCGATCAGCGGCAGGCCGCCGATCCCGGAACCGATATTGATGCCGATGCGCTCGGCGTTGGCTTCGGTAACCTCGATGCCAGAGTCCCGTATCGCCTGAATGCCGGCGGCCACGCCGAACTGGATGAAGACATCCATGCGGCGCGCTTCTTTCGGGTTGAGATATTGCGCAACGTCAAAATCCCTGACCTCGCCCGCAATCTGCGAGGTGAAAGGTGAAGGATCGAAACGGGTAATCCGGGCGATTCCGCTACGTCCGGCAACCAGGTTGTCCCAGGCTTCCGGTATGGTATTGCCGACCGGGGAGACGATCCCCAGCCCGGTGACGACGACGCGACGTTTGGACAAAACGCAGTCCTCTTGACTGGGGTGAACGATCAGCTCGAATGGCTGTTGACGTAATCAATCGCCTGCTGGACGGTGGTGATCTTTTCTGCGTCCTCGTCGGGAATCTCGCAGCCGAATTCTTCTTCCAGCGCCATCACCAGTTCGACCGTATCGAGCGAATCAGCACCCAGATCACCGACGAAGGAAGACTCGTTCTTGATGTCTGCCTCATTGACGCCCAGTTGCTCGGCGACGACTTTAATTACACGCTGTACGTTTTCCATTACTGATCCTCTCTTCTTGAAATTAGGCTTCAATACATTGAAGCCCGGAAAAATAAAACTTCGCGATTCTACCAAACTTTGTTTGGTGGCTATGCCATGTACATTCCGCCGTTTACATGCAGGGTGGTGCCGGAAATATAGCCCGCTGCGGGCGACGCCAGAAACGCGACGGCCTGCGCGATGTCTTCCGCCGCGCCCAGCCGACCCAGCGGGATGTGCGCCAGCAGCGCCTGCCGCTGCGCATCGGGCAGCGCGCGCGTCATGTCGGTGTCGATGAAGCCCGGCGCCACGCAGTTGACCGTGATGTTGCGGCTGCCGACCTCGCGCGCCAGCGACTTGGTGAAGCCCATGATGCCGGCCTTGGCCGCGCTATAGTTGGTCTGCCCGGCGTTGCCCATCGCGCCCACCACCGAAGCAATGGAAATGATGCGCCCGGCCCGCGCCTTCATCATTGCGCGCAGCACCGCGCGAGAGAGACGGAACACGGAAGTGAGGTTGGTTGCCAGAATGTCGTCCCACTCCTCGTCCTTCATCCGCATCAAGAGGTTGTCGCGGGTGATGCCGGCGTTGTTGACCAGGATGCCGATGTCGCCGAATTGCGCAGTGATCGCTGCGATGACGGCGTCGACCTCGGCAGCGTCGGTGACGTTGAGCTTCATGCCGCTGCCCTTGATGTTGGCTGCGGCGAGGTAATCGCTGATGGCCTGCGCGCCCTTGTCGCTGGTGGCGGTACCGACCACGGTAGCACCCGCCTGGCCGAGTGCCAGCGCGATCGCCTGGCCGATTCCACGGCTGGCGCCGGTCACTAACGCGATTTGTTGTCCTTGCATGGGGTCTCCTTAGTGACTGAGTGCGGCCGCAAGGCTGGCTTCGTCCACCAGCGCCACCGCCGGCAGACTGTCGTCGATGCGCTTGGCGAGGCCCGCCAGCACCTTGCCGGGGCCGCATTCGATCACGCGCTCGATGCCGGCGGCCTTCAGTGCCTGCACGGTCTCGACCCAGCGCACTGGGGTATGCAACTGCTTCGCCAGCGCGGCACGGATTGCATCCACCTCATTGTGGCTTTGCACATCGGTGTTGTGCAGCACGGGAATCGCCGGGGTCGCGATCGCCACGCGCTGCAGATGCGCCAGCAGCTTCTCGGCGGCCGGCAGCATCAGCGATGAGTGCGACGGCACGGAAACCGGCAGCGGCAGCGCGCGTTTGGCGCCTTTTTCCTTCGCCAGCGCCATCGCGCGCTCGACTGCGGCCTTGTTGCCTGCAATCACCACCTGGCCGGGCGAGTTCAGATTCACCGCCTCGACCACCTCGCCGGCTGCGGCTTCACTGCATACCGCGCGCACGGCATCGTCGTCCAGGCCCAGGATCGCCGCCATGGCGCCGATACCTTCGGGCACCGCCGCCTGCATCGCCTCGGCGCGGAAACGCACCAGCCTGATCGCGTCAGCGAAATTCAGCGCCCCGGCAGCCACCAGCGCGGCATATTCGCCGAGGCTGTGTCCCGCCAGCAGCGCCGGCGTCGCGCCGCCTGCGGCCTGCCACACGCGCCAGACGGCGACATCGGCCGCCAGCATGGTGGGCTGGGTATTGACGGTCTGATTGAGCAGTTCGGACGGGCCGTCGGCGACCAGCGCCCACAGGTCCTGGCCGAGCGCGTCGGACGCTTCGGCAAAGGTATTGCGCACGTCGGCGCGCTCGCCCCAGCCCTGCATCATGCCGACCGATTGCGAGCCCTGCCCGGGGAAAACGAAAGCCAGTTTCATCAAAGGTCTTCCTAGTATTTGAGGAGCGCGGAGCCCCAGGTGAAACCACCGCCGAAGGCCTCCATCAGCACCGTCTGGCCGCGCTGGATGCGGCCGTCGCGCACCGCCACGTCGAATGCCAGCGGCACCGAGGCGGCCGAGGTGTTGCCGTGGCCGGCCACGGTGGTGACGACATGATCCATGCTCATGCCGAGCTTTTTCGCCGTGGCGGAAATGATGCGGATGTTCGCCTGGTGCGGCACCAGCCAGTCGATGTCGGATTTCGAGAGGCCGTTGGCTTCCAGCGTTTCGTCGACGATGCGATCAAGCGTGTTGACCGCCATCTTGAATACGGCGTTGCCTTCCATCCGCATCAGCGCAGGCTCCTTCATGCCGGTCGAAGGGCCGCTGGTGGTACGCAGCAATTCCTTGTGGCGGCCGTCGGCATGGATGTGGGTGGCGATGATGCCCGGCTCGGTCGATGCGCCCACCACCACCGCACCCGCACCATCGCCCCACAGGATGCAGTTGCCGCGGTCGTTCCAGTCGGTGATGCGCGACAGGGTTTCCGCGCCGATCACCAGAACGTGTCTAGCCGCGCCGGTCTTGATGAACTGGTCGGCCACGCTCAGGGCATAGATAAAGCCGCTACACACCGCCTGCAGGTCGAACGCCGGGCGGCCGTTGGTCATGCCGAGCTTGGACTGCACGATGCAGGCGGTGCTGGGAAAAACCAGGTCGGGCGTGGTGGTGGCGACCAGCAGCAGATCGATGTCGTCCACCGCCAGGCCCGCCGCGTCGAGCGCGGCGCGTGCCGCCTGGGTGGCCAGGTCGCTGGTGAATTCGCCCTCGGCGGCAACATGCCGTTCGCGGATGCCGGTGCGATCGACGATCCATTGGTCGTTCGTATCGATCAGCTTTTCGAGATCGGCGTTGGTGAGGATGCGGGCCGGCAGGTAGCTGCCGGTGCCAAGGATGCGGGAATAGGTCAAGCGGCCACCCGTTGCAGAAGTTGGATCTGGTCGGTAATGCGTTTCAGCACGTTGTTGCGGACTTCATCGCTGGCGGTTTCGATGGCGTGCTCGAACGCGAAAGAATCGGCCGAGCCATGGCTTTTCACCACCACGCCTTTCAGGCCCAGCAGCGTGGCACCGTTGTAGCGGCGGGGGTCGAGCCGCCGCTTGAAGGCATTCAGCACCGGCAACGCAATCAGCCCCGCGATGCGGGTCAGCGCGTTGCGCTTGAACTCGGCACGCAACGTACTGGAAACCATCTTGGCCAGCCCTTCGGAGGCCTTCAGGGTGACATTGCCGACAAAACCGTCGCACACCACCACGTCGGTGGTGCCCTTGAAAATGTCGTTGCCTTCAACGTTGCCGTAGAAGTTCAGGTGGCTGTCGCGCAGCAGTTCGCCGGCACGTTTGACCATCTCATTGCCCTTGATGGCCTCCTCGCCGATGTTCAGCAGGCCCACGCTCGGATTCGGGATGTGCTCCACCGCCGACACCAGCATCGCGCCCATGATGCCGAACTGCAGCAGATTTTCGGCGGTGCAGTCGACGTTCGCACCCATGTCCAGCACCAGCGCGTGCCCCTTGATCGTCGGCATCACGGCGGCAATGGCGGGACGGTCGATGCCGGGGAGCGTCTTCAGGACGAAACGCGCGGTTGCCATCAGGGCGCCGGTGTTGCCGGCCGACACGCAGGCATCGGCTTCGCCGGACTTGACGAGATCGATGGCCACCCGCATCGAAGAATCCTTCTTGCCGCGCAGCGCCAACGCGGGCGCCTCGTCCATCGCCACCACCTGGCTGGCGTGGCGCACGATGAGACGGGGCCCGGAGTCGGCACGACGCGCCTTGAGTTCGGCCGCGATGATGTCCTGCGGCCCGACCAGAATCACATTCAGATCAGGATGACGCGCAAGACAATGGATCGCCGCAGGAACCGTGACATGGGGACCGTGATCGCCCCCCATGACGTCAATGGCGACAGTGATGTTTCTCATGCAGCCGGAATCGTTAGCCGGGTTGAATGCACCAGACCGGAGTCATCAACCCCGGCGCAATCAACCCCAGGCGCGTCGGGAAATTATTCGCCTTTTGCCTTGACGACCTTGCGGCCACGATAAAAGCCGTTGGGACTGATATGGTGGCGCAGATGCACTTCACCCGTGGTCGGCTCGATGCCCAGTTGCGGGCTGGTCAGGAAATCGTGCGAGCGGTGCATGCCGCGCTTGGACGGGGATTTTTTGTTCTGCTGGACTGCCATTTCTTGCTCCTTAAATTCCGTTGCACCCAACCGGATGCATTAAAAATCACTACACCCCAGGGACGGGGCATTCACCTTCTGCGTGCATGGTCGCCAGCGGCAGGCTCAACAACACTTCATCCTCAACCAGATCGACCAGATTCAAGATCTCACCGGCCTGGATTGCGTCACTGTCAGGCAACGCATCCAGTCGTTCCATCTCGGCCTCGTTGCGCGCCAGATACAGCGTGCGTTCGACACCAACCTTATACGGCATGCTGACCAGACAGCGATGGCAGGGCAATTCCACCTCGCCGCTGACCATCAACTGCAGGGACAGGCTGCCCCGCTGATCCACGCGCCCAACGACTCGACAGAACAGCGTGCCTTGCGTAAATTCATGGGCCAGACGCGGAAACGCAGCCACGTCGGACCGGGTTTCCCACGACTGTCCATCCCTGCAAAAACGCCATGGATCGACTTCGATTGGCTGAAGTATGCCGGATTCAATCATGAGGCACCCAGTAGATATGGCCAGCAACATTAGCCAGCAATGATATGATTTCGCGTTCTTTTTGTCAAAGAAACCCCAGCCTTCCCAACGTCAGGCGAGCCCATGCTTAAGAAAATACTGGTCGCCAACCGGGGCGAGATCGCCGTCCGAATCGTTCGAGCCTGTGCCGAACTGGGCATCAAGTCGGTCGCCATCTACACCGACGCCGACCGCCACGCGCTCCACGTGAAGAAAGCCGACGAGGCCTACCACATCGGCAAGGACCCCATTCTCGGCTATCTGAACGCGCACACGCTGGTCAATCTGGCGGCCGCCTCGGGCTGCGACGCGCTGCATCCGGGATACGGCTTCCTCTCCGAAAATCCCGACCTCGCCACCATCTGCGCGCGCCGCGGCATCCGCTTCATCGGCCCCTCGCCCGAGGTGATCCGCCGCATGGGCGACAAGATCCAGGCGCGCAATGCGATGATCGCCGCCGGCATTCCGGTGATCCCCGGCTCCGACCACAATCTGGAAAATGTCGAGGAGGCGCGCGTACTGGCCAACAAATTCGGCTATCCGGTGATGCTCAAAGCCACCAA
This sequence comes from Thiobacillus sp., assembly GCA_019459055.1. GTDB lineage: Bacteria > Pseudomonadota > Gammaproteobacteria > Burkholderiales > Thiobacillaceae > Thiobacillus. The sequence goes on along the minus strand of JAIBEI010000009.1, from coordinate 36,749 downwards.
CGGCGGCGGCGGGCGCGGCATCCGCCGCTGCGACAGCGAGGAAGAGCTGCTGAAAAACTACGACCGCGTGGTGTCGGAGGCCAGCAAGGCCTTCGGCAAGCCCGAGGTCTTCGTCGAAAAATGCGTGGTGCGGCCCAAGCACATCGAGGTGCAGGTGCTGGGCGACACTCAGGGCAACGTGATCCACCTGTTCGAGCGCGACTGCTCGATCCAGCGGCGCAACCAGAAACTGATCGAGATCGCACCCTCGCCCCAGCTCACCGAAGCGCAGCGGCAATATATCGGCAAGCTGGCGGTGCGCGCCGCCAAGTCGGTCGGCTACGTCAACGCCGGCACGGTCGAATTCCTGCTCGACCAGGACAACCAGTTCTATTTCATGGAAATGAACACCCGGCTGCAGGTCGAGCATCCCATCACCGAGACCATCACCGGCGTCGACATCGTGCAGGAGCAGATCCGCATCGCCTCCGGCCTGCCGCTGCAGTACAAACAGGACGAGATCAAGCACCGCGGCTACGCCATCGAATTCCGCATCAATGCCGAAGACCCGAAAAACGAGTTTCTGCCCAGCCTCGGCCGCATCACCCGCTACTATTCGCCGGGTGGCCCCGGCGTGCGCGTCGACGCGGCGATCTACACCGACTATGTGATTCCGCCCTACTTCGATTCGATGTGCGCCAAGCTCACGGTGTGGAATCTGAACTGGGAGGCGACCATCGCACGCGGGCGCCGCGCGCTCGACGATATGCTGGTGTATGGCGTGAAAACGACGATCCCTTATTACCAGGAAATCCTGAAGGACCCCGAATTCCGCAGCGGGCGCTTCAACACCAGCTTTGTCGACGAGCACCCGGAGCTCACCCAGTACACTGAAAAGAAACCGCCGGAAGTGATCGCGGCCGCCATTGCGGCCGCCATCGCCGCCCACCAAGGATTGTAACCATGGCCAAAGTACACATCACCGACCTCGTCCTGCGCGACGGCCACCAGTCGCTCATCGCCACCCGCATGCAGACCGCCGACATGCTGCCGATCTGCAGCAAGCTGGATCAAGTGGGTTTCTGGTCGCTGGAAGCCTGGGGCGGCGCCACCTTCGACGCCTGCGTGCGCTTTTTGCGCGAAGACCCGTGGGAGCGCCTGCGCAAACTCAGGAAGGCGCTGCCCAACACGCGCATCCAGATGCTGCTGCGCGGGCAGAACCTGCTCGGCTACCGCAACTATTCCGACGATGTGGTGCGCGCCTTCGTGCAGAAATCCGCCGACAACGGCGTCGACGTGTTCCGCGTGTTCGACGCCATGAACGACCTGCGCAACCTGCGCGTATCGATCGAGGCAGTGAAGGCCGCCGGCAAGCACGCCGAAGGCACGGTCAGCTACACCACCAGCCCGGTGCACAACATCCCGCATTTCGTCGAGCTCGCCCGCGGCCTGGCGGAAATGGGCTGTGACACCATCGCGATCAAGGACATGGCGGGCCTGCTCACGCCCTACACCGCGTTCGAACTGGTGCGCGAGATTCGCGCCGCCACCGATCTGCCGATCCACACCCACAGCCATGCCACCTCGGGGCTGGCGCACATGACGCATCTGAAGGCGGTGGAAGCGGGTGCGACCATCATCGACACCTGCGTCGGCGCGTTCGCCGAGGGCGCCAGCCACCCCACCACGCAGAGCATGGTCGCCGCGCTCGCCGGCACCGAATACGACACCGGCCTGTCGCTGCCGCTGATCGAGGAAATCTCGGCCTACTTCAAGGAAGTGCGCAAAAAATACTGGCAGTTCGAGTCGGCTTTCACCGGCACCGACACCCGCGTGCTGATCAATCAGGTCCCCGGCGGGATGATTTCCAACCTCGCCAACCAGTTGAAGGAGCAAGGCGCGCTCGACAGCATGGACGCCGTGCTCGAGGAAATCCCGCGGGTGCGCGAAGACCTCGGCTACCCGCCGCTGGTGACGCCCACCTCGCAGATCGTCGGCACCCAGGCCGCGCTGAACGTGCTGACCGGCGCGCGCTACAAGTCGGTCACCAACGAGGTGAAGCTCTATCTGCAGGGACGCTACGGCCAGGCGCCGGGACACATCAACGAGGAGGTGCGCAAGATTGCCATCGGCGATCTCGACGTCACCACCTGCCGCCCGGCCGACCTGCTGGGCGACGAGCTCGACAAGCTGCGCGGGGAAATCGAGGGCCTGGCCAAGTCCGACGAGGACGTGCTGACCTACGCCATGTTCCCCGAAATCGGCAAGGTCTGGCTGCAGGAACGCGCAGCCGGCAGCCTCAAGCCCGAACAGCTGCTGCCGCCTGCCACGGCGCAGCAGGACAACGGTCCGCGCTACGCCGCCGACGAATTCAAGATCACGCTGCACGGCGAGACCTACCACATCAAACTGTCGGGCAGCGGCCGCAGCGATTCCACCCAGCGGCCCTATTTCGTGTCGGTCGACGGGGTCTCGGAAGAGGTGCTGGTCGAATCGCTGAACGAAGTCGCGGTGGCAGGCAATGACGGCTCGCTACGCAAAACCACCGCTGCGTCCACCGCGCCCGGCCAGAAACCGCGCGCCAGCCATCCCGGCCACGTCACCGCCGCCATGCCCGGCACCGTCGTCGACGTGCTGGTGAGCATCGGCCAGACGGTCAAGGCCGGCGATGGCGTGCTGGTGATCGAGGCGATGAAAATGGAGAACGAAGTGCAGGCGCCGATCGCCGGCGTCGTCATCAGCATCTTCGCCAAGAAAGGCGACGCGGTGACGCCCGACATGGCGCTGGTCGAGATCCAGCCGGAATGACGCTCGTCCAAGCTCAACCCGGACAAGCCCAGCTTGTCTTGGCCTCGACCTCGCGCTACCGGCGCGAGCTACTTTCCCGCCTGCATCTCCCGTTCGAAGTCCTGTCGCCCGACGTCGACGAAACCCCGCTGCCGGGCGAGACGCCCTCGGCCACCGCGCTCCGCCTGTCGGTGCTGAAGGCGCAGGCCGCCGCGGCGACCTGGCCCGATGCGCTGATCATCGGCTCCGACCAGGTACTGATGCTCGATTCCGAGCAGCTCGGCAAGCCCGGCAATTTCGACAATGCCTTCGCGCAGCTGAAGAAAATGCAGGGCCGCGCGATGGTGTTCCACACCGCGCTGACGCTCCTGAATAGCCACAGCGGCAACACCCAGACGCGCGACGTGCCGACGGTGGTGCACATCCGCCCGCTTTCCGACGCGCAGATCACCGCCTACCTCGAAAAGGAACAGCCCTACGACTGCGCCGGCTCGGCGAAGAGCGAGTCGCTCGGCATCGCCCTGATGGAGCGCATGGACAGCACCGACCCCACCGCGCTGATCGGCCTGCCGCTGATGGCGCTGACCGAGATGCTGATGAACGAAGGCATCGACGTGCTGACCTGGCACGCGGGGTGATCTGAGTGGCGACCCTCTACCTGATCCCGGTTCCGCTGGGGCCGGTCAGTCCCGAGGCCTGCCTGCCGCCGGACACCCTCGCGGTCGCGCGCCGGATCGAGCACTTCGTCGTCGAACGCGCCAAGACCGCACGCGCGCATCTCAAGGCCATGGGCCACCCGCTGCCGATCCAGGCGCTGCAGATCGAGGAACTCAACGAACACACCCCAACCCCCGCCATCCCGGCGCTATTGGCGCCGCTCAAGGCCGGGCACGACGTCGGCCTGCTGTCCGAGGCGGGCTGTCCCGCGGTGGCCGACCCCGGCGCGGCGCTGGTCATGGCCGCGCATCGCGCAGGCATTGCCGTCGTCCCGCTGATCGGCCCGTCGTCGATCCTGCTGGCGCTGATGGCCTCGGGCCTGGGCGGTCAGCGCTTCGCCTTCCACGGCTATCTTCCTGCCAAGGAACCCGAGCGAAGCCAGACCATCCGCGAGCTAGAAAAAACCGCGCGCCGCGACCGCGCCACCCAGCTCTTCATCGAGACGCCCTACCGCAGCGCAGCCCTGCTCGATGCCCTGGCCACCATCCTGTCGCCCGACACCTTCGTCAGCATCGGCGCCGACCTCAGCCTGCCGAGCCAGCTGATCCAGACCCGCAGCGCAAAAGCCTGGCGCGGCCAGAGCGACGCGGTCAAGGGCCGGCTGGTGGTGTTCGGAATCGGGATGTAAAGCAGCGCCCGCCGAAGCGCTTACTGATTGCGTCGGGCGCTCTCGCGGGGCGCGGAATCGGCGTTGACGTCCAGTATCCGCACCTTGACGCTTTTCCCCTTCAGCTTGCCCGCGCCCAGCCTGCGCTGAACCTCGTGCGCGATGCGCCGCTCCACCGCGACATAGGTGGTGGACTCGGTGACGGTGATCTTGCCCACTTGGGCGCTGGTGAAACCCGCCTCGCCGGTGAGCGCGCCCAGCACGTCGCCGGGACGGATCTTCTCCTTGCGGCCGCCGAGGATCTGCAAGGTCGCCATCGGCGGCAGCAGCGGTTCGTCGCCGGCGGCTTGCAGCTCGGCGAGGGAATGCCATTCAGGCTCGGCGCCCAGTTCCTTGACGATATTGGCGACGCGCCGCATCTGGCTGGGGCTGGCCAGACTCAGCGCCCAGCCTTCCTGGTCGGCGCGCCCGGTGCGGCCGATGCGGTGGATGTAGACCTCGGGATCGGGCGTGACATCGACGTTGATCACCGCTTCGAGTTGGGCGATGTCGAGGCCGCGCGCGGCCACGTCGGTCGCCACCAGCACCGAGCAGCTGCGGTTGGCGAACTGGATCAGCACCTGGTCGCGCTCGCGCTGTTCCAGTTCGCCGTGCAGCGCCAGCGCATGGAAGCCCTGTTCGCGCAGGACCTGCAGCAAGTCGCGGCACTGCTGGCGGGTGTTGCAGAAGGCCAGCGTGCTGACCGGGCGGTAGTGACGAAGCAGCAGCGCCACCGCCTGCAGGCGTTCATCGTTGCCCACCTCGTAGAAGCGCTGGCGGATCTTGTCGTGCTCGTGCCGCTCCAGCAGTTTTACCTCGTGCGGCTGCCGCAGGAGGCGCCGACTCAATTCCGCGATGCCCTCCGGGTAGGTGGCGGAAAACAGCAGCGTCTGGCGCGTGCCGGGGCACTCCCGGGCGATGAAGCCAATGTCATCGTAGAAGCCCATGTCCAGCATGCGGTCGGCTTCGTCGAGCACCAGCGTGTTGAGCGCATCGAGGTTGAGGCTGCCGCGTTGCAGGTGGTCCATGATGCGGCCCGGCGTGCCGACGACGACGTGGGCGCCGTGCTCCAGGCTGGCCAGTTGCGGGCGCATGGTGGAGCCGCCGACCAGGGAAAGAATCTTGATATTGTCCTCGCTGCGCGCCAGCCGGCGGATCTCCTGCGTCACCTGGTCGGCCAGTTCGCGCGTCGGGCACAGCACCAGCGCCTGCACGGCAAAGCGACGCGGGTTCAGCCGGTTCAGCAGCGCGAGGGCAAACGCCGCCGTCTTGCCGCTGCCGGTCTTGGCCTGCGCGATCAGGTCGTGGCCGGCCAGCGCGATCGGCAGGCTGGCCGCCTGGATCGGCGTCATGTGGAGGTAGCCGAGCTGACGCAGATTGGCCAGCACGGCGGGCGCCAGCGGCAGCTGGTCGAAGGGCGCGCCGGCCGTTGGGGAGTCAGCGGGTGAGGTGTTCGGGTGATCGGTCATGCCGGATTATACGGGGCACATGGAGCTTGCCGAAGGACTATCCGGCTTCCAGCATCCGCAGCTGTCGTGCCTCCTCCTCGTCACGGGCATCGCCGATTTCACGCAGAACGCCGTCCAGGTCCACCGGTTTCGTGCTGTGTGCAAAATGGCCGGTCAGCAGCACATCCGGATGCAGCGCGCCGTGTTCGTACAGCGCCCAGATTTCCTTGCCGTATTCGGTCCCAAGAAGTTCCGGCGCAAAGCGCCCGAAATAGGCGGTCAGGTTGGCGACGTCACGCTCCAGCATGTCGGGCGCATGGTTGTTGCCGGCGGCATCCACCGCCTGCGGCAGGTCGATGATCACCGGGCCGTCGGCGCTGATCAGGATATTGAATTCGGACAAGTCGCCGTGAATCACCCCGGCGCACAGCATCAGCACGACTTGCTTGAGCAGCATCTGGAAATGCACCCGCGCCAGTTCCGGCGTGAATTCCACATCGTTCAGACGCGGCGCCGCGTTGCCGTCCTCGTCGCAGACCAGTTCCATCAGCAACACGCCGGAATGGAAATTGTAAGGCGTCGGCACCCGCACGCCGGCGGCGGCGAGGCGATACAGGGCATCCACTTCGGCGTTCTGCCAGGCCGCTTCCTGGGCTTCCCGCCCATAGCGCGTGCCTTTGGCCATCGCACGCGCCTGGCGGCTGTTCTTCACCTTGCGGTTTTCCGTGTAATCGACGCTCTGGCGGAAGGCGCGCTTGTTGGCTTCCTTGTAGACCTTGGCGCAGCGCACCTCGTCGCCGCAGCGGACGACGAAGACCATCGCTTCCTTGCCGCTCATGAGCTGGCGCGTTACGTCGTCGATCAGGCCGTCTTCGACCAGTGGTTCGAGTCTTTTCGGGATTTTCATGGTGTTCTTTTACTTGGGATGCATTCTGTGGGTGGCCTGTTTCCACGGCCAACGCAGTAAGACAAGGTTGAAGCCACTGCGTTCGGCACCGCCACCCGAACGTTCAGAATTGCAGCCAGTCGAGCCGCAGGGTCAGCCGCTCGCCGGACTCGGTTTCGGCAAGCAGCCATTCGGCGCCGTCGCGGGTGGTCACGTCGAGCGGCATCAAGCGCTGACGGCCGGCCCGGTCGCCCGTCGTCACGTTCACATCCAGCCATTGCCGCTTGAGTGCGGCGAGTTCCAGACGGTCGTGATCCGCGCAGGCGATCGCCCGGTAATCGCTCACCGCAGGCTCACCCCGGCTTTGTCAAAGGGCGACCACGCCTTGGCCATGGTCGCTCCGAGGCGTCCGGCGAGGCGTTCAAACAGGCTTTCCTCGCGGGTGTAGTCGACGATGTCTTCGGCCTTGATGACATCGCGCGCGACCGATTCGACGCTGCCGAGGCCGTCGGCAAGGCCGAGCTGGATGCTTTTCTCGCCGCTCCATACCAGGCCGCTGAACATCTCGGGGGTTTCCTTCAGGCGCTTGCCGCGTCCTTCGCGCACCACCCCGATGAACTGGGCGTGGATTTCTTCGAGCATCTGCTTGGCGAATGCCTCGTGCTTGGGGTCGACCGGCGAGAACGGATCGAGGAAGCCCTTGTTTTCGCCGGCGGTGAGCAGACGGCGCTCGACGCCGAGTTTCTGCATGGTCTGGGTGAAGCCGAAGCCGTCCATCAGCACGCCGATCGAGCCGACGATGCTGGCCTTGTCGACGAAGATCTTGTCGGCGCCCGCGGCGACGTAATAGCCGCCCGAGGCGCAGATATCGTCAACCACGGCGTACAGCGGCGTCTTGGGATGCAGCGCGCGCAGGCGCTTGATCTCGTCGTAGATCTGCCCGGCCTGCACCGGGCTGCCGCCGGGGCTGTTGATGCGCAGGATCACGCCCTTGGTCTTCTTGTCCTCGAACGCGCCCTGCAGGCTGCCGATCACCGAATCGGCGCTGGCCTGGTCGGACGCAATCACACCCTGCAGATCGATCAGCGCCGTATGCGCCTTGATGGACACGCCGTCCGATCTGAACCAGCCGGCGGCCAGAAACAGCACGATGAACAGGTACAGAAAGCCGAGCGTCTTGAAAAGGATGCTCCAGTGCCGGCTGCGGCGCTGTTCCTGCACCGCCGACAGCGCCAGCTTTTCCAGCACGTCGCGTTCCCAGTTTGCCGGGGGCGTTTTTTCCGGTTCGCTCATTCTTGTTCTTCCATCACTGTTTCCAAAAGGTACACATGGCCATCACGCTCGACGACCGGCAAGGGGATCAGGCCGCGCCCGGCGCAACGTCCGCCGACGCACTGCCCGCTTGCGGGATGATAAAGCGCGCCATGGGTGGAACAGATCAAGTATAGCTGCGAGTCGTCGAAGAACTCGCCTTCCTGCCAGTCGAGTTCAACCGGCACATGGCCGCACTGGTTGAGAAAGGCGCGCGGCCGGCCGTCAAAGCGCACCACGAATGCCTGCTGCGGCTTGCCGGCGCGGGGAAGTTCGAAGCGCACCCCCTTGCCCAGCTCGGCAAGCTCACTCGTGGCGCAGATCAGGCGTTCGCGTTCAGCCACGCGTGCACCTCGGCAAAACTGTCCATCAGGGCGAGCGGCGCGTGCGGGTGCAGGTCGCCGGCTTCGTGCGCGCCATAGGTCACGCCCAGGCTGGCGACGCCGGCATTCGACGCCATCAGGAGATCGTGGCTGGTGTCGCCGATCACCAGGGTGCGCGCCGGGTCGGCGTCGAGTTCATCGATCAGCTCCAGCACCATCGCCGGGTGCGGCTTGGAATGTGTCTGGTCGGCGCAGCGGGTGGCGGCGAACCAGGCGCCCAGCCCGCTGGACTCAAGCGCGCGGGACAGGCCGGCGCGGCTTTTTCCGGTGGCCACCGCGAGCTGGAAGCCGGCGGCGTGCAACTGGCCGATCCCGCTGGCCACCCCAGCGAACAGCGGAATCTGCGCGTCGCGGCCAAAGTAATGATGGCGGTAACGTTCGACCAACCGCGGATAATCGTCGGCCGGCAAATCCGGCAGCAAGGTCTGCAGCGCCTGCGTGAGCCCCAGGCCGATGATCTGGCGCGACGCGTGATCGCCCGGCGCCGGCAGGCCGATGTCCTCGCAGGCGCGCTGGATCGAATCGACGATCACCCCGGCGGAGTCCATCAGGGTGCCGTCCCAGTCGAAAATCAATAGGTCAAATTGCTTGGGCATTCTTCACGTTATCCAGGAAAGTGGCCAGTTCGGCAGGCAGCGGCGCTTCGATCAGCATGCGCTCGCCGGAAATGGGATGCTCGAAGCTCAATTGGGCGGCGTGCAGGAACATCCGCTTCAGTCCCTGCTTCATCAGCCGCTTGTTGAGTTCGAAATCGCCGTATTTGTCGTCCCCCGCGATCGGAAACCCGAGATGCGAGGTATGCACGCGAATCTGATGGGTGCGCCCGGTCTTCAGTTCCGCCTCCAGCAGGGTGAACTCGGAAAAACTTTGCAGGCGGCGGAAGATGGTGTGCGCGGCCTGCCCCTCGTCGCGCACCGTGACGCGCTTTTCGCCGTCGTCGGTGACTCTTTTATGTAAAGTCAGCTTCACATGCTGCACCGGGTTCGGCCAGCGCCCGGCCACCAGCGTCAGATAGCGCTTTTCGATTTTTCCTTCGCGCATCGCGGCGTGCAGCCCGACCAGGGCGCGGCGTTTCAGCGCGATCAGCAGCACTCCCGAGGTTTCGCGGTCGAGCCGGTGCACCAGCTCCATATAGCGGCATTCCGGCAGTTCCAGCCGCATCTGCTCGATCACCCCGCGCGAAATGCCGCTGCCGCCGTGAACCGCCATGCCGGCCGGCTTGTTCAGCGCGATCAGGGCGTCGTCGCGGTACAGGATGTGCGGCACCAGCCGGATGCCGCCCTGCGGCAGATGGGTGGCGGGGGTGATGACCGGTACCGCGACGCGCACCGGCGGAATCCGCACCTCGTCGCCCAGCTGCAGACGATAGCTGACCTCGACGCGGCCGCCGTTGATCCGCACCTCGCCGCCGCGCACCAGCTTGTAGATGCGGCTTTTCGGCACGCCCTTCAGCCGCGCCATCAAAAAATTGTCCAAACGCTGCCCGTCGGCGCTGTCGTCGATCTTCAGCCGCCGGACCGAATCTTTCTCTAAGTCATTCTTTTTCATATACACTACCGCCGGTTCAGGCTGAGTTTTGCCCGACCAATTGCCCGGCAGGATTGCCGGACAGATTTGATTTAAAGAACACGCCGGTTACAACGCTCACCGGCCGCCGCCTGCCCGGCCCGTCTGGATTCCTGCCGCCCAGCCAACATTCAAGCTGGCGCGATCAGTCGAAACCACCCGCCCCGCGCAATCGGCAAAGCAGCGATGTTATCAATGACGCGACAACAAGCATACGAAATAGTTGTTCACGCCGAGGCGCAGCCTCCGGCGGGAACCGGAAAGACCACCCCGGCTTTGCCGGCGAAACTCTCCAGGAACAGGACACCTTTTACCCCATGCCATTTCACCTGACCTACCACGTGATCGCATGAGCCGCCCGCTCTAGGCGGCAGTCTGGCCTGTCCCGTATGCACGCGCGCGGGAGTAAATAATGAAGCGCATGCTTTTCAACGCAACCCAGGCGGAAGAACTCCGGGTTGCCATCGTCGACGGCCAGAAGCTGGTCGACCTTGACATCGAGTCCGCCAGCAAGGAACAACGCAAGGGCAACATCTACAAGGGTGTCGTCACCCGCGTCGAGCCCAGCCTGGAAGCCGCATTCATCGATTACGGCTGCGAGCGCCACGGCTTTTTGCCGTTCAAGGAAATTTCCCGCACCTGCCTGCCCAACGGCGGCCGCGTCCCGGAAAACCTGAAAGAAGGCCAGGAACTGCTGGTCCAGGTGGAAAAGGACGAACGCGGCAACAAGGGCGCCGCCCTCACCACCTACGTCTCGCTGGCCGGACGCTACGTCGTGCTGATGCCAACCAACCCGCGCGGCGGCGGCGTCTCGCGTCGCATCGAGGGCGAGGAACGCAACGAACTGCGCGACACCCTGGCGCAACTCGACATCCCGGAAGGCATGAGCCTGATCGCCCGCACCGCCGGCATCGGCCGTACCGCCGAGGAATTCCAGTGGGACCTGAACTACCTCTTGAGCCTGTGGAAAGCCATCGACGGCGCGTCCAGCTCGCAAAAAGGCGCCTTCCTGATCTACCAGGAAGGCAGCCTGGTCATCCGCGCCATCCGCGACTATTTCTCGGCGGACATCGGCGAGATCCTGATCGATACCGAAGACATCTACGAGCAGGCGCAACAGTTCATGGCGCACGTGATGCCGGACAACGTCGACAAGGTCAAGCTCTACCGCGACGACGTGCCGCTGTTCTCGCGCTTCCAGATCGAACACCAGATCGAATCGGCGTATTCGCGCCAGGTCAACCTGCCTGCCGGCGGCGCCATCGTCATTGACCACACCGAAGCGCTGGTGTCGGTCGACGTCAACTCGGCGCGCGCCACCAAGGGCAGCGACGTCGAGCAGACCGCCTACAACACCAACCTCGAAGCGGCCGACGAAATCGCCCGCCAGATGCGCCTGCGCGACCTCGGCGGCCTGATCGTGATCGATTTCATCGACATGGAAGAGCCCAAGCATCAGCGCGAAGTCGAAAACCGCCTGCGCGATGCCCTGCATCACGACCGCGCCCGCGTGCAGACCGGCAAGATCTCGCGCTTCGGCCTGCTGGAAATGTCGCGTCAGCGGCTGCAGCCCTCGCTCGGCGAAACCAGCTACACGCCCTGCCCGCGCTGCCACGGCACCGGCCACATCCGCGGCGCCGAATCGTCCGCGCTGCACATCCTGCGCATCCTGCAGGAAGAGGCCATGAAGGAAAATACCGGCGCGCTGCATGTGCAGCTGCCGGTCGATGTCGCCACCTTCCTGCTCAACGAGAAACGCGTCGACATTCACACCCTCGAAACGCGCCTCAAGGTGAATGTGGTGCTGATCCCCAACGTCCATCTGGAAACCCCGCACTACACCATCACCCGGCTGCGCCACGACGAGCTCAACCTGCGCGATGCGGCCGAACCGAGCTACAAGCTGGTGGCCCTGGCGGAACCCGAGTCCATCTATCAGACCGCGCAGGAAGCCGCCCCGGCGCGCCAGATCGCCGCGGTCAAATCGATTGCGCCACCGCCGCAGCCGGCACCCGCCGCGCGGCCGGCCGTTGCGGCCCAACCGCTGCCGGAGACCGGCCTGTTCGAGCGTATTTTCGGCTGGTTCAAAAAACGGGGCGAAGAAACGCCGGCGGCCAAAGCCGCACTGGCAGCCGAAGCGGCTCCCGCCCTCACGCGCGGCGAACGGCCGAGCGAACGCCGTGACCGCAAGCCCGGCCAGCGTCGCGGCCGCGGTGAAGGCCGTGGCGAAGCACGCCCGAATGAGCCGCGTGAGCCGCGTGAGCCGCGTGAGCCCCGTGAACCGCGTCAGGCCGCACCGCGCCCGAGCGAGGCCCGTGGCAGCGAATCCGCCAAGCCGGCGCGCGCGCCGCGCCAGCCCAAACCGCGTCCGGAAGCCGAAGCCGCACCGCAGGGTGTGGAGCCGGTCGAGGCGCCGCGCGAACCCGTCAGCGAGGAAAAACGCGAGCCGCGCAGCCGCCGTGGACGCGGCAATCGCCGCCCACGCGAAGCCCGCCCGGAAACCGAAGCAGGCACAGGCGAGGGTGCAGCGCAGGCCGGAATCGACGTCGCCGCGGCACCCGCCCGCTTCCACGCGATCATCGAAATTGCGGGTGCGCCCAAGGCAGCCCCCGCTCCGGTCGCACCCGCACAGCAGGCCTTGCAGCTAGAAACGCCGGCCGCGGTCACCGCCTCGCCCGCCGTCATCCTGGCGGAACTGGCAACCGGCACGGCCAATCTGAATCAGGTGGAAACCCAAGCCGCAGCGGTCAGCTCGCCTGAAACCAGCGAAACAGGACGCCCGCGCCGCCGCCGTCGCCCCGTGGTCAAAACCGAGGCCGAGCCCGTCAGCCTGATGCAGGTGGAAACAACCAGCGCGCCCGTTGCAACGGCAGGCGAAACGGCCACACCGGCCGCCCCCCACCCCACTCGCCGGCGCTCGCGCCCGCAGGTGAGCCAAGTGCAGGAACCGCTGGTCCAGGTGGAAACCCAGGCGAAATAAAAGCCTGCACCGCAAAACGACGAGGGCCGCTTAAAAGCGGCCCTCGTCGTTTGCTGAAACAGCAGGACGCGCTTAGCGACCTGAACGCATGTTCACCCGGGGGTCGCCGGTGATTTCCCGGATCAGGCCCTGCACCGCGTCCTCGATCATGTCGAGGTTTTCCTCGAAGCCCTGGGCGCCGCCGTAATACGGATCGACCACGTCGAGATTGGGATATTTGCGGCTGAACGACAGCAGCCTGCGGATCTTGCCATGGTGGTGCGCCGGCGCGCGCTGGATCAGCTGGCTGTAATTGTCGCCGTCCATCACCAGGATGTAATCGAACGCATCGAAATCCTCGTCCGCCACCTTGCGCCCGCGCAGCTGGCTGATATCCGCCCCGCGCCTGGAAATCGCCTGCTGCGCGCGCGGATCGGGAGACGAGCCGACGTGGTAGGCGTGAGTGCCGGCGGAATCCACCTCGACATGCCGGTCGAGGCCGGCATCCCGGAGAGCCTTGCGAAGCATGCCCTCCGCCATCGGCGATCTGCAAATATTGCCCATACACACCATGAGGACTTTAGTCATGTTCTTCCACACCAAATAACACCCGCTTGAGTTCCTTCAAATGGTCGCGAAGTTCCGCGGCCTTTTCGAATTCCAGATTCCTTGCCGCATCCAGCATTTCCTTTTCCAGCTTCTTGATCCTTTTGGTCAGCGCTTTTTCATCCAGTATCTTGTATTCGGCCACGGTCTGCGCGGCCTTGAGCTCCAGGCGTGCGGCGTCGGTGTTGTATACGCCGTCGATCATGTCCCGGATGCGCTTCTGCACGCCGCGCGGGGTGATGCCGTGCTCGGCATTGAAGGCGAGCTGCTTGTTGCGGCGGCGTTCGGTCTCATCCATCGCGCGCCGCATCGAGTCGGTGATCCGGTCGGCATACAGGATCGCGGTGCCGTGCAGATGGCGCGCGGCGCGGCCGATGGTCTGGATCAGCGCGCGCTCGGAGCGCAGAAAGCCTTCCTTGTCGGCGTCGAGAATCGCCACCAGCGACACTTCGGGAATGTCGAGGCCTTCGCGCAGCAGGTTGATGCCGACCAGCACGTCGAATTCGCCCAGGCGCAGGTCGCGGATGATCTCGACGCGCTCGACGGTGTCGATGTCGGAATGCAGGTAGCGCACCTTGATGCCGTGCTCGGCCAGGTAGTCGGTGAGATCCTCGGACATGCGCTTGGTCAGCGTCGTCACCAGCACGCGCTCGCCGACGGCAATGCGCTTTCTCGCTTCGGACATCAGGTCGTCGACCTGCGCCGACGCCGGACGCACCTCGATCAGCGGATCAACCAGGCCGGTCGGGCGCACCAGCTGCTCGACCACCTGGCCCGAGTGCTCGGCCTCGTACTTGGCCGGGGTGGCCGAGACGAACACGGTCTGCGGCATCAGCCCCTCGAATTCCTCGAACTTGAGCGGGCGGTTGTCGAGCGCCGACGGCAGGCGGAAGCCGTAATCGACCAGGTTTTCCTTGCGCGAGCGGTCGCCCTTGTACATGCCGCCGACCTGCGTCACGGTGACGTGCGACTCGTCGATGATCATCAGCGCGTCCTTCGCCAGGTAGTCGATCAGCGTCGGCGGCGGCTCGCCCGGCTTGCGCCCCGAAAGATGCCGCGAATAGTTCTCGATGCCCTTGCAGAAGCCCAGCTCGGCCATCATTTCGAGGTCGAAACGGGTGCGCTGCTCCAGCCGCTGCGCCTCGACCAGCTTGCCGTTGGCGTAATACCACTCCAGGCGTTCGCGCAACTCGACCTTGATCTGCTCGATGGCCCGTAGAATTGTCGCGCGCGGGGTGACGTAATGGCTCGACGGGAATACGGTGAAGCGCCCCACCCGCGACAGGATCTGCCCGGTGAGCGGGTCGAACAGGTGCAGGGTTTCCACCACGTCGTCGAACAGCTCGATGCGGATCGCGGTCTCCGCGTGTTCCGCCGGGAAGATGTCGATGACGTCGCCGCGCACGCGGAACACCCCGCGCTTGAACTCGATGTCGTTGCGGTCGTACTGCATCTGCGTCAGCCGCGTGATGACCTCGCGCTGGCTCATCTTCTCGTTCTCGCGCAGCAGCAGGATCATGCTGTGGTAGTCCGACGGGTCGCCGATACCGTAGATCGCCGACACCGTGCAGACGATGATGGTGTCGCGCCGCTCCAGCAGCGACTTGGTCGCCGACAGCCGCATCTGCTCGATGTGCTCGTTGATGCTGGAGTCTTTTTCAATGAACAGGTCGCGCGACGGCACATAGGCCTCGGGCTGGTAGTAGTCGTAGTAGGAAACGAAATACTCGACCGCGTTTTCCGGGAAGAACTCGCGCATTTCGGAATACAGCTGCGCCGCCAGCGTCTTGTTCGGCGCCATGACCAGCGCCGGCCGCCCCGTCCGCGCGATGACGTTGGCCATGGTGTAGGTCTTGCCCGAGCCGGTCACCCCCAGCAGGGTCTGGTACGCCAGGCCGTCATCGATCCCCTCGATCAGCTGGGCGATGGCCTGCGGCTGGTCGCCAGCCGGCTGGAATGGCTGAAACAGGCGAAACGGGCTATTGGGGAAGGTGACGAACATCAGAACCTGAACATTTCATAAATTGCTGCACGACCATCACGCGAATTCATGAAACATTCGGGTTAAAATCGCGCGGCCTAAAACTTGTCGATAGTAGCACTCCGCCACCGCGGGTGCATGAAGGAACCACTGTGGAACTCTCCCGCCGCGTACAGGCCATCAAGCCCTCGCCCACCCTGGCCGTCACCGCCCGCGCCGCCGCGCTCAAGGCGAGCGGCCGCGACATCATCGGCCTCGGCGCCGGCGAGCCCGATTTCGACACGCCGCAGCACATCAAGGATGCGGCGATCGCGGCGATCGACGCGGGCTTCACCAAGTACACGGCGGTCGACGGCACCCCCAGCCTGAAGGCGGCGGTCATCGCCAAGTTCAAGCGCGACAACGGTCTGGACTACACCCCCAAGCAGATCCTGGTGTCGTGCGGCGGCAAGCAGAGCTTCTTCAACCTGGCGCAGGCGGTGATCAACGCCGGCGACGAGGTCATCATTCCGGCACCCTACTGGGTGTCGTATCCCGACATCGTGATCCTCGCCGACGGCAAGCCGGTGATCGTCGAGGCGGGCATCGAGCAGGGCTTCAAGATCACCCCGGCGCAGCTGGAAGCGGCGATCACGCCCAAAACCCGCCTGTTCGTCATCAACAGCCCGTCCAACCCAACCGGCGCGGTCTACAGCGGCGACGAGCTGGCGGCGCTCGGCGAAGTACTGCGCCGCCACCCGCGCGTGCTGATCGCGTCCGACGACATGTACGAGCACATCCGGCTGGACGACGTGCCCTTCGTCAATATCCTCAACGTCTGCCCCGACCTGTACGACCGCACCCTGGTGCTGAACGGCGTGTCGAAAGCCTATTCGATGACCGGCTGGCGCATCGGCTACGCCGCCGGCCCGGAGGCCATCCTGCGCGCGATGACCAACGTGCAGTCGCAGTCCACCTCCAACCCCACCTCGATCTCGCAGGTGGCGGCCGAAGCCGCGTTGAACGGCGACCAGGGCTGCATCACCCCGATGCTCGACGCCTTCAAGACGCGCCACCGCTACGTCGTCGACGCGCTGAACGCCATTCCCGGCTTCCACTGCGTCGACAGCGGCGGCGCCTTCTACGCCTTCCCCGACGTGCGCCCGGCGATCATGCACCTGCTGGCGCGCGACATCATCGAGGAACCGACCGACATCGCGTTTTCCGAATACCTGCTGGAATCCGCCGACGTCGCCGTCGTCCCCGGCTCGGCCTTCGGTGCCGAAGGCTACATCCGCCTGTCGTTCGCCACCTCGCAGGCCAACCTGGAAAAGGCGCTCAAGCGCATCGCGCTGGCGCTGGCCTGATCGCTGGCCTCCTGCACCCAGTGCAGGTAGGCTAGCGCCATGTTTCGAAATCTCGCTCTGCCCCCCACGCGCGGCACGCCCGGCTGGCTGCTCCAGCTTGCCTATACCACTCTGCGTCTGTTCGGCCAGAACGGTTTGCAGAATCATGCCGCGGCGACGGCTTTCTACTTCCTGCTGTCGGCCACCCCGCTGCTGCTGCTGCTGAGCTACGGCCTGCAGCTGCTGGGCCGCGTCGCCGAAAACTCGGTGCCGGCCACCATCCTGATGGCCGCGCTCTACGATCAGATGCAGCTGGAAAGCCTCGCCGCGCTTGGCTTCATCGCACGCCAGACCCAGCTGGCCGCAAGCGGCGTCGGCCTGCTCACCCTGGTGCTGTCGTCGCGCTGGCTGGTCAACGCGGTGCAGGGAGCGTTCCGCATCATCTTTCCAAGCCCGAGCAAGCGCAATCCGGTGGTGAAGTGGGTGCTGCCGCTGATCATCCTGCCGGTGCTGTTCCTGCTGATGTGCGTGGCCGCGCTGGCACAGATGACGCTGAGTTTCCTGGCGCAGAACAACTTCATCGGGATCGGCAACGCGCAGGTGCTGCAGGCGCTCAATACGCTGTTCGTCTTTGCCATGGTGTGGGCACTGCTGTTCGCCGCCTACTGGCAGTTGCCGCAGCGGCGCCCCCCCGCCCGCGTCGCCGCGGCGTTCGCGCTGGGCGCCAGCGTGAGCCTGGGGCTTCTGCTCGTGCTGTTCGGCGCCTTCTTCAAGCTGGAGAATTACAACAGCCTGTACGGCGCGCTCGGCGGCGTGGTGTTCGTGCTGATCGGCGCCTATTTCGCGTTTCTGCTGCTGTATCTGTGGGCGCAGGCGCTGTACGCCTACGGCAAGGCCGACATCACTGCGCTGGAAAAGCTGTTTCTCGCCGGCAGCAGCGAAAGCGCCGGCAAGGTCGAGGCCTATGTCTTCGGCGACATCCAGCGCCTGCTGGAAACCTATGGCCAGATCCTCCCCCCGGGCCACACCCTGATCGAGGAAGGCGACGACTCGCAAACCGCTTATTTCCTCCACGCCGGCCGCGCCAGGGTCTACAAGAACACCCCCGATGGCCCGCGTCATCTGGGCGAACTCCACGAAGGCCAGCTGTTCGGCGAAATGGCCTATCTGCTGAACGAGAAACGTACCGCCACAGTGGTGGCCGACACCGAAATCACCGTGCTGGCACTGCCGCCGCACATCATGGAAGAGCTGATGCGCCATTCCGCCCCGCTGTCGCGCCGCATCATCGACACCCTGTGCCAGCGTCTGGAACGGATGAATCAGGCAAACCCGGGCTGAATGGATCAATTATAGTGTATGGATATACACTATAATTGACATTCCTACTCCGGCGCTTGTCCCCGCATGGGACAGGCCATCGCTGTCAAACCGCTCAAACGGCAACAACCCTGCACCGCCGGAGTGATGGGTGGAGCACGCCATGTCCCTGCATTCGCTTTACGTCGATCTCAATTCCTACTTCGCGTCGGTCGAGCAGCAGCTGCGCCCCGAGTTGCGCGGCAAGCCGGTCGGCGTGTTGCCGGTGATGGCCGACACCACCTGCTGCATCGCCGCCAGCATCGACGCCAAGCGCTTCGGCATCAAAACCGGCACCCCGGTGTGGCAGGCGCGCAAGCTGTGCCGCGACATCGTGTTCGTGCAGGCGCGCCCCGCAACCTACGTCGAAATCCACCACCGCATCGTCACCGCGGTCGAATCGTGCACCCCCGTCGGCGCCGTGCTGTCGATCGACGAAATGGCGTGCGAGTTGATGGGAAGCGACCGCGAGGAAGCCAACGCCGTCAAACTCGGCCAGCAGATCAAGCAGGCGATCTACGACCAGGTGGGCGAAGTGCTGCACAGCTCGGTCGGCATCGCGCCCAACCGCTTCCTCGCCAAGACCGCGTCGAACATGCAGAAGCCGGACGGGCTGGTCGTGATCCGCCAGGACGAATTGCCGCAACGCCTGTACGGCCTCAAGCTCGGCGCCCTCACCGGCATCGGCCGCGCCATGGAGCCGCGCCTCAACCGGCTTGGCATTCACAGCGTCGAGCACCTGTGCGCCGCCAGCAAAAACACCCTGCGCCAGGCCTGGGGCGGCATCGAAGGCGAACGCTTTTACGCCAAGCTGCGCGGCAAAGTCGTGGAATCCGCCCCCACCCAGCGCGCCAGCGTCGGCCATTCGCATGTGCTCGCGCCCGATCTGCGCGACCCCGCCACCGCCCTGGCGGTGCTGTACCGCCTGCTGCACAAGGCCGCAATGCGGCTGCGCCATTACGGCTTTTGCGCCGGCGGCCTCGGCCTGCACCTCACCTATCTGCAACGCGGCAACGGACCCGCCCACTGGTCCGACCAGGCCCGCTTCTCGCCGCACGCCGACACCCTTAAATTCAACCCGGTGCTGGCCGAACTGTGGCAGCGCCGCCCGCCCGATCCCGCCCCCATCCTCAAGGTCGGCGTCACCCTGCTCCACCTCGCCGAGCACAGCCAAGTCACGCGCGACCTGTTCGATCCAGACGATCAGCACGAAACCCTCAACAGCGTGCTCGACCAGATCAACCAGCGCTACGGCCCCAACACCCTGTACTTCGGTGGCGCCCACAGCGGCCGCGGTTCAGCGCCGATGCGCATCGCCTTCAGCCATGTCCCCGAATTGCAGGTAGAAAATGACGGCTGATGCTTGACCGCAAGGGCCGTTGACTCTAGAATGCGCGCTCTCCTATTCCTCGATAGCTCAGTCGGTAGAGCGACGGACTGTTAATCCGCAGGTCCCTGGTTCGAGCCCAGGTCGAGGAGCCAGAACACAGCAGTACATCAATGGGTTGTCGCTTAGGTGGCAACCCATTTTTCATGGGTGTGTGCCCGAAGGTGTGCCAAGAACAAACCCGGGTGCAAGACGTTTTCGCGCCTCAAGAGTCCAGCGGGTGATCCCTTCAGCGAGGGGTGATCCCAGTGGGTTTCAACCAATATAAGGAGCAATACCGTGACCAACGCACAACGCCAGGCAGCATGGCACGCCAGCCGCACGACTGAAATCGATCCGTTACGTAGCGGCAGCAATCCTGAGACAACGCCCAAGCCAGCGACCAGCCGCGCGTTCTGCCCCCATGAGGCAGGCGCGTATTACCTTGCTGCCGTGGGTACGGTCGGCACGTTCAAGATGTTCGCCAAGGACCGCAAGCCGCCCGTTTACACCTACGGCATCACCACCATTCATTTTGAACTGGATCCTGATACCGGAAAATGGGTCTGGTTTGATGGTGAAAGAAACCAATCACCGCGCAAGAACCAGGATGGTTGGCGTCTTGGCAGCAGGAAGCTGCACGACACACGCGAAGGCGCAGAGGCCGAGGTGCAGCGCGAGATGGTCAAGAACGGCGACCGCGTGACCAGGGTGCATGACCTGCCCGACGATATGGCTGCGCTGAAAAAGATCCGTAGCGCCAACCACCCTGACCGCAACGCCGATGTTGACCAGGATCTCTATCAGGCTGTCGTCGAGAAGCTGGACAGGATGCGCACGGCGACCCAGTGAACCGCATCGAAGCCTGACCGGCGTTCGATGGGGAGCCAAACATAGCAAGCACTTAGGCCATCCTTCTGGATGGCCTTTTGCTTTTCAGCGATTCGGTTCGATGTTGTGGTCGCTGCTTTTCATGCGGCTTGATGCCACGTCCCTCGGCGCCACAAATTACGCAAGGGCAGACAAATGCGCTGTGATGGTTGGTCCGGGTGCCAGTGGTGGTATCGCGAGGCCGGTCGCGGCTCACACAACTCATTGGGCGGGCGCTAAGGCCGGGATGCTTCCGCTTGTTGGCCGGGTCGATGCCCTGCGTCATGCCCATCCAGGCGAAGCAGGTTGTAGCGGGCCTTATGGTATTTGGGATCGAGTCGGAGCGCGGTCGTAAATGCGGCACGGGCTTCTTCCGTTCTGCCGGCCAGCATGTATGCATAGCCCAGATTATTTCGCGCCCTTGCCTTGTCGGGCGAGTCTTGAACGGTTGCCTGCCACAGCGCGACCTCGCTGTAAAAATCCTGGTTGCGCAAAACCGTCAGGCCCGCCAGAAAAACCAGCAGCAACGCCATGCCCAGCCTGAATGTCATGGGCTTTAGCCTCAGCGACAGTTCCGCCGCCAGCGCCAGTGCCAGCGGCCAGCTGACACTGTACAACTGGCGGTCGTTCGCCACATCCAGACGCGGCAGGAACAAATACAGCGGTATCAATTGCAGCATGGCCCAGGCCAAAGCAAAGCTGAGCCACGGACGACTGCGGATGGTCGACGCCATCAACACCGCTGCCGCCGTCACCAGGATGATCTGCGGCATCAATCCGGCGAAGTCATACAGCACAGGCAGGTCCGGATCGATATTTAGCCACAGCGGGAACAGCCACTGCCGCAGCAGATAAGCGAACGCCATGGTCTGGGTGGCGGCATTGCCATGGAGGCCGTTCAGGCTGGCGCTGGTTTCCACCTGCGCCAGGTACCCATCATGGAGCAGAAAGAGAATTGCGCTCGTCAGAAGGAGCAGCCAGCTTGACCACTGATCGCGCAATGCCGACTTGACGCCGCCGCCTATGAATAGCTCAAGCAGCAGCAGCGCGGCCGGGAAGGTCACCGCTGTTTCCTTCACGCCCAGCGCAAGCAGCATGCACAGCGGGGTGAGCAGGTGCAGATATAACGCGTTGCCCTGTTTTTTGCCCTCGATGTAAGCCAGCATGCCCAACAGATAAAATGTCGTCATCAACGCGATTGAGCGCCCGCAGACATAGGTCACGGCTTCGGTATGCACAGGGTGAACGGCGAATAGCAGGGCTGCCAGCAGCGGCAATTCAGAAATTCCCCGCAAAGCCGGGTGGTTGTCCGCCATGCGCCGGGTCAGCACCCACACCAGCCAGCTGTTGCAGAAATGAATGAATACGTTAGTGAAATGAAAGCCGACGATGCCCCGACCCCCGGTCCAGTCGGCGGTGTAGGTGAGCTTCAATAACGGACGGATGCCATGCTGAAGGTCGAGCAACCACGCAGGCCATGAGTGAATGCGCGGGTTGTTTACGATGACATTGAAATCGTCAAACTGGAAAGCGCCCCAAAACGAATTGGCATAGGAAATGGCGACCGCACACAGCAGCAGCCCTGCGGCGAAGACGGGATGGCGACAGGAACTGATCGCTACGAATGGTTTTCGCTCACGGCCCATGGCGCGCCTGCGCAAAAGCCAGGTCCAGCAAATCGACAGCGTCCCACCAGCGATTGGGGGCATTGAGCATCACCAGCAGCACCCGTGAACCGTCACGCTCGGCGTAGGCGATCAGGCACTTTCCGGCCTTCGAGGTGTAGCCGGTCTTCAGCCCTCGCGCGCCCGGATAGCGTCCAATCAAAGCATTTCCGTTCTGCAGCCGGAAGTTCCTCTTTCCGCCAATGGCGTAAATATGTGCTGATTCCTTTGCGACGAAGTCGGTGATCAGGCGATGTTTCAGCGCCTCGTTCGCCAGCACGGCCAGATCGTGCGCGGTTGAGTAATGATCCGGCGCATCATGCCCGCAGGCATTGGAAAAATGCGTATTGCGCAAGCCCAGCTGCTGGGCCCGTCGATTCATCATCTTTACGAACTGCTTGTGGTTTCCGCCTACAAAGTCGGCAAGCACGTGGCATGTATCGTTATCCGAGCTGATCAGCATGGAACGCATCAGATCCTCGACATGGAAACGTTCCCCGCGCTTCAAACCCAGGCGCTTTCCGGTTTCCCGCGAAGCCCTGAGGCTGACCTCGGCAACCGCTTTGGGGTTGTAGTCATCCAGCACCAGCAGCGCCGTCATCAGCTTGGTCAAGCTTGCTGGCGGCAAACGCCGGCTCGTCTGTTTCTCCCATAGCGGCGTTCCATTCACCTGCACCAGATAGGAGGCGGCTATGTTGGGAAAAGGATCGGGCTGCGCCAGTGCCATTTGGCACACCAGCAGCAGCCCGATCATCAGCCAGCGCATTTTGAGCGGCTTAGAATCCGAACAGGCCCTTCAACTTTTTCGCGCCTTCCAGCACGGTGCCTGAAGCTGCATCGCCAATTGCGGGTTTGCTGTCTTCCGTGCGCGCTTCGTCTTCCAGCATTACGCCGCCCATGCATTGTTTCATCTTGGCCCCGGCAGTGAAACCGCGTCCCTCGCACTCCTCCCGCCTGCGCTGCAATTCACGATAGGCCTTAGCTTCTGCAGGACAGCTGGCCTCAAGGAAGGACAGGGGGCCGCTCCTTGCTTTCGCCTTGCACAGCGAATTCTTGATGCTGTCCATATTCAGGTTACAAGCCCTGGCGGCGGAAGGCAGGTCTTTACTTTTCTCCATCTGCTCCAGCATCTGGAATGCCTTTACATCGCGCGGCACCTCGTTGCGCAGTACCTTGCACATCGCCACTTGCTTGCCTGGACAGCTGGGCTTGGCGCCGATAAACAGTGAGGAAGAAGAGATCCAGTTAGTCGTGCTGTATTTGGAGGTATCGCACGCTTGGGCCATGCCAGCGTCTACTTGCGCCTTGGCCCTCCTGCCCAATTCCTCGGTATCGCAGGCCCCGCCGATACGCTTGCCGCTGCTCACCATCGCCATGTTGATGTTTTCACCGCCCGATTTGCCGCTCATCTTCATATTGCTCTTGAAGCTCCTGCCGTCATGGGTGGTTTCGCCCACCATATTCATGGTCTCGCCCTCATTGACGCAGGTGCCCTTGTACTTGACCGTGTTGCCCGAGTGTTTGACGTCCGTCATCCTGCAGTTGCTGTCTTTGCCCTGGGTATAGCTCGGGTCGCTCTCGCCCCCTTTCGGCAAACACACTTTGGAAGTCTGCGCCGGCATCGCAAACGGCATGCCCTCCATTTCCATTTTGGTCGAGATTTCCCACCACTCCCCCGGCGCCGCGAGCGCCGAAGAAGAAAGCATGGCCACAGACAGCGTCCCGATTTTCAGAAATGCTTTTTTCATGTTTTTCCCTTTGTAGTCAAACAGAAGCAAATGAATAAGGACAACGCGTATTTTCGCGTTTTATCCAAGCCTTGAAAATCAAGAATACTCCAAAAATATTTCAGGCTTCAAGCTGAAGGCATTTCACCGGCCAGCCTTGGCGGCTGGATGGCCTCTGTACGTGGAAAAGGGCTTGCTTTAACCCAGATTATTCATTAGCCATCCGAGGCAGCATGATCGGCAGTGGTGGTGGAGTGGTTTTTGCCGTTTCCAATGAAATTCATTAGAACGTTAAAGGGCCTGTATAGGCCCGGGGCAGGCATACCGGCGATACAACGTGAAGCAATTGATGCCATGATCGGGAAAGGACCGCACACCCAGCACAACCATCTCAGGGTATCGGACTCCTTCTAAGGGAGATGCTTTAAATGAAGAACATTTTTGAAATCACAAAAAGATCTGCGGTACTCATTCTGCTGGGGCTGATCCTGTTTGCAGCATGGTCGCCAAAAATGGATGCCCCAGCAATGGAGCAAGTTGATGCAGGCCTGAAGCGGGCCTTCGTGACCTTCGCAACGGCAAGAGCGTTCAATGCCGCCATATCCGTTGCTCAAGGAACCGAAGTCAGTTTGAGTTTTGGGGCTGGTGTCACATTAAGCGTCGGCGAAGTTCTGGATCCCATAAACGACTTGGTCGAGCAGTTCTCGAACTTCATGCTGTTGGCTACCGTCGCATTTGGGGTGCAGAAGGTTCTCCTCATGATGGGCCAATTTGAATACGTAAAGGTGTTGTTGACCGCTATCCTGGTCATCTCGGGAATTGTATATTTCTCAGGAAAGACGTCACCACGCTGGTTGAATACTTTTTTTATCTTGGTGCTCATGGTGCGGTTTGCCATTCCGCTCGTCACCATTGGTACGGATGTCATATACAAGCAGTTCCTGGAAAAAGACTTCAACACCAGCTTGGCTGCGATAGATTCAGCAACAGGGACAGTCAAGCAGCTAATGCCGAATACAGGCGAGCAAATCAAGAAAAACCAAGGGTGGTTTGAGAAAACCAAAGACCAAGTGACATCTACGTTTGACCCAAGGCCTCACATCGAGAAACTGAAACAAAGCGCCGACCAAGCAGCAGAACGCATTGTTCACATCATTGTCGTGTTCCTGCTTCAGACATTGCTCGTTCCAGTGTTCTTGCTGTGGGCTTTGTACTTCGTCATCAGGAACATGATTAATCACCCCGTCCGGCAAAAGGAGTAAAACACAGCAGTAGAAACAAGCATTCAAGCCATCCTTGAGGGTGGCTTTTTTGCGTTTCAGGGGGCGCCATTCGGGTCGCGGGTAGGCGGAGCTTAGTGTACGGGCCGTGGTCGGGCGTGATAAGGAATCCAGGATTGATGGCGGCTGAGCTAACATAGAGGGCGTTACCCGACCCCCTGTTTTTTATTGGATTTTCAATGCGCACACTTCAAATTCTCATAGCAATTGCAGCAGTCAGCGTCAGCGTCCAGGGACTGGCCGCGAATACGGAAACACTGCCTTCTGGTGTGGTGGTGGCCCACATCCAGCCGGGTCAGGGCGCTACGCCCACGGCAGATAGCGTGGTCCGCGTGCATTACCGTGGAACACTGGCAAACGGAACCGAGTTCGATAGCTCGTACAAACGCAACGAGCCCGCTTCTTTTCCGCTGCGGGGTGTCATTCCTTGCTGGACCCAGGGCGTGCAGAAAATGAAGGTGGGTGGCAAAGCCAGGCTCACCTGTCCGGCAACTGCTGCGTATGGCGCCCGGGGTGTTCCCGGCGTCATTCCACCCAATACCGAACTGACCTTTGAAATCGAGTTGCTGGGCATCGAGCGTTGAACGCATCATCAAGCAGGCCAAGTGTAGAACCATGAACCATGCATGAGCCTCAGCCCAAGAATCCACTCCACGGTGTCACGCTTGAACAGGTATTGAACGAACTGGTTTCGTTCTATGGCTGGGATGCGTTGGGGCGGAAAATCGAGATCCGCTGCTTCACCCATGACCCGAGCATCGCGTCGAGCCTCAAGTTTCTTCGTCGGACTCCATGGGCACGGGAGCGTGTGGAATCGCTGTATATCGAAATGGCACAAGGCATTGGTGCCAGGCCGCTGAAATCGTGAAGAAAGCATAAACGCGCGTTGCGCGAATGCATCGTTTTCGATCTGCATCCAGTGTCGCATCTACTGCGAGGCTCATTTGAGGCTTCTCAGTTTGGGTCAGGCATGTGTGTAATGCACCTATTGGATTGTGCTATTTGCACACCACAACAGCCGCATTGTTTGTCGCCCGCGTGCCGGACGGATCGTCGGGCAAGAGCCGGGATCGCTCTCCAAGGCATTCGTAGTCGCCCACCGGATATTCGCGACAGACGGCTGGCCGGCGTGCGTAGATGGTGCATAACAGGGTGCTTCGATCGAGCGCCGCGCACCAGCCGTCGCTGAGACGGCGCATCACCCACCCGCCCCACTGGTCCTGGGCGGTCAGCTTCGCCGGGACATCGTCATCGCCCATCAGCAGGACTTCCAGCCTGCAACAGCAGGCTTCGCAGGTGGCGCACGAGATGGCCGTGCTGTCGTCGTTGGTTGCGTTCATATTCTGCATTGTCCCATTCCAGCAGGAATTCCTGTCTAGGATGAAAGAGACAAACAGTAAGGGGGTAGTCATGACTTTTGCCAATCGCAATCAGGCCGCCGACCAGCTCGCCGCAGCCCTTGCTGCTTACAAGGGCCAGCATCCGCTGATTCTGGCCATCCCGCGCGGAGCCGTGCCGATGGGGCAGCGACTGGCCAAGGCACTGGACGGCGATTTCGACGTGGTGCTGGTGCGCAAGCTGCGCGCGCCGTTCAATCCGGAATTCGCCCTCGGCTCGATCGACGAATCGGGCTGGACCTATATCGCGGATTACGCGGAATCGGCCGGTGGCACGCCGGCTTATCTGGAGCAGGAAAAGCAGGCCCAGCTGGCGACGATCCGCAAGCGGCGCGCGCAATACACGCCGCTGCGGCCACCGATCGACCCGGCCGGGCGCATCGTGATCGTGGTGGACGACGGGCTGGCCACGGGGGCGACGATGATCTCCGCGCTGCATGCGCTGCGCGCCAGGAAACCGGCGCGCCTGGTCTGCGCGGTGCCGGTGGCGCCGCCGGACACGCTGGAAAAGATCGAGGGGTATGCCGACGAAGTGGTGTGCCTGCAGGCGCCGCCATTCTTTCAGGCGGTCGGGCAGTTTTATGCCGACTTTCCGCAGATTGACGACAGCGAAGTCGAAGCCATCCTCAGGCAGGCCTGAAGGCATGCACCCGTAGGAGCAGCGCTCGCCGCAATTTTCGCACCCTCGCATACACCACGGCATCGGGCCGGGGCGGCCCTCCTACAAAGGGATCTGCAGGAGCGGCGCCTCGCCGCGATTGCGCGTAAATCGCGGCGAGGACGCCGCTCCCACAAACACAAGCTAACGCGGCTTCACCCGCGTGCCGTCGCTGATCTTGTCGTCCGGATGGCTGACCACGAGGGTACCGGCATCCAGCCCGGACAGGACCTGCGTCGCAAGCCCTGCGCGCTGGCCGGTTTCGACCGGGGCGAGGCGGGCGCGGCCGCCTTCCACCACGAACACGGCCCAGCCTTCGCCTTCCCTGAACAGCGCGCTGGTCGGCAGCTGCAGCACGTCGTCACCTTCCCACAGCACGAAGCGCGCCTCCACCCGGTAGCCGTCGCCGAGGGGCTGCCACGCCTCGCGCGGCGAAGCGAAGTCGACGATCACCCGCACCCGCTGCTCTTCGACGCCGAGCGCCGAAATCTTGGTGAAGCCGCTCGGTTCCACCACCCGCACCGTGCCCGGCACCGGCTGTTCGCCGCCCCAGCGGTCGAGGATGACTTTGGAGCCGGGGGCGATTTTCACCGCGTGGGTGGACAGCACCTCCACCTCGACCTCAAGGCTGTCTGGATTGCCGATTTCGAGCAGCGGCTGGCCGGCCGCCACTGCGCCCTCGCTTTCCTGCAGCAGCTTCAGCACGCGCGCCGCCACCGGCGCGCGCACCTGCAGCACGTCGGCCGCGCCGCCGGCCTGCAGGCGGGCGGCGCTGGAAATGGCGGCGCGCGCAGTCTCCAGCTCGAAACGCGCCACCCTGGCCGCGTGCCCCGCGGCCTGCTCGGTGGCACGGGCACGGGTTTCCGCCGTGCGGGCGGTATCGAGCGCCTGTTCGGAGAGGAAGTTCGATTCGCGCAGGGATTCGGCGCGGACGCGTTCCTGCCGCGCCAGTTGCGCGGCTGCGCTGGCAGCGCGGGCGTTTTCCTCAGCAACCGCCAGGGCGGCCTGCGCGGCGCTCGCCTGCGCCTGCGCCTGCGCGCGGGTGCGCGGGTCGAGCGCCACCGCGCGCGCCGGCTCGATCACCGCGAGCACCTGCCCGGCCGCGACCGCGTCGCCCGCCTCGAGGCTGCTGCGACGCACGTAGCCGGCCACCGGCGCCGTCACCCGGTAGCGTTCCATGACGCGGGTCTTGCCCTCCTCTTCCACCGTCACCACGAGCGGCGCGCGTTTCACCTCGGCCAGGTCGATCGGCTGCGCGCGCGGCATGAAGCCGTAGACGAGACCCGCCGCCACCAGCACCCCGATCGCCAGCATTCCGATTTTTGCGCGTAGCTGCATGTCTGTTGTCTGCCTTATTCGCGTGTTTTGAGGACCGCCACCAGGTCCAGCCGGCCGAGGCGAAACCACAACAGCAGGGCGGACAGCAGCGCGGAAACGATGACCACCGCCGCGCCCATGGCGTAATTTTCCGGCGTCAGCAGCAGCGGCAGGCGGTAGAGCTCGTTCTGGAACGCCACCACCAGGATGCCGACCAGGCCGACGCCGACCACAAAGCCGACCGGAATCGCCGCCAGCGTCAGGAGCGCCAGTTCTCCCAGCAGGATATAGGCGATCTCGCCCTGGGTGAAGCCCAGCACCCGCAGGCTGGCGAGCTCGCGGCCGCGTTCCGACAGCGCGATGCGCGCACTGTTGTAGACCACACCGAAGCCGATGGCGCCGGCAAGCAATGTTGCCACCAGGTTGTAGAACAGGATGAACTCTCCGATGGTGGCGTAGAAGCTCTGGATCGCCGCCTTGTTGGCGACCATGCCGAGCACACGCGGACGCTCGTGCAGCTTTGCGTAGAGTTCGGCCTCGCTGCCCGGCTGCACCGCCAGATAGGCGCCCGACACCGTGCTGCCCTCGCGCATCAGCGCGTTCAGCGATTCCTGCTGCATGTAGGCCGACACCCCGAGAAACTGTTTGGTGATGCCGAGCACCGGCACCTGCAGCACCGGACGACGGCCTTCCAGCACCTCGACCGTCAGCATGTCACCCGGCTTCACGTGCAGGATCTTGTCGGCCAGGTGGTCGGTCAGCACCACGCCGCCAGGCGGCACCGCCACCGGCTGCAGGCTGCTGTCGAGCGAGCGGTGCAGCCGGCCTTCGGGCTGGATGCCAAACAGCGCGGCGCGGTGCTGGTAGTGCCGGAAACGCAGGATCGCCGGCACGTCGCGAAAGCCTTCCACGAAGTCGACCCCCGGCAGCGCCGCCAGCTCATGCAGCGCACGGCCGGAGGTCGGCTCAATGAAGGCGAGCGCCAGGTCCTCGCGCGCGGCCTGGCGGAACTGCACATCGACCATGAAATCGATCGCGCCCTTCTGGTAATTACCCACCATCATCAGGCCGCAGGCGCAGGCGATGCCCAGCACCGTCAGGAACGACTTCAGCGGCCGCCGCTCGATGTGGCGCAGGATCATCCGCGTCGGCGCGGAAAACCAGCGCTGCAGGCCGATGCGCTCGACCAGGGTGGCGCGGTAGGTCTCCGGCATTTCCGGGCGCATGCCCTCGGCCGGCGGCAGCCGCACCGCGCGCGCGACCGAAAACAGCGTGCCGCTGACCGCCGCGAAGGCGCTGATGCCGAGGGCGATCAGGATCACCCCGGCATCGAGCCGGTAGTCGAGGTAGGGAAAGCGGAAGGTCGTCTCCATGTAGACGTTGGAGAGCCCCTGGCCGAACCAGGCGCCGAGCGCAACTCCGGCCACCACGCCCAGCACCGCCATCAGCAGCACCAGCTTGACGTAGTGCGCGCCGATCGCCGCATAGGAATAGCCGAAGGCCTTGAGGATGGCGATCTGGTCGCGCTGCAGCGCGATCAGGCGGCTCAGCACCACGTTGAGCAGAAAGGCGGCGACGCCGAGAAAGATGGCGGGGAACACTGTGGCCGTGGTCTGCAGCTGCTTCAGCTCCTCGGACAGAAAGCGGTTGGAGAACTGGGTCTTGCGGCCGTAGGCGCCGGTTCCGCCATAGGCGCCGAGCACCGCGTCGACGCGGTCGATCACGTCCTGCTCGTGGGCGCCACGCGCCAGCGTCAGGCTGACCTGGTTGAAGGCGCCTTCCATGTCGTAGGCCGCGGCCAGCGCATTGCGCCCCATCCACAGCACGCCGTAGCGCTTGAAATCCGGGAACATGGCGCCGGGCGCGATCTGGTAGACGTATTCTGGCGACACCGCGACCCCGACCACGGTGAGCTGCTTGCGCTTGCCGTTGATGATGGCGGCGAGCGTGTCGCCCGGCTGGAACCGGTGGGCGTCGGCGAAGGTGTCGGACAGCACCACCTCGTCCGTGCTCCACGGCTGCACCATGCGCCCGCGCCGCAGGTGCAGCGCGTTGAGCAGCGGCTCGCCCTGGTCCGGCAGCGACAGCAGGAGGCCGGTGATGGGGTCGGTAAAGCCTGCCACCTCCAGCTTCACCCCGGCCCGCACCCGCGTCTCCAGCCGCTCCACCCCGGGCAGTGCGGCGAGGCGTTCGGCCACCGGCTCGGGCGCGCGCTTGAGGCTGACGAACACCTCGGCAAAGCGGTACTCGCCATAGAAGCGGTCGCGTGTGGTGGTCAGCGAATCGTAGGTGGAAAGCGACATCACCATGGTGGCGACGCCGCCCATGATCACCGCCGCGATCGCCAGCACCTGGCCGCGCAGATGCCAGAGGTCGCGGAGGAGTTTGCGGTCGAGCGCTTTCATGGCGGCAGCCGCCTACCAGCTGAGCTCGCTCGCCCGCTTCTTCGCGGTATTGGCGTGGATCTCGGCGATGCGGCCGTCGGACAGCCGGATCACGCGGTCGGCCATGTCGGCGATGCCGGCGTTGTGGGTGATCAGCACGGTCAGGGTGCCGAGCTCGCGGTTCACCTTTTCCAGCACTTCCAGCACCACCACGCCGGTGGCGGAATCGAGCGCGCCGGTGGGCTCGTCGCACAGCAGCACCGCCGGATTCTTGGCGACGGCGCGGGCGATCGCCACCCGCTGCTGCTCGCCGCCGGAAAGCTGCGCCGGGAAATGGTCGAGCCGGCTGCCCAGACCGACCAGGGCCAGCGCGTCTTCGGGTCGCATCGGCGACTTGGAAATCTCGGTCACCGCGGCAACGTTCTCGCGCGCGGTCAGGCTGGGGATCAGGTTGTAGAACTGGAACACGAAGCCGACGTGCTCGCGGCGGAAGCGGGTGAGCTCGGCCTCGGAGGCGCCGGTCAGCATATGGTCGAGATAGCGCACCTCGCCGCCGCTGGGCGCGTCGAGCCCGCCGAGGATGTTCAAGAGCGTCGACTTGCCGCTGCCCGAGGGGCCGAGCAGCACCACCAGTTCGCCACGGTTGAGGATGAGGTCGATGCCGCGCAGCGCGTGCACCGCGACCTCGCCCATGCGGTATATCTTGGTGAGGCCGCGGGCGACGAATATGGCGTTGGCTGGATCGGGAGGCATGCGGTTCATGATGCCACGGCTGATGGAGACGGTGTAGACACCATGCGTGTAGGCAGGCCGCAAGGGTGGCCGCAGCCTCCACACGATTGTAGGAGGACCGCTACTGCGGGGGCAGGTGCTTCGCGAACCAGGCCGCGGCCTGGCGCGCCACCTCATCCAGGGTGCCGGGCTCCTCGAACAGATGCGTGGCGCCGGGAACGATCACCAGCTCTTTTTTGCAATGCAGCTGGTCGTAGGCCCGCTGGTTGAGGTCGATCACGGCGTCGTCGAAACCGCCGACCAGCAGCAGGGTCGGCGCGGTCACGGTCGTCAGCGCCTGACGGCTGGCCAGGTCGGGGCGGCCGCCGCGCGAGACCACGGCCCGGGCGTCCGCGCCCAGCATCGCGGCGGCTTCGATCGCGGCGGCGGCGCCGGTGCTGGCGCCAAAAAATCCGAGCGGCAACTCGCGGGTGGCGGGCTGCGACACCGCCCAGCGCGTGGCGTCCAGCAGGCGCTGGGTCAAGAGCGCGATGTCGAAGCGGCGGTCGTAATCGCGATCCTCTTCCGGCGTCAGCAGGTCCATCAGCAGGGTGCCGACGCCAGCCTGCCGCAGCACGCCGGCCACATGGTTGTTACGCGGCGAATGGCGCGACGAGCCGCTGCCGTGAGCGAACAGCACCAGCCCGACGGCGCGCGCGGGAACCTCCAGCATGCCTTCGATGGTGACGTGGCCGGCGGGGATATGGGCCAGGATCGAGGTGCTCATGCGCGGTGCTCCCGGTGCATGGATATGGGGATGCGGCGGTTGCCGAAGGGATGGCTGAACGCGCCGAAGCGGCCGGCGATGGCGCTGCCGCAATGCGGGCAATGGCCGTCGGGCGTCACGCTGTACTGGTCGATGCGGTACCAGTCGCGCACGATCAGCGCTTCATGGCATTTCGGACAGAACGTGGTGCCGCCGGTGGTGTCGTGCACGTTGCCGGTGTAAACGTAGTGCAGGCCGGCCTTCAGCGCGATGTCGCGCGCGCGGGTCAAGGTGGAGGCCGGCGTCGGCGGCACGTCCACCATCTTCCAGTCGGGGTGGAAGGCGGAGAAGTGCAGCGGCACGTCGGGGCCGAGCTCGCGCAGGATCCACTGGCTCATCGCCTCGATCTCGGCGGCGGAATCGTTGTTGCCAGGAATCAGGAGCGTGGTGATCTCGAACCAGACGTCGGTCTCGCGCTTGAGATACATCAGCGTGTCGAGCACCGGCTGCAGGTGCGCGCCGGTCAGCTTGACGTAGAAGTCATCGGTGAAAGCCTTGAGGTCGACGTTGGCGGCGTCCATTTTGGCGAAGAACGCTCGGCGCGGTTCCTCGGTGATGTAGCCGGCGGTGACCGCCACGGTCTTGAGGCCACGCGCGTGGCAGGCGTCGGCCACGTCCATCGCGTATTCGGCGAAGATCACCGGGTCGTTGTAGGTGAAGGCCACGCTCTTGCAGCCGCTCTTCTCGGCGGCAGCGGCGATCTCGTCCGGCATCGCCTGGTCGACCATGGTGTCGGTCTCGCGCGACTTGGAGATGTCCCAGTTCTGGCAGAACTTGCAGGCCAGGTTGCAGCCGGCGGTGCCGAAGGAAAACACCGAACTTCCGGGATAAAAGTGGTTCAGCGGCTTCTTCTCGATGGGGTCGACGCAGAATCCGGACGAGCGCCCGTAGGTGGTCAGCACCATCTTGCCACCTTCCATCTTGCGCACGAAGCACAGGCCGCGCTGGCCCTCGTGCAGCTTGCAGTAGCGCGGGCACAGGTCGCACTCGATGCGGCCGTCGGGAAGCACGTGCCACCAGCGCGCCGGGGTGTGCGATTCGGGGATGCTCATGCGGATGACTCCTTCCACTTGCGGACGGTGTAGCGCGACAGGCGCACCTCTTCCGCCCAGAAATCCATCGGCAGCCCGGCCTTGCGTTTCAGGTGCGCCATGAACTCGGCCGGATCGGGCAGCTGCTCCCACACCTGCGGCAGGAAGGTGCTGCGGTGATGGCGATACTCGAACACCACGCCGTCGACGTTCGGCCGCAATGTGGCCAGCGCATGTTCTTCATTCACCACCACCAGGACTTCGCTCGGCGACAGCACCGACACCTCGACCCGGATCTCGTCGAATTCCACGCGCGTAAGCGGCATGAAGCGCGGATCGCGAAACGCCGCCGCCACCGCGTTTTCCCGCACGTCCAGTCCCAGCGGGCGGTGCGCCTCCAGCGTGCCGATGCAGCCGCGCAGCTCGCCCTGCCGGGTCAGGGTGACGAAGCTGGCGCCTGGTTCCGCAAGCCAGCCGACCTGCGCAGGAGATGACACGTCATGCCCCAGTTTCGAGGCGATTTCCGAACGCGCCAATTTCAGCAGGGTCGAGCCTCTTTCGGCGTCCGGCTGCTCCGATCCGGCACTTCGATTCTGCTCATGCGTGCGCATGCTGGACCTCCGGTTCGAATGCGAAGGCGGCATAGCCGACCACCCGACCAGGGTCGCCTGCGGTGTCGCTGGAATTGCATACATCCAGCTTGAGCGCGCGCAGGCCATGCCTTTTCGCCGCCAGCAGCAGTCCGTTGACCGGCGTGGCGCCGCAGGCCTGCTCGTGGCTAAGGTGCGAATCCAGCGCCAGGATGGCCTCGACGGTGCGGCCGTCCGCCCTGCGCGCCTCCGCATCGGGCAGGAAATGCGACAGATCGGAACTGATCACGATCAGCGTCTCGTCGCCGCCCCAGACCTTTTCCAGCACCGCGGCCACCTCGGCCGCGGTGGCCTCGCCCACCGCCAGCGGCAGCAGCTGGAAATCGCCCAGCGCCTGCTGCAGGAAAGGCAGCTGCACCTCCAGCGAGTGTTCCATCTGGTGCGCCGCTGCGCTTCTGGTCACCTGGGGCAATTCACTCAGCCGCTGCATGGCCTCGCGATCCAGCTGCACCTCGCCGAGCGGGGTGGCAAAGCGATCCGCCTCCGGCAGTGCCAAGCCTCGGACATAGACGCGATGCACGGGGCCGAGCAGCACCACCCGGCGAATGCGGCCGCGCAGCGCCCCCAGTTGCGCGTAGGCGCTGGCCGCGACCGCACCGGAATAGACATAGCCTGCGTGCGGCACGATCAGCGCCTTGGGCGGGCGCAACGGAGAACCGGCCGTGGCATTCGCCAGCAGCGCGTTTACGGTGTGCCTGAGTTCGGCCGGATCGTCCGGATAGAACATTCCGGCAACGGCAGCGGGTCGGATGGTCGGCATACGTCATTCCCTCCTTGAATCAAGCTTAGTAAATGTGGGGAAATCCACCGGATTCAAGTTGGAATGCCGCCCCCGTGGGCAATGGGGGCGGATGCGTTCCTGGCCGCGGCGCGTACCCCGCCAGCAAGGCCCGGTGTACGCAACCAGGCCAGTCCGCAGCAACGCTTGTAATAAAGGCGATCGATCAATCCGGCACTTCTCGTGGAAAAAAATGCCATCATGGAAATGATTTCCGTACAACACACCCATTTTCATCATCGCCTCGATCCATCGCGGCGCGTGCGGCATGCCACCGCGCCGCAGAGGAGATTCCGTTAAGCCATGGCCAGCGCACTGCACAAGGAACGGTTGGATGCGATCGTTCGCCGCTTGCTGGACAGCGGCGCTGCCCGCGTACTCGATCTGGGCTGCGGCCCCGGCGAGTTGATGCTGCGACTGGCGCAGCAGCCACAGTTCACCCGCATCGTCGGCATCGACATCGATGCGCGCGTGCTCGGCGAGGCGCGGTCGGCCCTGGGGCTCGGCTTGCCCCACCCCGCCGACCGCATCCAGGTGCGTTATGGGTCTTACGAAGAAGCCGACCCGGAACTGGCCGGCTTCGATGCTGCAGCGCTGGTGGAAACCATCGAGCACATCGATCCGGGCCGCCTGCCACGGGTCGAGCGGGCCGTGTTCGGCGGCATGCGTCCGCGCACCGTACTGGTGACCACGCCCAACCAGGAATTCAACGCACTGCATGGCATGGCGCCGGGCAAGCGCCGTCACCCCGGCCATCGCTTTGAATGGGACCGCGCGAAATTCCGCGAATGGGCAAAGGGGGTCGCGCAACGCAACGGCTACGAGGTCCGCTTCATCGATATCGGCGCGCGTGACCCTGTTCGCGGCAGTTCGACGCAGATGGCGCACTTCATCGCCAGCACGTGCACACAGGCCTGATCCCACCCAAGCATGTGCTTGATCCGGAAAGCCCCGAGCCGGACAAATCCGGGCATTATTGACGGCTTGTGTGTGCCACCGCACAGATGGCCGCCGGAAAGACCGCGATGATCCTCCCTCCCCTCGGGAGAGACAAAGGTTTTTTCCGACTGTGAAGGCCGCGACCTTCTGTTGCCAGCCCGACAAGCGCAGCCTTCCTTCGGATCGCTGCACGCTTTTCACGGAAATCAACCATGTCAAAAACAGGAAACGGCCCCACCCTTGCCGGCAAGGCGACTGGCATCGCCGAAGCACGACGCCAGAAGGCCTTGCTTAAAACGGGGGCGTTGCAGAACGCAATCCTCAACAGCGCCAACTTTTCGAGTATCGCCACCGACGAGAAGGGCGTGATCCAGATCTTCAACGTCGGCGCCGAGCGCATGCTGGGCTACACCGCCGCCGACGTGATGAACAAGATCACCCCGGCTGACATTTCCGACCCAGAGGAAGTGATTGCGCGCGCCAAGGTCTTGAGCATCGAGCTCGGCACCCCGATCACACCGGGCTTCGAGGCTTTGGTATTCAAGGCCTCGCGCGGGATCGAAGATATCTATGAGCTGACCTATATCCGCAAGGATGGCAGCCGCTTTCCGGCGGTGGTCTCCGTAACGGCACTGTGCGACGCGGACAGCAAAATCATCGGCTATCTGTTGATCGGCACCGACAACACTGCGCGCAAGCTGGTGGAAGCGGATCGGGCCCTGCTCTACAAGGCACTGCAGGACAAGAACGCCGAGCTGGAGAGTGCCAAGGCCGTGGCGGAAAAAGCCAACCTGGCGAAATCGAATTTCCTGTCCAGCATGAGCCATGAGTTGCGCACCCCGCTCAATGCCATCCTCGGCTTTGCGCAATTGCTGGAGACGGGCGCACCGGCGCCAACGGCCAACCAGATTGTACGACTGCACCAGATCATCAAGGCCGGGTGGTATCTGCTGGACCTGATCAACGAAATCCTCGATCTTGCGGTGATCGAGTCCGGCAAGCTTTCGCTGTCGCTGGAACCCTTGTCGCTGTCCGACGTGCTGCTCGAATGCCAGGCGATGATCGGACCGCAGGCGCAACAGCGCGGCATCAACATCCTCTTCGACGAAGTCGACCCCACCCTGTTTGTCCATGCTGACCACACCCGGGTCAAGCAGGCGCTGATCAACCTGCTTTCCAATGCGATCAAGTACAACCG
>JAIBEI010000006.1 GCA_019459055.1 Thiobacillus sp. | reverse complement strand
TCATGCCGTCGATCTCGCCGCTGCGGTGGGTCACCTCGCCCCGGCGCGCCCCCGCGCCGGCGGGGCGCGGCGCCGGCACCACGATCGACATCCAGGACCTGTTCTTCAACACCCCGGCACGGCGCAAGTTTCTCAAGACCGAGGCCACCGAATACGCCCACTGCGCCGAAACCGTGCGGCGGCTGGCGCTGGCGAATCCGCGCACGGCCTTCACCCTGACCCACAACGGCCGGGTGCAGTTGCGCCTCAACGCCGATTCCGCCGCCGCGCGGGTGCGCCAGGTGATGGGCGAGGCGTTCGAGCGCAACACCATTGCGGTCGATGCCGCCGCAGGGGCCTTGCGGGTGTCCGGCTGGGTGATCCGCCCCGGCGCCGCGACGGCGAGCCGCGACAGCCAGCACGTGTTCGTCAATGGGCGCTACGTGCGCGACAAGCTGATCGTCCATGCGCTGAAAGAAGCCTACCGCGACGTCCTGCACCATCAGCTGAATCCGGCGTATTGCCTGTTCATCAGCCTGCCGCCGGATGCGGTGGACGTCAACGTGCATCCGGCCAAGACCGAGATCCGCTTTCGCGACAGCCGCGGCGTGCACCAGTTTCTGTTTCACGCGGTCGAGCGCCTGCTATCGGCGCCGGTGACGGCCGGCGCCGTTCCCGCGGCGGCCGGCACGCCCTCGGCAGCGGGGTTCAGGCCGGGGTTTGGCGCGCTGCAGCAGGCGTCGATGCCGCTGCAGGTGACCGAGGCGATGGGGTTCTATGCTCCGCTTCAGGGGTCAGGGGGCAAGGGCCAGGATTCAGGGGCGTTTGTTGCGCCTGCGGCGCAGGCTTTGCCTGAAAGCGGGCAGGGCGACGCGCCGCCGCTCGGCTATGCGCTGGCGCAGCTGCACGGCGTATACGTGCTGGCGCAGAACGCGCAGGGGCTGGTGCTGGTCGACATGCACGCGGCGCACGAACGGGTGGTCTACGAAAAACTCAAGGCTGCGCTCGATGCCCGCGCGGTGCCGGCGCAGACCCTGCTGATTCCGGTGGCGCTGACGGTGGACGCGCGCGACGCGGCGGAAATCGGCCCGCATCTGGATCAGTTGCGCGAAATCGGATTCGAGTTGTCGATCACCTCGCCGACCTCGGTCGCGGTGCGTTCGGTGCCGTGGCTGCTGAAAAATGCCGATCCGGTGGAGCTGACCCGCGCCGTGCTCGCCGAAGTCGCCGAATTCGGCGTCGCGCGCCTCTTGGCCGAGCGCCGCAACGAATTGCTGGCAACGCTCGCCTGCCATGGCGCGGTGCGCGCCAACCGCCATCTGACGCTGCCAGAAATGAACGCGTTGCTGCGCGAGATGGAGGCCACCGAGCGGGCCGGGCAGTGCAACCACGGTCGCCCCACCTGGTTTCCGATCAGCCTCAGGGAGCTCGACACCATGTTCATGCGCGGCCGCTGATTTTGCGACCGGCACTTTTGTATATAAGCTTTGTCTGATTGACCTGTTTGAACGAGACTCCCATGAACGAACGCAGCGAACGCAAGACCATCCCGATCCAGGATCTCAACGAGGCCAGCAACTGCGCCAGCGCCGAACCCTATGCGCTGATGGTGCTGGGGGACTCCATGATGCCGGAATTCGAGGAGGGCGAGATCATCGTCGTCGAGCCGTCCGGACTGGTCAAGGACGGCTCCTATGTGGTGGCTTTTGTGAACGACGAGTATATTTTCCGCCAGCTCGTGCAGACCCCCGATGGCTGGATGCTGAAGCCGCTCAATCCCCTGTACGAGAACATCCCGGTTGCCGACGTCGACGTCGCCAAGGGCGTGGTCATCATGAAAAAGCGGCCCGGAAAACGCAGCGATCAAAAGCGCTACGTCTGAACATGCCCCAACGAGCTTCTTCAACTTGCTAATATAAAAGCAATTGCATTGCCGGGCCACGGCCATCAATTTGGTTAATGGCTGAGTTGGAGAATTGAATAAAGTAGTTGACTAAATCACTCAGGTATATACACTTGGACCCCTGTTCAACCCTTTCCAGACAGGAGATAAACCATGAGTGGACTGATCGCTAATTTTCCGGCCGACGGCATCGTGACGGTCAACCGGGTGATTCTGAAACCTGAATTTACGGTGGATGATTTGCAGGAGCGGGTGGCGTTTCTGTGTGAAAACGTCAAGACCTACCATTCCGACACCGGCTTCGTCGGCGGCTTCGTCTCGCTGAACTCCGGCAAGGTGTCCAACGAAGGCTCGACCATCGGCCAGGCAGTCGAAAGCCCGATGAAGGGCAAGGAGGCGCTGATCGTGACCTTCTGGACCGACTTCGAAAACCACGAGAAATCGCACCGTTCCGAAACCTTCCAGCCGCTGTTTCAGAAAGTGCTGGATCTGTGCGAGAACGGCAACGAGGAAATCGCCTACGAAATGCTGTGGTCCGGCAAGGCCTACGGTCCCGACGAAATCGAGGCCGCGCGCCAGGCCAAGGCACAGTACGCCAACGCAGCCTGATTGCGCCAGCAGTCGAAACCAAAGCGGCGGGGGGAAACCTCCGCCGCTTTTTTGTGGCCGGTTTTTCCGGGAAGGGATGGGTCAGTAGGATTTTCGTGGGGGTCGCTCGCCGGTCGGCGGTCGTGCGCGATCACGCCGATCGCCAGAATCCGTCTGCTGTTTGCGGCGATTTCCGTTGCGCAGGCGGTCACACACGATAGCGCGATCATGCGGCGCTTTCCATGGAGCGGGAATATTTACCGGCACGGGCCAGGCCGTTCAGATGGCAACGGTTCATCAGCGCGGTCTGCGCAGCGGCGACGTTGTCTTCCTGACCCTGCCAGGCGGCCAGCACCGGCGCCTGCAGCGCTCGCCCGTACGAGAAGCTGACTTCCCACGGCTGCGGCCCCATTGCGTTCATGGCGTTGAGGTGGTCGGTCGCATCCTCCGCGCTCTGCCCGCCGGAGAGGAACACGATTCCGGGCACCGCCGCCGGAACATAGCGGCTGAGGCAACGCAGCGTGGCCTCGGCGACCTCCGCTACGCCGGCCTGGCGAGGGCACTTTTTGCCGGCAATCACCATGTTCGGCTTCAGCAGCATGCCCTCGAACAGCACGCGGTGGGCGTCGAGTTCGGCAAACACCGACTGCAGCACCTGCGCCGTCACCGCCTCGCAGCGCTCAATGCCGTGAGCGCCGTCCATCAGCACTTCCGGTTCCACGATCGGCACCAGGCCGGCCTCCTGGCACAGCGCAGCATAGCGCGCCAGCGCATGGGCATTGGCACGGATGCCAAACGGCGACGGAATGTCGCGCTCGTCGATCTCGATCACCGCACGCCACTTGGCGAACTGCGCGCCCAGCTGCTTGTACTCGGCGAGCCGGTCGCGCAAACCATCGAGACCCTCCGTCCCCTTTTCGCCGGGATGCAGTGCCAGCACCTTGGCGCCCCCGTCGACCTTGATCCCGGGAATGATGCCTCGCCCCGACAGAAGTTGGGGGAACGGGATGCCGTCGCGAGTGCGCTGGCGCAGGGTTTCGTCGAACAGGATGACGCCTCCGATCTGGCGCTCGATGCCGTTGGCGGTGAACAGAATCTCGCGGTAGCGCCGGCGGTTTTCCTCGGTCGACTCCACCTGGATCGAATCGAAGCGTTTCTTGATGGTGGGGTTGCTTTCGTCAGCCGCCAGCACCCCCTTGTGCTGCGCAACAATGGCTTTCGCCACGGACTTGAGTTCGTCGATGTTCA
This sequence comes from Thiobacillus sp., assembly GCA_019459055.1. Lineage (GTDB taxonomy): Bacteria > Pseudomonadota > Gammaproteobacteria > Burkholderiales > Thiobacillaceae > Thiobacillus. The sequence goes on along the minus strand of JAIBEI010000006.1, from coordinate 49,789 downwards.
TGGGCCATGGCCCTCCTTCAGGAATCAATGAGCCAGGGCGTTCATCGACGCCCTTATCCCTACACTGTAGACCCTGATTTTTAACGCCTCGCCCGACGGGAACGCGCCGAACCGTCAGCGCCGCCATCGGTGCGACCGCCAGGCTGGTGGATAATCCCCGCATGTCTGCATCCAGCCTTCCCCCCGCCGTTTTCCTCATGGGCCCGACCGCATCGGGCAAAACCGCGCTGGCGGTCAGCCTGGTCGAACGTTTCCCGCTTGAAATCATCAGCGTCGACTCGGCGCTGGTGTACCGCGGCATGGACATCGGCAGCGCCAAGCCCGATGCCGCCACCCGCGCGCGCGCGCCGCACCATCTGCTAGACATCCGCGACCCCACCGACGCCTATTCCGCCGCGGCGTTCTGCGACGATGCGCGCAGGCTGATGGCTGACATCGTCGCGCGCGGCCGCGTGCCGTTGCTCGTCGGCGGCACCATGCTGTATTTTCGTGCGCTGTTGCGCGGACTGGACGACCTGCCGCGCGCCGATCCGGCGCTGCGGAAAGAGCTGGAAGCGGAGGCGAAGGTGCGCGGCTGGCCCGCGCTGCACGCCGAACTGGCGGCGGTCGACCCGGCGACCGCCGCGCGGCTGGCGCCGAACGATTCCCAGCGCATCGGGCGCGCGCTGGAAATTTTCCGGCTGACCGGCACGCCCATGTCGGCGCTGCTCGACCGGGCGCAATCCGAATTGCCCTACCGCGTGCTGCAGCTCGCCCTGATTCCGTCCGACCGCGCGGTGCTGCATCAGCGCATCGCCGCGCGCTTCGACGCCATGCTCGCGGAAGGCCTGGTCGACGAAGTGGAATTCCTGCGCCGCGCCTCCGCACTCAGCCCCGATCTGCCCGCCATGCGCGCGGTCGGCTACCGCCAGGCGTGGGCCTATTTAGACGGCGATATCGACATGAAGGCGCTGCGCGAACAGGGCCTCGCCGCCACCCGCCAGCTCGCCAAGCGTCAGCTCACCTGGTTGCGCTCATGGCCCGACGCGGTGGTGCTGGACTGTCTGGCGGAGGATCTGGAGACGCAGGCGACGACGCTGGTGGCGTGTCATTTGAGGCCTTGGCGACCGCTGTAGGAGCACCCGCAAGGGGTAGGCCGTGGTTGTATAGCCGCTGAAGCGGCAACAACCACGCACCGGCATCCACGCCGCGATGCGGTGGTTGCCACGGTGAGGGAAATCTCGCCTTGGAAGGCGCCTACATCAGCAATCGAGGTTTATTTCTCACTCGTCGATTCGACCCGGGCGCGGGCCTGCCCGCGATGGAAGCGGATGCCGATGCGGTCGCCCGCATCGAGCGTTGCGGCATCCTGCACCACGGCGCCGTCTTCCCGCTGGACGATGCTGTAGCCGCGCGCCAGCACGCCTTCCGGGTTGAGGTGGGCGAGGCTGCTGGCGAGCCGCGCCAGGTTGAGCTGGCGCTGTCCGAAACCGCCCTCTACCGCGCGCCGGGCGCGCATGCCCAGCGCGTCCAGCCGCTGCTGTTCGCGCCGGATGACGTGAATCGGCGTCACCAGCCGCTGGCTCAGCCGTGCGATGCGCAGGTGCTCGGTCGTCAGGCGGGTGCCGCTGGCGTGGCGCAAACGCTGCGCCAGCTGACCCAGTTCAGTCTGCCGGCGGCGCAGTTGCTCGGCCGGGTGGACCAGGCGTCGCGCCAGGTAATCCAGCCGCTGCATTTCGGTCTGCTGTCTGCGCGTGACCTGGTGCTGCAGCCGGCGTGCCAGTTGGTCCTGCTGCTGCAGCAGTTCCTGTCGCAGCGGGCTGGCGAGCTCGGCTGCCGCCGTCGGGGTGGGCGCGCGCAGGTCGGCGGCAAAGTCGGCCAGGGTGAAATCGGTTTCGTGGCCGACCCCGCTTACCACCGGCATCGGGCTGACGGCAATCGCCCGCGCCACCGCCTCGTCGTTGAACGCCCACAAGTCTTCCAGCGAGCCGCCGCCGCGGCACACCAGCAGCACATCGCATTCGGCGCGCGCCCCGGCCGTGCGGATGGCGGCGGCGATCTGCGCGCCCGCACCGGCGCCCTGCACCGGGGTCGGATAGAGGATCACCGGCAGGCCCGGCATGCGGCGCGAAAGCGCGGTCAGGATGTCGTGCAGGGCCGCTGCCTGCGGCGAGGTGACGATGCCCAAGGCGCGCGGAAAGCGCGGCAGGGGGCATTTTTTCGCCGGATCGAACAGGCCTTCCGCTTCCAGTTTCGCCTTCAACTTGAGAAATGCCTCATACAGGCGGCCGGCACCGGCGCGGCGGATCGCCTCGGCGCCGAGCTGGAATTCGCCGCGCGCCTCGTACAGCGAGGGCAGGGCGCGAATTTCAACGTGGTCGCCGTTGGCCGGGGTGAAGTCGGCAAACTGGTTGCGTCCGCGGAACATTACGCAGCGCACCTGCGCGGCGGCGTCCTTCAGCGAAAAATACCAGTGGCCGGAAGCGGCGCGCATGAAGTTGGACACTTCGCCTTCCACCCACAAAAGCGGCAGTTGCGATTCCAGCGCGCGGCGCGCCATGCGGTTGAGCTCGCTCACGGTGAGGACGGGCAGGGCAGGCGCGATGGCGGGGAGATCGTCCGGATAATCCATGGGCTGCAGGATAACGGGTGAATGCCCAGCGCGGTTCATGCACAGTCATCCAGCTTTCACAATATATATTGCGTCAATGCTATTGACGTGGGTTGCGTTTTATAACTCATTGATATTTAAGTGGTATTGTCATTGTCTACTTTTTGTGCCAAACGGCTTTTCCTTTGTGGGCGGGTGTTTGAGGGGGCGGGCGGGCAGTTCCCAACAGACTTATCCACATCAATTGTGGAGAACTCGCTGGGAGCCCGAAAATACGCCGCCCCCTCAATTGGTGCTTGCCGAAACCCGCACGCCGGGGCTACATTCCGCCTGGTGTTTTCATTTGGAGTGGTATTCAGTGTTTGCCATCATAGAGGCGGCCGGTTGGCCGATCTGGCCGTTGATTCTGGCGTCTGTCGTCGCCGTGGCCATCATCATCGAACGTGCGTACAGCTTGCGGACCCAGGAAGTCGCCCCCGCCAGTCTGCTGCTGGAAACGATCAAGAGCTATCAGGAAAGCGGCGTCACCCAGGAGCTCGTCACGCGGCTGGCCGACGGTTCGGCGATGGGACGGGTTTTTGCGACCGCGCTGAAGAACGCCCACAACTCGCGCGAAGTGATGAAGGAATCGATCGAGGAAGCCGGCCGCGCCGTCACCCACGAGCTTGATCGTTTTCTGACGTCGCTGGGCACCATCGCCAGCATGGCGCCGCTACTGGGTCTTCTGGGCACGGTGATCGGCATGATCGAGATCTTCGGCGCCCAGACCGGCGGCGGCACCAATCCCGGCCAGCTGGCGCACGGCATCTCGATTGCGCTGTACAACACCGCGTTCGGCCTGATCGTGGCGATCCCGGCAATGATTTTTTATCGCTACTTCCGCGCCAAGGTGGAGTCCCTGGTGGTCGACATGGAGCAGCAGGCGATCAAGCTGGTGGAAATCGTCCACGGCGACAGGAAGTAAAGGCCAGCCATGAATTTTCGTAGAGGTCGTCGCGAGGACTATCCGGAAATCAACCTGATTCCGTTCATCGACATTCTGCTCGTCATCGTGATTTTCCTGGCGGTGACCACCACCTACGCGCGCTTTGCCGAACTCAAGATCAATCTGCCCACCAGCAGCGCCGAGCGGACGCCGACCCCGCCCAAGCAGATCGAGGTGGCCGTGGCGGAAAACGGCCGCTACCAGGTCGACGATGCCGCGGTTGGCGAAATCCCGGTCGACGAGTTGGCCGCCGCGCTGAAAAAGGCTGCCGGCAGCCAGGTCGACCCCGTGGTGGTGATCAACGCCGATGCGCGGGCCGCGCATCAGTCGGTGGTGAACGTGATGGAAGCGGCGCGCCGGGCGGGGTTGAGCCGCATCACCTTCGTCACGCAGACCGCCCCGTAAGCGGGCGAATCCGTGGTTTCCCTTCAGGTTCTGTGGGCGCGCACCAGCGTGCTCACGCTGCTGCTCGCGCCGTTTGCCGGTCTGTTCGCCGCCGTGTCCGGGCTGCGCCGTCTGGCGTACCGACGCGGCTGGCTGACTGCCATTTCCGTCGGCGTGCCGGTGATCATCGTCGGCAACCTCAGCGCCGGCGGCAGCGGCAAAACCCCGCTGACGATCTGGCTGGTGAACCGGCTGCGTGCCCAGGGCTACCGCCCGGGTGTGGTCAGCCGCGGCTACGGCGGCGCGGCGCGCGGTTGCGTCGAGGTGCAGCCCGGCAGCGATCCGGCGGAGGTGGGCGACGAGCCGCTGCTGATTCAACTCAAAACCAGCGCGCCGGTGGTGGTCGGACGCGACCGGGTGGCGGCGGCGCGCACCCTGCTGGCGCGCCATCCGGGGGTGGACGTGATCGTGTCCGACGACGGCCTGCAGCACTACCGCCTGCAGCGCGACCTCGAACTGGTGGTGATCGACGCGGCGACCGGGCTGGGCAATGGCTGGCCGCTGCCGGCCGGACCCCTGCGCGAACCCCCCAGCCGGTTGAACAGCGCGGATGCAGTGATCCAGGTGGTGCGCGGGACGGCCCAGCCGCATCCGTATGGGCTGAAGACCTGGCGCGTCGACTACCGTGCAGGGCAGGCCTGGCGCCTGCCCGCGGCCCGGGAAAGAAGCCTGCTGCGCGACCTGCCGCAACACGACTGGCTCGCCGTGACCGGCATCGGCCGCCCGCAGGGCTTCTTCGACATGCTGCGAGCCGAGGGCATCCGTTTCATGCCGCGCGCCTTCGCCGACCACCATGCCTTTCGGTCGCAGGACCTGCCGGCCGACGCTGCGGTGCTGATGACTGAAAAAGACGCGGTAAAATGCCGCTCGTTTGCGGGAACGGACTGGTGGGCGGTGGAACTGGATGTTGCGCCGGAAGCCGGATTGATCCATTGGTTGGACGCACGCCTCGAGCAATCTTTATCAAAGCCGGCCGCAGCCGCCCGCATCGGCGCGCGCGCCGAGGAACCACAGGACCCTGATCGATGAACCCCAAGCTGCTTGAAATCCTCGTCTGTCCGGTCTGCAAAGGCCCCCTCGAATGGAAAAAATCCGCGCATGAACTGGTGTGCCGGGCATGCCGCCTGGCCTATCCGATTCGTGACGACATTCCGGTGATGCTGCCGGAAGAGGCACGCACCCTGAGCGCCGACGAAATCCACGATCGCTGATCGTCATGCGTTTTTGCGTCGTCATCCCTGCGCGCTATGCGTCCAGCCGGCTGCCGGGCAAGCCGCTGGCGGATATCGGCGGCCGTCCGATGGTCCTCCATGTGCTGGAACGCGCCCTGCAGGCAGGGGCCGAGTCGGTGGTCGTCGCCACCGACGACGCGCGAGTCCAGCAGGCGGTGGCGGCGGCAGGCCACCAGGCCCTGATGACCTCGCCGGATCACCAGTCCGGCACCGAACGGCTGGTCGAAGTAGCCGAAACCCTGGGCTGGGACGACGACACGCTGGTGGTCAACGTGCAGGGCGACGAGCCCCTGATCGACCCCATGCTGATCCGCGAAGTCGCGCGCCAGCTGGTTCTGCACGACGACGCGGTGATGGCCACGCTGGCGCATCCGATCCACGATCATGCCGACTTCATCAATCCCAACGTCGTCAAGGTCCTCGCCGACGAAGCCGGCTATGCGCTGTATTTCAGCCGCGCGCCGATTCCCTGGCCGCGCGATGCCTTCTCCGCGCAGCAGCCCATGCCGCACGAACTCGGCGCACTGCGCCACATTGGCCTGTACGCCTACCGCGCCGGCTTCCTGCGCACCTATGCCAGCCTGGCCAGTTCGCCGCTGGAGCGCTACGAGATGCTCGAACAGTTGCGCGTGCTGTGGCACGGCCATCGCATCAGCCTCGGCATCACCCCCATCGCGCCGGCGCCCGGCGTCGATACGCCCGAAGATCTGGCGCGAGTTCGTGCTCTGTTTCAGGCAAGCTAACAGGCTGTTGAATCCACCAATAAAAAATTTTAAGTGTTGCGCGCGCGAGCCATGCCTTACGCTAGCGAGGTTTTAATACATTCAAATCAAGGGAGATACGCAATGCGTTTGATTCTGTTGGGCGGCCCTGGCGCCGGCAAGGGCACCCAGGCCAATTACATCAAGGAAAAGTACGGCATTCCGCAGATTTCCACCGGCGACATGCTGCGTGCGCAGATCAAGGCCGGCACCGAGCTCGGCATGAAGGCCAAGGCCATCATGGACGCGGGCGGCCTGGTCTCCGACGACATCATCATCGGCATGGTGAAAGCCCGCCTGACTGAAGCCGACTGCAAGAACGGCTACCTGTTCGACGGTTTCCCGCGCACCATCCCGCAGGCCGAGGCAATGAAAGCCGCCGGCGTGCCGATCGACTACGTGGTCGAGATCGACGTCGCCGACGAAGAAATCGTCAAGCGCATGTCCGGCCGCCGCGTGCACCAGGCATCGGGCCGCACCTATCACGTCGTGTTCAATCCGCCCAAGGTTGCCGGCAAGGACGACGTCACCGGCGAGGACCTGATCCAGCGCGACGACGACACCGAAGAAACCGTGAAAAAGCGCCTCGATATCTACCACGCACAGACCGAACCGCTGGTGAAGTACTACGGCGACTGGGCGGCGCGCGGCGAAGCCGGCGCGCCCAAGTACGTGAAGGTTTCGGGCGTCGGCAAGGTCGATGGCATTCGCGATTCGATTTTTGCCGCACTCGGCTGAGCCGGAATTCCGCCAGCGATGCCGCAGCAGATTGCCCCGCTGACCGACACCGAGCGCTGGGTCGTCCAGCAGGCGGTCAAAGAGCGTTACGGCAGGGAAGTCGAGATCCAGAATGTCGACACCGAAATCCGTCTGCACATCGACGACCGCGAACTGACGCTGTGCCCGGGCTTTTACTGGAACGAGCACGGCTGTCATTTCGTGCTGTCGAAAACCGGCGATTCGCGTTATCGCAGCATGTTCTTCTATCGCATCCGCGATCGCTTCGCGACCGGACGCGAGGAATACGATGACATTGGCGACTGCGTCACCACCCTGCTGAAAATGCAGGCCGACGAGGAAGTCAGGCGACTGGCCGTGGACGAAGCGTCCGGCAATAGTTGAGTGTGAAAAGCCGGCGCTGTGCTGGCTTTTTCTTTGGAACAAAAACCTACCCAATACGTTGAATACACAATTGAGGAAAACACCATGGCGAAGAAAATGAACGCCTTTTACGCACAATCCGGCGGCGTCACTGCCGTCATCAACGCATCGGCCTGCGGCGTGATCGAAACCGCGCGCAAGCACAAGGACAAGATCGGCAAGGTGTACGCCGGCCGCAACGGCATCATCGGCGCGCTCACCGAAGACCTGATCGACACCACCAAGGAATCCGCCGCGGCCATTGCCGCACTGCGCTCCACGCCGTCGGGCGCCTTCGGTTCCTGCCGCTTCAAGCTGAAGTCGCTGGAAGCCAACAAGCGCGAATACGCACGCCTGATCGAGGTGTTCAAGGCGCACAACATCGGTTACTTCTTCTACAACGGCGGCGGCGATTCGGCAGACACCTGCTTCAAGATCAGCCAGCTGTCGGAGGCGATGGGGTATCCGATCCAGGCCATCCACGTGCCGAAGACCGTCGACAACGACCTGCCCATCACCGACTGCTGCCCCGGCTTCGGCTCGGTCGCCAAGTACATCGCCGTGTCCACGCTGGAAGCCAGCTACGACGTGCGCTCGATGGCCAAGACCTCGACCAAGGTGTTCGTCATCGAGGTGATGGGGCGTCACGCCGGCTGGATCGCCGCTGCTGGCGGCCTGGTCGAGGACCACGGCATTCCGGTGGTGATCCTGTTCCCGGAAATCGAGTTCGACCAGAAGAAATTCCTCGCCCGCGTCGACAAGCTGGTGAAGGAACACGGCTACTGCACCGTCGTCGTCTCCGAAGGCTGCCACTACCCGGACGGCACCTTCCTCGCCGAACAGGGCACGCGTGACGCCTTCGGCCACGCCCAACTGGGCGGCGCCGCTCCGGTGGTCGCCAACATGATCAAGGACGCCCTCGGCCACAAGTTCCACTGGGCGGTGGCCGACTACCTGCAGCGCGCCGCGCGCCACATCGCCTCCAAGACCGACGTCAAGCAAGCCTACGAGCTGGGCAAGAAAGCGGTCGAACTCGCGATCAAGGGCCATAATTCGGTGATGCCGACGGTCGAGCGCATCTCCGACGCGCCCTACAAGTACAAGATCGGCATGGCGGATCTGAAGGACGTCGCCAACGTCGAGAAATTCATGCCGCGCGATTTCATCACCAAGGACGGCTTCGGCATCACGCCCAAGTGCAAGCGCTATCTGACGCCGCTGATCCAGGGCGAGGATTATCCGAAGTACAAGGATGGCCTGCCGGTGTACGTGACGCTGAAGAACGTCGCGGTGGCGAAGAAGCTGGCGGCGTTCAAGCTTTGAAGCGCGTGAGGGGTGAGGGGGAAGGGGTAAGGCAGAAAGTTTGCTCCCCACGGGATTCGTCTCACTCCTCACTCCTGGCGCCTCACCACAAACAATGACGCTCGACCGCGCAAAACAGCTGCTCAAGGTACAAGCCGACTTCGGCGGCTTTTACAACGGCAATTCAGCCAAGCTGATCCTGTCCGAGGTGCAGCGCGAGCACGGGCAGGATGCGGTCGATCAGCTCATCCGGGAATTGCAGCTCGACCGGATTTTCGGGTTCGAGCCGGGCACACGCTTTGAGGGTGGCCTGGCAATGGGTAAGTAGTAGGGGATGGAACGGTGGCGAAAGCGACCGTTTTTTTGGGGTTTTCGAGGAGATAAAGATCATGAATGAAGGTTTGCTGTTTGCCCTCGTGGCGGCGGTGCTTGCACTGCTCTACGGGATCGTGTCGATCAAATGGATTCTGGGATTGCCCACCGGCAACGACCGCATGCGCGAAATCGCAGCGGCCGTGCAGGAAGGCGCTTCCGCCTATCTGAACCGCCAATACACCACCATCGGAATCGTCGGTGTGATACTGCTGGTCGCGATTTTCTTCGCCCTGGGCTGGCAAACCGCCGTCGGCTTCCTGCTCGGCGCCGTTCTTTCCGGATTGACCGGCTATATCGGCATGAACGTCTCGGTGCGCGCCAACGTGCGTACCGCCGAAGCGGCATCGAAAGGCCTCAACGCCGCCCTTAACGTCGCCTTCAAAGGCGGCGCCATCACCGGCATGCTGGTCGTCGGTCTGGGCCTGCTCGGCGTGGCCGGCTACTACGCCGTGCTCACCCTGGGAATGGGCGAGAGCACCGAGCAAGCGACGCACGCACTGGTCGGCCTGGCCTTCGGCGGTTCGCTGATCTCCATCTTCGCCCGACTCGGCGGCGGCATCTTCACCAAGGGCGCCGACGTCGGCGCCGACCTGGTGGGCAAGGTCGAAGCCGGCATCCCCGAGGACGACCCGCGCAATCCCGCGGTGATCGCCGACAACGTCGGTGACAACGTCGGCGACTGCGCCGGCATGGCGGCCGACCTGTTCGAAACCTACGCCGTCACCATCATCGCCACCATGTTGCTGGGCGGCCTGTTGATCACCGGTTCCCCCGAGGCGGTGATCTATCCGCTGGTGCTGGGCGGCTTCTCCATCATTGCCTCCATCGTCGGCACCTACTTCGTCAAGGCGCGCGACGGCGGCAAGATCATGAACGCGCTGTATCGCGGTCTGATCGTGTCGGGCGTGCTGGCTGCGGTCGCGTTCTACCCCATCACCACCTGGATGATGGGCGAAGGCGTGATGATCGAGGGCGAACTCGTGACCTCGATGAACCTGTACCTCGCCACCCTGATCGGCCTCGGTCTGACCGCCGCCATGGTGTGGATCACCGAGTACTACACCGCGACCGAGTTCAGCCCGGTGCGCCACATCGCGCAGGCCTCCACCACCGGCCACGGCACCAACGTGATCGCCGGCCTGGGCGTGTCGATGAAGTCGACCGCCGCACCTGTGCTCGCCGTGTGCTTGGCGATCTGGGGCGCGTATGAACTGGCTGGCCTGTATGGCATCGCCATCGCCGCGACCTCCATGCTGTCGATGGCCGGCATCATCGTCGCGCTCGACGCCTACGGCCCGATCACCGACAACGCCGGCGGCATCGCCGAAATGGCCGGCCTGCCGGACAACATCCGCAACATCACCGACCCGCTCGACGCCGTGGGCAACACCACCAAGGCCGTCACCAAGGGCTACGCCATCGGATCCGCCGGCCTCGCCGCACTGGTGCTGTTCGCCGACTACACCCACGCGCTGAACGCCCAGGCCCTGGCGCTTGACGCCACCGCGCTCCCCCTGACCTTCGACCTGTCGAACCACATGGTCATCATCGGCCTGTTCATTGGCGGCATGGTGCCCTACCTGTTCGCAGCAATGGGCATGGAAGCGGTCGGTCGCGCCGCCGGTTCCGTGGTGGTGGAAGTTCGCCGCCAGTTCAAGGAAATCCCCGGCATCATGGCCGGCACGGCCAAGCCGGAATACGGCACCTGCGTCGACATGCTGACCAAGGCCGCGATCAAGGAAATGATCGTTCCCTCGCTGCTCCCGGTTGCGGTCCCCGTGATCGTTGGCCTCACCCTCGGCGCACAGGCCCTGGGCGGCGTGCTGGTCGGCACCATCGTCACCGGCATCTTCGTGGCAATTTCCATGACCACCGGCGGCGGTGCGTGGGATAACGCCAAGAAATACATCGAGGAAGGCAACTTCGGCGGCAAGGGTTCCGAAGCGCACAAGGCTGCCGTTACCGGTGATACCGTCGGCGATCCCTACAAGGACACCGCTGGTCCCGCCGTCAACCCGCTGATCAAGATCATCAACATTGTCGCGTTGCTGATCGTGCCCTTGATCGGTTAAGGCCTGATCGCCCGGAAATTGCGGGCTTCACCCAGAACCGCCCCGCACGCTATAGTGCGGGGCGGTTTTGTTTCGAACCCAGGAACCCCGCACCGTATTGCTTGCCTGACTACCAGCCCCCCTTAGGAGAAGCATTCTTGAAACACTTTATTGTGGCCTGTGCACTTGCGCTGCCCTTGGTCGCGGGTCTTGCCCACGCCGGCGGCGTCGATCGCCTCAAGGCCTTTATCGCCGGCGCCAAAACCGCCGAGGCCGACTTCAGCCAGACCGTCGCCGACAAGACCGGCCGCGTCACCCAGCAGGCCAGCGGCAGGATGGCGTTTGCCCGCCCCGGCAAGTTCCGCTGGGACTACACCGCGCCGTATGAACAGGTGATCGTCGGCGACGGCGTCAAGCTGTGGCTGTACGACGCCGACCTCGAACAGGTCACCGTCAAATCGCTCGGCGACGTCATCGCCGGCACCCCCGCGGCGCTGCTGGCCGGCGACAACTCGATCGAGAAATACTTCACCCTGAAAAACGCCGGCGAGGCGGGCGGCCTGGAATGGCTGGAAGCCACCCCCAAGAACAAGGACACCACTTTCGAGCGCATCCGCATGGGCTTCAAGGGCGACGTGCTGGCGCAGATGGAACTGGACGACTTCTTCGGCCAGCGCACCACGCTCAAGCTGTCGCGCTTCGTGCGCAACCCAACCATCGCGCCGTCGCGCTTCACCTTCACCCCGCCGAAGGGTGCCGACGTCATCGACGAATAATCCTGTAGGAGCGGCGTCCACGCCGCGATGCCGTGGTGGTCCCGACGGTGCGAAAATCGCGGCGAGGACGCCACTCCTGCAACGGCGGCCTGGTTCTGCGGCAAGCCCCACGCGCGAAGCTGATCGAACGCCAACATCCCCACGAGTGATCGATCCCCCCTGTAGGAGCGGCGTCCACGTCGCGATGCTGTGGTGGTCGCGAGAGTACGAAAATCGCGGCGTAGACGCCGGTGCGTGGTTGTTGCCGCTTCAGCGGCTTTAGTGCGTGCATGTTGCTGCTTTAGCAGCTTTACATTCACGGCCTCCCCCTTGCGGGGACAACCACGGCCTACTCCTTGCGGGTGCTCCCACAATGACTCCTGGTTCTATCGGATAATTGACCAATGCGCCCCCAAGACCTTTTCCAGACCGACTCTCCCAAGCCCGCGCGCGACGACCCCAACGCACCGCTGGCCGAGCGCCTGCGCCCGCATACGCTTGCCGATGTCGTCGGGCAGACCCACTTGCTCGGCCCCGGCAAGCCGCTGCGCCTGGCCTTCGATTCCGGCAGGCTGCATTCGATGATCCTGTGGGGGCCGCCGGGCGTCGGCAAGACCACGCTGGCGCGGCTGACCGCGCAGGCCTTCGGCGCCGACTTCATCGCCATCTCGGCCGTGCTGTCCGGCGTCAAGGACATCCGCGAAGCGGTCGAGCGCGCGCGCATGAACCAGACCCTGGCCCGCACCACCATTTTGTTCGTCGACGAAGTTCACCGCTTCAACAAGGCGCAGCAGGATGCGTTCTTGCCGCATGTTGAATCCGGTCTGTTCACCTTCATCGGCGCCACCACCGAAAACCCCTCGTTCGAAGTCGTCGGCGCGCTCCTGTCGCGCGCCCAGGTCTATGTGCTGAAATCGCTGACGCCCGACGAGCTCGGCCAGCTGATGCAGCGCGCGCTGAAGGAGTTGCCGGACCTGAAGCTGGGCGAGGGCGTCGACAAGCTGCTGGCCGCCTATGCTGACGGCGACGCGAGAAAGCTTTTGAACCTGCTGGAGCAGCTCGACATCGCCGCGCGCACCTCGCAGGTGAAGGAAGTCGACGCCGCTTTCGTCGAGAACGCGCTGGCGCAATCGCTGCGCCGCTTCGACAAGGGCGGCGAAGCCTTCTACGACCAGATTTCCGCGCTGCACAAAAGCGTGCGCGGCAGCAACCCGGACGCCGCTCTCTACTGGCTGGTGCGCATGCTCGACGGCGGCGCCGACCCGCGCTACCTCGGCCGCCGGCTGATCCGCATGGCTTCCGAGGACATCGGCCTGGCCGACCCGCGCGCGCTCGGCATCACGCTCGACGCCGTCGCCACCTACGAGCGCCTCGGCAGTCCCGAAGGCGAACTCGCGCTGGCCGAAGCCTGCATTTATCTCGCCTGCGCGCCCAAGAGCAACGCCGCCTACGTCGCCTACAATGCCGCGCGCGCCTTCGTGCAGTCCAACCCCTCCAACGACGTCCCGATCCACCTGCGCAACGCCCCCACCAAGCTGATGAAGGAACTGGGCTACGGCCGCGCCTACCGCTACGCCCACGACGAACCCGAAGCCTACGCCGCTGGCGAACGCTACTTTCCCGACGACATCGAAGAACAGCACTGGTACCAGCCCACCCCGCGCGGACTGGAAGGCAAGATCGCCGAGAAGCTGGCGCATCTGAAAAAACTGGATGAGGAAGCGGGGAAGGAGTAGGGGTAGGAATGAAAAGGCACGATCGGGAAAGCTTGTGCATGAACAACGACTTCTTCGGTGACCCCGATCTGCGTGTACGGCCGACTGGTACATTCACCAAGAAGTGGCATTGCGCTACTATATGACCAACAGGATGACTAACCGGAGGGCGTATGAGCACCGTCACGCTGGCAGAAGCCAAGACCCATCTAAGTCACCTTCTCGACCAGGTCGAGGCGGGCGAGGAAGTGGTCATTACCCGTCGCGGCCTGCCGATTGCCCGCATCACGCCGGTCGAGAAGCCCAAGCACGCCGTCAAGTCCCTCGCCGAATTTCGCAGCCGTATGCCCCGCTGGCGCAAATCCAGCGCTGAGCTGCTGCGCGAGATGCGCGACGAGGGCCTTTGATGCTGTACTTCGACACCAGCTTTCTGGCGCCCCTCATCCTCGAAGAAGCCACCAGCGCAAAAATCGAGGCCTTCTTCGCCAAGCTTCCGGTTGGGGAGCTGTACGTCAGTCATTGGACCCGGGTCGAGTTCGCCAGCCTCATCGCACGCGAGGTTAGGATGGGTGGCTTCGCGGAGTCCGAGGCCCTGCTCGCCATCGCCCAGTTTGATGAACTGGTCGTCGACTCATTCCAAGTCCTGGGGCCTGGTGTTGCAGACTACGAGCTCGCCAAAGAGTACATCCAGCACTTCGCCACCAAGCTGCGGGTTGGCGATGCGATGCACTTAGCCATTGCCAGTAATAACGGCGCAAAGACCCTCTACACCCTGGACGAGGGTCTCTTGAATGCGGCCAAGCTGATGAAGCTCCACGCCAGCCGCGGTATAAAACCTAGCTGAGCCGCTTACGAAGGCGGCGGCGGGCACCAGGTAGGCGGCGGGTTTGTTGTGGTTGAGCACGGCACATGCTCGATCAAGTACCGAGAAGCGAAATCAAAAAATCTACCGTGACGCGGACCCGCAAAATATGCCTCAGGTCGCGGTGATAAGTGATCCAAACCTCATGCCCGGGCAGGGGAGCGTGCTCCAGAATTCGAATCAGGCTGGGATTGGCGTCCGCCAGAATACAGGGCTGAATGGATATCCCGAGACCGCTTAGCGTGGCTCTCAAGCGGCTGCTTGTGCTGTCGCTTTGCAATATGCGATTGTCTGGAGCCGCGTGGTCGAGCAGCCAAATATTCTCCGGCAAACCCGCCAGTTCGTCGCCATAGCTAATGATGCGATGCCGCAACAGGTCCGATTCATTTTCGGGCCGATCATGCGTTTGCAGATATTCCCGGCTGGCATAAAGCCCCATCTCCATCCGCGCCAACTGACGCGCGACCAAGTCGGCGTCCTTAGGCCGAAACAGACGCACGGCGATATCCGCTTCGCCCCGCGTGAGGTTGGCGGTGCGTGACGATACGTTCAGCATCAGCCGGAGGTTCGGATACTGTCGATAGAACGCGTCCAGCTGGGGGATAAGCACCTCGTTGCACAAGCCCTCCGGCAAGGCCAAGCGGACACTCCCGCGCAATTGCTGGAAATCCCCTTCGACCATTCGTTGGATGCTCTGCACCCCGCTTTGCATCAGTTGAGCCTGCTCCAGCACCCATGCACATTCGTGCGTCAGGGTGAGTCCCTTTTTGTGACGCTGAAAAAGTCTTACCCCCAGCGCGGCTTCCAGCGCGTCAATGTGCCTGCCGACCGTGGGCTGGTTGGAGTGCAGCTGTTTTGCTGCAGCAGACAAGCTTCCCGACTCGGCGGCAGCCAGGAAGTAGCGCAGATCGTCCCAGTTCACATTATTCATTTATGAATTGAAGTGATTCAGTAATCACCGTAGATGATAATTATATGAACAAGCTAGCATGCAGCTCCGCTATCGAAAAGGAGAACATTATGGCTACGCAGGTCGATCACGCAGAAATAAAGCTGGGCCAGATTTTCACGATGCTGCTGTCCGTCGCGGCGGTTGTGTTTGCGGAGCCCGTCTACCTCATCGTGCTAGGAGGCGTTTTTCTGGTGACGGCCGCGTACCGACCGCTCAGCCCGTTCGTTCTCATCTACCGGTATGTTGTCAAACCACTGGATTGGATGCGGTCTGACTATCGCCTGGATAATATTCAGTCCCATGCCTTTGGCCAGTTCATCGGCGCCATCACGGTCATGCTCGCCCTGGTACTGCTGGATATGGGTTATCGCCAAGCGGGGTGGGCCATCGTCTGGGTTCTGTTCAGCCTGACGCTGATCTCCTATCTGGGCTGGTGTGTCGGCTGCTTTTTGTATTACCAGTTATATCGCCTGGGACTCCAGGGTTTCTTTAACCATGCGCCGACGGACAGCGCCGCGCGGCGAGGACAACGGCCGGGAAAATAATTGGGGGGCGTATGGACGCACAACAACGCAAGCAGATGATTCAGACGGCGTTTGATACCGTGGCAGAGGGCTACGATCATCCTTCGCTGCCATTCTTCCGGCAAACCGCGCAACGAATGTGCAAGCATCTGTCGCCCGAACCGAACGCTCGCTGGCTGGATGTTGCCACCGGTACCGGCGTGATGGCGCTCGAAGCGGCAAGGCATTTATCAGCCGGCTCCGTCGTCGGGGTCGACCTGTCCGACGGCATGTTGCGCCAGGCTCGGGCAAAGGCGCAGGCTCAGCGACTGCACAACGCCACCTTCCGCCAAATGGATGCGGATGACCTCGATTTCCCAGCGGATCATTTCGATATCGTCACCTGCAGTTTCGGCCTGTTTTTCATGGAGGACATGGAAGGCGCAATGCGTCGTCTCGCGCGCACGGTGAAGCCCGGTGGGAACATTGCCATCAGCAGTTTCACCGAAACCGCTTTTTCACCCTTTGCCCCGGCCTTCTTGTCCCTTTATGAGGCGTTCGGGAAACAAGCCCCGCCCTTGTCCTGGAAGCGTTTAGCGAATGTCGCGGTGATCGAAAAGATTTACCGTGCTGCGGGCATTACCGATCTTGTTTTTCATCATGAACCGCTGGGCTACGCGCTTCAATCCGACCAACAATGGTGGAATGTTGTCTGGAACGCCGGTTTCAGGGGGCTGCTTAACCAGTTGAGTGAAAGCGAGCGTGAGGCATTCAAGGCGCAGCATCTGCACACGGTACGTGCACTGTGCCGCCAAGGCGAAAGCTGGCTGGATACTGGAGTGATCATCGCTGTCGGAAGAAAAGGAAGCGCATCAACGCGTTGAGGCACGGCGCAGTTCGCACTGCGCTGGATGCACAGCTTGTTCGCTTTCAGCGCGTGTCGGTACTGCAGATCACCCCCTGTTGCAAAAAGTCCCGAAATGGACTAATTTGCAGCAGTCAGTACGTTTAGATACTGGCGGGAGCGTGAGATGCAAAACACAGCACAAGCCGTGAAGGCCCAGAGCAAGCCCAGCAGCCGCGAGATTTCCGCCGCCGGCCTGCGCGCGTTCTTCAACATCGCGCGCGACTGGGGGCTCAACACCGACGAGCAGATGGTGCTGCTGGGCACACCGGGCCGGTCGACTTTCTTCAAGTGGAAATCCGCCCCCGAAAGCGCCGACCTTAAGCGCGATACCCTCGAGCGCCTGTCTTACCTCCTGGGCATCTACAAGGCGCTGCAGGTCCTGCTGCCTGCAACGGCATCGGCCGATGCCTGGGTGAAAAAGCCCAATGCCGCCACCCTGTTCGGCGGCAAGAGCGCGCTCGAGCGCATGCTTGGCGGCAACGTCTCCGACCTGCTGGCCGTCCGCCAGTATCTGGACGCCCGGCGCGGTGGCTGGGCTTGAGCTACCCCTCCACGCGGCTGAACTGGAACCCGGCCTACCGGGTCATCCCCAGTCGCTTTCCTTCCATCGGCCTGTTCGAGCGCGTTGCCAGCCCGGAGGATTTTGACGCCCTCTATGCGCTGGAGGCCATGACCAACGACCGCATCCGCGACGAAGTCGGCGAGATCAATCTGGTTCCTCCCGAAGAGCGGCTGTTCGGCCCCGGCAGCACCTGCATCATGGCCGCTTTCACCCATCTGAACGCGCAGGGCAGCCGCTTCAGTGACGGCACTTATGGCGTGTTCTATTGCGCACGCAAGCAGGACACCGCGATCGCCGAAACCCGGTATCACGCGGCCCTTTTCATGGCGGCCACCCACGAGCCGCCCATGCGATTGCAGATGCGGCTTTACAAAGTGAAAGCGAAGGGCGAGGTGGCCGATTTGCGTGAGGCAAGCCATGCCGAGCCGCGCATCGTCGATCCGGACGACTACGGCCATGCCCAGGGCATCGGGCGAAAACTCAGGTCTGATGGCGTACGCGGCATTCTTTATCCCTCGGTGCGCCACCCCTCCGGCGAATGCCTGGCTGCCTTCAGCACGGCCTTATTGAAAAACTGCCTGCACGCCGCCTATCTGGAATACAACTGGAACGGCCGGTCCATCGATGCCGTGTTCGAGGTCTCTCAGCTGCTGTGACGGCAAGAAGCGACGGACGTGCAGCTGGATTGCCGCGCGAGTTCTGCCGGGCAGCGTGGCTGGCCGCCCGGCCGCGGCTTTACTAGCCGCGCAGTGCGGCCTTGAACTCGCGGCGCCGCCGATGCAGAGTTGGCTCGGTGTAGCCGTTGGGCGCGCGCCGGCCGTGGAAGATCAGGTCCTGCGCCGCCTGGAAGGCCAAGCTGATGTAATGCGGCGCCATGTTGATGTAGTTGCGGTCGCCCGCATTCTGCTGGTCCACCAGTTGCGCCATGCGTCTGAGCGCTTCCATCACCTGGGTTTCGCTGACCACGCCATGGTGCAGCCAGTTGGCGATGTGCTGGCTGGCGATGCGCAGGGTGGCGCGGTCTTCCATCAGGCCGACGTGGTCGAGGTTCGGTACCTTGGAGGCGCCCATGCCCTGGTCGATCCAGCGCACGACGTAGCCGAGCAGGCCCTGGATGTTGTTGTCGAGCTCGTTCCGGATGTCCTCGGCCGACCAGGCCGGCTTGGCCACCACAGGAATCGCCAGCAGGTCGTCGAGGGTGGCGCGCGGCCGCTCGCGCAGGGCCTGCTGGCGCGCGAACACGTCGACGCGGTGGTAATGGATGGCGTGCAGCGTGGCGGCGGTGGGCGAGGGCACCCAGGCGCAGTTGGCGCCGGATTCGGGGTGTGCCTGCTTGCTCGCCATCATGGCGGCCATGCGGTCGGGCATGGTCCACATGCCCTTGCCGATCTGCGCCCGGCCCGACAGGCCGCAGGCCAGCCCGATGTCGACGTTCCAGTCCTCGTAGGCACGGAGCCAGGCGGCAGATCTCATCTCGTCCTTGCGCAGCACCGGGCCGGCCTCCATCGAGGTGTGGATCTCGTCGCCGGTGCGGTCGAGGAAACCGGTGTTGATGAAGATCAGCCGCTCGCGTGCCGCGCGGATGCAGGCCTTGAGGTTGAGCGTGGTGCGGCGCTCCTCGTCCATGATGCCGATCTTGAGCGTATTGCGCGGCAGTTCCAGCACGTCCTCGATGCGGGCGAACAGGTCCACGGTGAAGGCCACTTCGTCGGGGCCGTGCTGCTTGGGCTTGACGATGTAGACGCTGCCCGTGCGGCTGTTGCGTAGCCCGCTGCTGCGCTTGAGGTCGTGCAGCGCGCAGGCGCTGGTGACGAAACCGTCGAGCAGGCCCTCGAACACCTCGTCGCCGTGTTCGTCCAGCACCGCGTCGGTGGTCATCAGGTGGCCGACGTTGCGCACCAGCATCAGGCTGCGGGCGGGGATCTCGAAATGGCGGCCTTCGGGCGAGAGGTAGCGGCGGTCCGGGTTGAGGCTGCGGGTCAGGGTCTTGCCGCCCTTGTCGAAACTGCTGCTGAGCTCGCCCTTCATCAGGCCCAGCCAGTTGCGATAGACCTTGACCTTGTCCCCGGCATCCACCGCAGCCACCGAATCCTCGCAGTCCATGATGGTGGTGAGCGCGGCCTCCAGATGGATGTCGCGGATGCCGGTGGGATGCAACTCGTGGATGGGATGGTCGGTGTCGAAGCGGATCTCGATGTGCAGCCCGTGGTGCACCAGCAGTAGTGAGGCGATCGCGCCGGCTTTTTCCTGATAGCCCCTGAATTGCCCGGGGTCGCGCAGGCCGGTATGCGCCCCGCTCGACAGCGTCACCGCGAGCTGCCCCGCCTTGACCGAGTAGGCGATGGCGTCGATGTAGCTGCCCTCCAGCAGGGGCGCGGCCTCGTCGAGAAAGGCCTTGGCGTATTCGATGACGCGGGCGCCGCGCAGCGGATTGAAAGCGACTTTCTTCTCGGCGCCGCCTTCGCCGGGGATGACGTCGGTGCCGTAGAGGGCGTCGAACAAACTGCCCCAGCGCGCGTTGGCGGCATTCAGCGCGTAGCGGGCGTTGTTCACCGGCACCACCAGCTGCGGGCCGGCGATGCGGGCGATCTCGGCGTCGACATTTTCGGTGCCGATGACGAAGCCCTCGCCCTCCGGCAGCAGGTAGCCGATCTCGACCAGGTGCTGCTTGTAGGCCGCGGCATCGTGCGGCTGGCCCTTGCGTTGCAGGTGCCAGGCGTCGATGCGTGCCTGCAGTTCGTCGCGGCGCGTCAGCAGGGCGCGGTTGCGCGGGGTCAGCTCGCGCAGCATATCGGCGAAGCCCTGCCACAGTTTGTCGCTGCGGATGCCGGTGCCCGGTGCGATCTCGTCGTGCACCAGATCGAACAGGGGCTTTGCAATCTGCAGTCCGGCTACCGTGATGCGTGCGCTCATTTCACAGCCTCGCTCATGCTCAAGAGACGACGTTGCTGGGCTTGCCGGCAACGAAGGCGTCGATGTTGTCCACCAGTTGATCCGCCAGGGTCTGCATCGCCTCGCGGCTGCCCCAGGCGACGTGCGGCGTGAGGATGAAGTTCGGCAGATCGAGGTCGAGCAGCGGGTTGCCTTCGCGCGGCGGCTCGACGGACAGCACATCGAAGCCGGCGCCGGCGATGCGCCCCGATTTCAGCGCCGCCACCAGCGCCGCCTCGTCCACCAGATTGCCGCGCGCGGCGTTGATGAGGATCGCGCCCGGTTTCATCAGCCGGAACTCGCGCGCGCCGATCATGTGCCGGGTCTCGGCAGTCAGCGGCGTGTGCAGCGAGATCACGTCGGCCTCGGCGAGCACGCTGTCGAAGGGCGTGTGGCCCTCGCGCGTCTCTGCAGCGCCCTTGCGCTCGGCGATCAGCACTTGCATGCCGAAGGCCTCGGCGAGCTTCTTCATGCCGTTGCCGAGCGAGCCGTGGCCGACGATCCCCAGCGTGCTGCCGTACAAATCGTTGATGGGGCGGGTGAACAGGCAGAACTGGTCGGCTTTCTCCCACAGCCCTGCGCGCACGTCCTCGCGCCAGCCCAGCAGATTGCGGCGCAGCGCCAGCATCATCATGAAGGCGTGCTCGGGAACGGTGTGCACGGCGTAGCCGCGGATGTTGGAGACGACGATGCCGTGCGCGCGGCAATACGCGAGGTCGACGTTGTCGGTGCCGGTGGCCGACACCGCGATCATTTTCACGCTGGGTGCCTGCGCCAGGGTTTCGGCGGAAAGCTTGACCTTGTTGACGATGACGATGTCGGCGCCCTGGATGCGCGCGACGACCTCCGCCGGCACGGTCTGGTCGTGGTCGATCCAGTCATGCGCGAACGACGGCGCGCGCATGTCGGCGATCAGGCTTTTGCGGTCGAGGAAGACGACGCGCCGCTTCATGGCCGCTCCATGCCGGATTCGCGCTCGATGATCTTCATCACCGCGGCCGAATCCAGTTCCGCGTCGCCGGTGCCCATCAGCGCATTGAGATGCTGCATCACCAGCGCCGCGCCCGGCAGCGACAGCCCGAGCTCCTTGGCGGTCTGCATCACGATGTTGATGTCCTTCTGGTGCAGCTTGGTCTTGAAGCCGGGCGTGTAGTCGTTGTCGAGCATGCGCTTGCCGTGGACTTCGAGGATGCGGCTGCCGGCGAAGCCGCCCATCAGCGCATCGCGCACCTTGGCCGGGTCGACGCCATTCTTGCGGGCGAAGGTGAGCGCCTCGGCGACGCCCTCGATGGTGACCGCGACCACGATCTGGTTGCAGGCCTTGGCGACCTGGCCGGCGCCGTTGCCGCCGACCAGCACGATGTTCTTGCCCATCGCTTCGAGCACCGGCTTCACGCGCTCGAACACTTCCGGCTTGCCGCCCACCATGATCGACAGCGTGGCGTTGATGGCGCCGACCTCGCCGCCGGACACCGGCGCATCGAGCATCTCGATGCCGCGCGCGCGCAGCTTGTCGGCCATGTGGCGCGTGGCCGTGGGCGAGATGGTGCTCATGTCGACCACCACCGAGCCGGGACGGGCGCCATGAATCACGCCGTTATCGTCGAACAGGACCTGCTCGACATCCGGTGTGTCGGACACCATGACGATGATGATGTCGGCCTGCGCCGCCGCTTCCGCGATCGACGCGCATCCGGCACAGCCCGCTTCCAAAGGCGGGGTCATGGTTTCCGGCCGGCGGCCGTGCACGAATACCGTGTGGCCGGCCTTCTGCAGATTGATGGCCATGGGCTTGCCCATGATGCCCATGCCGATGAATGCAATGTTCATCGCTTCTCCTCCGTTCGCTGTCGTTCAATCGGTTTCATCGCCACTTATTTGTAGAGCACGCCCGGCAGCCACAGGCCGATCTGCGGCCAGATGTACAGCATCAACATGGCCAGGATCACCAGTCCCAGGAAGGGCATCGAGCCCATGAAGATCTGCCCCAGCGACACGTTGGGCGGCGCGATGCCCTTGAGGTAGAACGCCGCCGGCGCCATCGGCGGCGACAGGAAGGACATCTGCAGGTTGAGCGCCACCAGCAGGCCGAAGAACAGCGGGTCGATGTTGAAGTGCGCCAGCAGTGGAATGAAGATCGGCATGAAAATGACGATGATCTCCGTCCATTCCAGCGGCCAGCCGAGAAGGAAAATGATGAGCTGGGTGAGCAGCAGGAATTCCAGCGGCGTCATGTTGAGCGACAGCACCCATTGTTCGACCACGTGCTGTCCCCCGAGCAGGGAAAACGCCGCCGAGTAGATGCTGGCGCCGACGAAAAGCCAGCACACCATGGCGGAGGTCTTGGCGGTGAGGTACACCGACTCCCTCAGCATGGGGATGAGCTTCACCTGCCAGCTGGCAAGCATCGCCCAGGCGAGGAATGCCAGCATGGAAGCCTGGCCCAGCAGCGGCGGCAGGGGGGTGGCGATCATGCCTGTTCGATACAGGACGAACCAGACGATCGAGGCAAGGAATATCCCCCACAAGACGATCCAGCTCGGCCACCAGCGCCTGCGCTGCGCCCGTGGTTTTTCATTGCCCATATAGAACGCCGCCAGGACGAAGCCGCCCAGCGCGCCCACGGCCGCCGCTTCGGACGGGGTGGCGAGGCCGAACACGATGGAGCCCAGTACACCCAGAATCATCACGGCGAGCGGAAAGAAGGAAGTGAGCAGCATGTGGAACACTTCCAGCCGCGGGAAAGTGAGCAGCAGATAGCCGATCCCCAGCACGACAGCGCCGATGCCGACGGTCTTCCAGAATGCGGCTGGGGCGGGCTCGCGTTCACTGGAACTGTCGGCTGCTGCGTCTTTGGTCTCGGGCTCGGCCAGCGCCGTCGGTTCTTCCAGCGCTGCGGGTTCTTCCAGCGTTGGCGGCTCTTCCAGCGCCGGCGGTTCCTCGAGGGCGGGAGGCTCTTCGATCCCCGGCGCAATCTCTTCCTCGGCGGGCGGTTCGCTGATGCCGGGGGCCGTTGTTTCGGTGTCGGCTTCGCTGCTGAAGGCTTCGGCGGACATCCCCATTTCCACCAGGCCGGACGTGTCGAAGACCTCGGTCGGCTTGGTCAGCGTATTCCAGGTCAGCCCCATGATGAGCACGAAAACCAGCGCCGGCAGGCCGACCATCAGCAGGTCCCGGCCGGCGGCAGCGCGCGAGATCGTAGCGTCGCGCTGCCCGAACAGCGTCCGCAGCAGTGCGGGCACGGCGCGCGTGCCGTATCTTGCCGACATCTGCGTCATGTGCGGCGGCAGCGGCACGGTGCGGTCCTTCTTGCTCAGTGGGGGCGCCCACTCCGGCTTGAACCAGGCCACCACGATGACATACACGGCATAAAGCCCCGCCAGCAACAGTCCGGGGAAGAGGGCGCCCGCGTAAAGCTGCACCACCGACACGCCGGCTGTCGCGCCATAGACGATGAGCAGGATCGACGGCGGAATCAGGATGCCGAGGGTGCCGCCCGCTGCGATGACGCCGGCGGAAAGCTTGGTGTCGTAGCCCGCGCGCAGCATGGCCGGCAGCGCCAACAGGCCCATCAGCGTGACCACCGCGCCGACGATGCCGGTGGCGGTGGCGAAGATGGCACAGGTCACCAGGGTGGCCACGGCGAGCGAGCCGGGAATGCGCGCGGTGGCGATGTGGATGGCGTGGAACAGCTTCTTGATCAGGTTCGCGCGCTCCACCAGATAGCCCATGAACAGGAACAGCGGCACCGCGATCAGCACGTCGCTGGTCATCACGCCGTATGCACGCTGCACGGCCAGGTCGAGGGTCTGCTGCACGGCGATGCCGGGATCGACCGAGCGGTAGGCGATCCAGGAAAACAGCACGCCCATGCCCATCAAGGTGAAGGCGCTGGGAAAGCCCATCATCATCGCCACCACGATCAGGCACAGCATGATGATGCCGATGTGGCCGGTGTTGAGGGTGCTCCAGGGCGTGAACAGGGCGATGGCCAGCAGGATCAGCCCCATGATGCCGAAGCCGATAAGCGGTCCTTTTTTCATGGCCGTGCCTCCGCAGCTTCGTCTTTATCCTTGACCATGGCCTTGAGTTCTTCGAGATCGATTTCTTCCACATCCTTCATGCGGGCAGGCCAGTCGCCCAGGCGCAGGCAGACCACGCAGCGCAGAATCTCGACGATGCCCTGCAGCAGGAGCAGGAAGCCCGCCGCAGGAATCACGAACTTGAAGGGGTACAGCGGCAACGGATCGGGGCTGAAGGTGTTTTCACGGATGGCCAGCGATTCGTTGGCGTAGGTCCAGCCGGCCCAGGTGAGCGCGAGCACGCCGGGCAGATAGAAAAATACAAACAGCACCAGGTCGATGCTGGCCTGGGTGCGCGGGCGGAGCAGGCCATAGAGCACGTCGCCGCGCACATGGCCCTGGTGCGCGAGGGTGTAGGCGCCGGCCATCATGAACAGGGTGCCGTACAGCATGATCTGGGCATCGAGCGCCCAGGGGTGGGGGTGATTCAGGAAATAGCGGGAAAACACCTCCCACGTTATGAGCAAGGTCAGGCCCACGATTGCCCAGGCAAACAAACGCCCGACGAAAGTGGTAATCCGGTCGATGGCAAGCAACAGCGTCTGCATAAGGTGTGTCCGGTGAAAAAAACGCCGGCTCGAAGGCCGGCGGTTTTTACGGGAGGTCAGCCTTTCTTCTTGGCGAAGAAGTGGTTGTAGGCCATCTTGTAATCGACGTTGGTGTCGTTCTGCCAGCGCACCGCGCGGCCGGCGAAAGCGCGCATGGATTCCAGCACTTTCTTGAAGGCCGGGTTCTCTGCGCTCTTGGCTGCCATGATCTTGTCCCAGGCCTCGAGTTGCTTGCGCAGAATGGCATCAGGCGTCTTGTAGAACTTGACCCCCTTCTTGCTGCTCATGTCGATGTAGTCCTTGGAGTAGCGGTCGATCGACTTCCAGGACATGTCGGCCGACGACGCCTCGATGGCATGCTTGATGATGGACTTGTGCTCTCCACTGAGCGCGTCGTATTTCTTCTTGTTGAACAGGATCTCGAACTGTTCGCTGGGCTGGTGGAAGCTTTGCAGCATGCAGACCTTGGCCACATCCGGGAATCCCAGCAGGTTATCGCTCGATGCATTGTTGAACTCCGCCGCATCAAGCAGGCCGCGGTCCATGGCCGGCACGATCTCGCCGCCCGGCAGCGGGTTCACCGCGGCGCCCATGTCCTTGTACATGTCCACCGCCAGGCCCACCGTGCGGAACTTGACGCCTTTCATCTGCTCGACGCTGGTGATCGGCTTTTTGAACCAGCCGAAGGGCTGGGTCGGCATCGGACCGTAGAGCATCGACACCACGTCCATGTTCATGCTCTTGTAGATTTCATCGAGCAGCTCCTTGCCGCCGCCGTAGTAGTGCCAGGCCAGCAGCATGTTGGGGTCCATGCCGAAGGCCGGGCCGGAGCCCCACAGCGCCACCGCCGAGTTCTTGCCGTACCAGTAGGCGATCACGCCATGGCCGCCATCGAGCGTGCCCTTGCTGACCGCGTCGAGCAGGTCGAAGGCCTTGACCACCGCACCCGCTGGCAGCACCTCAATCTTGAGTTCCTTGCCGGACATCGCATTCACCTTGCTGGCGAAGTCCAGCGCGTATTCGTGAAAAATGTCCTTGGCCGGCCACGTGCTCTGAAAACGCAACGTGATCGGCGCTGCCGCCTTGGCAATCATCGGGAAACCCATGGCCGCCGCGCTAGCGGCCGTGGCGCCGGCTGCAGTCAGGAATTTGCGTCGCGATGGAATTTCGGAAGGGGTGGACTTTTCGGGGGCTGCTTTTTTGCTCATCGTAATCTCCTCGGTATTGATATGGAAAGTGAACAGGCACAATCAAATGCAAACCTAGCTATATGCGATATGCGATTTCTATTATTGACCCCGAATTACTGGAGTGCGGAAATCCTATACCCCTATGTCATCGCGTAGCAAGCAGCCGTGATTAATCTAATGCCTGCATAGCCAGCATAGTCCGCGCGAACACGACGGCAAGCTCGCTGAGAATCTGGCGCATCAGCGGAAACCGGATGGGAAGGCAGGGCGGTCTCCAAAACGATAGGTCGATGAAGTGCGTTTGATCGATATGTCGAGAAACTGTGTCGATTGAATCGATGCTAAAAAACATGTGCGCCCCGAGCAGCAGGTAATTCATTTGCTGGCTTTAGCTCATGTCAGCGGATAACTTCGCGCGCTGCCAGCCCCGAGGGTTTTGATACCCTCTATGCGCTGGAGGCCATGACCAACGACCGCATCCGCGACGAAGTCGGCGAGATCAATCTGGTTCCCCCCGAAGAGCGGCTGTTCGGCCCCGGCAGTACCTGCATCATGGCCGCCTTCACCGACCTCAACCCGCAGGGCAGCCGCTTCCGTGACGGCACCTATGGGGTGTTCTATTGCGCACGCAAGCAGGACACCGCCATCGCCGAAACCCGGTATCACGCGGCCCTTTTCATGGAGGCCACCCACGAGCCACCCATGCGATTGCAAATGCGGCTTTACACAGTGAAAGAGAGGGGCGAGGTGGCCGACTTGCGCGGGGCAAGCCATGCCGACCCGCGCATCGCCGATCCTGACGACTATGGTCATACCCAAGGCGTCGACCGAAAACTCAGGTCCGACGGGGTACGCGGCATTCTTTACCCCTCGGTGCGGCACCCCTCCGGCGAATGCCTGGCTGCCTTCAGCACGGCATTATTGAAAAACTGCCTGCATGCCGCCTATTTCGAATACAACTGGAACGGGCAGGGCATCGATGCGGTGTTCGAGGTTTCGCAGCTGCTGTGACGCGCAGGCCGGGGAAGGGGTAGGGCGGACACGCCGAGATTGCTGTCGGCTACCCTCGCCGGATGTGCGAAGATTCGGCTGATAACAAACAAGGGGGTGGTGTCTTGGCTCAGCGACTAGAACAACAAAAGCAAGAAAATATGGGCCAACCCCTCACAGCTGTGACGCCTTTCTAGCGTCCCCAACATGTGAGCCGGATGAGAAGCGACTTCAAAACTGAGGGAGAGACCAGAGCTAGTCAAATAGACGTGGGATTGGCTCGTGCGGGTTGGTCGAAGAATCGGCGCACCCTAGTCGAGGAGATGATCCTTCGCACTGGTGAGTCCGAAGGGGTATACGGCGGTGACCAGTTCGCTGACTACGTTTTGCTGGGGTCTGATGGCAAGCCGTTGGCGGTCGTGGAAGCTAAACGCACTTCGCGCGACGAAATGGCTGGCAAACGACAGGCCGCGGACTATGCCGATGCTATTCAGGCCAAGTTTGGGATTGATCCATTCATCTTCCTCACTAATGGAAATGTAATTCAGTTCTGGGATCGCCAAGGCTATCCGCCCAGAAAGGTGGCCGGCTTCTATACCCGCGATGACCTTGAGCGTCTGGCACACCAACGTAGGTTTGCAAGTCCGCTTGGTGAAGTCACCATCAACGCCACCATTGCCGGACGCGACTACCAGGGCGAAGCAATACGTCGCGTAACCGAAGGGATTTCAGCTGCAAAGCGGCAGTTTCTTTTGGTCATGGCAACCGGCACAGGCAAAACCCGTACAACCATCGCCCTTGTTGACACCCTGTTACGTGCCAAACGAGTACAACGCGTGTTGTTCCTAGCCGATAGGCGCGAGTTGGTGCGGCAGGCCATGTCGGAATTCAAAACGCACTTGCCCAATGAGAGCCTAGCCCGTATTGAAAGTGGTGAAACCTCCGGGGCACGCATTCAGTTTTCCACCTATCCCAGCATGATGCAGGTGTACGAGCGCCTTTCCATCGGCTACTACGACCTGATCGTCGCGGACGAAAGCCACCGCTCGATTTATCAGCGCTACAGGACGATCTTCGATCATTTCGACGCGATACAGCTTGGCCTTACCGCTACACCCACTGACTACATCGACCACAACACCTTTGAGTTATTCGATTGTGGTGATGGCGTACCTAGCTACTACTACAGCTACGAACAGGCCATCGCGGACAAAAACCTCGTCAATTATCGAGTTCTGGATGCCCAAACAAATTTCCAACTCAAAGGCATTCAAGGCGATGCACTGCCCGAGCCCTTGAAGCAAATGGCGCGTGACCAGGGTGTCGATCTCGACGAACTCAACTTCGAAGGTAGCGACATCGAAAAGGGCATCGTCAACCAGGGAACCAACGATGCCATGGTGCGCGAGTTTATGGACAAGAGCCGCAAAGATGTCCGAGGGCTACCGCACAAGACGATCATCTTTGCCGTCAGCCATGCCCACGCTAAACGCCTCTACGAGAGTTTCAATCGCCTTTACCCCGAGCTACAGCGTCAGGGAATGGCTGAGATCATTGACAGCCATATGGAACGCGCTGACTCAACGTTGGACGACTTCAAGTACAAGACCATGCCGCGTGTGGCCATCTCGGTGGATATGCTCGACACAGGTGTAGATATACCCGCGATCCAAAACCTTGTTTTCGCCAAGCCAGTATTCAGTAGGGTCAAATTCTGGCAAATGATCGGACGCGGCACGCGTCTGCACACCGACAAAGCCACAGGCGAGATCAAGCAAGACTTTTTGATCATCGACCACTGGAAGAACTTCGCCTACTTCAAGCTCAAGCCCGACGGCGAGGTCGATCACCCAAGTGAACCCCTGCCAGTACGCCTTTTCCGCTTGCGCCTTGAAAAGTGGCTACTTCTGCATGCCCAACAACAAGACACACAGTCAGTCATCCTGGAGTTGCAAGCCATGCTGGCTGCCTTGCCACGTCAAAGCATCAATGTCCGCCCGCACTGGGACGAACTGGATGCGCTGATGCAGCATTGGCCCGAGCCTAGCCAAGCAGCGCAAGAGCACCTTGCCAAAACCATTGCGCCCTTGATGCGACTGGCTCCACTCTGGAGCCTGGATGAACTCCAGTTCCGCATCTGGTGCGAGCGGCTCACCGTCGCATGGTTGAAGTCCGACAAAGGTGAACAAGCCAAGGTGACGGAACGCATTCAGGAAGCCGTAGCCAGCCTTGCCAACAACATCCCTGAAGTGCAACGTGCGCAAGAGCAACGTGCCTGGGTTAGTACGACAGGTTTTTGGCAACACCTCGACCTGCCCAGGCTCGCCACACTGCAAGACACTTTTGCACCGTTAATGCGGTACCGCACTTCCGTCCCCAGCAGCACGGTTGAAATCAACCTACCGGACACCATCACCCAACGCAGTTGGATCATCTACGGACCCACCGGTGAAGGTGCGTTTGCCGAAAGCTATCGCGAACAGGTCGAGGCGCTTGTTCGAAGACTGGCCGACCAATTGCCCGAGCTTGCCAAGCTTAGGCAGGGTGAAAATCTGGACGACGACGAGCTTGAACGCGTTAGCGAAACGCTCAACCAGGCCGACCTGTTCGTCACCGAAGATACCTTGCGCAAAGCCTTCGAGGCGCCCGCTGCCTCGCTGGCCGACTTTCTGCGCCATATCCTCTGTGAAGGGGCGCATCTACCCAACCGCGAAGAACGTATTAATGCGGCATTTGACGTATTCATCGCCGCGCACGGCTATTTGCGCGCCAACCAGATCCACTTTCTGCGGGCGGTGAAAGCTGCGGTACTGCGCCATGGTCGCATTACTCGGGCAGCGCTTAGCGAGCCGCCGCTCTCGCGTATCGGTCGTGTTGAATCGCTGTTTCAACCGCAGGACATCGAAGAACTCATCAACCTCGCCAACCAGTTGTTGGACGAGGCAGCCTGAACCACAAAGGACACTCTGAATGCTTGCCCCTCATATCAAGAAAAAAGTCGACGAACTCTGGAACCGCTTCTGGGCGGCTGGACTCACCAACCCCTTGGTGGCCGTGGAGCAGATCACCTACCTGCTGTTCCTCAAGCGGCTGGAGGACATCGATCTTAAGCGCCAACAGCGTGGCTTTCCTTCAATCTACTTTGGACATGAAGATTGCAAATGGAGCTACATCCGTCAGGAGAAGACCAATCCCAAACACTTGATAGACGTGGTTTTCCCTTGGCTGAGGGAACTCGACAAGCATTTCACCAGCGCCAGTGCTGATGGCACCGAGCTGGCAAGCCTCAACAACCGCATGGCCGATGCCTACTTTCAGCTCGACCCCAACAAAGGCAAGGTGCTGTCAGATTCCATCGATGCAATTGATCAGCTATTTGCACGCGCTGGTGAAGGATCAGCCGCCCAGGACATCATGGGCGATACCTTCGAGTACCTACTCAGCGAAGTGGCCACGGCCGGCAAGAACGGTCAGTTCCGCACGCCGCGTCATTTGATTCGTTTTATGGTCGAGCTGTTGGATCCGGAACCCGGCCAGCGCGTCATCGACCCAGCGGCCGGAACTGGCGGCTTCCTATTCAGCACTCAGCAGTACCTGATGCGCAAGTACTCGGCGCAAGAAAATCTGGTGCTGGAATGGGACGGCACCCCGCATCGCACCGATGGCGCCGCCGCAACACCAGAGCAATATGCCGCCATCCATCACGGTGCCAACTTCGTGGGCCTCGATAACGACCGCACCATGGCCCGCATCGGCTGGATGAACCTGGTACTGCACGATGTGACCGATCCTCACCTGCTGCAAGGCGACTCGCTTAGTAAACGCGACGGCAAGCCCCAGCTTGCCCAAGTTCTGGAATCGGAAACCTATGACTTCGTGCTGGCCAATCCGCCCTTTACCGGCACTGTGGATAGCGGTGACCTGGAGCCCGATACCGTGCTGTTTCCCCGGATAGGGGGTGCCGGGAAGAAGAAAGATGAGTCGATTACCAACAAGAGCGAGCTGCTGTTCCTGTGGCTGATGCTCGACCTGCTGCACGTGGGCGGGCGTTGCACGGTCATCATTCCCGAGGGGGTGCTCTTCGGCAACACCGATGCTCATGTGCGTCTGCGCCGCGAGATGCTCGCCGAGCACGTTGTCGAAGGTGTAATTTCCTTGCCCGGCGGCGTGTTTCAGCCCTACACCGGCGTCAAAACCTCCATCCTTGTTTTCCGCAAGGAAACCCGCCGCGACGATAAGCAGAGCTTGCCGAGCAGCGCCGCGCCGCGCACCGAGCACGTCTGGTTCTACGAAGTGGAAGAAGACGGCTACTCACTAAACGCCAAACGCGATCCTCGCCCCGGCCAGCGCAACGACCTATGGGACGCGCTGGAAAAATTCAAGACCTGGCTAGCGCACGGCCGCGAAGGCGCGCTGCGCCATGAGAAAACCCTGCTGCAACCGAGCTTCCACGCCGAGCGCTGGCGTCAGGCACTGCTGCGTGACACCGCCGATAAGCTTACCCCAGCGGGCACGGCCTTCGCTGCGCTGCCTGACACCGACATGTGGGATGGGCAGGTTTGGGGCATACACGAACTGTTTCCAGAGCTGCCGGCTGACCCAAAGGCTGCTGAGATACAAGTTCGCAATGCGGCCAGTCGCAGCCTTTACGACCTGGTGATTCAGTTCTTCGCGCCAGCCAGCCAACCAATCTGGAAAAAGCGCCGAGGCTCCCAGAGTAAGGCTTCCCCCATAAGCATCGAGAAAGCCATCGCGGAATGGGAAAAAGTCATCAAGACTCCGCAGCAGGAATTCAACCGTGCCGTTCGCGACGTACAACAGCGTTTCTTCGAACCTGAAGATGGCCCGGCGCTGCCCCTATGGAAGGCAATCATCAAGGACAGCCTCAACACCGGCCTCGACGCCCACAGGCATTACATTACGCACGCCACAGACAACCGTTTTCCTGAATATCAACCGGTCGAAGACCTAACAATAGCCCTGGAAACCGTCGCCCGTGAAGTCGCCAAGCTCGATGGCTTTGACGTAACGTTGCGCAGCCTGGAGATTGATCAGCCCAGCGAACTGAAAGCCACCAAGCACTGGGTGGTACCGGTGCGTGCCTGGGAACGCAACGACGAATGGCCGTCTGATGATGGCCAGCTCATCGGTTCTCACAATGCAGATGGCCTGGTTCGCCCCGCCTATGTAGCGGCCATGCTCGCAGCCGGCCTCTATGACGAAAAAGGCAAGCTTAAGGACGGCCTGCTCGACCCCGACTGCATCGAGGCCCGCGACTGGAACCTCTCCGCCGGCCAATACAAACCTTTCGACTTCACACAGCTCAAGAGCGATAAGAGCATGGCCGAGTTGATTGGTGAGCTCAAGACCACCGAGCAGCAAATCATCAGCGGGTTGGACAAGCTGCTAGCAATGGTGGAGGGGCGGGAATGAGATTGCCAGATAGCTGGAGAGAGACGACCGTTCGAAATGTCGTTCTTGATCTGCAGCCAGGATTCGCACAAAAACCTGGCGAAGAAGATGAAGGCACGACACCGCAGATTCGCACGCACAACGTCACGCCAGATGGAAAAATCACCCTCGAAGGAATTAAGCACATTTCGGCCAGTATCAAGGAGGCAGAACGATATACGTTGACAGCAGGCGACGTCATCTTTAACAACACCAATAGTGAGGAGTGGGTCGGAAAGTCCGCAGTGTTTGATCAAGAAGGCGAATACGTCTTTTCAAACCATATGACGCGACTGCGTGTACAACGCGAACTGGTTTTGCCAGAGTACTTAGCCAGTTACTTACACCTGCTTTGGGCGATGGGTTATTCCAAGACGCGGGCCAAACGCTGGGTCAGCCAAGCGGGCATTGAGAGCAGCGCTCTTGCCTCATTCAAGATTCCCCTCCCCACACTCCCCGAACAACAGCGCATTATTAATGTGCTACGGCAGGCGGAGGCTGTGGCTAAGCGTCGGGACGACTTCGATGACCTTCTGGCTAGAACAAAACGCCAGCTGTTCGTTGAGATGTTTGGTGATCCCAATCCAAAGTTCAATGCGCAATGGCCGGCCGTGAAACTCGGCAACTTTGTTACCGTCGGAACAGGTGGAACGCCTCCCCGGGAGCAAGCCGATAGCTACGGAGGCAGTATTGCCTGGGTCAAATCAACGGATCTGAAAGATGATCTCATTGCTTCGACTGAGGAGCGTGTAACAGAGCTTGGCATTCAACGTAGCAATGCGAAGGCCTACCCGAAGCAAACTGTAATGCTGGCGATGTACGGTCAAGGGCAAACACGCGGGCGTACCGGAAAGCTCCTGATTGACGCTACCTGTAACCAGGCATGTGCTGCGCTTTTTCCGAGTGATGATTTGTTGCCCGACTATTTATGGGTTTGGCTTCAACTTTCATATGAATCGGTGCGTTCACTCGGCAGAGGTGGCCAGCAGGAAAACCTGAACCTCGACATCGTTCGAGGCATCAAGTTACCCAAGCCGCCAGTTCCCTTACAGCAAGAGTTTTCCCGGCGGCTGACCGTTCTGCTTGAAGCGGTGAAGGCTTCTCGACTATCACGCACTTGCATGGACAGATTAATTGAAGTGCTTCGAGTCGAGACTCTCAAAGGAGATGCAACGTCCGCTTGGCGAGAACAACACGCCACCGAAGTTGCTGCGGCATCCAACATACGCGACAAACTCCTGCGCGGACGCGGCGCAAAGCTCAGTCAACCCGCCAACGAGCCTAAACTCACCCCAGCGCGTGCAGAAGACTCGGAGCGTTCCGCCCGCCACTGGTTACTCGGTGAATTGAGCGAATTCCAGCGCCAGGTGTTCGCTGCTATTACTACATACTGCAAGCAGACTGAACAACCGCTGCTGGCCGAAGACCCGGATGTGTTTTCCCGCTTTTGCGATGATATCGAGATGCAACAAGGCCTACAGCCCTTCGGCTCCAATCTGAACAACCGTATCCGCCGCACCCTGAGCCAGTTAGCCGCGCTGGGCCTGATCGCCAAGGTGACCTTACCCAAACAAAATCTGGACAGCGGCGTGCGCGAATACCTCAAGGCCTTTCGTCCACTGCGGCCAGAAGAGTTCACACGCCTTGCCGACGTGGCAGCCTTGCGCAAGTCACTATCGGCGGGCGAAACCTCGTATTTCTTCACAGTGGTACCGGACTTCGAGACCTCCGAGCACGCCGGTGCAGGTGGGATGTTCCAGGTGGCAGACTTGGTCGATGAGAATGACAAGGACCGGACTGAGCTGGTGGATCAAGGCAAGCACTACGCCACGCTCAATGAACTGGCCGCTGACCTCGCTCATAGGCTTGGGGTGCAGGTCAGTCAGATCGTGCTGGAGGAGTAGACATGCGTCTTCGTTATCTGCACCTGCAAAACTACCCACCCATCTCCGACATCAAGGTGTGTTTCGCCAGTGGCTCGCCGTTAGCGCGCGATTGCGCCATCCGCTTTGTGGTGGGCGTTAATGGCAGCGGCAAGTCCAACTTGTTGCGTGCGGTGGCCGAGGTGTTTCTGGCGCTGGCGGACGAGCGATTGCCACCTTTCCCCGTGAGTTTGATGTACGAGTTGGGACGCCGCGGCCATTCTGACCATCACACTTTCTTGATCGACTGTCCGGGGACCAAGTCCGAAGCGAGCATCTGGGTGTCGTCCGGTTTTTTCTGGCCCGACGATACCCCGGCCGAGCGGCTTGAGAATGCCATCGAGCTGATGCGCGCCGGTCCGGGGCCGAACGGATTCGCCGCACTGGTTCCCCGCGGCACTTGGCCACAAAGCCCAGGCATCGCGATGCCCAAGGCAGTGCTGGCCTATACAACCGGCGACTTGCGCCCTTGGCGTTCTGTCTGGAGCCGCAACCAGGTTGCACAAGGATTGCTGGAAGTGAGCGACGACATATTGAGCGACGAACGGCCAGCAGGCTGGACGAATGCCCAGGAGACGATGCTGGAGGCCGCACGTAAAGAGGCACGCGGCACGGTACAAAATGGCCAGAACTTTGCAGCGACCGACGCTGGTTCGTTCCGCCGCCCGATTCTGCTCGATGCCACCTTGCTTAAGTGCGCGCTGCTAGCGGTGGCCTTGCCACAAGCCTTTATCGAGACTTCCGACTACACGGCTCGCGCCGAAATAGACTTAGCCATGGCCAAGCTGCGCCACCGCGATGACAATAAGAATGCGCTGCAAGAGCTACTGGAGCGTGGCGGCTGGCACCACCTAGTATCAGTAGGTTTTCGCAGCCGTCTGCAAACAGCCACCTGGGACCGAAAGCTGCGCGAGACAGCGCATGACTGGTGGCTTTGCGCAGGGGAGGTGGTTTCCGAGCCGCATCCACTGGAAGCACGCCGTACCGTTATCTTCGATCTGAAAGGCGCCTTCAACCCCATGGACTTGCCGACTCGCTCAGCCGCAAGCGACGAGCTCGCCACCTGCGCCACACAGGGCGAGGCGCTATGGGTGCTGCTGGGTGGCGCGAAGGACGCCACACGATTTGAGCTATTCACCCGTTTACTGGAGTTGAATCAGGCCGGTCTGTTCGATGATGTGCTCTTGCGCTTGCGCGGCCAGCCTGTGGCCGATGCGGGCACCAAGACGGCTCCCGGGCAGGACATTGGCGTACTGCGCTACGAAGAACTCTCGGATGGTGAGCAAATGGTGTTGGGCCGCATGGCCTTGTTCCACTTATTGGAAGGTCAGCAAGATGCGTTGCTGTTGCTCGACGAACCGGAAACTCATTTCAACGATAAATGGAAACGCGAGATCGTCGACATCATCGATGAAGCCATCGGCAATACGGCCAACGATGTACTGATTTCCACACACTCAGCGATCGTGCTATCGGACGTGTTCAACGATGAGATTGTGATGGTGCAGAAAACAAACGCGGGTTCTGTGGCCGTAACGATTGAAGATAAGACCTTTGCCACCGACCCAAGTGAGTTGATGGTTCGTATTTTTGGTGCCCATGACAGTATTGGAAAGCGAGCCGAGGAATATATCGAGTCCCTAATGGATCCCGCTACAGGCACCGAACTGGATGTGGCGAAAATCAAAGCTTTGGTAGAAGAAATGGGGTCGGGTTACTACCGAAGTGAACTTCGCACCATTCTCAACCGTTTGGAGCGAGAGGGGCCAAAAGATGCTTAGGCCAATCCATCGAGTGCGGTGCTGGAAAGGCCTTCAGGCAGGTTTTGATTTGCAGGTTAACCTTGTTCTTTGGCTATGCGAACCTGCGACTAAGCCGATTGGTGTTTCCAAAAGTGCACTGTCGGCTGTCCACCCAGACGAAGGCGTTCAAACCTGGCTTTGGAATTTTCTATTGCCACGACCAAAACATGAACGGCTCCTCAAAGCTGCTAGACAATTAGCAGGGCAGTCCAATACAGCTAAAGCTAGACTGCAGGTGTGGATCAAAGAGGTTCGTGATGCAGACCGCCAATTCAAGCATCGACACGCTGCTTGGCCAGCACCACTGAAAGGCTTGCCGAAATGGAATGCCTTCAAAGAACTCAACGAGGCATTTTACGAAAGACTTAAGAGTGTTGGGGTGCCTTTTTCTACATCAGGAAAACCCAGCAAAACACGTCGCATTTTCTACAAAGATTTCGTTGAACAGTTCAGAAAATTGAACGGGCTAGAGGTTTGCGTATTTTGTGGTGGCCCGCTAGGCAACCCAAAAGTTGATCATTGGGTGTCAAAGGCGAAGTATCCGCTTCTCTCCATCGCACCTCACAATCTCACTCCCATCTGTCATAGATGTAATGAGCCTCCATGCAAGGGGACGAAGGATGTCTTTCAGGCTGGCGCGGCAAATGCGTTTGGTGACTGGTTTCACCCATATTTTAGGTCAGGTTTTGGGGCGTACTCGCTTATCCATGATTGGCCATTGACGCGTGTTGAAGGTGCGGCGACGGACTCGACAAAGAATTTACATTTGCAGAACTTGCAATCTTTACTCGAACTACCTAATAGGTGGACCGAGGAATTCCAACTTAAATACGACAGTCTTCGAAGGACCTTACGCAAAAAGGTCAGGGAAGGGGAGCTGCAAGTAACAACAGTGGCGCTACATGCCAAGATCGCAGAGTGGCATGGTGAGCTTGACGAACACAGGCCACACTACGCTGTACATGAATTATTGTTGAGACAGGCACAGCAACCTGATCGACTCAGCGCCTGGTTGCTTGACCTTCAAGAGATTTAGCGAGAAGAGATAGATAAATTGGGCCAGCAATAAACACTTCAGTGTCTGGCAGAAATACTTCAGACATTAAATGAATGGTCATGCGTGACCTTCTACGCAAAACAAAAGGGGGAGACATGGGCATCAGAGAGGGTATCCAAAGAGTTGCTAGTGAATATCTGACGGCCAAAACCCAGCCGCTTAGAGATCACCCCCTTGCTGGTTTTATCCGTGACACCTTTCCGGCCGGCATTGCGCAAAAAATCAATACACCCAATGGCACACAGAAGTTTGTCGTACAGGGAACGAAGCTGCCTGGGAACTGGGCTGCGGTCCCGTGGATTGGGATTATGGATCCACGTCTTACAAACGGTATCCAACGAGGGATCTACGTTGTTTTGGCCTTTGCTGCTGACATGCGCACGGTTTATCTCAACCTGGCCATGGGTGTTCAAGATACGCCCCTCAAGATACGTGTGACATGGCTACAACAGCTTCAAGCCAATTTCCCTGCGCCAAATGGATTTGAACCGGGCCCTCTCCCAACCGGTTCACTTGCAGCGCAAGGCATTGGCACACGCTATGAGCAAGCGGTGGTCTATTTCAAAAAATACGACATCAGCTCACTACCGGCGGAGACCATTCTGGCAGAAGACTTTCGTGCCATTTGTGATCTGCTCTGGCGCATTGGTGATAGCGGTGAATACCGTGTGGCTGATATCCCAGAAGAGGTCGAAAAAATTGCGTTCACGATGCAAGGTCGAGAGTTTCGCTTCTCGGTAAAAGATGTTGAGGAGGCCTTCAAAAAAACGACGGAACAACAATGGAAGACGCAACCGGGGGTCGAGGCTTACCGCCATGTCATTGTTGATGAACAAAGTAAATCCATTAAATCGGTGTTCAGAAATCTGCTAGGTGTGCCTAATGACTTTACGTTTACGACCAATGAAGCCGCACGGGTATTTGAGCGTTTAGGTTTTGAAGTGATCGACACGCGAAATACAGAACGTGTAAGTGGGCTTTGCTTGCTTGGAACCTGGGGTGGTAGCGTAAGCGCAAGTGATGTTCAGCGAGTGCAAGCAGCGATTGCCACCAAGGGAGGGTGGGCAAGTTGGTGGAGTTTTCCGATACGAGATGAATTCCATGAAGCATTGCAGCAGCCCTTTTATTTCTACTTGAATTCGGGTAGCGGACGTTTTCCTTATCGCATGAAGGTCGAACAATTCCGTACATCGCATGGAAATGACGGGATAGAAAGCCCATGGCCTAAGATTACCGACGCTGAGACGGTGAAGAAAACGCGAAAAGGCCCCAAAAACTCAGAGGTCTTTAAAACCTGGCTGTATGTGACTGAATTCGAACCGTTGCAGACGCCTCTAACCTTGGATGACTTTGATCCAGCGCCGGGTGTTAAACGTAACGCGCTCTTGAATCAGAGCGCCTTTGGCTATGCATATCCCACGGGCACCGCACAACGCACAGGCAACAGTGCTTCGATGGCGCTTTCGAGTAAGCAGGCACCTAAGAATTTGATTCTTTATGGCCCGCCGGGTACTGGCAAGACTTATTGGTTACAAGAGCAGTACGCAAACTATACGGATACGCCTAGCGAAGTGGACTATGACACCTGGCTACAGGAGCTCCTTACCAACTACGGTTGGCGGCCAGTCATTGCGGCAACACTCGCAGACCTGAATCGCTCCGCCCGAGTGCCCGATATTCGCAATCACCCTGTAGTGCAGGCTAAAACAAAGCAGCGTGGCCGAACATCGGCATCTGTGCATGCAACGCTATGGGGCTACTTGCAGGAACATACACCTGAGACTGTGGAGACGGTAAAGGTCAGCATTCGCCGTCCACCCTATATTTTTTCAAAACGCGAAAGCGGTGAATGGGAGTTGCTATCGGATTGGCAAGAACAGGATGAGGAATCTGCCGAGCTTGTACGCTTGCTGAAGGTAGGCCCCAGCGGCGCAAAGGAGCCCATTCGACGGTACCGCGTGGTGACATTCCACCCCTCATTTAGCTACGAAGATTTTATTCGCGGGATTCGTCCCGTCATGACGGCCGAAGATGGGACGACACAATTTCGTGTGGTTGATGGCATCTTCAAACAAATCTGCGATGAAGCACGGGCTAACCCTTCCAAACGCTATGCACTTTTTATTGACGAGATTAACCGCGCCAACATTGCTAAGGTATTTGGCGAGCTCATTACTTTGATCGAGACTGACAAGCGGGTAGTGCTTGATGACGAAGGCCGAGTGACGCAAGGCATGGTGGTGCAGCTTCCAGGTGGAGATGGGGCAGATGTGGCTGAGCCACCTTTTGGCGTGCCAGCCAACTTGGATATTTACGGGACGATGAATACGGCGGACCGATCGATCGCGCTGTTGGATGTTGCGCTGCGACGCCGCTTCGAGTTTCAGGAGATGGAGCCGAACTATGAGGTGATCAATCGTTATATTGGGGCGGTTCACCTAGGCAATCTACTCAAACGCATCAATGACCGGCTGGAGTACTTGCTGGACCGTGATCACCGTATTGGGCATGCCTATCTGATGGCAGCAACCTCGCTTGCTGATCTGCGTCGGGTTTTCCGCGTGCAAATCATTCCGTTGTTGCAAGAGTATTTCTTTGATGATTTGTCACGGGTAGCGATGGTTCTTGCAGTTGGGCCATCAGCCCCGCCATTCATTGGGCGTGAGAAGTTGCGCTATAAGGACTTATTTCCGGGCAGCCCTGCGCATGGGACGGTGGTTGAGCGGGCAAAATATGTCGTCACGCTGGATGACAGCTGGTCTGAGGACAGTTTCAGCGGGGTTTACGCTTCAGCTGTGGCTAGTGCAGAGATAGACGAAGTGGTTTAAACCGGTGACACCGGCAATTTATTCTCCACAGCTCACTGCGTTTGAGCATCGGCCCATCCCTATCGGCGAACACGCCGCTGGGGCAGGGCTAACCAATAGCGAAGCGGACTATCTCTCGATCCTGAGCGAACTCCGGCCAGGTTTCTGCGAGCGTGGATATCGCTCTGTACGGCTCGCCCAGTATTGCGGCGTAGTGAGCCTGGGGGAGCGCATGCTGGAGATTCTCCCAAAGGTTGCTGACCTTGAGCCGGCTGAGGAATGCCGTGGTGTGCTTCTGCGATTGCTACGTGAAGCAGAAGAGTTCCCCTTGTTTCAGCATCTTTCGGTTGGCCAGCACCTGCGTCGTGCACCGCTGCTTGAGGTTTTTATCGCGGCCTTCTTTGATGCTGTAACCGAAATCATTCGTGGTGGCCTATTGCGCCAATATCAGGTGCATGAGGAAGACCTCCAAGTTGTGCGTGGTTGTATTGTTGCCAGTCGTCAATTCGCGGTCCATTCCAACCGCCCTGATCGAATTGCCTGCCGTTTTGATGACCTGACAGCCAACAATGTTTGGAACCAACTTATCAAGACGGGTCTAGGAGCGGTTAGGCCGTGGATACGTAGCGTAGAGTTAAATCGACGCTGGGTGGAATTGATGGCGGTATTTGATGAGGTGGACGAAACCCAGGTTGAGATGCGGGACCTCAAACGCCTGGTGTTTAATCGGCATGCGATGCGCTATCGAGTTGTGGCTGATTGGGTGCGCTGGATTCTTTCGCTTCAATCCCCCGATCTACGCGCCGGCCAAAACGAGTCGCCTGGCTTGTTGTTCGACATGAATCTTCTGTTTCAATCGGCTATCGCTTCTGTCTTGCGCCGGCGTGCGGGGGCCTTCCGCAACCTGCAGGTGTCCTCGCAGGATACTGGGAGCTATTTGGCATCGGTTTCTGGGTCGGCGACTCATCGCGCATTTGGATTAAGGCCGGACGTGGTGATGTGGCGTGGTGCTCAGGTTGCCGCAATTGGCGATACCAAGTGGAAGCGCGTGGAGGTCAGTCGGTCGGGGTATTTGAAACCAACACCCGCAGACATTTATCAGATGCATGCCTATGCCACCAAATACCAATGTGAGCGTTTGGCTTTGATCTATCCATGGTACGAGGGGCTACTTGGCTCGAAAGAGACGTCGTTTGAATTGCCCTCGGTCGGTGAATTACGGCCACGGGTGGATGTGTTATGTGTGGACGTGCACTCTGATTCATTCGACTTGCGCAGTGGTGGTGCTACACGTGAGGGATTCGCTGCGCTTTTCGCATAGGTTAGTGCGGGCTGGTAGCTCTCAGATACTTCCCTGACCGCGTAACCCGGTCAAAGCTGAAAACATGTTCGTCCGGACTTTCTTGGCAGCGACCGACAAGCCGCCCATGGAATTCACGCCCACCACTTTCTACTTGTACCTTTGCGCCACAGATTGGGCAGGTGGCGGCATAACGCACCAGCCCCAGCCGACTTGCGGCACGGGGTGTGCTGTCGATTCGCGTGAGTTCTAGCTGAACGCCGTATTCGCGGAAGCCGATCAGGATATCCGGCGCCATGATGATGCGCTTGTCACCTAGCCGGCCGACCCCCGATACCATGATCCAGGCGAAGTAGCCGGCTGCTGCTGCGGTTGCAACCAAAACCAGAATGCGGCTAGGTGGAATGGCCTGCTGATGGGACAGGGTGAACCATACGACAAGGAACACACCCAGCGCGGCTATCAGCATGAGGATGGCCGGGGTCAGGAACAGGATTCTTCGCCAACCTGCCAGGTGGAATTCCTTTGAAAAGAACCAGCTTGCCCACCAGGCGGGCTTGGGCGTTGTCTCGCGGATATAGCGGATATCTGCATATGGCACGCTCGTTACTTCGCGGGCTTGGCTTTCTAGTGCTTGCTTCCCAATAGGGCGCACCTCAATGGCATAGTGCGTATGCCGACCGAAACCACCTTTGCTATCCCCCTTCTTCATTGGCCAAGGGTAATAGTCCAACCCTTGGTTAGCCGCGTAGTCCTGCAAGCCAATCAAACGATCTTCACTCTTTTTTACCCAGTCATTCCAAGCGCCGCTAACCCTGTTGCTTGCGTCCTCTTTCGCGCCATGTGGATACAAATTATTGTGGATTTTAATTGTGGCGACTTCCCCAGCCCCCCCCTTATTGAGGTCAGCCAGTACCTCAGCGGCTAAGGCCGAGAGAAAACGGAACAGCCTAGTGCCGTCGTCATGGGCTGAGACGTAGCCTTCCAGGCATCGGGCAGCCTCTTTGGTGGCAGAAAAATCACTTAACCCAGTTGGTATTGATTCGCCTTTTGTTTCAATAACTTGGTTAACCGTCGCGGTGGGTTCGAAGAGGGTTTCAGACTGTTTATTGAGCATGCGGTGGTCCAGATTGGCTCTGTCTGCTTATTAAAACGGAGTTTTGATCATGCCATACGAACCTGAAACCATGACTTTTGCGCTGGCGGCAGATGGCCGCAAGGTGCATGTCGATGAAGTGGCCAATGGCCTGGCCTGCGAGTGCGTCTGCCTGAAATGTGGTGGGAAGCTGGTTGGGCGGCATGGCGATGTGCGACAGCATCACTTTTCCCACTACCTGGCGACCGATGGGGTTGGCTGTACAGAAACCGCACTCCATTTGGCAGCGAAGGCCGTCATTCAGCAGGAAATGCGTTTGATCCTGCCCCAGCAGCTTGAGGGCATGGGTTTACAACTTCGCGCAGAGGCTTGCTTCGACTCGGTGTCCCTGGAATACCGCTTGGGAAGTGGCGAGGAGGGCACGGAAATCGTTGCCGATGTCTACGGCCATGGGGCCATTGATATGGTCATTGAAATTGCCGTGCACCATCCGGTTGATCATGAAAAAGCGGAAAAGAT
Organism: Thiobacillus sp.; assembly: GCA_019459055.1. Classification (GTDB taxonomy): domain Bacteria; phylum Pseudomonadota; class Gammaproteobacteria; order Burkholderiales; family Thiobacillaceae; genus Thiobacillus. The sequence continues at coordinate 6,958 of JAIBEI010000006.1, read as the reverse complement.
TCGACGCCTGGGTCTGCCTGCGGTGGAAATTGTCCTGACTAATTCGGTGTCCTCGCTTTGGGATTGGGAGACGCTGCGCCATGCTGTGGTGGCTGATCCGCATCGCCGCCACTGGATCAATCTGCCGGAACCGGAGCCCGTCGCAGATCAGAAACCCCTTACTACTTCCGCACTACCGAGTTGGGAATTCAATATTCGTGGTGCTCGTGTCGTTGCCCACAAATTGCCGTTTAGAAATTTTTCGGTGTGGCATTCGTTTGACCCGGATGTCCGTGAGGTGGTGGAGGGTGCGTGCCGTGGACGTGGGTGGTGGCAAAGTAAATATCGCAACTGGGTGGTGTTCGATCGTTTCTGGCCGGAGGTTTTTGCCGCGTTGCTGTCAGCGGATCAGCAGAGAAACTAGGTCCGATATTTTTGGCGCCCGTCCGATTTATGCCGGCGGGTACAAGAAAACCCTTATTGAACCGTAAACAGAAAATGACCACGCTTATTCCAAATTATTCCTCCTGCGCTTCACGCATGACCTCGGGTGAACGGCGCTTTGCCCAGCGGTTGGAATCCAAACTCGAAGACGATTATCTGTGCTGGTATGACGTGCCAATCGGGCAATCGATGCGGCATCCGGATTTTGTCGTGCTGCATCCCAAACGGGGCTTGCTGATTCTGGAGGTGAAGGACTGGAAGCTGGATACGATCCAGTCGATCACCAAATCGGACGTTTCCCTGCTGACCCCCAAAGGGCTGGTGCATGCGGCCAACCCGCTGGAGCAGGCCCGCCAATATGCGCATGCCGTGGTTGGCGTGCTGGAAAAGGACCCGCAGCTGGTTTTCAGCAGTGGACGCATGCAGGGCAAGATGCTGTTCCCCTGGGCGTACGGGGTGGTTCTTGCGAACATCAGCCGCAAGCAGTTTGAAAGCACGGACCTGGGTGAAGTGCTGGAATCCCACCGGGTGATCTGCCAGGACGAGATGGTCGACTCGGTGGAAATGGAAGCTTTCCAGAAACGGCTGTGGGATATGTTCACTGTGGGCGGCTTTGGCAAGCTTGGCCTGCCGCAAATCGACCGGGTGCGCTGGCACATGTTTCCCGAACGCCTGCCGGCAAAACAGGGTGGTTTGTTTGACGAGGTGGAAGCGGAGTCTGCCGCGCTACCCGATATTTTGCGGGTGATGGATTTGCAGCAGGAGCAGCTTGCCCGCAGCCTGGGCGAAGGCCACCGCGTGATTCATGGTGTGGCAGGTTCCGGCAAGACGCTGATCCTCGGCTACCGGACCGAGTATCTGGCCAAGGTGTGCACCAAGCCCATCCTGATCCTTTGTTACAACAAGGCCTTGGCCAAGCGGCTGGAACACTGGATGCAGGAAAAGGGCGTGGCCGATAAGGTCATTGTGCAGAACTTTCATGCATGGTGCCATCGCCAGTTGACTGCCTACAACGTGGGGCTGCCGGAAGGAAATGCCAAACGGGAAGGCTATTGGGATGACATGGTGGACAAGGTCATCCGGGGCGTGGATAACCAGATGATCCCGGCCGGGCAGTACGAGGCGGTCATGATCGACGAAGGCCATGACTTCAAACCGGAATGGCTCAAGCTGGTGGTGCAAATGGTGGACCCCCTCACCAATGCATTGTTAGTGCTGTATGACGATGCCCAGTCGATTTACCACAGCGGGGACAAACTCAACTTCAGCTTCAAGAGCGTGGGGGTGCAGGCGCAGGGACGGACGACGGTTCTGAAGGTTAACTACCGCAACACGCAAGAGATTCTGGAATTTGCAGCCCACTTTGCCAAAGAACTGCTCATGCCGTCAGAGGCTGGCGAGGACGGCGTACCCCGTTTGCTGCCGGTATCCGCTGGCCAGCGCGGCCCCAAGCCGATGCTGATCAAGTTGCCCACTTTGAGGGACGAGGCGAAATACATCATCGAGCAGTTCAAGGCAGCTCATCGGGATGGGACACCATGGAAGGACATGGCCATTCTGTATCGCAACTGGAATCCCGTAGGTAAGGTGATCAATGATGCCTTCGCCGCAGCAGGCATCCCGATCACGGGCCACATGAACATTGAATTCGGCGACAAGCAGGACACGGTGAAACTGATCACTTTCCACAGCAGCAAGGGGCTGGAATTTCCACTGGTGGCGATCCCCGGCGCGAGCATCCCGCGTGGTGAAGAAGTGGCGACTGAAGAAGAAGCGCGTTTGCTTTACGTGGCAATGACTCGGGCGACAAAGGAGTTGCTGGTTCTTGAGAGCGAGGCAGCCTGAGCAGTTTTTTAACTAAGGAAGCGCTAATTAATTCGTCATTGCGAGGAGCGCAGCGACGCGGCAACCCAGACATGCCGCTTAATCACTACGCTGGATGGCTTCGCTGCGCTCGCAATGACGACCTTATTCGAATTAATCAGCCGTTCCCTAATAACTAAAAGGAAAATAATTGGCACGATTCGCCATTCGCGAATGGGAGGAAGCTTTCGGCTATTTCCAATGCTTGAAATGAGAATGCTGACGAACGACCACAACGGATTGAAGCAATGAGCGCTTCTCCTGACGCCTACGCCAGAATCTTCCTGCTGAGCCACATGCGCGCCTACACCAGTCTGGCGGGGCATATCCTCGGCTCGCATCCGCAGATCAACGGCTACTACGAAATGCATCTCGGCTACGAGGAGGCCGCTGCGCTGGACCGGCAGCTGGAGGCGTTCCGGCAAGACGAGGTGCTGAAGCCGGGGAGCCGCTATCTTTTCGACAAGCTGTTGCACAACGACTATGCGCTGAAGCCCGAGCGGCTGGGGCTGGCGGACATCAAGATTCTGGTGGCGCTGGCGGAGCCGGCGCACACGATCCGGAGCATCGTGCATCTGTTTCGGCAGAAGCCGGACCCGGATCTGTATGCCTCGCCGGTGGAAGCGGCGAACTACTACGTCGAGCGGGTGCGGGCGCTGGCCGATTTTTGCCGGACGACCGATTGGCCCTACACCTACTTCGATGCGGAGCTATTTGTACGCGCGCCGGAGAGGCTGCTGCCCAGGCTGACGGCATGGCTGGAACTGGACTCGCCGTTGAGCGAGCGGTACGAGGTGTTCAGCCACACGGGGAAGGCGCGTCGAGGGGATACGTCGGAGCGTGTTCGGAGCGGGCGGATCGACCGGGCGCGGAGCGATTATTCGGAGGTGGTGATTCCGGAGGATGCGCTGAGGGCGGCGGAGGCGACGTATCGGGCGTGCCGCGAGGCGATTGTTGCGGGGGCGAGGGATTCGGTCACCCTTTAAGACGGTGGTGTTGTAGGAGGCCCGCCTCGGGCCGAATGCAGGCGGCACCGCGGCGGCAGGTATTCGCGTTGTCGCTATTTCCACATCATCGGCCCGAGGCGGGCCTCCTACATTCAGTTCGCGAGGCTTTTCTGGTTCGGATAAAAGCATACCGGACAGCAGTGGGCGTGTGCCGGAATGACGATTCAGGGTGGTTAAGATTTCCCTGCTTCGCCCTCAGAACAAACCATCCCACGCATCCCGCTCCGCGCGGTAGTTCACCAGTGCTTCGACGATCTGCCGCTTGCGCTCGGCGCGGTGCGCGGCGGACTGGATCTGGCGCCAGGCGGCGGCGTGCGCGCCGAAGTTGCGGTCGATGTTGTCGATGAAGGCGCGGACGTGGCGCAGGGCGTCCGCCAGCTCGGGCGCGCGCAGCCACCAATGGCCGGCGTCGAACACGAGCTCGTTCAGTTGCCGGTTCCTGGCGACGATGGCGTCGTGCTTTTGCTGGTACAGCGCGAGCAGTTCGGCTTCCTTCTGCGCGATCACTGCCTCGACCGCCTCGCGCGCGAAGGGCTGGTTCACGTCGGCGTGCTTCACCAGTTCCTCGGTGGAAAACAGCATCAGGTCGCCGAAGAACTGGCGCTCGAATTCGTTGGATAAATCGACGCTTGCTTCGCCCACTTCCACGCCGGGGCGGAAGTCGTCGTCGAGGCCCGCTTCGGTGGTGCGCCGGTGCAGGTTGGGCATGTTGAACGAGGCGAAGCGATGCCCGATCTCGGCGGCGATGAGGCGCCCGGCGGTGGGGCCGGACATGCGCAGCCGCAGGTGGCCGAAGGGGATGAGGTACTTGAGCCCGGCGTAGTTGACGATGTAGTTGCCGGGGTAGATCGTCCGCGCCGGGGTGAGCTGGGTAAACCCGCTGCCGTAGGTGAACCAGGTTTTGCGGGTGAGGTGCTCGCCGAAGAAGAAGGCGTTGAGCCGCTGGGCAAAGTCGGCCAGGCACGCGCCGTGGTCGTGCGCGCCTTGCAGCCGGCAGGGGTAGGGGTAGGTCGTCGGCTGGTGGTCGAAGCCGAACAGCCTGGCCATGTCGTGATACGCGGCGTCGCCCGCAACCGGCCCCGCGCCGTGGAACTGGCAGGCCGCTTCGCTGCGTAGGCCGGCGAGCTGGGTGAAGAAGGCGGTCACGTCGTCGAGAAAATTCGCCGCCATCACCGCAGGCGACACGGGCGGGTCGCCCACCATCTTGCCGGTGAGCAGGAGGGTGTCGGTGCTGCGGAAAATCCGGTCGATGGTGTGGAAGTAGTTCAGCGCGTAGACCGCCTCTTCGCCGGCCTCGGTCTGCCGGTTCACGCACAGGCTCTGGTCGCTGTCGATCGGGTAGTACAGGGTGCGTTCGCGGTCTTCGGTCAGCTGCAGGAATTTCAGGTAGCTGAGGTTGCGGTTGGCAGCCTGGCCTTTGAGATAGAAGGCGTCGCGCGGCTGGGTGGTGAGCAGATGGCCCAGGCGTTCGCGCTGCTGCGGGGGCAGCGCGTGCAGCAGCTCGTATTGCTCGTCCAGCCCGAAGTAGACGACCTGCAGGCCTTTCTTGCGGTATTCGTCCACGAGCTCCTGGTGGCGGCGGACATTGTCTTCATCGCGGCTGTCCTCGCTGACGATGACCCGGATTTTCTCCCACACGCCGGACGCGTGGCCGCCGTAGTCGAACAGGGTGCACACCTGGTAGAGGCTCTCCAGGCAGGCGCGCAGATGGGGCGGCCGGTCCGCCACGGGGATGGCAAGGATGAAGTGATGGCGTTCGTCGCTGACTTGAGCATTCTTGCAGCGCTGACGGATCAGCGCCTCCTGCTCGCGGAACAGCGACTGGTAGCAGGCCAGCAGTGGGTGGAACTCCGGCTCGCCGGACCACATCGCCTGTTCCAGCAGGGGGTAGCAGGCTTCGTAAAGCGCGATGAGGGCATCGAGGCTGGCCGCACGCGACAGCTGCGCGGCCACGTCGGCCAGCCCGGGAATTCGGGCCTGATAACGTGCGATGCAGTCCCGCAGGTGGGGGTTGGCCAATTCCTTCGGGACATGGGCGCCGGGCACACGTTCGGCGTCGGGGGAGTGCGGAAACCTGCTGGGGGGCTTGCTTGCCGGGATGGTCATCGAAACGGTGGCTGCGCGCACGGCGCAAAACAAAGGCCTAATAGTACCCGCCCATGACGCAAACCCGGATGGACCCGCACCGCATCACGAAGGGCGGGCTGGGACGCTTTCGCCGTTTACCCTCTCAGTCGCACCCGTCTTTCCACCGTCAGCACTTCGCCCGCCGCATCCACCACCGCATACAGCCTGGGCGCCGGGCGGCTGGTCCAGCTCGGATTGGGAGTGGGGCTGTCCAGGTATACCACCTGCGCGCCGTCGAACTGCCTTTCCACCTGGCCGCGGGCGAGCAGGTCGTTGAGGGCAGCAATGGAAATTCCGCGCTGCTTCATGCGGGTGAAGGCGAGGGGGCTGATCTTTCCGAGTTTCATCATGAGGGTTCTCCTGTTTGCTTGCGCGGGGGTTATGCCGTCGCGCAGTGGCGTTTTCCGGATTCGGTATTTATACTATGTATGCGTACACTGTACATGCATACAGTATTTGGAGGAAGCCCCATGCGAGATTTAACGAGCCGCCAGGAAGAAATCCTGAACCTGATCAAAGAATGGATCGAAACCACCGGCCTGCCGCCGACGCGCATGGAGATCGCACGGCACTTCGGTTTCAGTTCGCCGAATGCGGCCGAGCAGCATCTCAAGGTGTTGGCCAGGAAGGGTGCGCTGGATCTGGTGCCGGGGACGTCGCGCGGCATCCGCCTCAAGGGCGACGGCGGTGTGCCGCTGGTGGGCCAGGTAGCGGCAGGCAGTCCGATTCTGGCGCAGGAGAATATCGAGCGGCACTACCAGTTCGACCCCGCGATGTTTTCGCCGCGCGCGGACTATCTGCTCACGGTGCGCGGCATGAGCATGAAGGACGCCGGCATCCTCGACGGCGACCTGCTCGCGGTGCACCGCAGCGCCGAGGCCAAGGCGGGGCAGGTGGTGGTGGCGCGGATCGGCGACGAGGTCACGGTGAAGCGCTTCCAGAAGCGCGGCCACACCGTGCGGCTGCTGCCCGAAAACCCCGACTTCGAGCCCATCGTCGTCGACCTCAAGCGCCAGGAGCTGGTGATCGAAGGCATCGCCGTAGGGGTGATCCGCAGCGGCAAGACCTTATAAACCCGGATTGTCCATTGGGCACGCGAGGTGTTCAGTAGGGTGCGCCATGCGCACCGATCCATGCTCCATGGTGCGCACGGCGCACCCTACGAGTTTTGAATCGGCGAATGGACAATCCGGGATAAAGCAAAGTGAAAATTTTGCACATTGCAGGTTCCTGTAAAATCGTGGCTTTATAGACACCATGCGGTGCTTAAACCAGTGCTTAATAAGGTACAGGAGCAGCCATGAACGTCGTCCCCGCCCAGGAAATCAAGCGTCGCGGCATCGCAGCCGTGGATAAAGGGCGCAGAAGCAACCAGTTCGCACACCGCAACGATTCCTGACAAACATTCATCCCAGATTGCGAATTAGACGATTTATGGCGTGTATGGTGGACAACGAGGACCCCATTAGGCCCGGAAGTTGACGGGGTTGACCCGACCAAAAAAAAAGAGCCCAATATACAAAAACCGTTTTTAAGAA